>JAXHOC010000002.1:0-36668 GCA_034519725.1 Agrobacterium sp.
GCGCTTGCCATGGCCGGTGTGGGCGTGCTCGCCTATTTCGTCATCCGGCGCACGCTGCAGCCTCTAAGCAAGCTTACCGATGCGGTGAAGTCTCTGTCGGACGGCAATCTCGATACGCCGATCCCCTATGCCACCAATACCAATGAATTCGGCAACATCGCTCGCGCTCTGGTGATATTCCGCGAGAATGCGCTTGAGAAACTCGCAATCGAGGGAAAAAGCGCCGAGGAACGGTCCGTGGCGGAATCGGAGCGTCACCGCAACGATGCCGAGAAACAGGAGCTGGACGGCCAGATCGAATTTGCGGTCGGCGAGATCGCCGCCGGTCTCGGCAGGCTTTCGCGCGGTGATCTGACCCGCACGATCGAGACGCCCTTTACCGGCCGTCTGGATCGGCTGCGCACGGATTTCAACGAATCCCTTCTCAATCTGCGCGATGCGCTGGGGCAAATCCGCGAACGCACCCTGGTCATCCAGCACAGCGGTTTTGAAATCGAGCAATCGTCGGTCGATCTGTCGAAGCGCACGGAAAATCAGGCGGCCTCGCTGGAAGAAACGGCAGCCGCTGTCGAGGAAATCACCGCAACGGTCAGATCGTCTGCCGAGCGGGCGCGCGAAGCCAACGAGGCGGTCCGCATCACCAAACAGAGCGCCGACAGTTCCGGTTCGGTCGTCAGCAACGCCGTGGACGCCATGGGCCGCATCGAAGGCGCCTCGCGCAAGATCGAACAGATCATCGAGGTCATCGATGACATCGCGTTCCAGACCAACCTTCTCGCCCTGAATGCCGGCATCGAGGCCGCGCGTGCAGGCGAAGCCGGCAAGGGTTTTGCGGTCGTGGCGCAGGAAGTGCGCGAACTGGCGCAACGCTCCGCAGACGCTGCCCGCGAAATCAAGCAGCTCATCAACCAGTCGACGCAGGAGGTCAGCTCCGGTTCGAAGCTGGTGCAGGAAGCGGGCACGGTTCTGTCCGCCATCAGCCACCAGATCGTCGCCGTCAGCCAGCACGTCGAAACCATCGCCACGGCGACGCAGGACCAGTCCTCCGCGCTCCATAACGTCAACGGCTCCGTCAACCAGATGGACCAGATGACCCAGCAGAACGCGGCCCTTGCCGAACAGTCCAGTGCTGCCAGCAGGGTGCTGTCGGGCGAAGTGGAAGCGCTGCTCAATCTGGTTCAGCGTTTTCAGATGGAGCAGGGCTCGGCGGCTGGCAGGGATCGACTGAGCCGCGCGGCCTGACATCCGGATTTTGAACGTAACAAAGCTCCCGGATCGCAAGGTCCGGGAGTTTTTTATTCGGCTGCGGCGCGGGCCGTGCTGGATATCTGGTTGAGATAGGCACGCAACGCTGCCGGTTTGACCGGTTTGTGCTGCACGGAAATCCCGTATTTTTCCGCGTCGCTGCGCACTTCCGGGCTGCGGTCCGCAGTCAAAAGCAGGGCAGGGATCGTTTTGCCGTAAAATGTCCTGATCAGGCGGATGGCGCTGATCCCGTCGCCGTCGTCGAGATGATAGTCGGCAATGATGACATCCGGTGCCGCCGACATGGAAAGGAACGGTTCTTCGAGCGTCGCCACCGACCCGGTGGGCAACACCTCGCAGCCCCAGCCGGTCAGCAACAACGTCATGCCCTCGAGGATTTTCGGCTCGTTGTCGATGCAGAGTACCCTGACACCGGCAAGCCGGTCGCTCGCCGCCGGATTGGTGATCCCGCCAGCGGTCTTGGCGGGCGGCACACGGTCTGCCTCGCGCGGCAGCTGGATGCGGAATGTCGTGCCCTTTCCGGGTGTGGAAATCAACTGTACCGGATGGTGCAGCATGCGCGACAGCCGGTCGACGATGGAAAGGCCAAGCCCAAGGCCGGAGGCGGTTTTTGCCCCTTCATCCAGCCGGGCGAATTCCTTGAAGACCGTGCGGAATTTGGACGCGGGAATGCCGATGCCGGAATCCGTTACCTGAATGACGACATCGCCACCCCGGCGGCGTGCGCCCACGATGACCTTGCCACTCAGCGTGTATTTGATAGCGTTGGAAACGAGGTTCTGAATCAATCTTCGCAACAGGTTAGGGTCGGAGCGGACGGTCAGCGAGGTGGGCATGACCACGAGGTCGAGGTTCTTCTCCTGCGCCATCGGCGCGAAATCGGTCTCGATGCGTTTCAGCAACTCGTTCAGCGGCACCGATGTCATGCGCGCTTTCATCGACCCCGTGTCGAGGCGGGAAATATCGAGCACGGCGCCGAGAATGGTCTCGACCGATTCCAGCGCCGAATCGATATTCTGCACGAGATCGCTTTCGCCTGATGCCCCAAGCCGTTCGACCAGCGAGGAGGAATAAAGCCGGGCGGCATTCAGCGGCTGGAGAATGTCATGACCGGCTGCCGCGAAAAACCGCGTCTTGCCGATATTCGCCTCGTCGGCGGATGCCCGTGCCTCCGCCAGCTCGCGATTGACACGGGTAAGCTCGACGGTTCGTTCCGCCACCCGCTGCTCCAGCGTTTCATTGGCCTGTTTCAGCGCCTGATCGCTGGCCACGCGCTGCGTGATATCGGTGAAGGTGGCGACGATGCCCTTGTCCGGCATGGTGTTGGAGCGCACTTCGATGATGCGCTCGCCGCCGCCAAGCACCAGCGAGAAGGGCAGGTCCATGGTCAGGAAACTGGTGATCAGCTGTTCCGTGTCGCCCGGCGGCATGTCGCCACGCTCCTGCAGCATGGAGACGATGTCAGTCAGCGGCAGCCCAACCTGTCCGAATTGCTCGGGTAGATCGAGAAGGGTGCGGAAGCGCCGGTTCCAGATCGTCAACTGCTGCGAGCTGTCGAAAACGGCGATGCCCTGGTCCATCTGCGCCAGCGCCGTTTGCAGCATGTCCTGGTTATATTGCAGGGCTTCGCTTGCCTGATCGAGCAGCCAGGCCGTGTCCGCGCTGGTATCTTCCGCCTTCTGGAGAATGATCGAAAGCACGAGGCGGGCAGAGGACGAGCCGATGGCGCTGCCGAGCAATTGTTCGGAGAAATGGATCAGCGCCATGTCGGCGGGCTGGTCGTCGTTGAGTTTCCGGCCCGCCGTCTTTTCATAGGTCGCCAGTGACCGCAGCATGCGCTCTTCACCGAGATAACGGGCAATCGCAGTTTTGAGATCGCCGACGCTGACGCGGGTTTTCCAGCCGCGCGTGGCAAATTGCGATTTCGAGTGGCGCTTCACGAAGATGCCGGACTGGATACGCTCCACCGGTCGCGGGTTGCGGGAGAGCGAGCCGAGCACGAAAGCCATGCTGTTGACGAGCAGGCTGAGGATGACCGCATTCACGAAAGGATCGGCCTCGGGGCCGTTGAACACCGTGCTGCCGGAAAACAGGAAGCCGAGAACGGTTGCCGCGACCTCCGAATTATCAGGCCCGCCGAAGCTTGGCAGAAACAGCAGATAGGCCCAGACAAAAAAGCCGGAGCTGAGACCGGCAATCGCACCGCGCGCATTGGCGCGCCGCCAGAACAGCCCGCCGAAGAGGGCGGGGGCCATCTGGGCGATGGCGGCAAATGCCAGAAGGCCGATGGAGGCAAGCCCGGTGGCGCTGTCGGCTGCACGATAATAGCCGTAGCCCAGCAGCATCACCGCAAAGATCGCCGTTCGGCGGATGTTGAGAAGCGTCTTCGCAAAGTTGTCGCGGTGCGGCGAACGGTTCAACAGCTTCTGCCGCAAAAAGATCGGCATGACGATGTCGTTGGAAATCATGATCGACAGCGCGACCGAGGCGACGATCACCATCGCGGTCGCCGCCGAAAATCCGCCTATGAAGGTGATCAGCGAAACGACCGGCATCTGATGCGCAAGCGGCAATTGCAACACGTATAGATCGGCGCTGCCATTGGCGCCGAGCGTCAGAATGCCGGCAAGCGCGATTGGCAGCACGAAGATGTTGATCGCGATGAGATAAAGCGGCAGCAGGAACCCCGCCATGCGCAACTCTTCCGGCGTGCGGTTTTCAACCACGGTGACATGGAACTGGCGTGGCAGCAGGATGATGGCGAAGCCGGACAGCAGGGTCATCACGATCCAGCGGCTGATGGGCGTATGATAGGATATCGCTCGCATGGCCTGTTCATTGCCCGATGCGAGTTCCCACAAATGCGAGGGGCCGTCGAAGAGGACGAACAAGACGTAAAAGCCGACGGTGCACATGGCGACGAGCTTGACGAGCGATTCCATGGAAATCGCCAGAATAAGCCCGTCCTGATGCTCGGTTGCATCGGTATGCCGGGTGCCGAACATGACGGCGAAGCCCGCCATGACTATGGTGACGAGCAGCGGCAGATCGAGGAAATAGAGATTGCCGCTACCAATGCCGTAATCGCCGGGATCGACCATCGTCGCGACCGAATTGGAAACGGCTTTCAATTGCAGCGCGATATAGGGAATGGCACCGACAAGCGCGATGATGGCGACGATCATCGCAACGGTGGAGTTCTTGCCGTAGCGGGCGGCAATGAAGTCCGCGACCGAGGTCAGCTTCTCGGTTTTGGCAAGGTCAACGATGCGGCGAATGATCGGCATGCCGATGGTGAAGGCAAGGATCGGCCCGGTATAGATGCCGAGAAATTCCAGGCCCCTGTCCGCCGCAAGCCCGACGCCGCCGAAATAGGTCCAGGAGGTGCAATAGATCGCGAGGCTCAGCGCATAGACGAACGGCCGCCCCTTTTTGGGAGCGTTTCTTTTCCGGCTGTTCCTGTCCCCATAACTTGCAACCGCAAACAGCAGCAGGACATAAGCGAAGGCCGAACCGAATATGATCCACCCAGGAAGCACGCATCCTCCCCATGCAAGAGTTTCCGGATGTGAGCATAGGCGAATTCCGCTCCGTTGAGAATGAGCGCGGTCTGATCATAAAGTTCAAGACCAACGTGCAAAAACGCTAATAAGTTCAATCTTGACGAATTCCAAATCGGACAGGGAGTCTATATGGTTGAACATGTAGGGACAGTCACATAGCTTCAGCTCGCGAAGCAGGAGAGAGGGACCATTTGATGCTTAATGAATTTAAAACCTTCATTGCCCGTGGCAATGTCATGGATCTGGCCGTGGGTGTTATTATCGGGGCGGCGTTCAGCAAGATCGTCGATTCCGTCGTCAACGATCTGATCATGCCGATCGTCGGCGCGATTTTCGGCGGGTTCGATTTTTCGAACTACTTCCTGCCGCTCAGTTCCAGCGTCACCGCCAGCTCGCTTGCCGCCGCCCGCGATCAGGGTGCTGTCTTTGCTTACGGCAACTTTCTGACGGTTTTCATCAACTTCCTCATTCTCGCCTGGATCATTTTCCTGATGGTCAAAGGGGTCAACAAGCTCCGCGCATCTGTCGACCGGAAAAAGATCGAGGAAAAGTCGGAACCGGCTCCGCCGCCGGAAGACGTCAAGCTTCTCATGGAAATCCGCGACCTGCTGAAGACGCGTTGAAGCTTAAAATTGTCCCGGCGCGATATTGCTGATCCATGCGTCAGCGGTCTCCCGCCGGGGATACATCCATAAAGAAAATCCATGACTGTCGCACGGAATATCATGCATATCGCCCGTTCGATGCGCTAAGAAGGCACCAAACGGAGTGTCTTTAATGTCCATTTTGAACAGTCTGAGTGCACGCTCTCTGGCGGCTCCCAAGAGCGGCATTGTCGAGGTCGTGAATTATGCCCGGGGACGGGACAATCTTCTGCCGCTTTGGGTCGGCGAAGGCGATCTGCCAAGCCCGGACTTCATCAACAAGGCCGCCATCGACGGGCTCAACAATGGCGAGACCTTCTATACCTGGCAGCACGGCATTCCCGAATTGCGTCAGGCGCTCAGCCGTTATTACGAGCGGCACTTCACGGCCTCGCTGCCGCCTGAGCATTTTTACGTGACGGGTTCCGGCATGCAGGCGATTGCGCTGGCGGTGCAGGCGCTGACGTCTCCCGGCGACGAGATGATCTATCTCACGCCCACCTGGCCGAATATTGTCGCCGCCATCGGCGTGGCGGGCGCAAAAGCGGTCGCAGTCGGCATCGATTTCCACGACGGTCGCTGGGATCTCGATATCGGCAAGCTGGAAAGCGCGATCACCGGCAAGACGAAGGCGCTCTTCATCAACACGCCGTCCAATCCGACCGGCTGGACCGCCACGCGCGACAATCTCCGCGATGTTCTGGCGCTTGCCCGCAAACACGATCTGTGGATCGTCGCGGACGAGATTTACGCGCTTTACCATTATGCCGCCGCGCGCGCGCCGTCGTTCCTCGATATCATGGAGCCGGACGACAAGATCATTTTCGCCAATTCCTTCTCGAAGAACTGGTCCATGACCGGCTGGCGTGTCGGCTGGCTCGTCGCGCCGCCGGCCATCGGCCAGGTGCTCGAGAACCTCATTCAATATTCCACCTCAGGCGTGGCGCCGTTCATGCAGCGCGGTGCGGTCGCGGCTCTCGACCACGGCGACGCTTTCATCCGTGAAAACTATGAGCGTGCTTTGACATCCCGCAACATTCTCTGCGATGCGCTGATCGCAACGAACCGTGTGGAAACCCTGAAGCCGGATGGTGCCCTTTATGCCTTCCTCAAGGTGGACGGCGTGACGGACAGCCGCGCCACGGCACTGGATATCGTTGACAAGACCGGCGTCGGCCTCGCGCCCGGCACTGCCTTCGGCGAGGGCGGAGAGCTGTTTCTGCGCGCCTGCTTCCTGCGCAACCCGAGGCAGATCGAAGACGCAGCCGACCGGCTGGCGTCCTATATTCTCGGCAGATAAACGATCTTCCGGTAATATCCGGCCCGCCGCGTGGCGTATGTCGCGGCGGCGGGCCAATTCGCTCCCAAAAAATTCCGGCGAGACTTGCGAAATTACAACCCCACGGCGTGGCAATCGACGTGCGGGTTTTTCTGTGCTATGCGCCTTCTGTTCCATTAATTAGAACATTTTCACTTAATGAATTAAAAGCACCTCATTGCGCTAACCAATCGTAAGCCACCTTTTCAGAGGGGCGAGGGATAGGCGGCGTATTTGCTGTGCAAGTAATCAATGATGAAGAATTATTGGCTTTGATAGACGCAACAAAAGCAAACAGGGAAGTAATGTCATGGCTGTTCTGGTCACGGGTGGGGCCGGTTATATAGGAAGCCACATGGTGTGGGCTTTGCTCGATGCCGGGGAAGAGGTCGTTGTTGTCGATCGTCTTTCGACGGGATCGCGTTGGGCGGTCGCACCGGCGGCGCGTTTCTATCTTGGCGATGTGGCGGATTGCGCCTTGCTCGGCCAGATTTTCGAAAACAACCAGATCGAGACCATTTTCCATTTCGCCGGCTCGGTCAGTGTGCCTCAATCAATCAGCCAGCCGCTGGAATATTACGAGAACAATACCGGCGCGACCCGCGCCCTTGTTGCGGCGGCGGTCGCCCACGGCATCCGCAATTTCATCTTTTCATCGACAGCCGCCGTCTACGGCAACCAGCCTTTTGAAGGCCCCGTTCCGGAAACGGCGGTCCTCAGCCCGGAAAACCCATATGGGCTGTCGAAGCTCGCCTCCGAGATCATGTTGCGCGATGTCGTGCAGGCGCATGATTTCAACTATGTGGCGCTGCGTTATTTCAATGTCGCCGGCGCCGACCCCAAGGGCCGCGCCGGGCCGTCCCCCACGGGTGTGGCGAACCTCATCAAGGTCGCCTGCGAAGCGGCAACCGGCCGCCGCGACAAGGTGGAGGTTTACGGAACGGATTACCCCACCGCTGACGGCACCGGCGTTCGCGACTATATCCATGTCAGCGATCTGATCGACGCCCATATGCTCGCCATGGCGCATCTGCGTGCTGGCGGCGGCACACGAACGCTCAATTGCGGTTATGGCGTCGGTTATTCGGTGCTGGACGTGCTGCATGCGGTGCAGCGGGAATCCGGCAACGATTTCCCGGTCATTCGTTGTCCGCGCCGCCCCGGCGACATCGCCACGATGGTCGCCGATTCCAGCCGCATCCAGTCGGAACTCGGATGGTCGCCGCGCCTCAATGATCTCGCAACCATCGTTCGCACGGCCCTTCATTGGGAGGCCAGGCGCCAGGCCCAGCGCAGCGAGAGAATCCTGCCTGGCCGGCATAAACTGGCGGCAATAGGCTGAGTAGCCGCCTGTTTTCGGGATGCGGTTCTATCTGAGGGAAGAATAGAGGGCCGGTCGATCTGAAATGGCCGCAGGGGCAAGCCATTTTTGCGTGTCGAAAAAGCTGCGTGTCAGCTTAACGCCCGGCAATTGTTCCGTTGCGAGCAAAATCAGGTTCAGCCGATGTGGTGCGGTCGGCTCCGGTTTCATGGAGACGGAAATACCGAAATGTTGTGCCTGATAGGGTTGCAGCCTGCGTGCCGGCTCGATCATGCTGGCAAGGTCGGCCCAGCGGGTTTGATCGATGATCAGCGACAATGCGTCCTCAAGCTTCGTGAGAATAACGGCGCCATCAGGCGTCTGCGGCGCAACCACCTTCATCCTGATGGAACGAACCTCGCCGGACGCTTCGCCTCGGATATCGAGGAAAAGCGATGCCCTTTCGGCAATGTTTGACGTGTCCCCCACCACAAGATCGGCCATGCATTCGAAATTGCGGGTATTGACCGGGCTCGCGTGCCAGCCTTGCGGGTTGGAAAAACCCGCCGCGATAAAGCGGTCGCAGAGGTCCTTGCCTGAAAGAACGAAGTCGCGGGCAAAGGATGCTCTATCGCCGCCTTGCTCGAATTTCAGCAGATGCGGCGGCAGATTGAGTTTCTGGGGGGTGGGCTTTTGCCGCTTGAGCGGCTTCATCCGGGCAGGCTGTTCGGCGGGCGCAAGGTCGAGGTAGGTCAACAGGCTTTTGAGATGCTTTTTGTCATTGGCAAGCAGCACCGTTGCCAATACGGCAAGGCAAACGGCCAGCACCGCAAACAGCAGCGCGCCAGGCCTTACTCTTTTTTGCAGGCTTGCGTCCATCGGGGAACCCTAGAGCATGTCCAGTAAAAGTGCGTAGCGGTTTTACGTCCGGAAATGGCTGCCGGGGGAGGGGCTTAACCGGTTTTTGGTATGGTTTTCGGGCTGTCGGAAACCCGGTGAATGTATTGCGGGCTAAAGGTTTTAAAAAATATTCTGCATTCCACCGCCGGATTTTCCCGGCGGCACAAGGTCATTCGGAGGAGTTTTTGAACTGGTCCTGCTCGTCGGCGCTGCTTTCGTCGTCGGCGACCGGAATGGCGTAGGAGCCTTTCAGCCAGCGGGAGAGATCGAGCGAGCGGCAGCGATCCGAACAGAACGGATAGTCGTCGCGCGTCGAGGGTCGCCGGCATTCCGGGCATGGCTGCGATTTGCGAAGCGGCGTGACATTTCCCGCGCTTTCGGTGGGCGATTTTGCCATGATCTATCCTTCCAGCCAGCCCGACGTCACCTCAAATCCTTCACCGGATAAAAGCGACATGGTCTCATAAAGCGGCAGGCCGACGACATTGGTGTAGGAGCCGGTCAGTTTCTGCACGAACGAGCCGGCAATGCCCTGGATGCCATAGGCCCCGGCTTTGCCGCGCCATTGCCCGGAGGCGATATAGGCATCGATCTCGCGCGTGGTGAGGCGTTTGAAACGCACCTTGGTTTCCACAACCTTCTGGCGGATTTTACCGCCAGGTGTGACGAGGCAGATGCCGGTATAGACCCAGTGGCTGCGCCCCGAGAGAAGATGCAGCGCTGCCGAGGCCTCCTCGGTATATTCGGCCTTGCCGACGATACGGCGACCCACGGCCACCACGGTGTCGGAGCCGAGAACATAGGCGTCTTTCCACGTCTGCTCGCCCTTAAGCGCCGCATGCGCAGCCTCGGCCTTCTGCAGGGACAGGCGACGGCACAGCGTGCGCGGATGCTCGAGCTTTACGGGCGTCTCGTCGATATCCATCGGCATCAGACGTGCAGGCTCGATGCCGATCTGATGCAACAGTTCCAGACGCCGCGGCGAACCGGATGCCAGAACGAGTTTTTGTTTTGAATTGGTCATTGCGCTGCCCGGGCGTCCGAATGCCGAAAACGGATTACTTGAAGCGATAGGTGATGCGGCCCTTGCTCAGGTCGTAAGGTGTCATTTCCACCAGCACCTTGTCGCCCGCCAGAACGCGGATACGGTTCTTGCGCATGCGGCCCGCCGTGTGGGCGATGATTTCATGTTCGTTCTCAAGCTTCACGCGGAATGTTGCGTTCGGCAGCAGTTCGGTTACGATGCCCGGGAATTCGAGGACTTCTTCTTTTGTCATGTAAGGGTTTTCTTCCTGTTGATAGTGCCGGACCTGTCGTGTCCGGGAAAATTGCGCGGAAACTACACAATCCCGGCACATTTGTGAACCTCTAAAGCATCACGGCTGAAATCGGAACCGATTTTCGTCGGGTGAGAGGCATGGATCGAATAAATGCCTGTCCTGTGCGGCGTTTGAAGTGCCTGGCCGGATCGAAACGGCCGCCAACCTCAGTCTTTTGAGAGCGTATCCGCCGCCGGCTGTGGCCTTCCCGGCAGGCGTTCGGCAATCAGCCGGGCAAGATGGTCCCGCACCTCGCGATAGGCATCGAGGATCTGGTCGCGCGTGCCTGTGATGACCGTCGGATCCATCGTCGGCCAATAGACCACGTCGAGCGAGTTCGAGCGTGTCAGTTCCAGTGCTGCGTGATGGGCTTCGGGTGTCAATGTAATGATCAGATCGAAAAAATCATCCTCGATCTCATCCAATGTGCGCGGTTTGTGTTTGCCGAGCGAAAATCCCTGTTCTTCCAGCACCGCATCCACAAAGGGATCACGCTCGCCCGCCCGCACGCCGGCCGACTGGATGTAGATGCCGGGTGCCACCAGCCGTTTGGCGATGACCTCGGCCATGGGGGAACGGATGGAGTTCATACCGCACATGAAGAGGACCGATTTGGGGGCCTGTCCCCCATTTGGCGCCGTTGCGGGATCTCTCATCTCTAACCCCGCCAATAAAGCACACAGACAAGCGTGAAGAGACGGCGCGCAGTGTCGAAATCGATTTTGATCTTGCCGGAAAGCCGGTCCATCAGCGTCTGCGAGCCCTCGTTGTGAATGCCGCGCCGGCCCATGTCGATTGCCTCGATCTGGCTTGGAGTCGAGGAGCGGATGGCCTCGTAATAGCTCTCGCAGATCAGGAAATAGTCCTTGATGATGCGGCGGAACGGCGTCAGCGACAGGATATGGGTGGAGACATCCTTCTCGTCTTCGGTTTTGATCGAAAAAACCAGCTTGGCATCGACCAGCGATATTGCAGCCGGTATGGACCGCCCTCATGGCCGACCGGCTCGAACGTGTTTTCCTCGATCAGGTCGAAGATGGCGACGGCGCGTTCATGCTCCACGTCGGGCGTGGACCGGCCGATGCTATCGTCCAGAACCACATCGCAGAGCCGGAAATCGCCTGAAGCCATCTCTTAACTTTCCGGGTTGAGGCGAATGGAGACGGAGCGCGCATGCGCGTCCAGCCCCTCCGAACGGGCAAGGGTGATCGCTGCCGGCGCGAGCTGGCGCAACTGCTCAGGTCCCAGACGCAGGATCGAGGTGCGCTTGACGAAATCGAGCACCGAGAGGCCGGAGGAGAAGCGCGCCGAGCGCGCCGTCGGCAGCACGTGGTTGGAGCCGCCGACATAGTCGCCGATCACCTCCGGCGTATGGCGGCCGACGAAGATCGCGCCGGCATTGCGGATGTGCGCCATCAGCGCGTCCGGATCATCAACGGCAAGTTCCAGATGCTCGGCGGCGATGCGGTTGGCCAGCGGAATGGCCACGTCCCAGTCCGGCACGAGGATGACGGCGCCGAAATCGCGCCCAGCTGCGCCGCTGCCGTCTCGGCCGCGGCCAGCGTCTTCAGCTGCCGCTCGACGGCCGCCATCCACCGCCTCGCCGAAGGTCGGCATCGTCGGTGATCAGGATCGACTGGGCGGCGGTGTCGTGCTCGGCCTGGGCCAGCAGGTCGGCGGCGATCCAGTCCGGATCGTTGTCGGCGTCGGCGATGACCAGCACTTCGGACGGTCCGGCGATCATGTCGATGCCGACCGTGCCGAAGACATGGCGCTTGGCGGCGGCCACATAGGCATTGCCGGGGCCGACGATCTTGGCGACGGGGGCGATGGTCTCCGTGCCGTAGGCGAGTGCCGCCACCGCCTGCGCGCCGCCGATGCGGTAGATCTCCTCGACGCCCGCGATGCGCGCAGCGGCAAGAACGGCCGGGTTGATCACGCCGCCATTGGCCGGCACGACCATGACGATACGCTCGACGCCGGCAACCTTGGCCGGCACGGCATTCATCAGGACGGAGCTTGGATAGCTGGCGGTGCCGCCCGGCACATAAAGGCCGACAGCCTCGATCGCCGTCCAGCGCGAGCCAAGGCCGACGCCGATCTCGTCTTCGTAGATATCGTCCTTCGGCATCTGCCGCGCATGGTGTTTTTCGATGCGCCGGGCTGCGAGTTCAAGGGCTTCGATGACGCTCCCGTCAACGGCGGCGACGGCGGCGTCGATCTCTGCCGCTGTCACCCGCATCGAGACCCTGGAGAAATCGATGCCATCGAATTTCAGGGAATAATGGGCAAGGGCCGCATCGCCGCGATGGCGGACGTCGTCGATGATATCGCGAACCGTCGCGTTGACGTCTTCCGAAACTTCCCTCTTGGTTGTCAGGAAGGCAGCGAATTTCTGTTCGAAATCAGCCGATGCCTGCTCCAGCCAGATTGCCACGCCATTACCCTCTCATTTTCCCCGCGGCGATCCCGCGAGGTGCACGAACTCACCGCAGAAAAATACGGCTCTGGTATGTGGCATAAATCGAAACAGTGACGAAAGGCAACTGTTGCAATGGCGTGGAGAGCTTATTCGCTATCGGGATGCTGCGGTTTGGCGGCAGTTTCCCAGGCGCCGCTCACATCCGTCAGCTGCGCTTCGATGCATTCGACGTCGAGTGCGATGGCGCCACCGCCCGAAAGTATGAGTTCAACCGAACCATCAGGGCCTTCGCCGTTCTGCACGAAACGGATGGCGAGAAGCGAAAGCACCTGCTCCCGGTCGGTGCGGTCGATGCCGTGTGAGCGTACGGCGGAGACGCGCTTCAGGAAAACCACGCTGCGGCAGCGCTCCGGCGGCAGGTTCTTCTTGTTGGCGCTTTCCCAGACGAAACGGTTGGCGGAAAGCGTGAATTGTCCGTGCTTTGCCTCGAAGGCAACGTCCTTCAGTTTGAAGACGCTGTCCTGCATATGCGTCGAAATGACGGCAGAGGTCTTCTGTCATCCAGCGCGAGCAGTTTCAGGCCGTCCATCGTTTCTCTGTCCATTTTCCGCAGGGCCTGTCGCAGCACTGCGGCATGTCTGATTTCTTGTACGGGAAATAGCGCAATGCGCGAAGTCGCCGCTCTGCAACGAGGCGAAAACGAGTGAGCCGGCGACTCGCAGCGATTCAGTCGCTGACGCGTTCGACCAGCGCGCCGCAACGGGTGAGCTTTTCTTCCAGCCGCTCGAAACCGCGGTCGAGATGGTAGACGCGCGAAACCATGGTTTCGCCTTCGGCCGCCAGGCCGGCGATGACCAGCGACACCGAGGCGCGCAGATCGGTTGCCATCACCGGCGCGCCGCTGCAGCCGCGTCGACGCCCTCGATGCGTGGCCATCTGCCCGGAGAGCGAAATCTTCGCGCCGAGGCGGGCCAGTTCCTGCACATGCATGAAGCGGTTTTCGAAGATCGTCTCGGTGATGTGCGAGACGCCCTGCGACCGGGTCATCAGCGCCATGAACTGCGCCTGCAGATCGGTGGGGAAGCCGGGGAAGGGCTCGGTGACGATATCGACCGGCTGGATGCCGTCGCCATTGCGGACGCACGCGGATGCCGCCTTCGTCGTCGGTGATCTCGGCGCCGGCGCGGCGCAGCGCGTCCAGCGCGCTGTCGAGCAGCGCGGCTTCGGTGCCTTCCAGCAGCACGTCGCCGCCGGTCATGGCGACCGCCATGGCATAGGTGCCGGTCTCGATACGGTCCGGCAGGACCCGGTGGCGTGCGCCGGAAAGCGAGGTGACACCCTCGATGGTGATGGTGGAGGTGCCGGCACCCTCGATCTTCGCGCCCATGGCGGTGAGGCAGTGCGCGAGATCGACCACTTCCGGTTCGCGGGCGGCGTTGTGGATGACGGTGGTGCCTCTGGCAAGGCTCGCGGCCATCAGCATCACATGCGTCGCGCCGACCGAGACCTTCGGGAACGTGTAGACAGCGCCGATCAGGCCGCCCTTGGGAGCCGTGGCGTTGATATAGCCGCCATCGATCTCCATCGTTGCGCCAAGCGCCTGCAGGCCCTCGATGAACAGGTCGACCGGGCGCGTGCCGATGGCGCAGCCGCCGGGCAGCGAGACGCGGGCCTTGCCTTCGCGGGCCAGAAGCGGGCCGATGACCCAGAAGCTGGCGCGCATCTTCGAGACCAGCTCGTAGGGCGCGGTGGTGTCGACGATGGTGCGGCAGGTGAAGTGGACCGTGCGGGAATAGGCTTCGCCCTGGCTTTCGCGGCGGCCATTGACCGAAATATCGACGCCGTGATTGCCGAGGATGCGGATGAGCTGCTCGACATCGGCCAGATGCGGCACGTTTTCCAGCGTCAGCGTGTCGTCGGTCAGAAGCGAGGCGATCATCAGCGGCAGGGCCGCGTTCTTGGCGCCGGAGATGGGAATGATGCCGTTGAGCTTGTTGCCACCCGTAATTCTGATGCGATCCATGCGTCCCTACGGGCCTATGCCCGCCTTTCTTAATCATGCCTTGCTGAATGCGCGTCCTTAGACGAGTTTCTGCGGCGTTTCAAATTATGCTGGTGAATTCTCTATGAGGATGATTCGTCCGTTTTTGCGGCAGGCAGGCCAATCGTCTCATCCGCATCGCCGGCGCGGCGTGCGCGAACCTGCTGTTTGCGCTTCAGAAGATTTTCACGCAGCTTTTTCGCCGCCCGTGCCTTCCGCTCCGCCTCGCGTTGCCGCGCCTTCTCGCCGGGCCCGGCCTGCGCGTTGCCGTTTGCCGCAAGGGCTGACGGCTCTGCGAAGGCGTTGACGGAAACCGCAGCCTTTGCCTGTTTGTCATGATGTTCGTTCATAAATTCAGCAATATCCGAAAAATACGTTTTTCAACAGGGGGCACGCTTTTTTGCCCCGCTTGTTGAAGAATATCGTTTTGCGACTTGCGCTCACCAAAAACCTATGGCAATAGGCCGCCACGCTTGATGTTGAAGCAAACGCTTCGGCACCGGATGCTGCTATAGCTCAGGGGTAGAGCACTCCCTTGGTAAGGGAGAGGCCGAGAGTTCAAATCTCTCTAGCAGCACCATTTTACCCCAATAAAATCAAATATTTATGCGATGACGAGACACGCGCGGCGCAATACTTGTGCGCTGTCCGCCCACTCTTTCCCGCGCTCCGCTCAAGGTCTCGGTAAAATCGGAAAACCGCGCCTCTTGCGAGGCGCGGTTTCCATATCCGAATATTCTGTTGCTGCCAGAGCGGGACGAAACCGCCCGTAGCCAACGGGCGCCGCTTACTGGCGGAATAGCGACAGGATGCTTTCGGAGCTGGTATTGGCGATGGAAAGCGACTGGATTGCCAGCTGCTGCTGGGTCTGGAGCGCTTTCAGCTTGGTCGATTCTTCGTTCATGTCCGCGTCGACGAGGCGGCCGATGCCCTTGTCGATGGAGTCGGTGAGCTTGTTGACGAAATCTTCCTGGAGATCGAGACGCATCTTGATGGAGCCGAGATCGGCGCTCGCGCTGATGAGCGATTCCAGCTTGGTGTTGACGAACTGGATCATGTTGTCGAGGCCGTCATTGTCCGTCAGCGGCTGGCCCTTGGAGTCCTGCAGGCCGCTGATATCCTTGGTGATGTCGAGATCGATCAGCGAGTAGGTGAGCTTCTGCGCCATCTGGGAATCTGCGGCGGCGGTTTCCAGATAGATGTTGTTATTGGACGAACCGCCGATTCCGATCGCGGTCACGGTGGTGCCGGCAGGGGTCGGCGCGGTGTTGTTGGCTTTTACGTAAAGGGCTTCACCCGCTGCGTTTTCGCCGATCTTGAAGTAGGTGCCGTTGTTTCGTGCGGTTGTCGCCGCAGCCACGGTCACGAGGCCGGTTACCGGGTCTGCGGTAGAAACTGTGGTTGTCGTCGCCGAGGTGAAACCAAGAAGCTGGGACTCCGTAAACACCTTTGCGGTAGAGGGCGTAATTGTCGCAGCACCTGCGGGCGTCGTTGTGGTGATCTCGAAATTACGCAGGGCGCCGGTATCGGAATAATAGGCGGAGCTATCGAGAATGCCGTTTTTCGACGCGCCGGTCGTTGTATCGAAAAGGGCGGTCTGATTGTCGACCTGAATGTTGATGGTTTTGACTGCGACATTGCCCGAGCCGTCACGGACGAACGAGCCGACGATCTGCTTGGTGACCGGCGTCAGGTTGCCGGCGGCATCGCTGATCTTGCCCTTCAGCCAGTTTTCACCGGAGAAGGAGGCGGATTCGCCGATGCTTTTCAGCTGGTCCTGAAGCTGGCGGATTTCTTCCTGGATCTTTGCCTTGTCAACGCCGGCCTCGCGGGCGGCAACCAGCTTCTTGCTGATTTCCTTGACGACATCGACAGTGGTTTCCATGGCGGAATAAGCGGTATCGACCTTCGCGGCGCCGAGGCCGAGGGCGTCCTGTACGGCGGAAAGGGCACCGTTATCCGAACGCATGGTGGTCGCAATCGACCAGTAGGCGGCATTGTCGGATGCGGTCTTGACACGCAGGCCGGAGGAGACGCGCGACTGGGTTTCTTCCATGTCGCTGCCGATGGCGCGAAGGGTCTGAAGGGCGGCCATTGCCGCGACGTTCGTCAAAATGCTGGTCATAATTATTTGCCCCTTGATTGGCTGAAATGAAAAGGGACATTCCGGATTGCCGCCGGTAACGATTGCGCGGCTTGATGCCTGTTAACCTCTTTTTCGTCTTGGTTAACCAATCGTTTCGATGACTAGGTTTTAGGGCCCGAATGGTTAACAAAGCCTAAACTGCGGTTAACAAAAATCAGGAAACAATAATTTCTCTTAACCATGATTAAAAAAAGCCGCACCCTTTCGGATGCGGCTCGATTTATGACGACGTGCTTTCCGATTAACGGAAGAGCGACAGGATGCTCTGCGAGTCGTTGTTGGCGATCGACAGGGCCTGAACAGCCAGCTGCTGCTGGGTCTGAAGGGCCTTGAGCTTGGTGGACTCTTCGTTCATCTCGGCGTCAACCAGACGGCCGATGCCCTTGTCGAGCGAGTCGGTCAGCTTGTTGACGAAGTTTTCCTGCAGTTCGATGCGCATTTTGACCGAACCGAGGTCGGCGGATGCGGAGATCATGCTCTGGAGCTGTTTGTCCACAAAGGACATCATGGCGTCGAGATACTGGTTGGCCGACAATGCGGAGCCGTCAGTGTTCGTGAATGAGCCGACGAGGTCCTTGGTGATGTCGAGCGACGTCAGGGAGTAGGTGAGTGCGTCCGCAGTGGAAGGGTTGCCCTGATCGAGGTATACTGCGACGCCGCCGACAGAGCCAATCGAGGTGTTTACGACCGGAGCGGTCGGGCCATCGACGGCAGCGGGGGCGCCGGCAGTGGCAGAAACGATCTTGACAAACTTGTCGTCGGCAATCTTCAGGTATGTACCTGTAGCAGCAATCGGGGAACCCGCGGCTGCGGTCTTAACGACCGCAAGGCCATTTGCCATCACTTCATAGTTGGCGATAGCAGCGCCGTTTCCGATGGAACTCGCCTTCAGCTGCGCTTCAGTATAGGTCTCGGCGGCTACGACCTTCGTAGTTGCCGCAGCAGCAGTGGCGCCTGCTGTCAGTTTGAAGAGATCGTAGGTGCCGGACTTTGAGTAGTATGCAAAGGAATCGAGGATACCCTGTTTGCCATTTGCGGCACCAGAAGACGTATCGAACAGGACAGTGTCGGCAGTCAGGGCGACATTGATGGTCTTGACGGATACGTTACCGCCGGAATCACGAATGAATGAGCCAACGACCTGCTTCGTGATGTTGGTGAGATTGCTCGTGCCATCGCTGATCTTCGCCTGCAGCCAGTTTTCACCGGAGAAGGACGAGGAGCTGGAGATCGACTTCAGCTGATCCTGAAGCTGGGAAATTTCTTCCTGGATCTTGGACTTGTCGACGCCGGGTTCGCGAGCGGCAACCAGCTTGTTCTTGATCTGCTTGACGACTTCGATGGAGGATTCCATACCGGAATAAGCGGTATCGACCTTTGCGGCACCGAGGCCGAGCGCGTCCTGCACGGCGGAAAGAGCGCCATTGTCGGAACGCATCGTGGTCGCGATCGACCAGTAAGCGGCGTTGTCGGAAGCTTCGCCGACGCGCTGGCCGGAAGACACGCGGTCCTGTGTGGCTTCCATGTTCTGGCCGATGGAACGCAGGGTCTGGAGTGCAGACATGGCTGCGACGTTGGTAAGAATGCTGGTCATAAAAATTGCCCCTTGAATGGCTGATTAGAGAAGGGACATTCCGGTCTCACCGGGAACGGCGCACAGCGTCATGCCTGCTAACCTGCTGATTTTAAATGGTTAGCTCACCGTTTCGATGGCTTTAGCTAACCGCTTTATGGTTAAAAAATACTTAAAGTAGTAAAACTGTTTCAATGTAATTTTTACGTGTAAATTGTCTAAAACACTTAAAAATAATATAACCGCACCCGTTCCCGCGTGCAGTTCATTGAACTCGCTCGCCTTTCGGCGGCGCTCTGGCAGTTGTGTTCTGAGGCTGGTTTGCTTGGCGGAGCTCAGCGCAGGCTCCCGCAGGGTCTGTTTTCGCTTGCGCGGAGGCTGGGGCTTCTGCGTTTCCCGCTCGCCATTCAGGTGGCCATAAACGAAAAAAGCCGCACCCTTTCGGATGCGGCTCGATTTATGGCGACGTGCTTTCCGATTAACGGAAGAGCGACAGGATGCTCTGCGAGTCGTTGTTGGCGATCGAGAGGGCCTGAACAGCCAGCTGCTGCTGGGTCTGAAGAGCCTTCAGCATGGTGGATTCTTCGTTCATTTCAGCGTCAACCAGACGGCCGATGCCCTTGTCGAGCGAGTCGGTCAGCTTGTTGACGAAGTTTTCCTGCAGTTCGATGCGCATCTTGACCGAGCCGAGATCGGCGGCGGCGGATGTCATGCTCTGGAGCTGCTTGTCAACGAAGGAAACCATGGCGTCGAGGTACTGGTTTTCCGAGACTGCCGAGCCGTCGCTGTTCTTGAACGTGCCGCTCAGATCCTTGGTGATGTCCAGCGACGTCAGCGAGTAGCTGAGCTGCGTTGCGAGCTGGGCGGTTGCGCCTTCCTCCAGGTAGATCTTGGTGGTGCCGTCGAGGCCCACGGCAATGTTGGTCTTGGTTGCCGGGGCAGTCGGCGCAGTCGTGTTGATTTTCACGTACTGGTCGTTGCCAAGATTGAAGTAGGTGCCGTTGACGTCGGGAACGGTCGTATCGGCGGCAGCGATCGTGACGATACCCGTTGCGGCGGCGGTGGTGAAGGTGACGGGAGTGCCAGCAGTTGCTTCCTTCAGACCCTTCAGCTGAGCTTCGGTGAAAACCTTGGCCGCAGCAACTTTGGTCACCGGCTGGGCAGCGCCTACGCCGTCCGAGTCATTGCTGATTTCGAACAGCTTGTAGCTGCCCGTCGAAGAATAGTAGGAAAAGGAGTCGAGAACGCCCTGCTTGTCCTTTGCAGCGCCCGAAGACGTGTCGAACAGCACCGTGTTGCGGCTCAGCTCAACATTGACGGTCTTTACGGACACGTTGCCGGCGGCGTCGCGGATGAAGGAGCCAACGATCTGCTTGGTGACGTCCTTCAGTTCGCCGGCGCCGTTGCTGACGGTTGCCTGAAGCCAGTTTTCGCCGGAGAAGGACGAGGAGCTGGAGATCGACTTCAGCTGATCCTGCAGCTGCTTGATTTCTTCCTGGATCTTGGACTTGTCGACACCAGGTTCGCGAGCAGCAACCAGCTTGTTCTTGATTTCCTTGACGACGTCGATGGACGATTCCATGCCCGAATAGGCGGTATCGACCTTTGCGGCGCCGAGGCCGAGAGCGTCCTGCACGGCGGAAAGGGCGCCATTGTCGGAACGCATCGTGGTCGCGATCGACCAGTAAGCGGCGTTGTCGGAAGCTTCGCCGACGCGCTGGCCGGAGGAAACGCGGTCCTGCGTCGTTTCCATGTTCTGGCCGATGGAGCGCAGGGTCTGGAGTGCAGACATAGCTGCGACGTTAGTGAGAATGCTCGTCATAGTAGATTTGCCCCTTGAATGGCTGATTAGAGAAGGGACATTCCGGTTTCACCGGGAACGGCGCACAGCATCATGCCTGCTAACCTGCTGATTTTAAATGGTTAGCTCACCGTTTCGATGGCTCTAGCTAACCGTTATATGGTTAATGAACACCTAAGAATTTTCGAAAAAAAAGCATTTTGCGGATTTGTTATGCAACCTTCGCGCGTGCGCGCGCGTAATCTGAAATGCTTAAAAAAATAATAAAGCCGCACCCGTTTCCGGATGCGGCTTTGGAAGAAGGGCAATGCGCTCGGGTCAGCCTCCGTCACGTTTGCCTTTTTCACGCAATCACAAGACGGTCAGCCCCCGCTTGCGATCCTGCGTTTCATGTCATTCAGGCCAGCGGCTATCCGCTTGTCCCTGCCCAAAATCTGACACCCGGTGCTTTCCAATTCCCTAATTTCGGGGCGGTCCCGGCGCTTGGATCAAATCGTGGTAAATGCTTTGAAAGCAAGGATGGTAAACGAAATCTTCCCGTTTGCGGAGTATCCCACAAATGCAAAACCGCGCCCTTTCGGGCGCGGCTCGATTTTTGCAATTTCGGTCCGATTAACGGAAGAGCGACAGGATGTTCTGCGAGTCGCTGTTGGCGATCGACAGAGCCTGGATTGCCAGCTGCTGCTGTGTCTGCAGGGCCTTGAGGCGAGTGGACTCTTCGTTCATGTCGGCGTCAACCAGACGGCCGATACCCTTTTCCATCGTTGCCGTCAGCTTGGAAACGAAGTCACCCTGCATCGAGATGCGGTTGGAGACCGAGCCCAGATCGGCAGCAGCGCTGTTGAGGGTTTCAAGCTGCTTGTCAACGTGGCTGATGAGCTTGTCGAGGATGTCGTTGTCCGTTGCAGCGGCAGTGCCAAGGAATACGGCGGTTGCGCCCTTGTAGATGGACAGGTCGGAAATATCGAGGTTCGCAACAGTCTGCTTCACGCCATCTGCGACAGCGGCCTTGTCGAGGATGCCCGTGCCCTTGCCGTCAGTTACTGCGCCGGTATCGAACAGAACGTTCGCGCCGCTGAGCTGAAGATCGACGCGCTGAACCTTGACGGCGCCAGCGGAGTCACGGGTGAAGGAAGCAACGACCTGCTTCTTCAGGCTGGCAATAGCCGCATCGTCGGTACCGACAACGAATGCTGCGCCGTCGTTGGATGCCTTCGTCTTCAGCCAGTTTTCACCGTTGAAGGTTGCGGAGTCGGCGATGGACGTCAGCTGCTTCTGGAGCTGGCCGATTTCCTTCTGGATTTTCTTCTTGTCGGCGGTCGGGTCCTGGGCAAGGATCAGCTTGTCCTTGATTTCCTGAACGACCTTGATCGTCGCTTCCATGCCGGAATAAGCGGTGTCGACCTTGGCTGCGCCAATGCCGAGTGCGTCAGAAACGGTGGAGAGCGCCGAAGCGTCCGAACGCATCGTGGTCGCGATGGACCAGTAAGCGGCGTTGTCGGCGGCGGAACCTACCTTCAGGCCGGTCGAGATACGACCCTGTGTGGTCTCCATGTTGTTGCCGATAGAACGCAGCGTCTGGAGAGCAGCCATAGAGGAGGCGTTGGTGAGAATGCTTGCCATAGTAGTTTGTCCCTTGTTTTTACGAGATACTGGAGTTGGGGACATTCCGGACTTTGTATTACCGGTCACAACGTTTCGGCTTCATGCCACTCGGTTCCGAATTACTTGTCTCTGGAAACCAAACCCGCTGTGTGTAGGGAGAATTTGGCAGCAAAGAATTGCCCAATTATTAATTTGAGCGTTAAGAAATACTGGAAAGTACTTATGGTTACTGCGGGGTATATTTAAATGGTAAGTTTTTAATTTAAAACTATAGTTATCCAACCCCTAGCAAAAACGGTAAGCAAAGGGTTAAAACGCGAAAACCCCGCAGCCGTGGGGCTGCGGGGTTAACAAACAGGATTAACGAAGATTATTTCGGCACAATTGCCGTCAGTTGAACGATCTGACCAGGCTGCCGACGAGCAGGTTCCAGCCGTCGATCAGCACGAAAAACAGGATCTTGAACGGCAGCGAAATCGAGGTTGGCGGCAACATCATCATACCCATGGCCATGGTGATGGTGGCGACGATCAGGTCAATGACCAGAAACGGCAGGATGATCAGGAAACCGATCTCGAAACCGCGCCGGATTTCCGACAGCATGAAGGCAGGAACAAGCACGCGGTAATCGACGACATTGTCGGTCATCACCACCTGGCCGCGCTCGCTGGCGATATCCACGAACAGCTTCAGGTCCTTGTCACGCGTATTGGCGTTCATGAAGGTGCGGAAGGGTTCGGCGATGCGGCCAATGGCCTGCTGTTCGTTGATCTGGTTCTGCAACAACGGCTGCACACCATCCGTCCAGGCTTTGTCGAAGGTTGGCGACATGACGTAGAAGGTCATGAACATCGCCATCGACAAAAGGATCATGTTGGACGGGGTGGACGCCAGCCCCATGCCGGAGCGCAGGATCGAAAAGGCGATCACGAAACGCGGAAAGCTCGTGACCATGATCAGGATGCCAGGCGCGACGGACAGAACCGTCAAAAGGCCGAAGGTGCGGATGATCCATGCCGCAACGGAGCCGTCTATCTGCGTATTGAACAGCTCGGACGGAAATTGCTGGGCACTGGCAAGGCCCGGCAAAGCCAGAAGAACAGCGATGGTTACAAGAAATCGAATCATTCGATGACAAAGGTCCGGAACATGACCTTGGATACGCGCCCTTGAGAGCGCAGGTCAACTCGTTCCTGAATGTCATCCTTAAGATATTGAAAGCCACGTGGCCCTTCCAGCTGCTGGAGGGAAACGGTGCGGACATAGGCCATGATATCCTGATGGATATCCTCGGCGAGATTGACCTCGACCGGACCCTTGAACATCAGCGCCACTTCAAGCCGCACCCAGTTGGTGGAAGGGTAGGCTAGGTTGGTGGTGATGGGATCGAGCTGGACGATGCCGTTGGCCTCGGCCGGGATTTTTTCGATGCCCTCGCCCTTCTTCTCGCCATGTTCACCGGCGGCAGCCGTGGCATGCGCCTCGGCGCCGGCGATCTTCGGGGCGACCATGCCGCCCACGAACCAGCCGCCGCCCGCACCCAGAAGGGTGAGGATGGCAACGCCGACGATGGTCATAACCACGGGGGAGGATTTTTTCTTGCCCTCGGTCTGTTCGTTTTCCATGGGTCAGTCCCGCTTTCGCATGTCGGCGTCAGAGCGGCGAGAACAGGTCGACGACCTGCTGACCGACCGGAGGTTGCTGCACTTCCGTCAGGCGGCCGCGACCGCCGTAGGAGATACGGGCTTCGGCGATGCGCTCGTAGGAAATCATGTTCTGCGCATCGACATCCTGCGGCCGGACGATACCGCCGACGTTGAGGATGCGGATTTCGTGGTTCACGCGCACTTCCTGCGAACCGCTGATGATGAGGTTGCCGTTTTCGAGAATGCCGGTCACCACGGCCGCCACCATCAGCGTCAGCTTTTCGGAACGCTTGGTCTTGCCCTTGGCCTGGGTATCGGTGTCGGAGCCGTATTTGATGTCCGAATCGGCTTCCGGCGTCCAGCCGAAGATTTCCGCCTTTGCCTTCCAGTTCAGGCCGCTGGAATTGGTGCGGTTACGCTCGGTTTCGTTGTCGAAATCGGCCTTGTCGTTGATCTGGATGTTGACGGTCAGGATGTCGCCGATGTTCAGCGCGCGCAGGTCCTTGAACAGCGCACCCTGGCTGTCGCTCCACAGGGAATAGCCGCTGGCCATGTGCTTCGGCTGCTTCGGATACATGCCCATCTGCGGCGTCTGGCTGAATTGCAGCCCGCTGCCGATCGGGCTCATCGCCGGGGCGTTGCCGATTTCCTTCAGGGTCTGGTTGTTCTGGCAGCCGGCAAGCAAGGCAAGCGGCAGGAGGAGGGCCGGAAGACGCGGGGTCATGAAGGATCCTTCGAAGTGTTTTTGTCGATTGCCTGCGACATGATGCCGGCGACGATTGCGGCTTTCTGAGCATCCATTTCACTGAGGATGAGGCCCGATTGGCGCGGCGGAAGCTGCATGATGATGGCCGCCGCGATTTCCACGTGCATCTTCTCGAGCTGCGGTGCTGCGGCATCCGCCTTCATCGTCTTGTAGATATCGACCAGATTGCTTTTCGCCTGCTCGAGGAAATGATTGCGGCGCGCCAGCCAGTCCTCATATTCCGCCTTGCGGTCCTGCAGCGCGGAAATGCGCTCGTTGACGTCGGCCTGAAGCTTTTCCAGCTCCTGCTTCTGCATGAGATAACGCTGGTCGCGGGCCGCATCGGCAATATTGGTGCAGAATTTCTGGATTTCATCCTGCGTGCTGAGTTCGGACACCACGTTCTGCTGGCTCTCGGCGCCGGCGGCGGGCAACAGGAAAAGCAGCGAGGCAACCGCCGTAAAGCGGACAAGACCATTGGCGAAAGCGTTTTTCTTCTGATTTTCCATCATTGCAGCACAAGCTCCGCCTGAAGGGCGCCGGCGGATTTGATGCCTTGCAGAATGGCGATGATGCCATCCGCCTTGAGCCCGATGCTGTTGAGACCGGCAACCAGGGTGCGCAGGTCAGGGCCTTCGACGATGGCGACCTTGCTGCCTTCCTGCATTGCCATGATATCCGTCTGCGGCTGCACGGCCGTCTCGCCGCGCGAGAACGGCGCCGGCTGGATGACCTGCGGCGATTCCGTTACCTGTACGGTCAGCGTTCCGTAGCTCACGGCCACGCGGGAAATGCGCACATCCGCGCCGATGACGATCGTGCCGGTACGCTCGTTGATCACGACTTTCGCCGGCGTGTCCGTCTGTACCGTCAGGTTTTCGATTTCCGCCATCAGCCGGGTGAGGTCGGCGGTACGGGGCTTCTGCACTGAGATTTCCTGCGAATCGCGCGGTTCGGCAATGCCGTCGCCGTAACGGGCGCGGGCAAAGGCGTTGACGACGTCGGCGACGCGCACCGCAGTCGAAAAATCGGGATTGCGCAGCTGGAGGACCAGATTGACCGAATCCTTGAATTTGGACGGCAGTTCCCGCTCGATGATCGCGCCGTTCGGCACGCGCGCCGAGGTCGTGACGCCCTGCGTCAATGTCGCTGCATCGCCCTGGGCAGAAAAGCCGTTGACGATCAACGCACCCTGCGCGACCGCGTAAATCTGCCCATCCGCACCGGAAAGCGACGTCATGATGAGGTTGCCGCCGCGAAGGGAGGTGGCATCGCCAAGCGAGCTGACCGTCACATCGACGCGGCTGCCGGGGCTGGCGAACGGCGGCAGGTTGGCCGTCACCATCACGGCCGCGATGTTCTTGGCGTTGGACTGGCCGCCCTGCGTCGTGATGCCGAGGTTCTGCAGCATGGCGCGCATGGACTGTTCGGTGAAGGGCGAGGAACGCAGGCTGTCGCCGGTGCCCTGTAGACCCACAACGAGACCGTAGCCGATCAGCTGGTTGTCGCGCCCGGCCTGCAGGGATGCGATATCCTTGATACGGGACGTGTCTGCCTTCGCGGGCGGCGTCGTTAGGAAGGGCAGGGCCGACATGACCAGAGCCGCACAGAGGATACGAAGCACTTTCATTTCGCCATAACCTGAATGGTTCCGTCCTTCATGACGGTACCGCTGACCATCACGCCGGAATCGATGTTGCGTACCCTGACGACCTCGCCGAGCGAGCCGTCGGTCATGGGCGTTCCGGACGCCATCAGCGTCATGTTGCCGATGTGGAAAACGAGTTTGACGCTCGTGCCGCGCACCACAAGTGACGGTTCACGAAGCGCTGCGATGGGGATCGTGCGGCCGGGAAGCAATGTCTGCTTGGAGATCATGCCTTCCACTTCGCTGATATCGCTCGCGTAACCAGCGGATATGTTGGGGTTGGTCACTTCCACCGGTTTCACCTGTTCGGGCGTTATCGTTTCGCCCGGATAGATCGTGCGGGTGGGAACCAGCGCCGTGGGTGCCTGTGCGAAAGCGGGTGCGATCGCACCCAGTGAAAAGGCAGACGCAAGGCACATACGGACGAGCGCCGTTCTGCTGCTGCTATTTTTTCGGCCAAACCTCATGTCCGCCTGCCTTTCCGTTGTTACTTCAGGTTCTTGCTGACAATCGAAGCCATTTCGTCAGCGGTGGTGATGACCTTGGAATTCATCTCGTAGGCGCGCTGCGCCGTGATGAGGTCGGTGATTTCCTTGACGGCATCGACGTTCGAGCCTTCGAGGTAGGATTGCTTGACATAGCCGTAGCTCGGATCGTCAGGCACGCCGATAACGGCGGCGCCGGAGGCCGGCGTCTGGGCAAACAGGTTGTCGCCAAGCGGCTTCAGACCCGCCTCGTTGGCGAAGTTGGCGATGGTCAGCTGGCCAAGTTCGGTGAAATCGGCAGCGTTGCCGATGCGGGCGGTCACCTGACCCGTGCGGGTGATGGTGATGTCCTGCGCGTCGGTCGGGATATTGATGTTCGGGATGACATTGTAGCCATCGACCGTCACCAGATTGCCGTCGGCATTCTTGTTGAAGGCGCCGGCGCGGCTGTAGAGCGTTGAACCGTCGGCCGCCTCGATCTGGAACCAGCCCTGGCCGATGATCGCGACGTCGAGCTTGTTGCCGGTCTCGATCAGGTTGCCCTGGGTGTGGATGTTGCGCACCGCCGACGTCTGCACGCCGAGGCCGATATTGGCGCCTTCCGGCACGATTGCCTGGTTGGCGCGGTTCGGCACGCCCTGCATCCGCTCGGTCTGGTACAGAAGATCGGTAAACTCCGCACGCGCGCGCTTGTAGCCGGTGGTGTTGATGTTGGCGATGTTGTTGGCAATGACTTCCAGATTGGTCTGCTGGGCGTCCATACCGGTGGCAGCGATGGCAAGAGCTCTCATGTCATTTTTCCTGCTGGGCTAGAGCATTTCCAGTAAAAGCGCGAAGCGGTTCTAAGTCAGGAAAATGCTTGAAAACAAAGGCCTTGAGCGCGGCCAGCGATTGGCTTTGAACCGGACGCGCTCTAGATCTGCATCTTGGTAATGTCGAGATAGGCCGACACGATCTTGTCGCGGAACGCGATGGCCGTTTGCAGCGACTGCTCGGCCGACAGAACGGCGTCGACCACTTCACGTGTGTTCGCCTTACCCTGAATACCTTCGAAGGAGGCAACTTCCGCCTTCTTCAGATTGTTCATCGCATCCGTCGACACATTGCCGAGAACGCTTGCGAAGCTTGCGCCCGTCTGCTGGGCGGGCGTCGTCTGCTGGCTGCCGAAAATGCTATCGGTCAGCGAGGAGACGTTGCTCGTGCCACGCGTGAGCGAGAGGGAACCGAGTTGTTTGATGCCGTCGATCATTGCGATGCTTTCAGAAGGTCGATGGTGGAGGCGACGAGGTCGCGGGTCTGGCGGATGACCTGAAGGTTGGCGTCGTAGCTGCGGTTGGCTTCGCGCATATCCGCCATTTCGATTAGGACGTTGACGTTTGGCATCTTGACCATGCCGTTGGTATCGGCGGCCGGGTTGCCGGGGTCGTATTCGTGGACGAAATCGCCGCGATCGACGCCAAGCTTCTTCACCGTCACGCGCTGCGCGCCGCTTACGCGGTCCAGCTCGGAGCCGAATGTCACGGTCTTGCGGCGATAGGGGTCGGCGCCGGGCGTGTCGCCCGTCGATCTTGCGTTGGCAATGTTTTCGGAAACGATGCGCAGTCGGGTGGACTGCACTTCCAAGCCGCTGCCCGCGATCTTGCTCGCCGCACTCAAGGGATCCATGGTTTACCTCTTTACCGTCATCAGCATCATGCGATGGAAGGATTTGACGAGACTGGCGTTCAGGTCATATTGCCGCTTGATCTCGCCCGTCTTGGTCATTTCCTCGGCAAGCGCGACCGAATTGCCCGATTCCTGCATGCCGATTTCGTTATTGATCGGGTTGTCGCGCACCGCGATATTTTCGCTGAGCTCGCTCGCACCGAAATGGGCGGGATGGGTCTTCGCCATGCCGACCTGCTGGCTGGTAGCCTGCATGACTGCTTCGAAAGGGTTGACATCCTTGGCGTGAAACTTGGGTGTGTTGGCGTTGGCGATGTTGGTCGCCACGACTTCCTGCCGCACGCTCAGCCATTCCGCTTGGCGGGAGGCCAGATCGAACAGTTGAATCGGTTGCATAGACTTCTCCATCTCGTATGGCCTGAACCTACGGTGCTAATCTTGCGTCAGACTTGCGGGGAGGGCCGGGGGGCGGGGAGAAGGTGGGGAGAAGGGGAGAATGTGATTTCGACAGGCTGTCGCGGAAACAGAAAAGGCGCGCCTGAAGATGCGGTGCGCCTTGGGATATCACGACCTCGCCGTCATGCCGGACGTGATCCGGCATCCAGCCACGGCGCGTCTGCGCCATGAAATGGCTCTTAGGCGATCAAGGACTTGATCGTACTGGCCCCGGAACCAGCCCGAGGTGACGGTGTGAGGATGCTCAATCACTGCCAAATCTGACGGCAATTACCGCTGAATGATTTGACTACTTCTCGGGATGATAGGTTTTCCCCGACGAGGTCTCTATCGTCCACTCGCCGCCACGTTGCTCGATTTTGGTCAGGCGCGCATTGTCGGGCAAGGTGGAGCCGACCCGCACCATATACATGCCCGATCCGTCCTCGATGAGGGCGCGACCGTTGGAGACATGCAGCAGGCGGAAGGAGGTCTGGCCGGGGAAGGGCTGGTCTTCAACCCCTGCGGCGAGATCGTTCTGCCTTTCCTTGCCCTTTTCGCTGACCGTCGCCGTCGTCAGCATGTCCGGCAGCTCGCCGGGCGGCGGCGTGTCTTCCTTGTTGCGATTGGTCATGGCCAGGGGCGAGACGCTGAAGACTTCACGCGGGCCGGTATGGGGCAGGTCGCGCGTGCGGTCGCCGTCTGCCACCCTCATTCCGAACTTGTCCTCGTTGAAGAACACGTACCAGGGGAAAAAGGCTGCGGCGGCGGCAAGTCCTATTCCCGTCCACGCCAGAATACGGTCGGGTGTGAAGAAGGGAGGCTGCGGCTGTACGGCCTCGACGTCGCTATCGTCGATCTTGTCGATCTGTTTCTTTTTCACGGGTCAGCCTCTCATTCTCGGGTTTACCTGCGGCTGATTATTTTGCACGCCACCGCGCAGCGCGGTCGCCAGATCTGCATAGGCATCCTGCGCCGCCGGTTCGTTCGGCAGCTGTTTCAGCGTTTCATAGATGATCGGAACCTGCTTCACCGCCATGTCGAGATCGGGATCGGTGCCGGGTCGATAACCGCCGATGAGGCGCAGATCGCGCGTTTCCTCGAAGCGGTGCACCAGCGCTTTCAGGCGCGACACCAGCTTTTCCTGATCCGGTGTCCATGCCTTCTTGGCGAGACGCGAGATCGAGGCCAGCGGGTTGATCGGCGGATAGCGGCCTTCTTCGGCAAGGCTGCGATCCAGCACGATGTGGCCGTCGAGAATACCGCGGGTCGAATCGGCAATCGGATCGTTGTGATTGTCGCCGTCCACCAGAATCGAAACGATGGCGGTGATGGTGCCGCTGCCTTCGGCGCCGGGTCCCGCCCGCTCCAGAAGGCGCGGCAATTCGGTGAAGACCGAGGCCGGATAACCGCGCGCCACCGGCGGTTCACCGGAGGCGACCGCCACTTCACGGATCGCATGGGCAAAACGGGTGACGCTGTCGATGATGAGAAGGACGTTGTCGCCCTTGTCGCGGAAATATTCGGCAATGGTGACGGCCGAAAGCGGCGCCATCTTGCGCAGCATCGGGCTTTCATCGCTGGTCGCGACGACGGCAACGGATTTTCCCATATTCTCGCCCATCGTATCCTCGATGAACTCGCGCACTTCGCGACCGCGCTCGCCGACAAGCCCGATGACGACCTTGTCGAAGGCATCGGCCTTGGCGAGCATCGACAACAGCGTGGATTTGCCCACGCCGGAGCCTGCAAAAATGCCGAGACGCTGGCCAAGGCACAGCGGCGAGAAAATATCGATTGCCCGGACACCGGTTTTAAACGGCGTCTCCACCCGCTTGCGCGTCATCGACGGCGGTGCATTGCTGGAAATCGGACGGCGCTCGGTTCCAGATGCCAACGGACCCTTGCCGTCGATGGGTTCGCCAAGCGCGTTGATGGTGCGCCCGCACCAGCTGTCGTCAGGCGCGACGCGGAAGGCGCCCTTGCGGATGACGGTGTCGTGAATGCCGATCGGTTCGCCCGGTTCGATGGGGCAGACGTAGCATATCTCCGGTTCCACACGCACGACTTCGCCGAGATGGATGCCGGTCGCGCTGCGATGGGCGACGAACTCGCCGAGCCGCACATGCCGCGACAGGCCTGATACCGTGTAGTGCCCGGCGGCGATGGTGCGGACATGGCCGCCCGGCGCCACCGAAAACTCAGGATCGGCATAGTGCCCGGCAAGGCTTGCCAGCTGCGCGAGTTTCGGTGAAATCGCATCGAGCGTGAGCGTGGATTCCGGCATTGTCATCGCTCAGTTCCTTAACGTGCGCCGCCAAGCGTCTTGATGGCATCGCCGAAGGTGGATTCGGTATCGCGCATCAGCGAGGAAATGCTCTCGAAGGCCCGGTTGACCTGGATGAGCTGGGTCATCTGGGAAATGCCGTTGACGTTCGACTGCTCGAGATAACCCTGAACGATGCCGACCTCGTGATTGTTGACGACAGGTGTCGGCGGGGCCACGGGCTTCACGCCGCTATTGGGATGGCGCAGGAAGCCTTTCGAGAAATCCGCCTGGAAGATGCCAAGCGTGGCGACGATGTTGTCGTTCTGCCTGATGGCACCATCGAGACTGACGGTAATCGGGCCGCCATTCGCATTGAGCTGGATCGGACCGCCGCCGGCGTCGAGAACCGGATAACCGCTCGAGGAAATGAGCGCTCCGTCAGGGCGCATGGTGAAACGCCCGTCGCGGCTGAGAATCTGGCCATCGGGTGTGTCCATCGCGAACCAGGCATCGCCCTTGATGGCGAAATCGAAACCATTGCCGGTCTGTTCGAAAGCGCCCTGACGGGTGGAGAGATAGTCGTTGCCCTGCGACACGAACGCCACCTTGGCATTCATGTCATTGTGGTTCTTGGCGACCATTTCGTCGAATTTTACTTCGGAACCACGGAAACCGACCGTGGTCGCATTGGCCATATTGTCGGAAATGGTGGTGAGACGACGCTCCAGCGCAATCTGCGAGGAAAGTGCGACGTATAGTCCGGATTGCATATCATTTGCCTCCGAGTTTCAGGGAATTGATGGAGATCAGCAGGTCGGGGGAAATGCCGTAACCGCTGGAAGAGCCGAAAACGGCCAGAGGATCGTAGGTCGTCGAGGGGTTCTGCATTTCCCACATGATGGTGAAACGCTCGAGCAGCTTGCCGACCTTTTCAGGATTTTGCAGGTCCTTGATATCGATGGTTTTTTCGATGAGCGCGGCCTGTTTTTCGATGCTTCCTGCCGCAATTTCGTCAGGCAGGTTGTAGGCGGTGCGAAACACCTGCGCGAGCGCGTCGTCGGCCAGAAAATCGAAACCCGATTTGATCGTCGGCGCCTTGCGCTCGAAATAAAGCGCGAGCCGGACACCGTTATTATCGCCACCCGCCTCCTGCTCCAGCGACTGGCGGGTGTATTTGCTGATGATGCCGGACTGGGCCGCCTCGGTGGCGGTCGCGGCTGCACCGAGACTTGCAAAGTCGAGCGATTTCGCCAGATCCGAATAGCGGCTGTCGGAAAGCTTGTTGGCAAAGGCATTCTTGTCGGCCGTGCCTTCGGTCAGCACCTTGCGGATGAAGGCTTTCGCATAGGCCATGTCTTCGAGGCCATTGGCTTTCAGCGCATAATTGTAAAGACGGGTATCGGCCATGAAGTCGTCGACGGATTTCACGCTGGCGATCTTCGACCGGTAATATTCGGTTTCGCGCGCCACATCCGGTTGCTTCGACACGCGCTCAAGCGATTTGCCGATGTCCTGACTGATCAGTCTGTAGCTGGTGTAGGTGGAAGTCACTGAACCGCCGCTCTCGTTTGATCCCGATATCAAGGCGCACGTCCGCCCTTGGCCCGGATAATGCCGCAGGTTGCTTGTGCGAAACTGGTTGCGGCGACGAGTGAGACAAGCGTTGCGGACAGGTTCACGCAAGCCACATTTTCTAGAGATGGCGCCATGGAACACAGTTCGGGCGTGGTCGATCAATGAATATTGTAATTGGACTTATAATCACCTTCGGCTGCATCATCGGCGGCTACATGGCGATGGGCGGCCATCTGGACGTCCTGATTCAGCCGTTCGAATTGTTGATTATCGGCGGTGCCGGTCTCGGCGGCTTCATCATGGCGAACCCGATGAAGGTCGTGAAGGATTCGGGCAAGGCGCTCGGCGAGGCCTTCAAGCACTCGGTGCCGAAGGAGCGCAACTATCTCGACGTGCTCGGCGTGCTCTATTCGCTGATGCGCGACCTGCGCACGAAGTCGCGCAACGAGATCGAGGCGCATATCGACAATCCGGAAGAATCCTCGATCTTCCAGAGCGCGCCTTCCGTCCTGAAGAACAAGGAACTGACCGCCTTCATCTGCGACTACGTCCGCCTCATCATCATCGGCAACGCCCGCAGCCACGAGATCGAAGCGCTGATGGACGAGGAAATCGAGACCATCCTGCACGACAAGCTGAAGCCTTACCACGCGATCACCACCATGGGGGATTCCTTCCCGGCCATCGGTATCGTCGCGGCGGTTCTCGGCGTCATCAAGGCCATGGGCAAGATCAACGAATCGCCGGAAGTGCTGGGTGGCCTCATCGGCGCCGCCCTCGTCGGCACCATGCTCGGCATCATCCTGTCCTATTCGATCTGCAACCCGCTCGCTTCGCAGGTCAAGATCGTCCGCAGCAAGCAGCACCGCCTCTACATCATTGTCAAGCAGACGCTGATCGCCTACATGAACGGTTCGGTGCCGCAGGTCGCGCTTGAATACGGGCGCAAGACCATCTCCAACTACGAGCGGCCGTCCATCGACGCCGTCGAACAGGAGATGATGAACCCCGGCGGCGAAAACAAGGCGGCATGACCATGGCAAAAGCTGCACAGCAAAGAGCACCCGCCATCGACACTTCGCTGCTCGCGAAACTTACGGGCGGGCTTTCCGACCGCAAGACAATCGCGAAGGTCGGTTCCGATATCGGCCATCTCTACAGCGAATTCCTGCCTGATATCTTTCACAGCGAGACCGGCATCGCGATAGACGTCGAATATATCGGTTCCGAATCGGGGCTGATGACCGATCTCATCGCCAATATCGGCGGTAATTTCTCGGTTGCGGATTGTTCGCTGCGCAACTGGTGCCCCAATTTCATGATGGCGGTTGGCAACGGCTTCGTCATCGCGCTCATGGAGCGCATGCTGGGCGCGGCAGCCGACACCATCGGCGAGCCTGACGAGCGCAGCCTGTCGCATATCGAACTCGACCTTGCGGCCATGGTTCTCGGGCGCATCGGCGGTGTCCTGCGCTCAGGCGTCAACGCGCCTGGCGGTTTCGAGGCGACGATCGACCCGCCCTTTACGGCCAATGGCAAAAGCGCCTTCGACGAGGCGATTGCCGGCCTCTACGGAGTGACGGTCCGCATGAAGATCGACATCGGCAAGGTTTCGTCGGAATTCGCGCTGATCGTGCCGCAGCGGCCCCTGCTCAAGACCTCAATCGCTGCCCCCAAGGCATCGGCCCAGGCGATGAAGAAGCAGGCGGAATGGGTGGATATGATCTCGGAGCAGGTGAAGAGATCGCAGGTAACGCTCGAGGCGCGCATCAAGCTCGAAACCCTGACCCTGCGGACGATTTCGAGGCTTGTGGCCGGCGACGTCATTCCGTTTCAGGATCTGAAGCAGGACGACATCGGCGTCGAAGTCAGCGCCAACGGCTCCAAGCTCTATAATTGTGAATTCGGCAAGTCCGGCGACCGCTACATGGTTCGGGTAAAGAACAATGTCAGCACGGACGACGACATCTTGCGACATCTGATGGGTTAAATCCTGTCCACCCTTTTTGGGTTCTGGGCAGGCTGACGCAAGTTTCAAAGGGAATAATCAGCGCATGGCTACGAAGAAAACACCTGTGACCGATGATATGGAGCTGCCGTCGCTTGAAGACGGCGGTGAGCTGGACCAGGCTATTGGCGATCTGCGTGGCGTCCTCAAGACGGATGCGGAAGGCTCGCTGTCCGACTTTGGCGACTTCGGGGATTTCGGAAGCGTTGACGACGCTTCTGCCGACAGCGACCTTTCCGCCTTTGGTGGCGGAGTGGACGATTTTGCGATGAACGATTTCGCGGCCACCCCACCGGTCGCGGCCATCAAAGCGCCGCTCGGCAGCGGCCTGTCCGACAATCTGGACCTGATCATGGACATCCCGATCGATGTCCAGATCGTTCTCGGCACCAGCCGCATGCTCGTCTCGGGTCTGATGAGCCTTGAAGAGGGTGCGACGATCGCGCTTGACCGCAAGATTGGTGAACCGGTCGAGATCATGGTGAATGGCCGCCGTATTGCGCGCGGTGAAATAACGGTACTTGAAGACGACGATACGCGCTTTGGCGTAAAATTGATTGAAGTAATGAGTACGAGAAAAGCCTGATCCCTGTGGGGACGGAGAGGAAAGACCATGATGGACTTCGAGGATTTCGGTAATCCCCTGGCAGGGAAGCCGTTGTCTCAGGCCGACAAGGCGGCCGCGGTGCTCCTGGCCATGGGCAAGGGCGTCGCCGGCAAGCTGCTGAAGTTTTTCACGCAGCACGAATTGCAGATGATCATTTCCTCGGCCCAGACGCTGCGTGTCATTCCCCCCGACGAACTCGCCCAGATCGTGGCCGAGTTCGAAGACCTGTTCACGGAAGGAACGGGTCTGATGGATAATGCCAAGGCGATCGAAAGCATTCTCGAAGAAGGCCTGACGCCGGAGGAGGTGGACAGCCTTCTCGGCCGTCGTGCAGCCTTCCAGGCCTATGAAGCGTCGATCTGGGATCGCCTGCAGGAAGCGGAGCCGGAATTCGTCGGCAAGTTCCTGCTGCGCGAACATCCCCAGACCATCGCCTATATCCTCTCCATGCTGCCCTCGTCCTTCGGTGCCAAGGTTCTTCTGACCATTCCCGAAGAGCAGCGCGCCGACATTATGAACCGTACGGTGAACATGAAGGAAGTCAGCCCCACGGCTGCCCAGATCATCGAGAAGCGTGTGGTCAACCTCATCAACGAGATTGAAGCAGAGCGCAATGCGGGCGGTTCCACGAAGGTTGCCGACCTGATGAACGAACTGGAAAAGCCGCAGGTCGATACGCTGCTCAGTTCGCTCGAAACGCTCAGCAAGGAAGCTGCGAACAAGGTCAAGCCGAAGATCTTCCTCTTCGACGACCTCATGTTCATGCCGCAGCGCAGCCGCGTCCTGCTGCTCAACGATGTCTCGGCAGACGTTTTGACCATGGCGCTGCGTGGCGCAACCATGGAAATCAAGGAATGTGTGCTGTCCAGCATCAGCCCGCGTCAGCGCCGCATGATCGAATCGGACCTTTCCGTGCCGCAGGCTTCCCTCAACACCCGCGAAGTGGCGATTGCACGCCGCGCGGTTGCCCAGGAAGCGATCCGGCTGGCCAGTTCCGGCCAGATCCAGCTGAAGGAAGCCGCGCCGGAAGAACAATCGGCGGCAGCCTGAGCGGAAGCCGGTTGATAACCTGCCTTACGGTTAAAGCCGGCCATTGCGATGGCCGGTTTCGGGCGCTAGTTTAGGGATGACGGCCTGCCGCGATCGGCGGGCCTTTTTTAATCTCGGGAACGTGCCTTGGCAGACGATCAGGACCAGGACAGTAAAACCGAAGACCCAACGGAGAAAAAACTCCGTGATGCGGCCGAGAAGGGCAATCTTCCCTTTTCCCGCGAAGTGCCGATCTTCGCCTCGTCGCTCGCCTTTTATTGCTACCTGGTTTTCTTTTTGCCCGACGGCGCCGGCCGCCTCGGCGTCACGCTCAAGGATTTGTTCGGCCAGCCCGAACAATGGAACCTCAGCACCCCTTCGCCGCCATCCACAGCAATAAAGTCCGGCGCAGTCGGCGATCCCGCGCCGCTTTACCGCATCGCACAGCAGATTCATGAACTGCCAGCCGCCGATGGCTGTCTTGATCCCAACGGGCTTGCCGGTCACGTCACGTACGCGGACGATCATATCCAGCAGCTGATCCCATTGGCCACATCCGGTGCCGATTAGGCGACAGCGAACTTTTGCCCTCCGGAATGCCACGAATACGAGCGATCTCGGCCGTGACCTTTCCGCCGGCAAAACCCACCCTTGCCAG
>JAXHOC010000038.1:0-12085 GCA_034519725.1 Agrobacterium sp.
CAGCACATGCACATGCCCATGGTCGGCGTACCGGCCTTCTTGAAATGCGTCTGCGGCCCGTCGGCGCGGATCGGCTGGCCCTTGCCCTGGCGCACGCGCAGCGAATTGATGATCGCCGGTCCGAACAGGAAGACGATCAGCGCGGAGGTGAACATCGCTGCACCCGCCCGGAAGGTGATATACCGGAAGAGGTTGAAGACTTGAATTTTATCCGACAGTTCGACGAGCCAGATCAGCATAATTGCCCTTTCAAAAGGCTATTTCAGACTTGGCGTTCCGTCTCGGGGAATGCCGGATACTTGTCAAGCAGTGCCGCGACAATCTTGCCGAAACCCAGCCCAAGTGACGATTTTACCATCAGCGCATCGCCCGGTTGCACCCATTGCAGGGCAAAATCGGCAAGTTCCGCCGTCGTCGGGAACCAGATGACCGTCACGCTGTCAGGCAACGCATCGCGAAGGGCGGCCATTGCCTCCCCCGCCAGCCAGACATGTTCGATACCTCCGGCCAGCAGCGGCCCGGCCAGTTCCTCGTGCAGCTGCGCGGAGAATTCGCCCATCTCCAGCATGTCGCCGAGAACGGCGACGCGTCGGCCATGACCCTGGGTTGCGGTTTCCGCAAGCACGGCAATCGCTGCCCGCATGGAGGCGGGGTTGGCGTTGTAGCTCTCATCGATCAGCAGGAAGGAACCGCTTTCAATCGTCAGGCGGTGGCGCTGGCCACGCCCCTTGACTGCCTCGAGCGTTCCAAGCACCTCGAAAGCCCGGTCGAGATTGGCGCCGGTAACGGCCACCGCGCCGAGCACGGCCATGGCGTTGTCGGCAATGTGCCTGCCGGGAATGTTCAGGTGCAATTCGCTCGTTTCGCCGTTCAGGATCGCCCAGATGGTCGAGCCCGTCGTCGTGCTTTCAAAATCGGCCAGCCGGAAGTCCGCCTTGGCGTGCTGCCCGAAGGTCAGTATATGCTCGACACCCTGCGCCTGCGCCGCTTCTTCGAGTTGCTCGAACTGGGCGTTGTCGCGGTTGAGAATGACGGACCCGCCCTCCTCCAGACCTTCGAATATCTCCGCCTTGGCGCTGGCGATCTCTTCTATATTCTTGAAATTGCCCAGATGAGCCGCGGCGATGGTGGTGATGATCGCCACATGCGGACGCACCATCTTGACCAGCGGACGGATTTCGCCGGAATGGTTCATACCTATTTCGAAAACACCGAATTCGGTGTCGGCGGGCATGCGCGCCAGCGTCAGCGGCACGCCCCAATGGTTGTTGAACGAGGCCACCGCCGCATGAACCCGGCCCGAAGGCGCCAGAGCCTGCCGCAGCATTTCCTTCGTCGTCGTCTTGCCGACAGAACCGGTCACCGCGATGATCCGCGCCGTGGTCCTTTCCCGCGCTGCGATGGCAAGCTTGCCGAGCGCTGCCAGAACATCTTCCACGACGATCATCGGCACGGTCAGGCGGCCAAGGGCCGGCAGCTTGCCTTCGGCGACCACAAGAAGACCGGCGCCGTTGGCGACAGCAAAACTCGTATAGTCATGGCCATCGACCCGATCGCCCTTGATGGCGAAAAACGCCTCGCCAGCCTTCACGCTCCGGCTGTCGATGGAAATTCCGGTGATGCCGGCCGGCAGGTTGCCCACGGGACGCCCTGCCGTGATGGCGATCATGTCGGCGACTGTCCATAACCAATTCAAATCTTCAATCCTTCCAGCCCTGCCAGTGCAGTGCGCACCTGTTCATGATCGGAAAACGGCAGCGTCACGGAACCGACGATCTGCCCCTCTTCATGCCCCTTGCCCGCAACAATCAGCGTATCGCCGTTCGAAAGCAGCGACACGGCATGGCGGATCGCCTCTGCCCGGTCGCCGATCTCCAGGTCGCATCAGGTGCTGCGGCCATGATCTCGGAACGGATGACGGCGGGGACTTCCGAGCGCGGATTGTCGTCGGTGACGATGACGACGTCGGCCAGGCGCGTGGCGATCTCGCCCATGATCGGGCGCTTGCCCTTGTCGCGGTCGCCGCCGCAGCCGAAGACCACGATGACGCGACCGGTCGTGAAGGGGCGCACGGAGGTCAGCACGTTCTCCAGCGCATCCGGCTTGTGGGCATAATCGACATAGGCAAGCGCGCCGTTTTTCGTCTGGCCAACCAGTTCGAGACGCCCGGCAGCGCCGATCAGCTTTTCAAGTGCCTTCATCGCCGTTGCAGCGGAAACGCCGGTCGACATGGCAAGCCCGGCAGCCACGAGCGCATTGGCGACCTGGAAATCGCCGGCCAGCGGAATATGCGACCCTCAAAGATGATCGCCGCCGATGATGGATTTCGGCCAGTCTGCTTGTGACGGAAATGCTCCACCCGCTTCAGTGTCAGATAATCGCCCTTTCGGCCAACGGTGCGCACATCGAGACCCGCCTTGTGCGCCGCGTCGAATGGCCTTGACCAGACCATTCGATCGTCGGCGATAGATGACGGCAGGCGCGCCCTTGGCGAGCAGCGTATCGAACAGCCGCATCTTTGCGGCCATGTAGTCCTCGATGGTCGGATGATAATCCATGTGGTCACGGCCAAGATTGGTAAAACCGGCGGCTGCAAGCTTCACACCGTCAAGACGGCGCTGGTCGAGACCGTGGCTCGAAGCTTCCATCGCCGCATGCGTCACGCCTTCGGCAGCAAGCTCGGCCAGAAGCGCATGCAGCGTTACCGGATCCGGGGTCGTCAGCGCGCCGTAATCCTCGCGGCCGGGAGCCACGACACCCGTCGTGCCGATCTGGGCGGCGGGATGGCCGGCGAAAGCCCAGATTTGGCGCACGAAGGAGGCGACGGAGGTCTTTGCCCGCGGTGCCGGTGACGGCGACCATGGTTTCCGGCTGTTTTCCGTAAAAACGCGACGCGGCGAGCGAAAGATAAAGGCGCGGGTCGGTGACAGCGAGGACCGGCACATCGGCATCCACCGCATGCCCGGAAACGACGGCGACCGCACCCCTGGCGACCGCGTCCTTCACATAGGCCGCGCCATCCGCCCTGGTTCCCGCAACCGCCACGAACAGGCTGCCGGGCGCAGCCTTGCGGCTGTCTGCGGTAATTCCCCTAATTTCGATTGCCCCTGTCTCAGACAGGAGCAATTCATTCAATTCCGGAAACGCCGCCCCGGATATATCTCGCAAATTCATCGACTGTGTCCGTCTTGTCCCCCCGGCGCGAATCGCCGGAACATCATAAGCTCTAACAATCAATAAGACACGAGCAAGGCCGAGCCATCCTTGCCGAACTTCGGTTTGACGCCCAGCACCGCCGCCGTGCGGGTAATGATGTCATGCACCATCGGCGCCGCCGACGTACCGGCAAGTGCTGCACCATTGCCCTTGTCCGTCTTCGGCTCGTCGATGAAGGTCAGCACCACATATTGCGGATCGTCGATCGGAAAGGCCGACAGGAAAGCGTTGAAGTTCTTGTCGCGCACATAACGGCCATTGACGACCTTGTCCGCCGTGCCGGTCTTGCCGCCGACGTTGAAACCATCGACGCGCGCATTGCGGCCGGAACCGTTGACGCCGTTCCATTCGAACAGGAAGCGCATGTCCTTGCTGGTCGTCGGCTTCAGAACCTGCTTGGCCACCAGATCCGCCTGTTCGCGGGTGCGCGGCAGGAAGGTCGGTTCGATCAATTTGCCACCATTGACGAGCGCAGCACCGGCAACCGCCGTCTGCAGCGGCGTCGTTGAGACACCGTGACCGAAGGAAATGGTGATGGAGTTGATCTTCTTCCATTCGCGTGGCTGCGATGGCATCGCCACTTCAGGCAATTCGGTCTGCATCCGGGTCAACAGCCCGAGTTTCGTCAGAAACTCCTTGTGACCTTCGGTGCCAACCGTATCGGCGATCTTGGCCGTGCCGATATTGGACGAATACTGGAAGATTTCCGGCACGGACAACATGCGGTTCTTGCCGTGGAAGTCCTTGATGGTGAAGCCGCCGATCCGGATCGGAAAACGGGCATCGAAACTGTCGCTCAACCGGACGCGGCCGGAATCGAGACCCATGGCGATGGTGAAGGACTTGAAGGTGGACCCCATTTCGAACGTTCCGTTCGACATGCGGTTGAGCCAGCCTTCCTTTGCGCCTTCTGCCGGATTGTTCGGATCGTAGTCCGGCACCGAGGCCATGGCGAGGATTTCGCCGGTATGCACATCCATCACCACCGCGCCGGCGCCGATCGCCTGGAACTTGGCAATCGCCGACGTCACGACTTCACGCACGATCGACTGCACGCGCAGATCGATGGAAAGCTTCACCGGCTCGAGCGGCTGGTCGCTGGTCATGCCAAGCGCCGTCAGATCCGCAAGCCCCTGACTATCGACGTAACGTTCCATGCCGGCAACGCCGCGATTGTCGATGTTGACGTGGCCGACGATATGGGCAGCCGTTGGCCCACCCGGATAGAACCGGCGTTTTTCCGGACGGAAACCGATGCCGGGAATGCCGAGCGCCAATATCTGGCTCTGTTGCTTGGGCGTCAACTGACGGCGCAGCCACTGGAAGCGCGAATTGGAGGTGAGCTTCTGATAGGTGCCGCGCTGATCGAGATCCGGCAACACGGTGCGCAGCTTCTCGATGGCTTCATCGGTATCGACGATGCGGTGCGGCTCCGCAAACAGCGAGACGGTGCGGATGTCGGTCGCCAGAACCTCGCCGTTGCGGTCGAGAAGGTCGGGACGCGACGCCATCAGCCGGTCGGCGGGGGCAATGCTCGAAACCGTTTCCTGCTCGGCAAGACCATATTGCACCAGACGGCCGCCAATGACGCCGTAAAAGGCGATGAAGCCGAAAAAGATCAGTCCGACACGGCTTTTCGCCTGGGTCGCTCTCTTCTTGCGGGCGCCCTCGAAAGCCGCATGGTCGGTATGAATACCTGTCGTGCTGGCGGAAAAGTGAGCCTTGCTCTTCAGAACCATGACGCGGGAGAGAAAAGACATCAGCGGTCCACCGATCCAGTTATGGTTTCATCCATTTCGCCTTCTTCATCGCCTGCGGCAGCAGCGACGGACGGAACCGGAGCCGCCGTTGGGCGGGAGACGCGCGCCCGCGGGGTCGGAACAGGCACGCCATTGGCGGCAATCTGCCCGGCAGGCGGCGATTTCTTCTTGGAAGGCCCGCCAAGCGTCGCGCCCGGCTTGGAGCCGTTGACGGCAGCGGCGATGACATCGGCAACGCTCATGCCTTCCGGCTCCGGCGGCTGCGGCAATTGCGAACGCAGCATCGGAAGCTCGCGCGGCTGGGCCAGCTGCGTCGGAAGCGTCGGCGAAAGACCAAGTTCGATCTGATAGGCATTGACGAGACGATGCAGACGGTTCGGCTGCGTCAGCAGCGCCCAGTCGGCCCGCAACAGATCGATCGTGTCTTTTTCGAGCTTGATTTCGGTCTCGAGCTTGCGGACCTGCTCCAGCTTGAGATCGGTCTTGTGTTTGATCGAATAGGTCACCACCGCCGCAGCGACCATGACCCCCATCAGGATGACATCGAATGTGCGCAGCATATCAGCCTCCCATCTTTTCAAGGCTGGCGAGATCGGGAAGTTCGAAAATCGAAAAATCCGCTGCACGCGCCGGTGCCGCCGTGCGCAGTCCGGCGCGCAGCTTGGCCGAACGGGCGCGCGGATTGATCTCCGCCTCCTCGTCGCTTGCAGCGATCATCGGCTTGCCGATATTTTCGAAAATCGCCGGCTTGTCTTCCACCATCGGCAGATGGCGTGAACCGGCCGCCTTTCCGGAACGTTCGGAGAAGAATTTCTTGACGATGCGGTCTTCGAGCGAATGGAACGTGACGACAACCAGACGGCCGCCGGGCTTCAAGGCCCGCTCGGCGGCAAACAGGGCCTGCGCCAGTTCGCCGAGTTCGTCATTGACGAAAACGCGAAGCGCCTGAAACACCCGTGTTGCGGGATGGATCTTGTCTTTCGCCTTGCGTGGCGTGACTATTTCAATCAGGCCCGCCAGATCGCGGGTGGTGCGGAACGGCTCTTCCGCCCTCTTCTTCTCGATGGCGCGGGCGATGCGGCCCGGCTGCTTTTCCTCGCCGAGAAAACCGAAGATGCGGATGAGATCGCCGACCTTGGCGCGATTGACGACGTCAGCTGCCGAGACGCCGGAGCTGGACATGCGCATGTCGAGGGGGCCGTTTTTCTGGAAGGAAAAACCGCGCTCGGCCTCGTCTATCTGCATGGAGGAAACGCCGATATCGAGAACGACGCCATCAAGACCGCCTTCCGGCGCGTGCCGCGCCAGATCGGAAAATTGCGATTGAATGAGGGTAAGCCTGCCGCCATTTGCAGCAACCATGGCCTGGCCGCCGGCGATCGCGTTCGGATCGCGGTCGAGCGCAATGACATCGGCGCCATGGTCGAGAATGGCTTGGGTGTAGCCGCCAGCGCCGAAGGTGCCATCGAGGATGATCTTGCCGGATGCGGGTTCGAGTGCGGCAATCACTTCGCGAAGCAGAACCGGCACGTGACGCTGAGGTCCGCCACCGGCATCAGAAGATAGCCCGCCAGAATTCGCCGCCATTCATGCTGTCCCGTCCTATGCGGGGCGTAGCCGAAAAAACCGCGCCCCGGGCTTGCCATGCCTACGCCAAAAACGCCTGCGGTTGCCAAAGCTGAAAATGATCCGCTCGTCCGACGAAGGTGACATCGGTAGATATGCCGGTAAATTCCCGCACGAAATCCGTCACCATCAACCGACCTTCCTGGTCGAGCTTCATGAAAACACCGCCGCCGTGAACCAGCAGCGACATTGCGTTCGCCTCCGGCGAGAAGGCATCCATCGACGCGATCTGCCGCTCGTAGCGTTCCAGCAAGTCCGGACCACCAATGCTGATCGCCGGAAACGCGAAATCCTGAAGACAATAAAGCTCCTGAATGCCGCGCCTGGCCAGCACCGAACGAAACGGAGACGGAACCGAAACGCGCCCCTTGGCGTCGATCCTGTTCGTTACGTTCGATAAAAAGCGGTCCATTACTCAACTCGCCAAAACCGCATTCCGCAAGGCAGATCATCTGCCCCACAGACAACACCGGTACGCACGACACATCGCCAAGCGCCAGGGCGACATGCCCTACAGCAGCCCGTTGCAGGCTCCTCACTCGTTTCAGCGATTGCGGGTCAAAAACACGACCCAGTGTGGTGTGCATTTGGGATACCATGGGACACTATGGGCGTCAATGGGAGAAGCCGGCACGATACCGACTCCGCATCGGAAATTCATAAGCCGTTAAGTTTAACGAATGGTTTATTTTGCGCGCGCTGATGCTTTTTCACGACACATGAAACTGCGGTGAAATTGACGTTTTTCTGTTATGAAACAATGGAGTGACTAGGCGGATGCCAATTGCGTTGCCCTACCGTCTTCATAAGCCTTCTTGAGGCAGGTAATTTCGATCTGCCGGATTTCCTCAGGCTGCTCCAGCAAGCGGAGGCTGTCGCGCATGACTTCGCTGGTGCGGGCATAACGCCCACTTTCCATCAGTGCACGGACAAGACCTTCATAATGAGGACCATATTGTAGCTGGATGGCATGACAGCACCTTTCGTCAGAGGCGTAGTATCAGTTGATAATCGCATCAGCCAGAACCGGCGAAACAGACGACGTTGCGCGTCGTCGCCTCTCCGCGCAAGCCACATTAAAAAGACAGGAAAATTCGCCAGTTGGCCTGTAAGCCGGGTTCTGTATGGCCCCGGTTTGACCCGGAACGTGGCAGCCATTCATCTGGGACGGCATTTGCATGCCGCCTCTCGCAACCCACCCGGATGACGGGCCCGGAAACCGGCTGTGAACGGGCTTTCGCCCATCCCGTGTCATCCCTATTCGGTCTTGCTCCCGGTGGGGTTTGCCGTGCCGCCGCTGTCACCAGCGGCGCGGTGGGCTCTTACCCCACCCTTTCACCCTTACCATGCCAGGCATGGCGGTTTGCTCTCTGTGGCACTTTCCCTGGGGTCGCCCCCGCCGGACGTTATCCGGCACCGTATTTCCGTGGAGCCCGGACTTTCCTCACCTTACCGTCTTTCGACATTGGTAAAGCGCGGCTGCCCAGCCAACTGGCATGGCGTCAATACCCATGTTCTCCAGCGAAAGCCACCGAAAAGCGCGCAGAAAGATCAAAGAAATGCAGGCTTGAAATCCGTGGCATAGGCGTCGTCGCCAATTTTTCCGTCCCGCAGCAACTGAGCGCCCAGCCGGCCGATCTCGTCGGAACTCTTGGCCGCCGTACCGTTGCCGCCAGTCAGAACCGCAATGCGCGGTGATGTCGTAAAGCCGATGGCCGGATAGCTGCCCGGCGTTTTGGACACCACGCAAGCGGCCATGGAAATGCGCGACCGGTCGAGGGATGGCACCAATGTCGCGATGATGGCGGAGAGATGGTCGCGAACGCTGTCGCGCCCGCCGGAGCGGAACCATGCGCGGATTTCGGCATCGCTGCCGAGCCTCTTGTCGTCGGGATCGCCGCCGATTTTCAGATAGAACCTGCCATCGGGATAGCGCACGGGCGGCAGCAGGTAGATATGTTTCGTCGTGTCGCGCGGCTCGTAGATCAGCGACGGCATGCCCGCATAGTGTCCCAGCTCCGCCTCGTCCACCTCGAAGAAGGCGACGGTGCGCGCATAGACATTGAGAGCAACGGGCTGCGGCAACAACTCCCTGGTGATCGAGAAGCCGCCGGCGGCAACCAGCACCCGGTCTCCCGTATAAACCGCGCCCGAGGCCGTCTCGACCCGTGCACGGCCAGCCTCTTCCCGCGTCGAGACGACGATATCGTCGATGAGCGTAACCCCGGCTTTGTGTGCCAGAACGCTCTGCGCCTTCACCAGCGCGCGCGGGTTGACGTAACCGGCATTGTCCTTTTCGAACACGCCTTCGCAGCCCGGCTCGAAGGAGAAATAGGGAAAGCCGCTTTGCAGGCCTGCGTCATCGAGCATTTCCGTGGAAACATTCAGCCGGGCCGCCGCCTCGCAGACATCGCCGATAAAAGGATTGTCGCCGCTCCGTTCAGGCCCGACCATCAGGCAACCGACAGGCGCGTAAAACTCCACGCCGCTTCTTGCCGCGATGTCGGCGTAGCGGGCAATCGAGCGGTTGGCGAGCAGTGCCCAGTCGGCATCGCCATCGATGGTGCGGGTAATGCGCGCCTCATCGTAATGGCTGGCGAAAACACCCGGATGCGAGGTGATGTCGGCAGGCTCACCGGGGCCGATCAGCGCGACGCCATCGGTGCTTTCCGCCAGATGACGGGCGGCAGCTGCACCCATCATGCCGCGACCGACAACGATATATCTGAAATGTCCCGACATGCCGCCCTCTTTGCCTCAACCCGCTCTGTTTAGCTGGAATTTTTGTAGCCGCTTCGCTTGCGAATGTCAGATAAAAACCGGCGCCATTTCGGCGGCAAAATCACGCTCTGTCAGCTGGCCGTCCAGAAGCAGCACCGCGCCCAGCCGCCCGATCTCGTCAGAGGATTTGGCGGAAACGAAATTGCCGCCGGTCAGAACCGCGATATTGGACGATTGCGTATAGCCGATATAGGGATAACCGCTGCGGGTGATGGAGGCGACGCAGGAACCCGATGTCACGGGGCAGCCTTCAAGTTCCGGCATCAGCGACAGCGCCCGTTTTGTCAGGAAATCGACTTCGCCCGGCGTGCCGTCGGCCTGAAGCCAGCCAACTGCTTGCGCCAGCGTTTCCAGCCTGCCCTTTTCGCTCTCGCCGCCGATCTTCAGATAGACCTTGCCGTCTGGGTAACGCACGGGCGGCAGGATATAGACGATATCGTCCTCGGTCTCCGCCAGCACGATGGTCGATGGCATGATGCCGAACAGGGCTTGCCTCGCCTCATCGAGTTCGAAAAACACGATGGTGCGGCCCGTCGCCGCCATATCGACCGGCGAAGGCAGCAGATCGGCCATGTTGGTGAAACCGCCGGCGGCCACGATGACTTTTTCGGCGGTGTAGACGGCCCCTTCCCGCGTCGAAACTTCCACGCCTTGCGAGGTATCGCGAATTTGCGCCGCCGTCTCGCGCACCAGCCGCGCACCCTGTGCAGCAGAAATGGCGCATTGCGCCCTCACAAGCGCACGCGGATTGACGTGGCCGGCATGGCGCGCCTCGAAATAACCGTCGTGATCGGACGGCAGGGAGAACATCGGAAACCGGCCGGCCAACGCATCGCTGCCGATTGTCTCCACGCCAAGACCAAGACGGCCGGCCGAGGACAGCGCCCGCGACACATAATCTCCGGCAAGCCCCTTGCCGTTTCCGGTAAACAGGCAACCTGCTTCCGTGAAGAAATGGATGCCGCTTTTTGCCTCGATCTCCGCATAACGGCGGATAGAGCGTTGCGCCAGTTCCGCCCAGACGGGATCGCCATCGAAACCACGGGTGATGCGCGCCTCGTCATAGTGGCTTGAAAACACGCCGGTATGGGTCTTGCGATCGGCGGGTTCATCCGGTCCGATCAGCGCCACGCCGTCCGTTGTGGCCGAAAGGTGCCGCGCCGCCGCTGCTCCCATCATTCCGGCACCGACGACGATATATTTGAAATCCGGCATATCATGCTCCGCATCAGGTTTACCCCTGACTACAACATGCGCACACGAACCGGAATCGATTTTCGCAAAGCGGCGGCAAAGAGCTCAGCTGGCCAGAAGCGCCTGGACCTTGCCGCAATAACGCTTGGACACCGGGTTCATGCGGGTGGCGCCGTGGCCGGCATTATAACGCAGGATCGTGCTGCAAACCTCGCCGCCGCCAAGCTGATGCGCGGTTGCCAGATATTGCATGCCCCAGCGAATATTGGTCTCGGGATCGTAGAGGGCCTTGGTCGTGCCGCGAAAGCCCATCATCCGCGCCGTTGCCGGCTTGATCTGCATCAGCCCGACCTCGCCTGCGCTGCCGCGAGCCTTGGGGTTGAACTTGCTTTCCACCGAAACGACGGCATGGGCCAGATTGGTGGGAACACCGTAACGCTTGGCATATTTGACGATCAGATCGGAATAATCGTTCCTGAGCGATGAAGGCAGGCTCTTTTCGGGAACGGGATAACCGGGTGTACGGACAAAGGTCCCCAGCGTCATTGTTTTGGTTTTGACGTCCTCGTCTTTGGCAAAAGCAATTCCCGCCTGCGAAACGAGCATAGCAACGGCCGCTGCGACAGCAACAAAAACTCTGTTCATCTGCTGAAATAGTCTCCAGATCGGATAACCGGAACAATGAAACGACACAAATGTCCAGCGAGCGGAAAGTCGATTACGACCCTCTGCTGTCCAGTCTCCTTGATTGATATTGACGGTAAGTTCCCCTGAAGAACAGCACCGCGTCCACTGCCGCCCTTAGACTTCTTCAATGCGGATTAACTGTGGCACGACGAAAAAAGCGACTTGCGCGATCTGGAAACGCGGAAGGTTTTTCCTGAAAAGGCGCTCAGGCGACCGAAAATTTCGGCAGGCTGGTGATCAGCCGATGCAGCGTATCGATCGTGGAAAAATCCGCGATGCCATCCACCAGCGCCGGGCGGAAATGCCGCTGGAAGGCGGCAACCGCACCTTCCGTTTTTTCGCAATATGCGCCTGTTATTTCAACGCCATATCCGTAAATGGACAGCATGGACTGCAGCGCTTCCACCGGCTGGCCGTGATCGCCGCGCTGAAAAAAACGCCCGCCGCGGATCGGCGCAGGCTCCACCCAGTGCCCGACACCGTGCTGCGACAGGATGTCCCATGGGAATTTTTCACCCGGATCGACCTTGCGGATCGGCGCCACATCCGAATGCGCAAGCACCCTTTCAGGGGCGATGGACCAGCGCTTGCCGCAATCGCGACACAATTCGATGACCGCAGCCACCTGTTTTTCCGGGAATTCCGGCAATCCGCCGGGATGGCCCTGATTGGCGATTTCGATGCCGATGGAACGGGAATTGATGTCCGCCGCCCCTGCCCAGCTGCTTTTGCCGGCATGCCAGGCGCGACGTGTTTCGGCAACGAGCTGAACGACGCGCCCGTCCTCGAAGACGAAATAATGGCTGGAGACCTGGCTTTCG
>JAXHOC010000008.1:0-4702 GCA_034519725.1 Agrobacterium sp.
GAGCCATGGCGGTATCAACTGGATTTTTCATGTCCGTCCTTTGTCAAACTCTGCCCTTTGCGGAAAACCGCTCCGGAATCACTTCTAACCTTCATTCTCCCTACATAGAGTGTCCCTGCCCCGTACTTCAAGACACGAAGCCGCATATCCTTAACGGCTCAACAGTGATTGCAGGCGTTTTTTACCCGTCACGGTAACGGCTGCGAACAAGCCGATGCCAGCCGGACCATTCCCCGCCGCCGGCGTTGTTTTTCAGCGCAGCAAGCCGCAAACACAAAAACCGGCGTCATACAGAGATATAACTTCTCACCGGCAAGAACTCGTTAGGTATTTGCGGCTGATACTACGCCCGCGAATTTCCGCTTTCCCGTGAGGGGAGCGGGAGCCTCTTTCGAGGCGAAATGGCATCTCCACCAATTCGGCGGGCATTGCGCACATCGTGCCGCGAACCGCTTTTACGGCATGATAGCGCAGATAGGATTTTGCAATGCTGGATGCAAAGACGGGCATGCTGCTTTGGGCGTCGGAAACGCTGACCCTTGCCCTGCTGCTGGGAACCCTGTGGCTGCACCGCCCTGCCCGCCGGCATAACATCTATTTCGCCGCCGGTTTCGCCGCCACCAGCGCCGGCACGGTGATGGTGGCGCTGCGCGGCGATATTCCCAACTTCCTGTCGATCGAAGTCGGCAATACGCTTGCCCTTTCCGCCTTCAGTTTCTGGCTCGCCGGTCTCCTGTCCTTCGAACAGCGCAAGACGGCCGGCTGGATCGCCATTCCGGCGCTGTTATGGGTGGCGGGCATGCTGATCGGCCCCGTGCGCGAAAACATGGTCCCGCGCATCCTGCTCTATCACATCTGCGCCGCCACCGGCTATTTCATGCTGGCCGGCATTCTTCTGGCCAGCAAGGCACGCGCGTCGTTCAGCCGCAAGGTGCTGGCGGCCACCTTCATCGTGCAGGCGTTTTGCGGGGCTCTCGTGGCGTCCATCGTCATTCCCATCAACGCCGCTGCCCCCAACGCCATTCCGCTCACGGCAGCGCTCGCTTTTTCAGGCATTCTCGGCTTTACCATCATCGTCATGATGAGCGCCAAGATCATCATGGAAGACACGGAAACCCGTCTGCACCGGCTGGCCATGACCGACCACCTGACCGGCGTCCTCAACCGGCGCGGCCTGCTGGAAGAGTTCGAACACATCAAAAAAAGGTCGCCTGGCTCAAGCCGTTACGTGGCGCTGGCGCTGTTCGACATCGACCATTTCAAGAAGATCAACGACAAATACGGCCACCAGTCGGGAGACGCGGTGCTTGTGCATTTTTGCAATATGGCGCAGCGGGTCATCGGCGAGCGCGGCCTGTTCGTCAGGATGGGCGGCGAGGAATTCGCGCTGGTCGCCGAAGTCGAAAGCCCGTCCAGCACGGTGACGCTTGCGGAAGCCATTCGCAGCAATCTGCGCCTTTCCAACATCAGTGCACGCGGTGAAAACATCGAGGTCACCACCAGCGTCGGCATATCCGAGGCCATGATCAAGGATGCGGATCTGAGCGTAATGATGACGGAAGCTGACCGCGCGCTTTACGCGGCCAAGAAAGCCGGCCGCAACCGCACCGTCATCCACGTCAATTCAGCCAATGTCGTCGTCCCCTCGGCTGATCGCAACGAAAACCCGATGGACAACAATGCCAACCGGCAGGTCGCGGCACTGAACCGGATCGCGGCCATCGCCAACCGGTGACAAAGTAACCACTCAGCGACATGTTGATAAACATAGGGAGCGGCTTTTTCACGCCCTTCCCAAAGTGCGACGCGCGGAATAAACCTTGGACATGACAGCAAAATTTCCCTTTCTGAAAATCGATCCCACGACGCGGCGCGTTTCGCTCGATGCCAGTGATCCCGATTTCTACAACGATCCGAACCCCGTTTATGCCGCCCTGCATGCCCAATGTCCCACCTTCTATTGGGAAGAGCAGCGGCAGTGGTTTTTCACCGAATACGACCATGTCAGCGCTCTTCTGCGCGACCGCCGGTTTGGGCGGCAGATCCTGCATGTTGCAAGCCGTGAGGAGATCGGTCTGGCAGCGCCGCTCGAGCATGTGAAGCATTTCGACGCCGCCGAGCAGCATTCGCTGCTGGAGCTGGAACCGCCGGAACACACCCGGCTGCGCACCCTCATCAACCGCGCCTTCGTGTCGCGGCATGTCGACAAGATGAAGCCGGAAATCGAGGAACTCGCCAACCGGCTGATCGACGCCTTCGAAGGAAACGGCAAGACGGAGCTGCTCTCCTCCTATGCCGACATCATCCCCGTCACGATGATCGCGCGCATGATCGGCATTCCCGAGGAGATGGGGCCGCAGCTGCTGAAATGGTCACATGCCTATGTCGGCATGTACATGTTCAAGCGCACGCCCGAGGACGAGCTTCTGGCCGACAGGGCAGCACATGAGTTTTCAGACTATGTGCGCAGTGTGATTGCAGAGCGCCGGGCGGAGCCGAAAGACGATCTGCTCAGCCACATGATCCATACCGAGCACAAGGGCCAATATCTGACCGACGACGAGCTGGTCTCCACCACCATCGTTCTGTTGAACGCCGGGCACGAGGCGACCGTGCACCAGATCGGCAATTCCGTGCGCATCATTCTGGAAAGCGGCATTTCCCCCGATACGCTGTTCCACGACGAGACGGCCACGGAACGCACGGTGGAGGAAACCCTGCGGATCTGCGCGCCCGTCCACATTTTCCAGCGCTGGGTTCTGGAGCCGGTCGAGATCGACGGCGTGGAATTCAAACGCGGCGACAAGGTCAGCCTCATTCTGGCAGCGGCCAATCTCGACCCGGCCAAGTTTTCCGATCCTCTGGCCTTCAGGCCGGACCGCAACGAAGGCGCCAACGTCTCCTTCGGCGCTGGCATCCATTTCTGCATCGGCGCGCCGCTGGCACGGCTGGAGCTGAACCTCGCTCTGCCGCTGCTGTTCAAGCGCCTGCCGGGCTTAAAGATTGCCGAGCCGCCCAAGGTCAAGGACGTCTACCATTTCCACGGTCTGGAACGGCTCGATCTCAGCTGGTGAGAGAGTTTTATCTTCGCTGATGCGCTATTGTCTTTTTGTCCAACTGTGATGAGGCAAAGGCCTTGGCAACCAAGTCGAAGAAAAAGACAGATCAGGCACGGTCGCCCCTGCCCGATCTTGATATCCTTGAGGCACAGCTTAAACGACTGGCAGCGACGCTGTCAGAGATCAAGGCAAAGCCCTACCAGATCAAGGCGGAGAAGCCGAGAAGGGTGCCGGGACGTTTCAAAGGCGTGCTTGTTGTCGGCCCTCGATTTTTCGAGCCCCTTTCGGAAGATGAGCTCGATGAGTTCACGACCGGATGAGATATCGACACAATCGGCCCTGGAAAACATGGTGCTGTATCAATCGACGGGAAAATCCCGTCGATTGGCGTCATGACACGCTGGTAGGCCCTCATCACAACCGGATGACATAATCCTTGCGGGTCGTTTCCACGACCTCCCAGGTGCCCGTAAAGCCCGGTCGCAGGATCACCCTGTCGCCCGGTTTCAGGTCGCGCGGGGTTCCGCCATCTTCGGTCAGGATCGAGTGACCCTCGAGAATGTTGAAATATTCCCATTCGTCATAGACCACCCGCCATTTGCCTGGTGTCGATTGCCAGATGCCGGCATAGATGCCGCCCTGCGCTTCCTCGAGATTCCATGTGGTGAATCTGGGGTCGCCGGAAATCAGTCGTTCCGGCGCGGGTGCGCTGTGCTCCACCTCCGCCTCGACATTACCGGCCGCAGCGTCTCGTGTATCTTCGAATGCCAGAAAATTCGTCATGACGACCCCGGTCTCCTAGAGCTTCGCAAGCGATTGTTCGAGATCGGCGATGATGTCTTTCACATCCTCGATACCGATCGACAGACGCACCACATCCGGGCCGGCGCCTGCCGCTGTCTGCTGTTCCGGCGTCAGTTGGGCATGGGTGGTGGAGGCCGGGTGGATGACGAGCGAGCGGGTGTCGCCGATATTGGCGAGATGCGAGAAGAGTTGCAGCCCCTCGACCAGCGCCTTTCCGGCGGCGTAGCCGCCCTTGATGCCGAAGGTGAAGACGGCGCCTGCGCCCTTCGGCGAATAATGCTGCTGGAGCGCGTAATTATCGCTGTCCTCCAGCCCGGCATAATGCACCCAGCCGATCTTCGGATGCGCCTTCAGCCATCTGGCGACGGCCAGCGCATTGTCGGAATGGCGCTGCATGCGCAGCGGCAGGGTCTCGATGCCGGTCAGGATCAGGAAGGCGTTGAAGGGCGAGATCGCCGGGCCGAGATCGCGCAGGCCGAGCACGCGGCAGGCGATGGCGAAGGCGAAATTGCCGAAGGTCTCGTGCAGCACCATGCCGGCATATTCCGGGCGCGGCTGCGACAGCGCCGGATATTTATCCGTCGCCGACCAGTCGAACGTGCCGCCATCGACGATGATGCCGCCCATGGAATTGCCGTGGCCGCCGAGGAACTTGGTCAGCGAATGCACGACGATGTCGGCGCCATGCTCCAGCGGGCGCAGCAGATACGGGCTCGCCATGGTGTTGTCGACGATGAGCGGCAGGCCGTGGCGGTGGGCGACATCGGCAATCGCTGCGATATCCACGAAAGTGCCGCCCGGATTGGCAAGGCTTTCGATGAAGATGGCGCGCGTGCGCT
>JAXHOC010000005.1:0-43958 GCA_034519725.1 Agrobacterium sp.
TTGTAGTAAGCGTTTGCGCCGGAAGCCCAAACACCAGCCAGGCCGAGCGTACCCGGACCAACGTCAGCCGTTGCGATCAGGCGAACGGAGCCGTTTTCGCGGTCGGTGTCGTAGCCGCCGATGAGCTGGAAGGAAGCAGCGCCGAGCTTGGCGCCAACGCCGAGAGCAACACCAACGTTGTTGTCGGATTCGTTGAACGGGCCAACAGAGATGCCTTCCAGTTCATCAACCGAAGCGCCTGCCCAGAAAGAGCCTGCGTCGTAGGTGTAACGAATGGAGTTGAACAGAGCGTTGGAAGACAGCTCGTCCGTTTCGCCAGAAAGGCCATCGTCCCACCAGCTATAGAACTTACCGACCTTCAGGCCGCCGAGTTCGATGAAGGCCTGGTCAACGAAAACGCTGGAGCCAGAAGCAGAGCCGTTGTCAGCATTGCCGCGGAAGCCGATGAAGCCACGCAGAGCGCCGAGCTCGGTGTCGGTGCGGGTGTCAACTTCGAACTGAGCGCGCGTGAAAGCGTCCCAATCAGAGGTGCCGCCGTTGTTGGTGCCAGCGCTTACGCCGTTGCCGTTCTTGAAGTCGACCTGGAAACGAACGTAGCCCTGGAACTTCAGGCAGGTTTCGGTGCCGGGGATGTAGAAGAAGCCGGTGCCGAAAGCGTCGCAAACGCGAACGTATTCCAGGGGCTCAGGCTCAGCAGCGACGATAGCGTCGGCAGCGTGAGCGCCGGATACTGCTGCGAGAGCCGCAGCGGAGCCGATGAGAAGGCTCTTGATGTTCATGATTGACCTCCAGTCAAAGTTTTTAAGTGGGTCTGGGTACTTTTTTGCCGAAGGACAGCATTCCCTGCCCCATTCCCGTGTTCTTAGAAGCCAAACGATCCACCGCCTCGCTTCTGGTCGTGAAAATACAAAAGGTTTCGCCGCATGCAATCGCCAACATCCGATAAAGCGCATTTACGTATATGCTTCATTTCGGTTTGTTGCGGAAACAACACACAGTACGCACCCAGCCGGCGGACAGCTTTACGATGCGTTAAGAAATGACTTTAAAATCCGTTAGTTAGCGCGGTTAACAAGGTCTTTCTAAACTATTGGCCTTTTCGGCGCTCCCTTGCCCCGCCGGGCAAGAGCGATGGACAGTTTTGCCCCGTTTCGACCCTGCCCCTGGTATTGAGCCTCGGTGCGTAGAGAGAACCGACAGGGAAACCCATGCGGTTCGCGACCGATTCCCCGGCCAACGATTCGGCACGCAGGCTCCGGCACCTCAGTTATTGGCCGATTTGCATCCGGAAATCTTTCGGCATGAGTCGCGACAACGGCGTGCGACGCCAGTGTGTATCACTTGGGTACATCGCGCTTTATAAATGCCGCCCCGCAACAAAGCGTAGAATCGCATCTGCGCTTTATCCCTCTGCGGACAATCTTGGGAAAAGGGCGGAAACCGAACCGACATGCGGAAGCACGCGACTGGGCGTGCGTGGGGGTGCGGTCTGGAAGGAGTGGAGTCTCTAGGGGGGATTTATAATTTCCGGTTTAGCACCGTAGTGGCGGAGAGGATGGGATTCGAACCCACGATACGCTTTTGACGTATACTCCCTTAGCAGGGGAGCGCCTTCGACCACTCGGCCACCTCTCCGGTGCGGCCTGATTATTGCTTTAAAAAAATGAATGCAAGGGTTTTTCGCCAAGAAGCCGAAAAACCTGTTGGCTGAACCCCGGCCAGCGAAACTTTAGGGGATATTCGGGAACTTCTTGTCTGCCGGCACGTTTTGGCTTCGGTAACAAAAGAGGTGTTCTCATGGCTCAGACCAAACTGAATGTTGTCGAAGATACGATCGAAAACCAGATTGCGGAGTTGCGTTCGCAGATCTCGTCTCTCTCCAAGTCCGTTTCCGCCCGTGCGGAAGGCGTTGGCGAAGATGCATCCGAATTTCTGGATGAAGCGCGTGGCCGCGTTCGCAAGGCGGCAAGCAATGTGCGCGCCCAGGGCCAGAACGTCGTGGAAGCGGTGAAGGAAAACCCCGGCACTGCAACCTCGCTGCTGACGATCGTCGGCGCACTCGGTTTTGCGATCGGTTATGCGGTCGGTGCCGGCACGCAGCAGGGTTCTTCCAACAGCAGCCTTTATCGCTGGCGCTGATTGCCGCCCTTGAAGGTTGGAATTCAGGCAAGGCGGGATACGTTCCGCCTTGCCTGTTCGCATTGATTTCAAAGACTTGACGAAGCGGGGGCGGAAATGACGTTCAGCAGCGATCTTGAAGAGGCATTGTCGGATTTTGCAAGAGATCACGGCATAGACAGGCAAGAGGCCATCCAGCGCATCATCCGCGCCGCCCTTATCAACAGCGGTTATCTCGCCTCCGGCGAAGAAGGCATTCCGCCGGAAAAGCTGAATGCCAGCAACGACGATTGAAGCTCAATAGCCGGATTTGGCTGGCGCAGGCGCTGCCCCGCCCTTGTAGCGGCTGGACAGCGCACGCAGCGTATTGGCGAATTCCGTGACATCGGCACCCACAGCCACGAAAGATGCGCCGAGTTCGAGATACCGGCGATTGAAGGTCTCGTTAAAGGTGAGAATGCCGGCAGCCTTGCCGGCTGCGACGATCTTGACGATCGCCGCCTCGATCACCGCCTGCACTTCCGGCTCATCCAGCCTGCCGAGATAGCCCATATCCGCTGCAAGATCGGCGGGGCCGATGAAGACGCCGTCGACACCGTCAACCGCCAGAATATTGTCGAGATCGTTGATCGCCGCGCGCGTTTCGGCCTGCACCAGCAGGCACACGCCGTCCGATGCACTGTCGGCATAATCGGTTATGGTGTTGAAGGCGGAGGCGCGGGCAACCGCCGCCCCCATGCCGCGAATGCCGCGCGGCGGATAATGCATGGCACTAACCAGACCTTCGGCCTGCGCCGCCGAATCGACCATTGGCACCAGAAGCGTGCGCGCGCCTGCATCCAGCAGCTGCTTGATCATCCAGCTTTCGCCCACGGGCACACGCACCACCGGTTCGGCTGATGAGGTTGCGAGTGCGCGCAGCTGGTCGATGATGCTGCGCAGATCGTTCGGCCCATGCTCGCCATCGATGACCAGCCAGTCGAAACCCGCTGTTCCGGCGATTTCCGCCGTGATGGCCTCGCCCATGTCGAGCCAGAGACCAATCTGCGGCCTTCCGGCGTGAATGGCGGTTTTGAAACGGTTTTCGGGAGCTGGCATGATGTCCTCAGGAGAGCAGTAATTTCAGATCGGCGGAAGGGTCCGCCAGGATGGCGCGATCAGGCTCAGCGCCGGTATCGAGCAGTTTTTTGCCGGAAACATAGGCCTTGGCATCGTTGACGGCATCGACGGCCACGAATCGCCCGTCGCGGAAATACCAGACCGACCAGCTGCCTTCGCGCGCGCCTGGCCGCAGCACCGTCTCGTCATAACCGAGATTGAAGCCGGCGATCTGCAGCTTCACCTCGTATTGATCCGACCAGAACCAGGGTTTGGCTTCATAGGCGACGTCGCCGCCTGCCAGAACATGAGCGGCGGCCTCGGCCTGATCGACCGCGTTCTGGACCGATTCGAGGCGCACATGCTGGCCCCGCCACGGCAGCAGCGCGCAATCGCCCACCGCGTGAATATCCTTGTCCGAACTGCGGGTAAATTCGTCCACCATGATGCCATTGCCGACATCGAGGCCCGATTCGCGGGCAAGGCGGTCGTTCGGGGTCACGCCAATGCCGACGATGACGAAATCCACGTCCAGCATCGAACCATCGGAAAGCTCGGCAGCGGCCACCCGGCCATCCATGCCGACAAGCCGCACGAGGCCGGTCTTTTCGCGGATGGTAACGCCATGCGCCAGATGGATACCGCGCATGATATCGGCGGTTTCTTTCGCCGCCACGCGCTGGAGAATGCGGTCGGCCATTTCGATCAGCGTCACCTCGAGACCGAGCTTGCGGGCGACGGCCGCCGCCTCCAGACCGATATAACCGCCGCCGATGACCAGCAGCCTGCGGCCGGGTTTCATTTCCTCAACCAGCCGGTCGGCATCGCGCTTGTCGCGAACGGTCAGAACGCCCTCGAGATCGCCGCCGATGCTGGCGGGCAGCAGGCGGGGTGCGGCACCGGTGGCCAACACCAGCTTGTCATAGGAAAGCATGCTGCCATCCTGCATGCGAACGGATTTGGCAACGCGGTCGATCTCTTCCACGAAGGTGGAGAGCCTGAGATCGACATTGTTTTCCGCGTACCATTCTTCGGGCCGGAACATCAGCCGGTCGAAGCTCATCTCGCCCAGAAGATATTTTTTCGAGAGCGGCGGCCGCTGGTAAGGATGGGCATCCTCCGAGCCGATGACGGTGATGGGGCGCTCATCCTTCAGCGCTCGGAGCTTTGAAGCCAGCGCGAAAGCAGCCTGTCCCGCCCCGACGATTACCAGCCTTCCCGCCACATTCCACTCCCAGAACAATCGCGAAGGGGGGAGATTTGCCGCACCCTGCGAAGCCATATTGCGGGATCAGGCGTAACGCCAAGTACGGCCCGCGTCAACCGCACGGCAACGCCAGCCCGGTGCAAGCATAACATATTACCACCGGAAACTATGACGCCCTTGCAACCGGATGGAGCCGGGTGCATTTCCTCAACGGAAACATCGGCTTCCGAAACGGAGCTGACCCACGTCGAGACGCACAAAAGACAATTGCGCGGATTTCCTTCACGCACTGGCAAGGAAGTCGCGTTAAAATCGGCACCAGTAAGAGGCAATCCGGGAGGTTGTCATGGTTTTGCATATGGATCCCCGTCAAAGCGTCCCCCAGGACGAGCAATACGAGAAGTTTCAGATCGACCGGCCCGGAAAGATCACCTTCATCGGGCACCACCTCAGCGCCAAGGATACCTTGCGTTGCCTGGTGCGTAGTATTTCCCTTTATGGTGCTGAGATCGAGGTCAGCCCGCATCTGGAAATGCCGACCAATTTCTACCTGGAAATTCTCGGCATCCGCGATGAGATCGGCTGCAACCTGATCCGCAGGGAAGAGGAAAAGGTGACGATCGGCTTCAACATGCTGATCGACGCGGAATTCCTGCACCATGTGCGCAGGCTGAGTTTTGAGACCAGCGTCTAGGCTGCATCGCGCTTTTCGTGCCGTAAGTTTTTCTCTGCCGGCGCGACGATGGAAAAAACTGTTCCAAAACAGTCATTCGACAACCGGGCGCGACTTGCGTCCGGTTTTTTTGCACCTATTGTGTGCCGGGTTTTCAAACAGGTACTGGAAATCTCAGCCAATGTCCGCTTTCTCACGTCTCACGCCGCTTGCCGTCTCTCTTCCTTCAACCGTTCCCTTCGTCGGCCCGGAGGCCATCGAGCGGAACCGGGGGCTGAAGGTGGAAGCGCGCATCGGCGCCAATGAAAGCGGTTTTGGCCCTGCCCCCTCCGTGCTGATGGCCATGCGCGATGCGGCGTCTGAGACCTGGATGTACAGCGATCCGGAAAATTTCGAGCTGAAGGAAGCACTCGCCATCCACCACGGCGTTTCGCGCGGCAATATCGCCATCGGCGGCGGTGTCGATGGTTTGCTGGGCGAGATCGCCAGGCTGATCGTCGAGCCGGGCACGCCTGTCGTCACCTCGCTCGGCAGTTATCCCACCTTCAATTACCATGTGAACGGCTTTGGCGGCAGACTCGTCACCACCCCCTATGTCGACGATCACGAGAACCTCGGCGGGCTTCTCGATCTCGTCATCCGGGAAAATGCGCCGCTCGTCTATTTCGCCAATCCCGACAATCCGATGGGCAGCTGGTGGGAGGCAAGCGAGGTCGTGGCCTTTGCCCGTGCGCTGCCGGAAACCTGCCTGCTCATTCTCGACGAAGCCTATTGCGAAACCGCACCCGCCAGCGCCGTGCCAGCCATCGATCCCCTCATCGGCCAGCCGAATATCCTGCGCATGCGCACCTTCTCGAAAGCCTATGGGCTTGCCGGCGCCCGCGTGGGTTATGCCATCGGCACGCTCGGCAATGTCGAAGCCTTCGACAAGATCCGCAACCATTTCGGCATGGCGCGCATTTCGGTCGCCGGCGCCTTGGCGGCACTGAAGGACCAGGCCTATCTGCACGAAGTCGTTGCAAAAATTTCCGCCGCCCGCGACCGTATTTCCGCAATTGCCCGCGAAAACGGCTTGTTGCCGCTGCCATCGGCCACCAATTTCGTCACCATCGATTGCCAGCGCGACGGCACTTACGCCCGCGCCATCGTCGACGGATTGATGGAACACGGCGTGTTCATCCGCATGCCGGGCGTTGCGCCGCTCAACCGCTGCATTCGCGTGAGTGTGGGACCGGACGACAAGCTCGATCTTTTCGAGCAGGCGTTGCCGAAGGTGATCAAGGCGTTGGGTTGAGCGGCCTTATCTTCGTTTCCGTCATTCCGGCCTTGGGCCGGAATCCAGCCAGCTCAAGTCCTTGAGCTGAAAGGGCTCTTTCGCCACACGGACGTGCGTCGACTGGATCCCTGTGACAGGCACAGGGATGAGGGTGGCGAGGCACAGGGATGAGGGTGGCGCGCTAGGTGGCCTATAATCCGATACCGCACATTGCGCGCATCGATTCAACATCCTCTGCCAAACCACTGTTCGCGAATCGTTTTCCGGCAACCGGCATTGCCAGACATAAGAAAACCGCGCCGGCCTTGTTCCTGCCGGTCGCGGTTTGATGTGTCAGCGCAAAAGCTCCTTTTCAAAGCCCTCGCCGCATTCCCCTTCGGGTTTACTTTCGTTTGTACCGGTCATCGGGACTGGAGGGAACCGGACCGGAAATTCTGTCACGGATATGGCGTCTTCGTTTTTACGCATTTTCCTGATGTAAAACCGCTACGCACTTTTACTGGAAATGCTTTAGTGCATCGTCATCCAGTCACGGGCGGCACGCAGCGCTTCGGCCAGTTCCGCTTTGGTCATGTTGCGGGCAAGATCCGCTCGCAACGAAGCGGCTCGTTCCGATCCGCGGATCGCGGCGATGTTGAGCCATTTGTGGGCTGCGACCAGATCCACTTTGCATCCCCGGCCGGTCGCATAGACCAGGCCGAGATTGCAAAGGGTGTCGGCGCGGGTTTCGCCACCGGCAACTGCCATTTCGATATCGCTGATTTCAAAGCGTGCCATTGTTTTATCCCTGTCTTCTCGCCTGTTTCATCAATTGCCTTCTTGTCGAGGCTAACCTTTCGAACTGCCGTCTTTTGCGGCTTTTCTGTTCTTTCGGCCGGCAGGTTTTCCCTGCGCTTTTGATGACCCCAATATGCCATGAGGCTTTCAACGGGCGCTTAAAAGGCATGATTAATGGGCCGCAAACAAACTGCAAACGATTGGTAAAATTGGGTTTTTGTTAAATATCGCGAGGTGCGGAAATTAAGGACTTTCGAGCGAATTTTACGAAAACTTTAGAATTGGAATTCAACCCTTTATTCACCACGATAGAAACAACGGTTTTTCCAATTCCCCCTCTCCCGCTCTCGCAACCGGCGCAAATGCACCCTCGCAGCGACAATTTCCTGTTTCCTTTTACGTGAACGTCAAATAGTATCCGCCTGCCCGTGCGGAGGATGAAACGGGCAAAGAACAGCGCGACAGGGACGGAGGAGTTTTTTATGAAGCGTTTGATGATGATTGCCGCAGGCCTGCTGATCGGCAGCAACCTTGCTTTTGCTGCTGAACCCATCGAAGGCAACTGGAAGACGGCCAGCGGCGAGACAGCCGCAATCGGCCCCTGCGGTGGGGCCTTCTGCGTGACGCTGAAGACCGGCAAACATGCGGGTAAACAGATCGGCAAGCTTTCCGGCAAGGGAAACAGCTATGCCGGCGATATTACCGACCCCGAAAACGACAAGACCTACAGCGGCTCCGGCACCGTTTCCGGCAACTCGCTGAGCATGAAGGGCTGCGTGCTGAAGATCCTGTGCAAATCGCAGACCTGGACGCGGTTGTGATATAAGATGCGGCGGGCAGGCTTTTGACAGCTTGTCCGTCGTCCCAGGCGGATATCGCGTGGACCACATATATCCGTTGACGTATCGTCACGGCCCGACCGAACACCCTCAAGAGCGACGCATGCCCGCCACCCTTTCCACAATTATGATTTCGGGGACGTCCCATGTCGGCAAAAGCACCCTTGCCGGCCTGTTGAGCGCAAAGCTTCACTGCGAGGCAATTTCAACCGACAGCCTGGCACGCCACCCCGGCAGGCCATGGCCCGGCATACCGGCGCCTGTGACGGAATATTACACGCAGCTGTCGGCAGAAACGATCCATTGGTTTTTGAAGGTGCATCACCAGAATATCTGGCCGCTGATCCGCGCACTGATCGACAGCAAGACCGGCACCGGCAAACCCGTGATCTTCGAGGGTTCGGCCTTGCGGCCGGAATTGATGGCGCCGCTGCTCGGCAGCACCGTGGCCGGGGTGTTTCTCCATGCGGAGAATGACTTTCTCCTGGGCAGAATGCGCGCGCAGGCAGGGTATGACGATGCGACGGCTGGCGAGCGCCGGATCATGGACGCCTTCATCGAGCGGTCGCTGCGTGAAAACACCGAAATGCTGGCATCGGCCCGTGAACACCACTTGGCGATCGTCGATATTGCCAATCCCGACGCACTCGACAGCCTCGTCAACGATCTCGCGGCCCGTGCGGCAGGCTCTCCGGCATGATCGAGAAGCGGGCGATCTGACGCCGCTAAAGCCCTCCGCCGCCTTACTTTACGCCGCAGGGATCCCGTTAACCTCCCTGAACCCGATATGAACCGGGGTCTCAGGGTCCGTTCAGTCCGAGTGTGGCAAAACTCTGTCCATGAACTCCAATAAAGGGGAATGGACATGACCAAGTTGATCAGCCGGCTGGCAATCTTCGCGTTTCTCATGGCGATCTTCGCCATGTCCTTCGCCTCGCTCGTCGTTAATCCCAACCGCAGCTTTCAGCGGGTGAATGCCGGTGCGGCGCTCGCCTGCCAGCACAGCCCGGGACCGACAGCCAATTGCCCCGTCATGCTGTGAGGGACCAGCTGATGAGGACGAGCTTTTCCAGCGGCCTGTTTTCCGCAATGAGACTGGTGCTGATGGCCTCGATCTTTCTCGGCCCGGTGGCGGGACTTGCTGCCTACAAGGCCGATCCCCGCCCGGCCTCGAAGGGCGCCGGTTTCGTGCTGCTGATGAGCCTGCAACGCGGTGCGCTCGGCTGAAATTTCGCCGCCTGCCCGTAACGACCGCCATTTTTCCGTTTCTTTTCAGTTTCTTCGTATTTCTGTCGCTTGCCTGTCGAAAATGGCCCCTTATAATGGGCCATGACAATAGCAAAACCAACGATTCCGCCCCTCGCCTTCATCAGCCCCGAGCCTTTCGCGCCGCAGACATTTACGGACCCGAAAGAAGCCGTTGAGGCTTTGAGTGCGCTTTACGAACGCAATACGGCGTTCCTGATCAACTCCTTTACCGAACTTGCCAAGGGTGCGCCGATTACCGGCCGCTACCGCGCCTGTTATCCGCAGGTGAGCCTCGAGACATCCACCTTCGGCCACGTCGATTCGCGCCTTTCCTACGGCCATGTCACCTCCCCCGGCGTTTATACGACGACGATCACCCGGCCCGAGCTTTTCCGTCATTACCTGAAAGAGCAATTGGGGCTTCTGATCAAGAACCACGGCGTTCCGGTGACGGTCGCCGAATCGGCCACGCCCATTCCGCTGCATTTTGCCTTCGGCGAAGGCGCTTATGTCGAAGCGGCGGCGGCCTCCTCGCTATCAGACGTGCCGTTGCGCGATCTGTTCGATACGCCCGACCTCAACAACACCGACGATCTCATCGCCAATGGCGAATATGACCAGGTGCCGGGCGAACCGGCGCCGCTCGCGCCCTTTACCGCGCAGCGCATCGATTATTCGCTGGCCCGCCTCAGCCATTATACGGCAACCAGCGCCAGCCATTTCCAGAACTTCGTGCTGTTCACCAACTACCAGTTCTATATCGACGAATTCGCCGCCTGGGCGCGCAAGCTGATGAAGGATGGCGGCGACGAGGGTTACACCGCCTTCGTCGAACCCGGCAACATCATCACGCAGGCCGGTTGCGACAGGCCGCAGACGGATGCCGTTCTCGGCCGCCTGCCGCAGATGCCCGCCTATCACCTGAAGAAAAAGGGCCATGCCGGCATTACGCTGGTCAATATCGGCGTCGGGCCTTCCAACGCCAAGACGATCACCGACCACATCGCAGTGCTGCGCCCGCATGCGTGGCTGATGGTCGGCCACTGCGCCGGCCTGCGCAACAGCCAGCGGCTGGGCGACTATGTTCTGGCGCATGCCTATGTGCGCGAAGATCACGTTCTGGACGACGACCTGCCGGTCTGGGTGCCTATTCCCGCTCTGGCGGAAGTGCAGCTGGCGCTGGAAGGTGCGGTTGCCGAAGTCACCGGTTACGAGGGTTTCGAGCTGAAGCGTATCATGCGCACCGGCACCGTCGCCACCATCGACAACCGCAACTGGGAGCTTCGCGACCAGGCAGGCCCGGTTAAGCGCCTGTCGCAATCGCGCGCCATCGCGCTCGACATGGAATCGGCCACCATCGCCGCCAACGGTTTCCGCTTCCGCGTGCCCTACGGCACCCTGCTCTGCGTCTCCGACAAACCGCTGCATGGCGAACTGAAGCTGCCGGGCATGGCAACGGAGTTTTACCGCACGCAGGTTGCCCAGCATCTGCAAATCGGCATCCGCGCCGTGCAGAAACTCGCCGCCATGCCAACGGAAACGCTGCATTCGCGCAAGCTCAGAAGCTTTTACGAGACGGCGTTCCAGTAAGATCGCGCATCTTCGCCCTCAAGGTGTCGATGTTGTCTCTGACACCTTGAGGCGTTGAAATGCGTGTAACCATCCCCGATGGCTGGGCGGCGGATGAAGCCTAGCGGCTCAAGCTAGATGGAAGCCGATGCGCCTTTTCTCGGCGTCATCCTTGGGCTTGTCCCAAGGATCTAAACACATCGACAAAGTCAATCCGTTGCAGATCCTCGGGACAGGCCCGAGGATGACGTTGGAATGGTTGGCACGATTCGGCATTCCATCTGAGCACGACGTCGAGTGTGAAGTAAGCCTTTCAGCAGCTAACCATGAACGGCTTGCCCTAACCTAAACCACCTTCACCGTCCCCTCGACACGCACCGGAAAATTCACCGATCGGGCGATAAAGCATTTATCATGCGCATCGTGGTGCAATTCATCAGCCTTGGTGGGATCACCTTTGGAAATGGTGATGACGGGTTTCAGCACAACTTCGCTGAATTGCCCCGCGCCGTCCTTTTCCATAACCAGCGTGCCCTCGGCATTGTCGACATAGTCTTCAACGATGATGCCGTTGACGGAGCAGAAATGCAGGTACCAGAGCTTGTGGCAGGCCGAAAGCGAGGCAACGAGCAGGTCTTCCGGGTTCCAGCGGGAGGCATCGCCACGGAAGGCTGGGTCGGAGGAGCCGGCGATATCAGGCTTGCCTGCCGTGGACATCGTATAGTCGCGTTCATAATCGCGGTAGCCGGATGTGCCTTTGCCGCGATTGCCGGTCCACGTCACCTGAACGGCATAATGATGGTCCTGACCTGCCATGTCATTTCTCCCTTGGCGTTTTGTTGCATTTCCGGGCGGAAACCGGGGTCCACTTTCCCTAGAAATGTTCTTTCGTATCGCGCAGGTGGTCGAGCCCCTTGCGCAGCGTCTCGATGATCTGGTCCACCTCCGGGCGGCTGATGGTCAGCGCCGGCGAGGCCAGCATGCGGTCGCCGGTGGCGCGCATGACAAGGCCGTTTGCGAGGCAATGGTTGCGCACGGCGGTGCCGACGTCATCAGGCTTTTCAAAACGCCGGCGGGTTGCCTTGTCCGCAGCAATTTGCAGACCGCCCATCAGGCCGACATTCACCGCCTCGCCCACCAGTTCGTGGTCGGTGAGGCTTTTCCAGCCTTGTGCAAAATAAGGGCCGATATCGTCGCGAACCCGCTCCACCAGCCCCTCATCCTCGATGATACGGAGGTTTTCGAGGGCGGCGGCGGCGCAGACGGGGTGGCCGGAATAGGTGAAGCCGTGGTTGAAATCGCCGACATCGGACAGCATCACCTCCGCCACCCGGTCGGAGACGATGACGCCGCCAATCGGCAGATAACCGGATGACAGGCCCTTGGCGACGGGCGCAAGGTCCGGCTCCACGCCGAAATGCTGGTAGCCGAACCAGGAGCCGAGACGGCCGAAACCGCAGATCACCTCGTCGGACACCAGCAGGATGTTGCGCGCCTTGCAGATGCGGGCGATTTCCGGCCAGTAGGTTTCCGGCGGCACGATGACGCCGCCGGCGCCCTGAATGGGCTCCGCTACGAAAGCCGCGACATTCTCCTCGCCCAGCTCTTCGATCTTCGCGTCCAGTTCGCGGGCCACCTTCAGGCCGAATTCCGCGGGCGAGAGATCGCCGCCTTCGGCATACCAATAGGGCTGGCCGATATGGGCGATACCCTCGATCGGCAGGTTGCCCTGTTCGTGCATCCACGTCATGCCGCCAAGCGAGGCACCGGCGACCGTGGAGCCGTGATAGCCGTTGCGCCGGGCAATCACCTTGGTCTTCGAGGGATGGCCGAGCGCCTTCCAGTAGACCCGCGCCATGCGGAACCAGGTGTCGGTGGCCTCAGAACCGGAATTGGTGAAGAACACATGGTTCATCTTCGGCCCGGCCCGCGAGGCGATCTTCTGCGCCAGAAGCGTGGCGGGTGGTGTCGTGGTGCCGAAAAAGGCGTTGTAATAGGGCAACTCGTTCATCTGGCGCTGCACGACATCGGCGATCTCGCGGCGCCCGTAACCGATATTCACGCACCACAGCCCGGCAAAGGCATCGAGATATTTCTTGCCGGTGCTGTCATAGATGAAGACCCCTTCCGCCCGCTCGATGATGCGGGTGCCGGCAGCGTTCAGCTTGCCCATATCGGAAAACGGGTGAAGGTGATGGGCGGCATCGATGGCGGCAAGGTTGGACACCGGCTTGGAGACTTCATTCATGACAGATCGCACTCCCGCAAAAGCAGCGGCCCCTTGCGGGAACCGCACCCAACCGAACATGGCCGGGCAGCTTCGATTTGGCAAGACTGGGTTTTTTGGGGGGAAATAACCACCCTTTGAGCGAGCGGTCGCCGCTTGTTTCTTCTCCCCGCCGGGGAGAAGTCCGCGGCAGCGGGATGAGGGGGCTTGGCCAGCGATAAGCCGAGAGGTTTCCCCCTTGTATCTGCACATTGCTGATTTTGTGCGATGGAAGCGATTGCGCCTCTGGCCGGGTGGCCACCCTGCCAGAGGCTTGACGAAGTCGCCCGTCCCCCCTCCGGTTACAACCGTGGATGAGCCTGGGATCTTCGTCATCGTCACGTACGACCGAATAGTCGCTTGGTTCCAACCGCACGCACAAGGCAGGTTACCGTGAATAGAGTTATATGTGGAGTGGATGTTTCGAAGGACTGGCTGGATGCGTTCATCCGTCCGTCCGGGACGTTTGAGCGTTTCGGCAACGATGCGGCCGGCATCGGTGAGCTGGCTGCGCTGTGCCGGGCCGAGAATGTCGAGCTCGTCGTCATGGAGGCGTCGGGCGGCTACGAGCGGGCAGTCTTCCTGTTGTTGTGGGAGCTGGGGATCGCCTGCGCGCTGGCCAATCCGCGCCAGGTGCGCCACTTTGCCGACGCCATGGGCTTTCTGGAAAAGACCGACCGCATCGATGCGGCGGTGATCGCCCATTTTGCCGAGACCAGGCGGGTTCTCGCCCTGCCGCCGCCGACAGCCGCGCAGCTGCGGCTGTCGGCGCTGGTGGCGCGGTTGTCCCAGGTTACGAGCGACCTGATCGTCCAGAAGCAGCGCCGAAGTGCGGCCAGAGACGGCGAGACCGTGGAAAGCCTCAACGAGGTGATTGCGCTGCTGGTGCGCCAGAGCCGCTCGCTCGAAGGCGAGATCGCCTCGATGATCGACGACGATCCGCTCTGGGGCTGCCTCAACCGGGCCTTTCGGTCGGTCAAGGGTGTCGCCGACCGCACCGTTGCCCGGCTGATGGCCGAGCTGCCCGAGATCGGCCTGATCTCCAACAAGGCGATCGCCAAGCTGGCCGGCCTGGCGCCGATCGCCAACGACAGCGGCAAACGCAGCGGTCCCCGGCCGGTGCGCGGCGGACGCCGCGGACCGCGCGGCATCCTGTTCCTGGTCGCCGCCATCGCAGCCAGATATGATCCGCACATGGCCGCCTTCCAGCAAAGGTTGCAAAGCGCCGGCAAAGCCAAAATGGTCATCCGCATCGCGCTCGCCCGAAAACTCCTGGTTATTCTCAATGCAAAAGCACGAGACGCGCGAAGAGATTTCGAATATGCAACTTGACAGCCCAGATAGTCGCTCATCCGGCGCTTCGCGCCACCTTCTCCCCGGCGGGGAGAAGAAACCGGCGGCACCCCCTCGTTCTTTCTGCCGTGTAGGCGCTACGCCAGGACCCCTCGCCCCACCAGCACCTTCAGTTCACCGGCGTGGACTTCGAGGGCCACGTCGCGCTCCATCGGCAGCAATTCGCCGTCGATGACGCAGCGCACGTCATGGCGCTTGCGGGGGAAATGCAGTTCCACATCGGTCACGATCGCGGAGGTTACGGCAGCGTTTTCCTTCAGCTTGCCGCGCAGGATATCGAAGGCGAGCCGCGCGACGCCCGAGGGGCGCAGGGGATCGGTGAGGTAGAAGCCGAGATGGCCGCCCGAGACGTTATCCGCCACCAGAAGCGAGTTCTGGCCGAATTCATTGTTGGAGACGGAAATGGCCGATACCTTGCGGCGCTGCGTCTCGCCATTGACGGTATATTCCACCTCGAACACCGGCGGGTTGAGAATGACGCTGATGGCGGCGCGGATGCTGGCCTTGATCTTGCCGAGGCGCGAGGCGAAGGCGAGATTGTTGCGGTAGCGAACCATGCGCGAATGCAGGCCTGCGGAAAACTGGTGGACGAAAAGGCGGCCATTGGCGCTGGCGATATCCACATTGGCGACCTCGCCATTCGCCAGCGTCTCCAGCACCTGGCGGATGTCGAGCGGCAGCTTCAGCGAGCGGGCGAACAGGTTCATGGTTCCGGCCGGCACGATGCCAAGCGCGATGCCGTGTTTCCAGGCGATACCGGCAGCCGCCGAAATCGTGCCGTCACCGCCACCGGCAATGATGCCTTCGATGCCCGGCTCCTCGGCGGCGCGTTGCATTTCATCGACAACCTGCTTGCCGGAAACGACGCGGCAATCGATCGCGTGGCCGGCGCGGGAAAACACCTCGCGGGCGAGGTCGCAATAGGCCTCCATATTCGTGGTGCGGAAGGTGCCGCCGTCACGATTGAAAATTGCAATGAGCTTCATATTTCCAACCCGATCCCGTGATGCAGCCGCGCGTAAATGCCTTGGAGTAATATAGGGTTCCGAACACCTTCACGTGAAGATGCTCTTTTGCCGAGAATCGCTCTACCGCAACGCATCATTTCATGTTAGAGGTCACTTAAGGTCATTTTCATGACCGCGCATCTCCAGTCAGGGCAGACCGTTCCCATACGGTCTTGCCCTTTTTTCTGTTGGGTTTTCCCTCTTTTTCAGGTCGCAATGAGCCAGTCGAATGTGTCGGAAGCCCGCCTCGAGGCGGAGAGTGAAACCGTTGTTGCGGCAAGGCCCGCCGTGCCGCTGACGCCGTTTGCCGTCGCACTTATCGAACTGGCGCTGGCCGCCGGCGGTTTCGGCATCGGCACCGGCGAATTCGCCATCATGGGCCTGCTGCCTGATGTCGCCACGACCTATGGCGTCACGGTGCCGCAGGCAGGTTACGTCATCACCGCCTATGCGCTCGGCGTCGTCATCGGCGCGCCGATCATCGCCATTCTGGCCGCGCGCATGACGCGGCGCACCCTGCTTCTCGGCCTCATGGGGCTTTTCGCGCTCGGCAATATCTTGAGCGCCGTCGCACCGGATTTCCTGAGCTTTACCGTGCTGCGCTTCATCACCGGGCTGCCGCATGGCGCCTATTTCGGCGTTGCGGCGCTGGTGGCCGCCTCGATGGCGCCAATTCACAAGCGCGCCCGCGCCGTCGGCCGCGTCATGCTTGGCCTCACCATCGCCACGCTGCTTGGAACCCCGCTTGCCACCTTCTTCGGACAAATGCTCTCCTGGCGCGCCGCCTTCATGCTGGTCGGCGGCATCGGGCTGTTGACCGTCGCCCTGTTGTGGCTGTTCCAGCCGCGCGACAAGGTGGAGGAAGGTGCCAGCGTCTGGCGGGAACTCGGCGCTTTCCGCCGCGTGCAGGTGTGGCTGACGCTCGCCATCGCATCGGTCGGTTTCGGCGGCATGTTCTCGGTTTTCAGCTATATCGCCAAAACCACCACCGATGTCGCGATGATGCCGGTTTCCACCGTTTCCATGGTGCTGGCGCTGTTCGGCATCGGCATGAATGTCGGCAATGTGGTCGGTTCGCGGCTTGCCGATATCTCGCTCAACGGCACGATCGGCGGCATGCTCGCCTTCAACGTGCTGGTCATGGCTGTTTTCGGCATGACGGCGCAGGACCCGTTCATGCTCTGCCTCTGCGTCTTCCTGATCGGCTGCGGTTTTGCCGCTTGCCCGGCCGTGCAGACGCGGCTGATGGATGTGGCGGCGGATGCGCAGACGCTTGCGGCCGCCTCCAACCACTCCGCCTTCAACATCGCCAACGCGCTCGGCGCATGGCTTGGCGGCATGGTCATCGCCATGGGCTATGGATATGCCTCCACCGGTTATGTGGGTGCGGTTCTTTCCCTTCTCGGACTGGGCGTTTTCCTGGTGTCCGTCACCGTCGAACGGCGCGCGAAAGCCGGCTGAAAGCCGGTTTTTCAGCGGCTGGAACAGGTGTTCCGGCGCGTGCGAAAAACCTTACGGAAATTTCACGATCGGCTCGCTTGACTCTTTTTCGTTTCGGGCGCAACACGGCTTTACGCGCAGGCCGCAACCCGGCACAGCGCGGATTTTAACGGAGCATCATTTGATGTCTAGCGACAGTAGTAGTCGATTGCCTTTGCCGAAAGCGGCGAACGGGACCTGATCCGACACCTGTCGGCTCACCACCGCGTTCGCCGTAATCGGCGAATCGACGGAAAGGTGAGCAATCATGAACTTCCACACCCTCTCCCAGAGAGCCAGCAAGGCCGCACGTCTTCTCCGCAGCGGTAATGCCGGTTCCACCACCATTGCAGAAAGTGTCGAGCACCTCAACACGCTCGATACGGATGATGCCGTCGCTGCGCTCCTCGCCATGCCGCAGCCAAAGGCCGTCGCCATTCTCGACCGGCCAGAACTGCATGACGCAGCCGCCATCATTGCCGCCATTCCGCTGGAACAGGCTGCCCGCTTCGTCAACCTGATGTCTGACGACCGTGTCGCCGACGTCATGGCGGATATGGACGAAGAGCCGCGCGCAAAGCTGTTTTCCCGGCTGGACCGCACGACTGCGCTCTCCATCAAACATCTGATGGGTTATCCGCCGCGCACCGCCGGCTCGATCATGACCACGGAATTCGTCAGCGTGCCCGATAGCTGGACGGTGGAACAGACCCTTTCGCACATCCGCATCGTCGAGCGGTCGCGTGAAACGGTCTATGCCATCTATGTGCTGGCTGAGGACGGTACGCTCTCCACCGTCGTGACGCTGCGTCGCCTGCTGACCGGCGAGGCCGGCGCCTCCATCCTCTCCGTCGCATCGAAGGAAGGCACCGTCTGTGCCAGCCCGCTGATGTCGCAAGAGGATGTTGCCCGGCTGATCCGCAAGCACGACCTGCTGGCGCTTCCCGTCGTTGACGACCACTCGCATATTCTCGGCATCGTCACCGTCGATGACGTGATCGACACCATGATCGCCGACACCACGGAAGACGCCCACAAGTTCGGTGGTATGGAAGCCCTCGGCAAGCCCTATATGGCCATGGGCTTTACCGACATGATCCGCAAGCGCGCAGGCTGGCTGGCCGCCCTGTTCCTCGGTGAAATGCTGACGGCAAGCGCCATGCAGCATTTCGAAGGCGAGCTGGAAAAGGCCGTGGTGCTGACGCTGTTCATTCCGCTGATCATGTCATCGGGCGGCAACTCCGGTTCGCAGGCCACCTCGCTCATCATCCGGGCGCTGGCGCTTGGCGAGTTGAAGCTTTCGGACTGGTGGCGGGTGCTGCTGCGGGAAATCCCGACCGGCCTGACGCTAGGCTGCATTCTGGGCGCCATCGGCTTCCTGCGTCTGACGGTCTGGCAGCAGGCAGGCTTTTACGACTATGGCGACCACTGGCTGCTGGTGGGCGCCACCGTCTTTGCGGCACTCGTCGGCATCGTCACCTTCGGCTCGCTGGCCGGCTCCATGCTGCCCTTCGTGCTGCAACGCTTGCGGCTCGACCCCGCCAGCGCATCCGCCCCCTTCGTCGCCACGCTGGTGGATGTCAGCGGGCTGGTCATCTACTTCTCGGTGGCGCTGGTGATCCTGAGCGGCACGTTGCTCTGAAAGACGAAAGGCCCGCTCGATGGAGCGGGCCTCTGACTTTTCTCGACGCGCTACAACCTCTCCGCCGTCATGCCGGCCTTGAGCCGGCATCCAGCCACGGCGCGTCTGCGCCGTGAAAGGTTCCTTTCGCGATCAATGACTTGATCGCACTGGACCCCGGATCTAATCCGGGGTGACGGATGCGGATGATGCAACCTTGCCGAAAAGCATCTGTCAATCGGCAAAGCTCCCCTCACCCACCGGCGCTGATAACACCCGTTCCCAACAGCCCGAGCAGGAGGAAGCCGATGACGACCCGGTACCAGACGAAGGGCATGTAGCTCTTGGTGGAGACCAGCTTGAGGAAGACGACGATGACGGCGTAGCCGACGACGAAGGCGATCAGGGTTGCAAGCCCCGTCTGGCCCCAGCCAACAGGGTTTTCCTCGCCGATGCTTTTGAACAGCTGGTAAAAACCCGAGCCGAAGACGGCGGGAACGGCGAGCAGGAAGGAATAGCGTGCGGCGGCCTCGCGCGTATAGCCCAACAGCAGGCCGGCGCTGATGGTGCCGCCAGAGCGCGAGACGCCGGGGATGAGCGCCATGGCCTGCGCGAAACCGAACAGGATGCCGTCGCGCCAGATCAGCTGGTTGAGCTTGTAGCGCTTCTTGCCGATCCTGTCGGCGACGCCGAGAACGATGCCGAAGACGATCAGCATTACGGCGGTGATATAGAGGTTGCGCAGCGAATGCTCGATGGCATCCTTGAAGAACAGGCCGAGCAGCACGATCGGCACCGAGCCGATGATGATCAGCCAGCCCAGCCGCGCATCGGACTTGTCATAGGGGCCGAGGCGAAGGTTCTGCCGGAGCCAGGCGGCGGCGATCCGCATAATGTCAGACCAGAAATAGACCAGCACCGCCGCTTCCGTGCCGATCTGCGTAATCGCCGTGAAGGCGGCGCCGGGATCTGCACCGGAGGGCAGAAACTCACCGGCTATCCGCAGATGCGCGCTTGAAGAAACCGGAAGAAATTCCGTAAGTCCTTGCAAAAGGCCGAGAAATCCGGCCTCCAACCAACCGATGCTCATGTGATTTGATGTCCTTGCTGCGAATCGAATTTGCAGCATTATGCATCAAACCGGGCAAATCAGTGTTGCATTGCACCATGAAAAAGACGGGCGGCCCGGCGGGTTTTACCCGTTATTTTTCAGGCCGCTTTCTCCTCCACCTGCGGATGAAGGGTGTGTTTCGCACCGTTCTTGCACACCACATGGGCGTCGCCCCAGCTTTTCAGCGCCGAAATCACCGGCTTCATGGTTTCGCCAAGCGGCGTCAGCGCATAGTCCACGCGCGGCGGCACCACCGGGAAGACGGTGCGCGAAATCAGGCCCGCCTCTTCCAGTTCGCGCAGCTGCTTGGTCAACATGCGCTGGGTGACGCTGGGGATGTGGCGGCGCAGCTCGTTGAAACGCAGCGTGCCCTCATTGATGAGGTGATAGAGGATCACGCCTTTCCATTTGCCGTCGAGAAAACTCAAGGTGGACTCCACCGGACAGCCCGGAAAGTTGCCGGTAAGCTTGGCGCGCGGTCGCGACATCACAGTATCCTTTTTGTATGTATCATCACAAAATGTGCATTCTTGCGATCTATGTTCATATGTATCAAGTAAGAGGCACGCAAACAAGCAAAGGAGACTGTTCATGCGCGCCATCGGTTACAAGACCAGCCAGCCCATTACCGCCGGGGATGCCCTGATCGACCTCGACCTGCCGCAGCCGGAGGCGACGGGGCACGATATTCTGGTGGAGGTGAAAGCCGTTTCGGTCAACCCTGTCGACACCAAGGTTCGCCGCAACCAGGCGCCGGAAAACGGTGCTGCCCGCGTGCTGGGCTTCGATGCCGCGGGCGTGGTGAAGGCTGTCGGCGACAAGGTCTCGCTGTTCAAGACCGGCGACGCGGTGTTTTACGCCGGCGTCATCAACCGCCCCGGCTCCAATAGCGAGTTCCATCTGGTCGACGAGCGCATCGTCGGCGCAAAACCGCAGTCGCTGAATTTCGAGGAAGCCGCAGCGCTGCCGCTGACCGCAATCACCGCCTACGAAACGCTGTTCGACCGGCTGCGGGTGAAAGAGCCGGTTCCGGGCGCGGCAAATGCCGTTCTGGTCATCGGCGGCGCCGGTGGCGTCGGCTCGATTGCCATCCAGCTTCTGCGCGCACTGACCGATCTCACCGTCATCGCCACGGCTTCGCGGCCGGAAACCATGCAATGGGTGAAGGACCTTGGCGCGCATCACGTCATCGATCACAGCAAACCGATTGCCCCGCAGGTGGAGGCGCTCGGCCTTGGCGCGCCGGGCTTCGTCTTTTCGACCACCCATAGCGACATTCACGCCGCCGACAGCGTGGCGACCATTGCGCCGCAGGGCCGTTTTGCGCTGATCGACGATCCGGCCGGCGGTTTCGACGCCATGCCGTTCAAGCGCAAGTGCGTTTCGATCCATTGGGAAATGATGTTCGCCCGCGCGGTTTTCCAGACGCCTGACATGATCGAACAGCACAAGCTGCTCAATCACGTCGCGGAACTGGTCGATGCCGGCAAGGTCAAGACGACGTTGACAGAGGTTTTCGGCACCATCAACGCTGCAAATCTCATCAAGGCGCATGCCCTGATCGAGAGCAACACCGCCAAGGGCAAGATCGTGCTTTCGGGCTTTTGACCGACACGTGACACGACATCAGAGGTGCGCGCCTGAAAAGGCGCGCCCTTCTCCGTCAATCGTCTTCGGGATCTTCCGGGCATGGCCAGACGGTCGGCGTGGTCAGGCCGCTCGGCAGTTTGGTCTTGGCATCACCGCAGGCGATATCGATCTGTTTCTGCTCAAGGCCGGTGGCGGCAGAAAGATCGACACCCTCCAGCCGGGTCAACAGCAGGAAGGCGTTGGTGAAATCCACCGGGCCGCCGAGCTTTGCGCCCTGGAAGCTGGCGCGCGACAGGTTGGTCAGCGAAAATTTCGAGCCGGACAGGCTGGCATCCTCAAAGTCGGCGCGCCCGAGTTCGGCCTTGGTAAAATCCGCGCCGTCGAGCTTGGCCTTGGCGAAATTGGTCCGCTGCATTTCCGCATTGATGAATTTGGCGTTGGTGGCGTCGGCAGCGGAAAAGTCGCTGCGATAGGCTTCCACCTTCGTCAGGTTCGCACCCTGAAGGTTTGCCTCTCCGAGAGCCGTGCGGATGAGTTTCGCCTTTTCAAGATTGGCGCCCTTCAGCGACGAGCCGCGCAAGTCGGTATAGGTGAAATCCGTGCCGTAAAGCATCGCCGCATCGAGATTGCTGCCGCCGAGCATCAAGAGGCGCTTGTTGCATTCGCGCCAGTCGATGCCGGCCATGGCATCGGCACGGCAGCTGGCGGCCATCAATGGGCCACCACTCAGCGAAACGGCAACCACCACGCCGGCCAGAAGACCCGCGACGATCCTTGTATTCCGCACGATATTCAGCCTCTGAAAGCCGGACATTCCATCACTCCTGCCGCCGGGCGACGGCCAAACGCAACATATGCACATTCAAGGCGTTACCGCATCCCCCGCCCACAATCCACGGGTCACGCGATGCTACAACACCCCAACATCCTATATGTAAGAAATCGAAGGGCAATCCACAAATACTGGGGGGAAAAGGCTGTAGAGGCCGCCCCTCGTCATGCCGGGCTTGACCCGGCATCCAGTCACGGCACGTCTGCACCGTGGAAGGGTCTCTCACGACCAAGGACTTCACCGTTCCGCACATGGACGGTCACCCGGAACCGGACATCAAATGAAGAGCAGCGTCGTCAGATGGCACGGCCAAGTCGAGCCAATCACGCCGACGTCATCCTCGGGCTTGTCCCGAGGATCTGCAACATATTGATTTTATTCGACGTGATTAGATCCTCGGCACAGGGCCGAGGATGACGCCGAGAGAATGTTGACCCTCTACGACTGACTTTTAAAGGCGGCTGCGGGCCGTCCGGATTTAAACCGGACAGCAGTGGGACAGGGCCGAGGATGACGGAGGCGAAGGCTTCGGCCTCAATCGCCATCACATATTGGCGTAAACAGGCCCTTCGCCACCCTGCGGCGGCACCCAGTTGATGTTCTGGTTGGGATCCTTGATGTCGCAGGTCTTGCAGTGCACGCAGTTCTGCGCGTTGATCACGTAGACCTCCTCGCCATCCTTCTCCACCCATTCATAAACACCGGCGGGACAATAACGTGTCGAGGGACCGGCATAGATGTCGTGTTCGGAACGCTTCTGCAACTCCATATCCTTCACCTGAAGATGCACCGGCTGGTCCTCCTCATGGTTGGTGGAGGACAGGAATACCGACGACAGCCGGTCGAAGGTCAGAACACCATCGGGCTTGGGATAGGCGATCGGCTTGTGTCTGGAGGCCGGCTCGAGGCTTTGCGCATCGGTCTTGCCGTGCTTCAGCGTGCCGAAGATAGAGAAACCGAACAGCTGGTTGGTCCACATATCGAGACCGCCAAGGCCTACTCCAACAAGCGTGCCGAATTTCGACCAGAGCGGCTTGACGTTGCGCACTTGGCTCAGGTCCTTGCCGATATCGCCATCGCGCCATTCGGCCTCGATCTCGGCCACTTCGTCATGGGCGCGACCGGCGGAAATCGCCGCAGCAACCTTTTCCGCCGCCAGCATGCCAGACAGCACCGCATTGTGGCTGCCCTTGATGCGCGGCACGTTGACGAGGCCGGCCGAACAGCCGATCAGCGCGCCGCCGGGGAAGGTCAGCTTCGGCACCGACTGGTAACCGCCTTCGGTAATGGCGCGGGCGCCATAGGAGATGCGCTTGCCGCCCTCAAACGTGTCGCGGATGGCCGGATGCGTCTTGAAGCGCTGGAATTCCTCGAAAGGATAAAGATAGGGGTTCTTGTAATTGAGATGCACCACGAAGCCGACGGCGACGAGATTGTCCTCGAGATGATAGAGGAACGAACCGCCGCCGGTCTTGAAGCCGAGCGGCCAGCCGAAGGAGTGCTGCACGAGGCCCTGCTTGTGGTGTTCCGGCTTGACCTGCCACAGTTCCTTGATGCCGATGCCGAATTTCTGCGGCTCGCGATCTTTCGACAGATCAAATCGGGAGATCAGCTGCTTGGCGAGCGAACCGCGCACGCCTTCGCCGATCAGCACATATTTGCCGTGCAGCTCCATGCCGCGCGTGAAGGCGGGGCCGGGTTCACCGTTCTTCTCGATGCCCATGTCGCCGGTGGCGACGCCGATGACCGCACCCTCATCATTATAAAGCACTTCGGTGGCGGCAAAGCCCGGATAGATCTCGACGCCGAGCGCTTCCGCCTTTTCCGCCAGCCAGCGACAGACCAGCCCGAGCGAGACGATGTAATTGCCGTGATTGTTCATGAGCGGCGGCATCATGAAGTTCGGCAGGCGGATGGAGCCGGCCGGCCCCAGGAACATAAACTGGTCGTCCTTGACCTCGGTCTTGAAGGGATGCCCCTCCTCCTCACGCCAGCCCGGCAAAAGCCGGTCGATGCCGATGGGATCAACGACCGCACCGGAGAGAATATGCGCGCCGACTTCAGCGCCCTTTTCCAGAACGACGACCGAAAGCTCCGGCTCGACCTGCTTCAGACGGATCGCAGCGGCAAGGCCCGCAGGACCAGCGCCGACAATCACAACGTCGAATTCCATGCTCTCGCGTGGGGGCAGTTCGTGTTCGGGCAGTTCCATCGCTTCCGTCATCTTATCCTCTCCGCATCGCCGGTCCCATCCGGCTGTTGTTATATCCGCTTCCGGCCTTCGCACCGCATTGTCCGCACTGGCCTTAAAAGCCCGTCTGCAACAACCCGTTCGCCCTAGCCTGTCTTCGCAAAGCACGACGCCTTTGTCGAGCTTCCATAGCGGCAAAACATGTCGCACGCCAGTCAATTGTCAGACAACCTGACGATTGATTTATTACTTTTACGTGCACGTAATAGAAAGGATAGGAGTTGCTGGAGTGGGCGTCAAGGGTAGTCGGCATTTGGCACCGCTCTCGCGTTTACCGGTGCAACTGACACGCCAATTCGGCTAGCTTCACAAAGGACGAACAACGGGGTCAGACGGGTGTATATCTGCCCCAGAGGTTTCGGGTATCAAAACTATTCATTGACGCCATACACGGCTAGCGATGGTTTTCCCAACTCGATGACAATAGCGTTGTTGCACAAAGTCGCCTGCAAGATTTCAATAGGATGTCACCTCGGTAAAGGTGGCGGGTTATATGCTCGAAAGGTTGTGCATGACTCTCCTCGACGCAAACGCCATTCATCCGATTACGCTGCCCGATGGAACTGTATTTCGGGACACGGTTTATCTGAAAAACGTCATCGATCACCCGCGTATGGAGATCGGGGATTTCAGCTATTTCACGCATGCTGGAAAGCCCGAAGACACGGCGTTGATTTTGGCCCCTTATCTTGGTCATGGTGTTCGCGAACGACTGGTGATTGGCAAGTTTGTCCAGATTGCGAGAGGAAGCTACTTTATTACCAGTTCGGCAAACCATCCGATGACCGGCTTCACCACTTATCCGTTCCGCATCTTTAAACCAGAGACATTTGGCTACAAAGATCTGCCCGTTAAGGACACGGTTGTAGATCACGACGTGTGGATTGGACAAAATGCAGCAATTATGCCGGGCGTCCACATAGGCGCGGGTGCGATTATCGCCGCCGCCTCGGTCGTTACTCGGGACGTACCACCCTACGCAGTTGTCGGAGGAAATCCCGCATCTGTTATCCGAATGCGTTATTCAAACGAAGTCATCAGCGAACTGCTTGATCTTGCTTGGTGGAACTGGTCGATAGACAAAATCGAAGGCAATCTAGCGGCGCTTAGCAGCGGCGACATGAAAACACTCAGGCTGGTTAGAGGATGAATGCCCGATATTCCAGCCTCCGCTTCGGGCCACAGATCGACTTAGCTAAAACCACTCCCCGCCATCAAATCGCCCATTCCTCATCCGTCGTAAACACGATCGTCAGCCAGCGATCCGTCCCCTCGCCGCCGAGCGCATCGCCGGTCCCATCCGGCTGTTGTTATATCCGCTTCCGGCCTTCGCACCGCATTGTCCGCACTGGCCTTAAAAGCCCGTCTGCAACAACCCGTTCGCCCTAGCCTGTCTTCGCAAAGCACGACGCCTTTGTCGAGCTTCCATAGCGGCAAAACATGTCGCACGCCAGTCAATTGTCAGACAACCTGACGATTGATTTATTACTTTTACGTGCACGTAAATAAAGGATAGGCATTGCCCTTCCAGCCGTCAAGTGTGATCGGTTTAACGTCTCGAAACGAGAGGTCGCAAAAGGCAGATCTTTAACCCTGGACTTCGGCGTCATCCTGAGTACGGTCAATCAGGTGCCCTGCCCGGACAACAAGCGGTCATCGCACTGAATCTGCGCCATGAGCCTTTTCAACCCCCTGGTGCGAAACCGCGTGAGAGCGCCAATATCGCCCGTGGCTTTCACGCGAATGAGTGCGCCCTCATACGCCTCGATGATGCATGCGCATAGATCCGAGATGTCCTCATCGCCGGCGATGTCGCCTTCACATTGGGCTTTGACGAGCAGTTCGCACATACTCGTCTCCCATCGCCCGAATGAACTGACAAGCGCGTCCCGAACCAGAGCGCTGCGGCCCGCAGCAGTTTGCGCAATGACACCGTAAAGGCAGCCTGCATAAGGCCCGTCTTGCTTAAGCTCCAGTTCGAGCGTTTCAAAATATACCGATAGGCGCTGCAACGCGCGCAGAGAGGTATCAGAAAAAAGTCTTTCCCTGATCCGCGCATACTTCTGCTCATAGGCTTCGATAACCGCCACCACGAAATCGTCCTTGCTCGCAAAGAAGTAATAGAATGACCCTTTTGGGACATTCACTTCCTTCAGAACCGGACCGATCCCCACGCCCTCATAGCCGTGTGCGAGCAGCTGGCGCATTCCCTCCGAAATGAGACGGGTGCGCGTCGCAGATTGACCACTCATAACTAGACCGATCGTCTACATTGCTGATTATACATAATTCTCTCCTTGGAGCGATGCCGATATGAGTCTAGCACATGAACGTTCTGGCGGAATATATCTTGTAGCAGCCTCGGCAGTTTTATGGAGCACGGCGGGGCTTTTCGTCCGCATGGCCGATATGGATGTGTGGTCTATGGTGGCGTGGCGCTCTGCTTTCACTTTTATAGCTCTCGGCGCGTTTCTTCTGCCCCGAAATAGATTTGCCAGACAACGGTCGTCGATGTCATTCGGCTTGCCCGGCGTTGCTGGATGCTTGGTGTCTGCGATCGCGGCGATTACATATATCGCGTCCTTGCGATGGACGACTGTTGCCAACGTGATGACGATCTATGCGACACTCCCTTTTATCGTGGCCGGAATAGCATTTGTGTTCTTGCGGGATCGGGTTACCTACCGTTTTGTCATCGCTGGCTGCGCGGCCTTCGTCGGAGTATTGATTTCGGTTGGCGCGGCAGTATCGCAACAGGACACGCTCGGTATCTTTGCCGCCCTCATCATGACCACGGGATGCGCGACGCAAATCGTCATCGCGAAGCGCTTTCCGGACATGGATACCACCCTGATGACCGCTCTCGCCGCGCTGATCTGCCTTTGCGTCGCGCTGCCGCTGATGCGGTTTGAGATTCCCGCTCCAACGCAGATCATCGCCTGCGCGCTTTACGGCGTCCTCACCACGGCCCTCGGCTATATACTCCTGCTCCAAGGCTCCCGGCGCATAAACGCTGGCGAGGCCGGACTAATTTCCATGCTGGATGTTATTCTCGGACCAGTTTGGGTCTGGCTCTTTTACAATGAAGTTATATCGCCCATCGTTCTGACGGGAGGCGGCATCGTGATAATGTCTGTCGCCTGGTATTTGGCGGGAGACCGCAGGGCCGCTACAGCACCCTGAAATACAGTCCTCCTGAGGCTGACGCGCGGGACATTCAAATCGCCCATTCCTCATCCGTCGTAAACACGATCGTCAGCCAGCGATCCGTCCCCTCGCCGCCGAGCGCGTCGCCGATTTCGTCGCGGATGGCGTCCCATTCTTCGAGGTGGCGGGGTGGCCAGTTTTTGGGGACGATGAAGAAAAGTTCGATCTGGCGGCCGCGTCCGACGCGGGCGACGTAGGAATAATGCGAGGCGAAACCGAATTTTGTGACGGTTTCGGCGGCCACCCTGTCCACATGCTGCTTGAATTCCAGCGGCGTCACCAGAAGGATGTCGGCGAGCGCCTGTTTCACATTGCCGAGCGGCATGGGAATGATGACGAGGCAGACCAGCACCAGGACAGCGGGGTCGATATAGGGTGCGATCCACTTATGCGCCGTCCCCGTCAGGCCGTAGCCGATGGCGAAGGCCAGGAACAGGGCGACGCTCAGAAGCGCGCTCATCAGCCAGCTTTTGGCATCCAGCGCCACGAAGGCGGATTTCAGCTTGCGGTTCTGGCGTTTGACGAACCATGCCATGGCGAGAGAGACGGCGAAGCTGAAGAAGGTGACGATGATGGCGTAATCGAACTCGATCGCCCTGCCGCCATCCATCAGGCTGTCGATGGCGTTGATGAGGGCATAGATCGCAGCGCCCATCAAAAGCGTGCCGTTGAGGCCGAGCACCATCGGCTCCAGATGCCAGAAGCCCATGGTGAACCGCTCCGCCAGCCTTCCACCGGGCCTTGGGGCGGCGGAAGCGGCGATCAGCCGCGCAACCAGCAGCGCCAGCACCGTCATGAAGGCGTCCGTCAGGGCATAGACACCGTCGAACACCACGGCGAAGGAGCCGGAAAACAAACCCGCACCAATGCCGAACGCGGCCAGAAGAACCGTGATGGCAATTGAGAATTTAAGCAGAGATTGTTCCGTCATGACGCGTATTTAACCTTCAAAAGCGGGCGCCGCCTTCCTATAAACAGCACAGATGGTGTGGGATAGCGAAAACTCCGTGCGGTTTTCGCTTGTCATCCCCGCGCCCATTCTTTGATCTGGTGCAAACAAGACAGGACAAAACCCATGGATTTCGGCATTTCCGGCAAACGCGCCCTCGTTCTCGCCTCCTCACGCGGCCTTGGGCTGGGCATTGCAACGGCGCTGGCGAAAGAAGGTGCCCATGTGCTTCTTGTCGGCAGAAGCGGCGAGAAGCTGGATGCCAACTGCAAGGCGATCAATGCGCTTGGCAAGGGCAAGGCCGACTGGGTGTGGGGCGATCTTGCCGAGGATAATTTCGTCGACGCCATGGTTCAGGCCGTCAAGGACAAGCTCGGCGGCATCGATATCCTCGTCAACAATACCGGCGGCCCGACGCCCGGTCTTGCGCAGGAAATCACGGCGGAAAAGCTGGAAGGCTTTTTCCAGTCGATGGTGCTGCGCGTCATCACGCTCACCAACGCGCTGTTGCCGCAGATGAAGGAACAGGGCTTTGGCCGCATCCTGACCGTCGCCTCCTCCGGCGTGTTCGAACCCATTCCCAATCTCGCCCTGTCAAACACGCTGCGCGGGGCGCTGGTGGGCTGGAGCAAGACTTTGTCGAGCGAAGTGGCCGGTTTCGGCATCACCTCCAACCTTCTCCTGCCCGGCCGCATCCACACAGATCGCATCGACGAGCTGGATGGCGCCAATGCCAAGCGTCTGGGTAAAAGCATGGAGGAAATCCGCGAGGCCTCCGTCAAGAGCATTCCGGCAGGCAGGCTCGGCACGGTGGAAGAATTTGCCGCCGCCGGCGCTTTCCTCTGCTCGGTGCCGGCCAGCTACATTACCGGCACGATGCTGCGGGTGGATGGCGGCGCGGCGAAATCGAACTGAAGGCTATAAGCCGACTAACCAGTCAGGAAGCCGCTGCGTAGATCACGAAGCGGTTTCTGCCGGTATTCTTGGCTTCATAAAGTGCCGTGTCGGCGCGGCGCAGCACGTCGCTCGCGCTCTCGCCGGGATTGGCAAAGGCAATGCCGGCCGAGCAGCTGTATCGGAAATCCGGCACGTTGCAGAGCGGCGATGCCTCGCTCAAGGACGCCAGCAGCGTCTGCATGGTGCTTTCCGCGCTCAGCATTCGCGAGCCGCCCAGAACCAGCAAAAATTCCTCGCCGCCGATCCGCCCGACCAGATCGTCCCGGCCGATGGTGCCGGAGAGCCGGGCGGCGAAATCCTTGAGGACGAGATCGCCGCTGGCATGGCCGAAACGGTCGTTGACCGCCTTGAAGTGGTCGATATCCATGATGATCACCGCCAGCGCCTGGGCCTTGTTGGGGCCGAGCATGTGGTTGAGACTGTCCATGGCGTAACGGCGGTTGCCAAGGCCGGTCAACTCGTCGCTCAGCGCAAATTTCAACGCCCTGTCGCGCTCCTGGCGCAGATCGCGCAATTCGATGCCAAGTTCAGAAATATCGGTAATGACGCAGAGCATCCAGCCGCCCGGCAGAGTGGTTTCCGTCGTCAACACCCATCGCCCATCCTTCAGGCCGGTTTCGATCGTGCGGTAAGGCAGCTTGCCTCGCCGTGTTCTGGCGGAGCGCAGCCACAGTTCGAAATCGTTGGTTTCAACCGCCGTTCCCGTGGACTTGTGGTAACCGCTGCGCATCAGATCGACCCAACTCGGAAAATCATCCTCGCCAATGTCCAGCACCTTTCGGAACGCGGCGTTGGCAAAGCGCAACTCGTCGCCGCCGTCGAAAAGGGCATAACCCTGCTGCGATGCGGCCATGAGGCTCATCAACTGGCAATGGAAACTCTCCACCTCGCCGCGAATGCGGATTTCCGGTCCGGGCGGCACTTCTTGGAGGACGGAGCAGGCCGACTCACGGGACATCTGGACTTCCGGGGTTACAACGCAACAGCTACAGACAAGAACTTCCCTGACGATACGGCCGCGATCTATACTTGGCGATTGCGAAAAAATATTTAATAAACATCTGTAAATTGTATTTAGTGACGAATATTACTTCATTATAATGTTTCGATAAACAGAAGGGTGGCGCTTGCCATTCTGCCGGGCCTGTGCAATCAACCGCCCTCCTCTGACATCGGGATGCCAAATGCGTCCCTTACTCTCACGCCGGGCCGCCTTTGGGCCGGGCGAGCATTTCTATCGGCGACAAGGATATGGCGATGACGCAAAAGCGGGCACTGGGCCTCGATTTCGGCACGACCAACACGGTCATGGCTCTTTCCAACGGTGGCGGTGAAAGCCGCTCCATGCAGTTTACCAGCAGCGCGGGCACGGATGACAGCATGCGCACCGCGCTCTCCTTCATGAAGGATCAGGGCCTTGGCGCGGCCGCCCTGCATGTGGAAGCGGGCCACGCCGCTATCCGGCAATTCATCGACAATGCCGGTGATTGCCGGTTTTTGCAGTCGATCAAGACATTTGCGGCCTCGCCGCTATTCCAAGGCACGTTGATCTTCGCCAAGCGCCAGAGCTTCGAGGATTTGATGGATGTGTTCCTGCGCAAGCTGAAGACCTATGCGGGTGCGGAATGGCCAGGCGACGTTTCGACCGTCATCGCCGGCCGTCCCGTGCGGTTCGCCGGCAGCAATCCCGACGAGGCGCTGGCGCTTGCCCGCTACAACGAAGCGCTGACCCGCGCCGGCTTTCCGGAGATCCACTATGTCTACGAGCCGGTCGCAGCCGCCTATTATTTTGCCCAGAGCCTGAAGAAGGACGCCAACGTGCTGGTGGCGGATTTCGGCGGCGGCACCACCGACTATTCACTGATCCGTTTCGAGACCCATGCCGGCAAGCTTTCCGCCACCCCCATCGGCCATTCCGGCGTCGGCGTGGCGGGCGATCATTTCGATTTCCGCATGATCGACAATCTGGTGTCGCCGGAGATCGGCAAGGGCAGCAAGTTCAAAAGTTTCGACAAGGTGCTGGATGTGCCTTCCGGTTATTACGTGAATTTCGGCCGCTGGAACCAGCTGTCGATCTTCAAGACCTCGAAGGAATTCACCGACCTGAAATCGCTGGTGCGCTCGGCGATTGAGCCGGACAAGCTCGAACTCTTCATCGATCTGGTCGAGCATGACGAGGGTTATCCGCTTTATCAGTCGATTTCCGCCACCAAGATGGCGCTCTCTTCGGCTGAAGAGGCGGAATTCAACTTCGCCCCGCTCGGCAAGGCTGGCCGCAAGATGGTCAAGCGCAGCGATTTCAACACCTGGATCGCCGACGATCTCGCCAAGATCGAGGGCGCGCTGGACGAGGTTCTGGAAAAGACGCAGGTCGCGCCTGAGGCAATCGACAAGGTGTTCCTCACCGGCGGCACCTCCTTCGTGCCTGCCGTGCGCGAACTTTTCACCCGCCGTTTCGACGCGGACCGCATCGAAACCGGCGGCGAGCTGCTGTCGATTGCCCATGGTCTGGCGATGATCGGCGAAAGCGGCGACATTCAGCGCTGGACAGCGTGATTTACGGGTTCCACGGGCGGCGAACATGGGATAATTTCTCCCGATGATCGCCGCTCACGACCTCTCCTCCGCCGAACTCGCCGCGCTTCTGCATTTCCATGCGGATGCGGGCGTGGACTGGTTGCTGGAAGACGGACCTGTTGACCGTTTCGCCGAATTTGCCGCTGCCCGCCCTGCCCGACCCGCAGCGCGACAGGACAATTCCGCGCCCGCAGGACAGACGGACGGGGCGACGGAGCGCCGTGCCGATGCTCCGCAGCGGCAGACGGCAGGTCGCAGCGCCCCGACGAGAGGTGCGCCACCCGCCCCTGCCGTGCAACAGAATGTCGCCATGCCGGACGAACAGGCCGTGGCGGCTGCACGTTTTGCGGCTGAAAGCGCAAGGTCGCTCTCCGAACTGAAAACCGCACTTGAAGGTTTCAGCGGCTGCAATCTCAAGAACAGCGCCCGCAACACGGTCTTCACCGAAGGCGACCCTTCCTCCGCCGTCATGGTCATCGGCCCGATGCCGGATGCGGATGACGACCGCGAGGGTCAGCTTTTCGCCGGCAAGACCGGGCTGCTGCTCGACCGCATGCTGGCCGCCATCGGCCTTGACCGGACACGCGTGATGCTCGGCAATGTCGTGCCCTGGCGTCCGCCGGGCAACCGCCCGCCTACCCAGGCTGAAATGGATATTTGCCGGCCCTTCATCGAGCGCCAGATCGCCCTTGCGGAGCCGAAACACCTGTTGCTTCTTGGCAACTTGACCGCACGTTTCTTTTTCGGCGGCACGGGAACCATCCATACGCTGCGCGGACAGTGGCGAGATGTCGCAGCCGGACACCTGGTTTTACCGGCGCTGGCCAGCCTGCATCCGCAGGAACTTCTCAACGCACCGGCCAGCAAGTCATTGGCATGGCAGGACTTATTGGCGTTTCAGGCGAAAATCTCGCAAAGCTGATTGCCTGATTCTTACTCAACGTAAACGAAGTATGAAAAAAGCCATGCGTATTACGCATAACAGCGCCGCGCTTGGCCGGCTTGCCGAATCCATGCTGCACTGCGATAACGCAACCTGTGTCTTGGGAGGAATTCGGTTTAAGGAACCAAGGCAATGACCACTCGCTTCCGTCCGGTACATTCCGGCTTTGAAACACTCCGCCTGGCAGGCCTCGGCCCTCGCTCCAGTCAGGGTTACCATCGTTTCGGCGCTGCCGCTAACGAACAGATGACCGCACGCGCTGCCATGCAGCAGGTTCGCGTCACCCGTCCTGCAGCAGTCTTCGCGGATTTCCGCGAGCGCTGAGAACATCAAGACCGGTATGAAACCGGTCCATATCTTTGATTGCGCGCTGGCGTCTTTCTTCGGGAAGGCGCCTTTTGCTTTTGCGGGTGCGCGGCAAGTTCCGGGATGGTTGTCGCGGCATGGCGATCCGTTTGGCGACGATCGCGGGCATGCGAAGTCTGGCCTCATCAATCTCGCCACACACTCCGACGTCATCCTCGGGCTTGTCCCGAGGATCTGCAACCGATTGATTTAATTGGACGTGATTAGATCCTTGGGACAAGCCCAAGGATGACGCCGAGAAAATATGCAGCTGAACGACGGAGCACGCAGCAGTTTTTGTGAGATCCGGCAGATGGGCCTGTTGCCCGATATATTTTGAAAACGAGGCGACTACATTGGTGAAGGTGATATTCCATCACCCTGCGTTCCCAGTCTCCACTTCCGTCATACCGGCCTCGTGCCGGTATCCAGTCGACGCGCGTCTGCGCGACGGGAAAAGCCGTTTCAGCCCAAGGACTTGGGCTGGCTGGATACCGGCTCAAGGCCGGCATGACGGAGCTGGAAGTGTTTTTTTGAGATGCAGCAGATGACGCTGTCGCCTGGCAGATTATGGAAACATGCCAGACGAGGGTATTTGAGGAAGCCGGGGTCATCACCCCTGCGGCGTCGAGGCCTTGCGGGCGGCGCGTCTTGCCAGGCCCAGCTGGTGCTCGCGGAAAATGATGAAGATGCCGGCGAAAATCACGATTGCCGTGCCGATCAGCATGGTGAGTGTGGGAATATCTCCGAACAGGATATAGGAGACCGCGATCCCGAAGATGATCGAGCTATATTCGAACGGCGCGATGGTGGAGACCTCGGCGTGGCGATAGCTCTCCGTCAGGAAGATTTGCGCGACACCGCCGCAAATGCCGCTGGTGATCAGCAGCACGGCCTGCGTGGTATCAAGGTAGCTCCAGCCGAAGGGGACGCTGACCAGCGACAACAGGGTGGCCGTGAGCGAGAAATAGAGAACGATAGTCGGCGTCTTTTCGGTCTCCACCAGTTGCCGCACCTGGATCATCGCAAGGCCGCCAAGCGCTGCCCCGCACAGCACGGCAATCGCGCCCAGCCCCTCACCCGCAGCAAAACCGCCTTCCCTCAGAAGCGTCAACTTCGGCCAGAGAATCACCAGCACGCCCATCATGCCGACGAAAACCGCGCTCCAGCGGTAGATGCGCACCTTTTCGCGGAGAATGAAGGCAGCGAAGACGACAGCCAGCAGTGGCGAGGCATAACCGATGGCGATGAATTCCGGCAGCGGCAGCAGGGTCAGCCCGTAAAATCCGCAGGCCATGGAGAGAATGCCGAGAAACCCGCGCTTGACATGACCGAGCAGATTGTTGGTGTGCAGCGCGCTGGTCAGCGCATGCAGCCAGGCGAGATAAACGACGATGGGGATGATGGCGAAAGCCGAGCGGAAGAAGGTGATCTGGCCGGCCGGAACATCCGGACCGGCGGCCTTGATACAGGTCTGCATGACCAGAAAAAAGCCGACGGAAATCAGCTTCAGGCTTATCCCGCGAAAGGGATTTGTCGGCTCGGCATTCATTGGCAGTTACTCATATCGGCTGCGCAAACACGCCATCGGAAGATTTTTCATTCGGGGGGAAGGACGACGCGGGGAATTTGGATTTATGCAAGGCTAGAGCATTCCTCCCGCCCTTTACATCAAAAAAAGTCATTCGCCCATGAATTCGGTTGATCTGGGACGGCGCCGGATGGCTTTGCCGTTTTCCGGCCTCTCGCTGCGTCGCTGCGGCCTCAAGCCGGAATGAAGGAAGGAGAATATCTTTACTGGGTCACAGCAAAATCGACATCCGCTAAAATTTGAAGAAAATAAAATACAGTTTCAGCAATCGTTCAACATTTGCTGGCATGGTCCGCAGGTCCGGCAGCGTGAGGATCGTCTGCAGGGCCGGTAAAGCCTTCCATGGCAGGACAGAAGGTCCTGCCGATGCGCACATGATTGTGACGAATACTCTCCCTATTTTACATCCGGGCCTTATGACGACATGATGCCCGGAGGACAACGACAAAGTTATTCAGGAACAGTCATGCGAACAGACACGGGCCAGATCGTTCACCTGGCAGATTACCGCCCTACCGATTTCGTTCTGGAGCGGGTGGATCTCACCTTCGAACTCGACCCCAAGAATACCAAGGTCGAAGCCCGTCTGATCTTTCATCGCCGGGAGGGCGCCGACGTGGCGGCACCGCTGGTTCTCGATGGCGACGAGTTGAAGCTTTCGGGCCTGCTGCTCGATCAGATGGATGTTCCCGCCAGCCAATATGACGCGACGCCCGATAGCCTGACGATCCGCGATCTGCCGGCAGAAGCGCCTTTCGAAATCTGCGTCACCAATTACATCAACCCGCAGGTCAATACGCAGCTGATGGGGCTTTACCGCACCAACGGCGTTTATTGCACCCAGTGCGAGGCGGAAGGTTTCCGCCGCATCACCTATTTCCCCGACCGGCCGGACGTTCTCGCACCCTATACGGTGACGATCATCGCCGCCAAGGAAGGCAATCCGCTGCTGCTGTCGAACGGCAATTTCCTCGGCGGCGGCAATTACGATGAGGGCCGGCACTTTGCCGCCTGGTTCGATCCGCATCCGAAACCCAGCTATCTCTTCGCGCTCGTCGCCGGCGATCTCGGCGTGGTCGAAGACACGTTCACCACCGTCTCCGGCCGCGAAGTGGCGCTGAAGATCTATGTCGAGCATGGCAAGGAGCCGCGCGCGGCCTATGCCATGGACGCCCTGAAACGCTCGATGAAATGGGATGAGGAACGTTTCGGCCGCGAATACGACCTCGACATCTTCATGATCGTCGCCGTGTCCGATTTCAACATGGGCGCGATGGAGAACAAGGGTCTCAACGTCTTCAACGACAAATTCGTGCTGGCCGACCCGGAAACCGCCTCCGATGCGGATTACGCCAATATAGAGCGCATCATCGCGCATGAATATTTCCACAACTGGACCGGCAACCGCATCACCTGCCGCGACTGGTTCCAGCTGTGCCTGAAGGAAGGCCTGACGGTCTATCGCGACCAGGAATTTTCCGCCGACATGCGCTCGCGCCCGGTCAAGCGCATTGCCGATGTGCGTCACCTGAAATCGGAGCAGTTCCCGGAGGATTCCGGTCCGCTGGCCCATCCGCCACGCCCCGACAGCTACCGCGAAATCAACAATTTCTACACGACGACCGTCTATGAAAAAGGTGCCGAAGTCACCCGCATGATCGCCACGATCCTTGGCGAAGACGACTTCAAGAAGGGCATGGACCTTTATTTCGAACGCCACGACGGCGAAGCAGCGACCGTCGAGGATTTCGTCAGAAGTTTTGCCGATGCCAGCGGCCGCGACCTGTCGCAGTTTTCGCTGTGGTACACCGAGGCCGGCACGCCGCTCGTCTCCGTTTCCGCCGCTTATGACGCCGCCAAGGCGACCTTCAAGCTGACGCTGGAACAGACCGTAGCACCTTCGCCCGGCCAGCCGGTGAAGCATCCGCGTCATATTCCGCTGTCGCTGGCGCTGATCCTCGACAACGGCCAGATTGCCGAGCCGCAGGCCGTCACCGGCGGCGAATACCGCAACGGTGTGCTGCATCTGACCGAGCGCAACCAGACATTCTCCTTCTCCGGCATTTCCTCGCGGCCGGTGCTGTCGCTCAACCGCAGCTTCTCGGCGCCGATCAATCTGCATTTCGAGCAGAGTGCCGCCGATATGGTGCAGGTCGCCCGGCATGAGACGGATATGTTTGCCCGTTTCCAGGCGCTCACCGATCTTGCCTTGCCGGCGCTGATTGCCGCGACCAAGGCGGTGCAGAACGGCGAGGAGGTGCGCACCGACGCCGACCTCATTGCGACGCTGATCGAAATCGTCGGCGATTCCTCGCTTGAACCCGCTTTCCGGGCGCAGGCGCTGGCGCTGCCGAGCGAGACGGATATCGCCCGTGAACTCGGCGGCAATAACGACCCGGACGCCATCCACGCGGCACGCAACGCGACGATCAAGGCCATTGCCACGGCCGGTCTCGAAATGTTGCGCCTGCTTGCCGACAACGACGGCAATGGTGAAGCCTACAGCCCCGATGCCGACAGCGCCGGACGCCGCTCGCTTCGCAACGGCGCGCTGAGCTTCCTTGCCTTTGCCGAGGGAACGCCTGACAGGGCGGCAAAGGCCTATGCCGGCGCCACCAACATGACCGATCTTGCCCATGCGTTGAGTGTCCTGACCCAGCGTTTCCCCGAAAGCACCGAGACGAAAGCGGCGCTTGCCGCCTTCGAAGCCCGCTTTGCCGACAATGCGCTGGTTCTCGACAAATGGTTCTCGCTCCAGGCCGCCATTCCCGGTGACGGGGCGCTGGAGCGTATCAAGGCGCTGATGACGTCGAAACACTTCATCGCCTCCAATCCCAACCGGGTCCGCTCGCTGGTGGGGACGCTCGCCTTTGCCAACCCCACCGGTTTCCACCGCGCCGACGGGGCGGCCTACCGCTTCCTTGCCGAGCAGATCATCGCCATCGACAAGCGCAATCCGCAGCTTGCCGCGCGCATTCTCACCTCCATGCGCTCCTGGCGGTCGCTGGAGACAAGCCGCGCCGAACACGCCAAGGCAGCACTTTCGACGATCGCCGAAGCCAAAGGTCTTTCGACGGATGTCAGCGATATCGTCGGCCGTATTCTGAAGGGATGATACCCGGCGAACTTTCGCCAATTGCCCTATTCCGGACAATGCCCCGCGCCGCCTTGATTTCCGTCAAGGCGGCGCATCGCATTGCGCGACACAATCGTCAGCGACAGGCCGGAAAGCGGCCGCAAGCGGAAAGGCACTTCAGATGACCGACATGTCCACCATCAGCAATTCGTTCCAGCGCTTCATCACCGAGGCCCCGGCCCATCAGGCAGCCTGGCTTCGGGCCGTGCAGGGGCTGGGGGCAGCGTCCACGCTGGATGCAAAGACGCAATGCCTCGTCTATATCGGCACTCTCGCCGCGCTGCGGCTGGAAGGCGGCATGGCGTTTCATGTGCTGGAAGCCAAAGCGCATGGTGCAAGCCGCGACGATATCATCAGCGCGGTGCTGACCGGGCTACCTGCCGCCGGAAACTGCGTTCTCAGCGCCCTTGGACCTGCACTTGATGCCTTCGACAAGGCTTGAGAACCACCGGCTTAATACACGGGGGACGTTCCAAACCGGCCGTTGCGGTGCCGGTTTTCCCGGTGTCCGGCGCCGCTGCGCAGACCGTAACGCGCTGTCCCGAAAAAATACGGAGTCGGTTCAAGGGGTTAAAATTCTTTTAACTTTTGCCTCTGGACAGGGCGAATCGCATTTGATTCATTAGAGATATTCGAGCGGCGGCGCTCCGAATCACTGGGGACACCACGAAGGCGGGACAATGACGAACGTGCGGCGGGCGACTGCGGGCGATGAGCGCCCGTATGCCAAATTTTCTGATCTTGCGGCCTGGGGCGAAAGGCTTTCCAGCGACCTGATGGGTTTGATGAACGGCTCCGACCGCCCGATGCCGCAGGTCGAGACCCTGCTGAAACGTCTTATTCCCATTCTCATTCTCGCCTTTCTCGTTGTCATCGCGGCGTCGCGCATGCTGGGCATCGCTGCCGAATACGGCCGCATGGAAGAGGCCGCCCGCCACTCCACCGCGCTGACGGCGCTGACGGCCAAGGCCGCCCTCATCAACAACGGCATCGTCTTTGCCTCGCAGGAGCGCGCCCGCGCCGAGACGAGCCTTGCCACCGCACTGCCCTCGGGCAGCCTTGCCGATGGCACCATGGTGCTTCTGTCGGGCAGCAACGGCCGGATTTTTGCTGGCGCCGGCAAGGACGCCACGCTTTATATCGGCACCTCCCTGCCCGCCTTGCTGCCCGAAATCGCCATTGTACAGCGTTTTCCGGGTGCGCCCGGCACCATCGAAACCAATATCGACAACCAGCCGCACTATGCGACGATGATCCCCTTCGGCGATGATGGCGGCATGGTCATCGCGGCGCGTTCGCTCGAACCGATCCGCTCGTTCTGGCGCAGCGAAATCGCCATGAACGTGACGCTGTTTGCCGGCATTTCCTCGATCCTTCTCGTCGTGCTCTACGCCTACTACATGCAGGTCAAACGCGCCCGCGACGCCGACGACATCTTCGCCGAATCCAACCTGCGGGTGGAGACGGCGCTGTCACGCGGCCGCTGCGGCCTCTGGGACTTCGATCTTTCGACGCGGCGCATGTTCTGGTCCGGTTCGCTCTACGAAATCCTCGGCAGGCCGCCGAAGGCTGCACCGCTGTCCTTTTCCGATGCGGCCCGCATGATGCATTCCGAAGATGGCAACCTTTACGAGCTTGCCCGCGCCGTCGGCTGCGGCGATCTGCGCCAGATCGACCAGATTTTCCGCATGCGCCACGCAAAGGGCCACTATGTCTGGCTGCGCGCCCGCGCCCAGGTCATCCGCACCAATAACGGCCCGCGCGTCATCGGCATCGCCATGGACGTGACCGAGCAGCATCGCCTCGCGCAACGGTACGCCGAGGCCGACCAGCGCCTGGCCGACGCCATCGAATCCACCTCGGAAGCCTTCGTGCTGTGGGACAAGAACGACCGTCTCGTGATGTGCAACACCCATTACCAGAAGGCTTACGGACTGCCGGACAGCGTGCTGGTGGCGGGGACGGAAAAGAGTGCCGTGCACGCCGCATCCGCCCGCCCCGTGGTGGAGCGCCGTGTCGCCGATCCGGATCAGTCAGGCCTTTCCCGCACGACGGAAGTGCAGCTTGCCGACGAACGCTGGCTGCAGATCAATGAGCGCCGCACCCGTGACGGCGGCCTCGTTTCCGTCGGCACCGATATCACGCTTCTGAAGCGCCATCAGGAGCGCCTGCGCGATTCCGAACGCCGGCTCATGGCCACCATCGGCGATCTCTCCGCCTCGCAGCACAAGCTGGAGCGGCAGAAGACGGAGCTTTCCGACGCCAACGCCAATTATCTCGCCGAAAAAGAGCGCGCCCAGGCGGCCAACCTCGCAAAATCCGAATTCCTCGCCAATATGAGCCACGAGCTGCGCACGCCGCTCAACGCCATTCTCGGCTTTTCCGAAATCCTGCAAAACGAGATGTTCGGGCCGGTCGGCTCACCGAAATATTCCGAATATGCCCGCGATATCCACGACAGCGGCAAGCACCTCCTCAACGTCATCAACGATATTCTCGATATGTCGAAGATCGAGGCAGGCCATATGCGCATCAACCGCGAGACGATCGATCTGGCGCCGTTGATCGAGGAAACCCTGCGGCTGACTGCCATTCAGGCCGAACAGAAGAACATCAGCGTGCAGCAGAAGGTCTGCGCCGGGCTGACGATGCAGGGCGACCGCCGCGCCATGAAGCAGATCATGCTCAACCTCCTGTCCAACGCCGTGAAGTTCACCGGCAATGGCGGAAGCATCGCGCTGCGCACCCACGTGCATCAGGCCGCCATGATCCTCACCATCGCCGATACCGGCATCGGCATTCCCGCCGAGGCGCTGGAAAAGATCGGCCAGCCCTTCGAGCAGGTGCAGAGCCAATACGCCAAAAGCCAGGGCGGCTCCGGCCTCGGCCTTGCCATTTCCCGCTCGCTCGTCCGACTGCACGGCGGCACGATGAAAATCCGCTCCTGCGAAGGCAGGGGCACGGTGGTGACAATCATCATCCCGCATTCGGCAGGGTGCTGCGGAACGGTGCATTGAAGCTTCGTGGGTGTGGCGTGCGCCCCTTTGCGCTGGTGGGTGTGGTTTACCCCCCTCTGCCCTGCCGGGCATCTCCCCTCAAGGGGGAGATCGGCTAGAGCTAACACTCGCCCATTCGCAACGGTAGAGATGGGCGAAAAGGTGCCGCATATCGATCTCCCCCCTTGAGGGGGAGATGCCCGGCAGGGCAGAGGGGGGTGAAGCGGCACCCACCACCATCACCCGCCATTCTTCACCGTCGCCACAAAAGCCTTCCGAACGACCTTCGCCAGCCGCTTCACCTCGCCCTCCAGCGTCGAGATATCAGGGCAATCCCCGGCCCGGCAGACGAGGTCGATCAGCCCGGCCGGCGCTTCCTTTGGGTTGAAGGCGCCGTCGATGCACAGGCGGACGATTTGCGATATCTCGGTATAGAGCGCCATCGCCGCCATGCAGTCGTTGAAGGATTGTTGCTCCATTACCGGGGCGGCCAGCACCTGTAGTGCCTCTGCCGTGTTGCGGCCGGGGTTCGTGCGGCTGGAGGCCCCTTGCAGGCCCCACCAGCGCCAGATATTGGGCGATGAATTCGAGGTCGATCAGCCCGCCATTGATGAGCTTGAAGTCCCAGATGTTTTCCGGCGGCTTTTCCTGTTCGATGAGGCTGCGCATTTCCAGCACGTCGGCGGAAACCTTTGCCACATCCCGCTTCTCCGAGAGCACCGAGGCGATGATGCCGCGCGCGTCTTCCATCAGCGAGGCTTCGCCGCAGATCAGGCGAGCGCGGGAAAGCGCCATGTGTTCCCAGGTCCAGGCTTCCTCGCGCTGGTATTTTTCAAAGGCGGAGATGCGTGTCGCCACCGGACCCTTGTTGCCGGAGGGACGAAGCCGCATGTCCACCTCGTAAAGCACGCCTTCGGCCGTTGGGGCCGATAGCGCGGCGATCAGCCTCTGGGTGACGCGGGTGAAATAACGCACGACATCGAGCGGTTTTGCCCCGGTGGATTCATGGGCGGCATCGTCGTAATCGTAGAGAAGGATGAGGTCGACATCCGAACCGGCGGTCAGCTCGAACGAGCCGAGCTTGCCCATGCCCATGACGGCCACGCGCCCGCCGGGATAAGACCCATGCGCCGCTTCCATTTCCGAGAGAACGGCATTGAGCGCCGCTTCGATCACCAGATCGGCAAGATGGGTGAAGGCGCGGCCGGCGATCTCGCCACGGATTGCGCCGGTCAGCAGCCGCACGCCGATCAGGAACCGCTGCTCGGCGGCGAAAATGCGCAGCCGGTCGAGAATATCCTCGTAATGGTGGGCATTGGAGAGGAAGTTGCCCATGCGTTGGGCGAGATAGTCGCGGGTCGGCACGTCGCTCATCAGCGCCGGGTCCAGCATGCCGTCAAAGACATGCGGACGGGCGGCGATGATTTCCGCAAGCCGTGGGGCCGACGACATGATCGTCACCAGCAGCGACAGCAGCGCCTGATTGTTGCCGAGCAGCGAGAAAAGCTGGATGCCCGCCGGCAGCCCGGAGAGGAAATTATCAAAGCGCAGCAGCGCCTCATCCGCCCGCTTGCTTTCCCCGAAGGCCCGCAGCAGATCCGGCGTCAGCTCCGTCAGCCGTTCGCGCGCCTCGACCGATTGCGTTGCCCGGTAGCGGCCATTGTGCCAGGTGCGGATGACGCGGGACATATCCTCCGGTCGCTGAAAACCAAGTGCGGAGAGGGTTTTCAGCGTATCGGGATCGTCCTTCTGGCCGGTGAAGACCAGATTGCCGGCCTCATGCCCTGGCGGCGGCGCAGGCCGCTGGAGTCTTCACTCGGGCACAGCCCGCCGTAGCTGCCGGGCTGGCGACGGTTCACGAAGCGACCCCAGTCGAGAATCTCCGCATCGAGCAGCGCCTTGGTCAGCGCGCCCAGCCCTTTGGGCGCGAGCTGGCCGGCGCTGTGGGCGGCGATGCGCGGGGTGAGCGCGTCGATTTGCTCCTGCAATTGCACCGCCTGCTGCTGCCAGCGCTCGAGGTGTTCGCGGAGCCAATCCGGCAACTGCGGCGCCAGCTCCTGCCATCTCGCCGGTTCCCACCATCCCGGGCCGCCACGATAATGTTGCGCCAGCATCATGCCGTGGCCGCGCAGTTCGCAGCGCTGGCGCTCCTTCACCAGCGTCGCCCGCTGGCGGCACAGCGCACGCCACCGCTCCTGTTCGGGGGTGGGCGCGCGCACCACCGTGAACGCGTCGGTGTTGCCACGCACGTAGCGGTCGAGCCGCTGGCACAACGCCCGCGCGTCCAACTTATCGGTCTTCATCCGCCGCCCACGTTCGTCCCAGCGCTGCGGCGCCACCACGTAGTTCACCGCTCCGAGCGCGCCTCCAACTCCCGATGCAGCCAATAACCGCACGGTCCGGCCTCGTAACAGCTATACACCAGATGGCCCTGCGCGCGGTGCTCGCTCACCAGTTTGAGCAGCCGCTCCTCGTTCAGCTTCTGCGCCGGTTGCGGCAGGCGCCCGTCGATTTGCCGGCACGTCGTCACTTGATCGGCGTGCGCGTCCAGCCCCAGCTTGATGGTCACTGCCGTCTCGACGGCAGCACGTGTCTGTCCATTGTTTGTGTCGTTAGCATGCATAGCGCCGACAGGTTGGCGCAACTGGCGCCGCCTGTCGGCCACATGTCATCTACACCCACCGATTAATTTTTCGTTGGCAGAGCGAAATCAATGTCCGATTGAATAGACACGTAGGTCTACCGCGGCGCGGTGGTGAGAAACCGTGAGCTCGACGATCTCCCGTTCAGGCAGAGCATCGAGCAGGCCGGGAGGCGATGAGGACATGGGCGTCTTCTGCGTTCCTTGAGGTCGGCCTTGGCGACATTGACCGTGTCGGTGACCGTGCGGACGACGAGCGCCAGGTCGGTTTCCTTGTCGATCATGCCGGAGACGACGCTGC
>JAXHOC010000022.1:0-69029 GCA_034519725.1 Agrobacterium sp.
AAATGCGCGAAAGTTCGTCGCCGGCGATTTCAAGTGCGGTCACGGTGTTTTCGAAGGTCGGAGCCTGCGGATTGCCGGCAATCGCATCGATTTCCTTGTCATGCGACACAAGGGCGGCGTCAAAGGCCGGGGCAAAATCCTCATCCTTCACCGCATCGAATTTCGGCAGACCGTTCTGACCGTTCCAGGTAACGAGTGCGGGATAGGGCGCGGTCGTGGATGGCATTTCATCTTCCTTGTACAATTCCGGTTTACGCCCATATGGGCATGCCTCCACCGCCAATTCAATACGCCGTAATTTGATGTGGAAGACATGAGCGCCACCGCCGCCAAGTATTGACCGGCATGGCGATGTCATGTTTGGATTTACCGCAATAATATCCCATGATGGAGATATGTATTATGGAGATTTATTCTTTAAGGTCTGCTAATAGCTTCCTGTTAAGGGACAATCCCAAAAACGCCAAATCCGTTGGAAGCCCCGATTTCGGCAAGGCAGCCCCATCCGATGCAGCCACCGGTTTCGAAGAGACGATAAACCGCATCGATTTCACCCGTGTCAGCCCCCGGCAATTGCGGGAAATCGCGCAGGGCTATTACGATACGGGGAAAATCAGCCACGACACCTGGCTCGAGCTTTCGTCGGAACTTCCGGCCCAGACGCTGAATGCCAATGGCGAGGTGATCGACATTGCCGACGTGACCGACGACACGGATTTCGACTTCGTGACGTATTTTTCCGACCGGATCGAGATTGCCCGTTCCATCGGCACGACGGATGAAGTGGAAAAAATGCAGGAGGTTTTGTCTTTTTTTGCCTCGACGTGACGATGACGGGCACTATTGCTGGACGTCCCGCAATCGAACTGACGAATACTTTACGCAATTTTCGATAATATGATTTATGCGCCATTGCTTATCGCCCGAAACTTAGTAAGGCTGACTTACCAAAAGGCAAAGCATGGGCACTAAACGCGAAAAAGATTCATTGGCATTTTTGCTGAACAGCGGCGCACGCCTGCTGAACAGTGCATTTGAGCGCCGCATTTCCGAAGCCGGGCTGGGCCTGACACCCGGCGAAGCAAGAGCATTGCTGACGGTTGCCGTGATCGATGGCAGCAAACAGGCGGATATCGCCGCCCGTCTCGGGATCGAACCGATGACAATCTGCGCCTATCTCGACAAATTGCAGTCTCTCAATCTGATAGAACGCCAGCAGGACCCGCAGGACAGGCGCTCCAAACGCATCGTCCTCACAAAAACTTCCGCCGACATGCTGGAAGCTGTCGGGCGGGAAATCGACCAGCTCGTTCTTCAGGCCACACAGGGGCTGAATGAAGAAGAAGTCACGCTTTTCCGCGGCTTCCTCCAGACGCTTCGCGACAATCTGCAACCCGAACAGCAGGGCCAGAACGGCTGATCGCAATGTCGAAAACGATCATGTCCAGAAAGCGCACGGCCTAGCTCGGAGCTTTGCTGACGGCGCTGGCGCCCATTTCCATGTCGATTTACACACCGGCCATGCCGGAACTGACACGGGTTTTCGCAACCACCGAGTCCGCCATAAAACTCAGCCTGTCGCTCTATTTTGCCGGTTTCGCCATCGCCCAATTGCTTGCCGGGCCAGCCTCCGATGCCTTCGGGCGGCGCAAGGCGAGCCTCGTCTTCCTGTCGATCTTTCTGGGCGGCGGCCTGCTCGCCCTTCTCGCCCCAACCATCGAAGTGCTGCTGTTCGCGCGCCTCGTTCAGGGCATTGGCGCTTCCGTGGGCATGACGGTTGCGCGCGCCGTGGTGCGCGATCAGTTCACCGGCGCGGAAGCCTCCAGCATCATGAACCTCATCGGCATCATGCTGGCGGTCGGCCCGGCGATGGGGCCGACGATTGGCGGTCTGTCGCTTGCGGCTTTCGGCTGGCAATCGGTGTTTTTCCTCATGGCCGGCCTCGGCGCCATCGCCATCCTGTCCGTGGTGCTGTTTCTGCGTGAAACGACGGTGCCGGACAAAAGCAGGATCCGACCCCGACACCTTCTCTAGGCCTATGGCACATTGCTGAAACAGCCGCGTTTTCTTCTGGCCGCCCTTGTGCTCGGCGGCTCCATCGGCGCGCTTTATGCGCAGGCCACCATGCTGACCTTCATCCTTATCAACGAAGTCGGCATGTCTCCCACGGCCTTCGGTATCGGCATGCTGATGCAGACCGGCGCTTATTTCTTCGGCTCTATCGCCTTGCGTTACATCGCGCCTCGGCTGGGTGACCGGCGTTCCGTTGTCCTTGGCCTCTGTTTTTCCGGCACGGGCGGCCTTCTCATCATGCTGTCGGTGTTCCTGGTGCCGCCATCCTTCCTCTCGATCATGGGGCCCGTGGCGGTGGCGACGGTCGGGATCGCGCTGTTGACGCCGTCGATGGTCACGGCGGCCCTCGCCCCCTTCCCGCATATCGCCGGCTCCGCATCGGCCATGATGGGCTTCATCCAGATGGGATCGGGTTTTGCCGGCGGGGCAATGGCCTCGCTCATCGGTTCGCCGCTGACGAGCTTCGGCATCATCATTCCGGTGATGGAATTCGTGGCCGTTGCCAGCTACATCGGCTTTCGCGCCGTTTCCAGAAGAGAGACATGAAAAAACCCGCAGGCGTTGCCACCTGCGGGTTTTTCCAATTTACGCTTCAGCAGAATTACTTGCCGAGATTACGCTTCGCCAGGGTGCGCAGGCGCAGGGCATTCAGCTTGATGAAGCCGGCGGCGTCCTTCTGGTCGTAGGCGCCCTGGTCGTCCTCGAAGGTGACCAGCTTGTCGGAATAGAGCGACTTCGCGCGACTCGCGGCCGGTGACCATGACATTGCCCTTGTAGAGCTTCAGCGTCACTTCGCCTTCGACATGCTCCTGGCTCTTGTCGATCAGCGCCTGCAGCATTTCGCGCTCCGGCGAGAACCAGAAGCCGTAATAGATGAGCTCGGCGTAGCGCGGCATCAACTCGTCCTTGAGGTGCGCAGCACCCCGGTCGAGCGTGATCGATTCGATGGCGCGGTGCGCCGCCAGCAGGATCGTGCCGCCGGGCGTCTCGTAGACGCCGCGCGACTTCATGCCGACGAAGCGGTTCTCGACCAGATCGAGGCGGCCGATGCCGTTGTCGCGGCCGTAATCGTTGAGCGTCGCCAGCAGCGTCGCCGGCGACAGGCGCTCGCCGTTGATCGAGACGGCGTCGCCGCGCTCGAAGCCGACCTTGATGGTCGTCGCCTTGTCGGGCGCCGCTTCCGGCGAAATGGTGCGCATGTGCACGTATTCCGGGGCTTCCACGGCCGGGTCTTCCAGAACCTTGCCCTCGGACGAGGAGTGCAGCAGGTTGGCGTCGACGGAGAACGGCGCTTCGCCCTTCTTGTCCTTGGCGACCGGGATCTGGTGCGCTTCGGCGAATTCGAGCAGGTCGGTGCGGCTCTTGAACGTCCAGTCGCGCCAGGGCGCGATGATCTTGATGTCCGGGTTCAGCGCATAGGCCGAAAGCTCGAAGCGGACCTGGTCGTTGCCCTTGCCGGTCGCGCCATGGGCAATGGCGTCGGCGCCGGTCTTTTTGGCGATCTCGATCAGGTGCTTGGAGATCAGCGGGCGGGCGATCGAGGTGCCGAGCAGGTAGACGCCTTCATAGACGGCATTGGCACGGAACATCGGGAAGACGAAATCGCGCACGAATTCCTCGCGCACGTCCTCGATGAAGATTTCCTTGATGCCCAGCATCTCGGCCTTCTTGCGCGCCGGCTCCAGCTCTTCGCCCTGGCCGAGATCGGCGGTGAAGGTCACGACTTCGGCGCCGAGTTCGGTCTGAAGCCACTTCAGGATGATCGAGGTGTCGAGGCCGCCGGAATAGGCGAGAACGACTTTCTTGACGTCTTTCGGGAGTGCCATTATGATGTCCATCTGCATGATGACGGCATCGGAGTACCGCCATTTCCTTGGGATTTCGGCACTTTTACAGTGCAACCCGAAAACTGTGAAGCGATTTTCGGAAAAAGATGCCCGACAAAACAACGAATAGGACGAAAGGGCAATAGGCATTTGCGAAAGGCCAGATGCCCGCTACGGCACCTCATGGCTGGAACGAACGAATTGTCACATGCATTATGCGGTTTCGCGCTTTAACATGAAGCGGCGCGATCAACTTGAAGACCGTGAATGAAGCCACTCAGGGTTCAGGCAACGTTGCAAACGGCTGGAAACAGCACAAAACGACGCGAAGGAGAAACCTATGACGACCATCCACCCCGCATTCAAGGAAGATAATGTCGCCGTCATCACCGGTGCGGCCTCCGGTATCGGACTTGCCGCCGCCCGGAAATTCGCCAGCTTCGGCATGAGCGTCGTCCTCGTCGATCTCGACGGCGACAGGCTTTCCGCAGCGCATGCGGATATTCTGACCATCGCAAAGGACGGCGAGGCACAGATCGTCGCAATACCGACCGACGTGTCGAAACTCGATGAGCTGGAGGCGCTGGAACGCGCTGTCATCCAGCGTTTCGGCCGGGTTCACGTGTTGATGAACAATGCCGGCATCCAGCCGGGCAGCGCCATCTTCGGCGCACAGGCCAACTGGGAAAAAGTCATCAACGTCAACCTGATGGGTGTCGTGAACGGCAGCCGGGTGTTCGGACAGGGCATGGCTGCCCATGGCGAGGCGGCGCTCATCATCAATACCGGCTCGAAACAGGGCATCACCACCCCGCCCGGCGATCCGGCCTATAATGTCTCGAAAGCCGGCGTCAAAGCCTTCACGGAAGCGCTCCAGCACGAGCTGCGCAATATTCCGAACGGCGCGGTTTCCGCCCATCTCCTGATCCCCGGCTTCGTCTTCACCGGCCTGACGGCAAATGGCAGGACGGAAAAACCAGCAGGCGCCTGGACCGGCGAACAGACCGTCGATTTCATGATCGAGAGCATCGGTAAGGGGGATTTCTATATTCTCTGCCCGGACGGGGAAGTGGACCGCGCCGACGGACGAGAAACGCATTCTCTGGGCGGCTCAAGACATCGTCGAAAACCGTCCGCCGCTGTCGCGCTGGCATAACGACTATTCCGCAGCCTTCACCAGCTTCCTCAAAAACTGATCTTTCGACGCCGCCGCACTTTGAAAGGTGTGGCGGCTTTCCGCTTTTGATCCACCCCTGGTTTTCCTAGACTTTTGTGACAAACACGCCAACACAAGATTGGCCCAAGCGGAACAAATAGCGAAAAACCAACCGAACACAAGCCAACGCTTGCGGTCCTTGGCGATTTAAGCTAATAGATTTCTTATGAGAAGATCGCAGAGATCCAACATTTCGAGGAAGTTCGCGCCCGCCGCAAAGCTATTGCGGGAAGAAGATGCTAAGCTTGGGAGCATTGAACGACACCTCTTGGCTGTCGCGGAGGCATGGGAGAGCCTCTATCACGGCAAGAAGGAAACGGTAACGATCCCTTCCCAAAATGGTCCACTGATTGTTACCCGCGTTGGGCCGAATATCTCTGCGCCTAGCAGGCGGCTTACCAAGCGGGAGATGATAATCGAAGCGTTGAATGCCCCGCGTGATCTGTGGCAGCAAGCAAGCGATATTCAAGCATATGTCTCCAGCCTTTCGGAGAAAGACGTTCCGATGTCTTCTATTAGCCCAGAATTGACGGCCATGAAGAACAACGGGACGATTATACGGAATAGAAAAAATTTGTTGCGCTTTCCCTTCGTTACGAAAGAGGGAGCTAAAACCAATGAAGCGTCACCCGTTGTAGCAGGTAACGCTTCTGAACTGGGGAGCTCCATTGAAGACACATAGTCATCGATGGCCCTCCTCATCAATCCTAACCCAGTCCGTCCAAGGGCCAAGAAGTAGAGGGGTAAGAACGTGATGTGGCATCCCGCCCGGTTAATACAGTAAGGGCCGCGTAGCGACCCAAACAATACCTACCCCTTCCACAAGGGAAAGGAGCGCTAGCGTCGTCAGGTCCAAACTGGCTACGCTAGCGTACATTTATTCGATAGCAAAAATTGCCGAATCCGTCAAGAAATCAATCTATTCTGACTATGTTGGTCTCGATCGAGGCTAGACACTCCGCGACTTACAGCGCTGCACATGAGGATATATATATATTGATCTAGTTGCGCTTGCTACATGAGGTAGCGGTTTCCCGCCAATGGTGTCGGCGCTCAAAAACATTGGCAGAAACGCGAATTCGCGTTAAGCAACGGCAATCTCCAGCTTTACGGGTGCCGCGATGGATTTCGTTCCGAGCCTGCCAACACTTGCCGCCTTCACCGTCGCCATTCTGCTTCTGGCGGTAACGCCGGGACCCGACATGACCTTGTGGATCAGCCGGTCGATACGCGAGGGCCGGGCTGCGGGTTTCATGACGCTTGTGGGAACCAATCTCGGCATCACCGTGCATACCATGCTGGTTGCCTTCGGCGTCGCTGCCCTCATCGTCGCATCGCCGACAGCCTTCCTGATCCTGAAGACCGGTGGGGCCGCCTATCTGGTCTGGCTCGCCATTCAGGCGATCCGCAAGGGCTCGGATTTCGTGATGGTCAAGACGACGGGCGAAAAGCAGCAATCATCGCTGAAATCCGCCTTGCTGAACGGCATCTGGGTCAATCTGCTCAATCCAAAGGTCATCATCTTTTTCATGACCTTCCTGCCGCAATTCGTCAGCGCGTCGGATCCGCATGTCACCGGAAAGCTGATTTTCCTCGGGCTGTGGTCCATCATCGTGGCGCTGCCGATCGGTATCGGCATCGTCGTCGCCGCCGACGTGCTGTCGGCCTGGCTGCAACGCAACCGAAAGGTCCTGCGCGGGCTGGATTATACCATCGCTGGCGTCTTTTCGCTTTTCGCGGTCAAGATTTTCCTCACGCAGACGCGATGACGGACAAATGAGAAAGGCGCCCGCAGGCGCCTTTCGGATAATGCATCAGCCAATCAACAGCTCGTCGTCATCGAGCGTCTGGCCGCGTATCTTGCGGAACATGTCGATCAGATCTTCGACCTGAAGACCCTTGCGGCTGTCGCCCGACACATCGAGCACGATTTCACCGGCATGCAGCATGATCGTGCGGTCGCCATAATCCAGCGCCTGACGCATGGAATGGGTGACCATCAACGTCGTCAGCTTGCGCTCGGAAACCACCTTGCGGGTGAGCTCCATCACGAACTCCGCCATGCCCGGATCAAGCGCTGCGGTATGTTCGTCGAGCAACAGCACGTCCGAGCCTGAAAGCGTTGCCATGACAAGCGAGACCGCCTGCCTTTGCCCGCCGGACAACAGGTCCATGCGGTCCTTCAGACGATTTTCCAGACCGAGATTGAGCGAAGCGATACGCTGCCTGAAGAAATCCCGCCTGCCGCGCCCAAGTGCCGGCAGCAGCCCGCGACGCTGTCCGCGAGATGCGGCAAGTGCCAGATTTTCCTCGATGGTGAGCGCGCCACAGCTGCCCGCCAGCGGGTCCTGAAACACACGCGCCACCCGTCCCGCCCGGCTGGCGGTCGGCTTGCGGGCGACATCGGCGCCGCCAACCGTCACCTTTCCTGCCGTCGGCAGGACATCACCCGCGAGAACGCCGAGAAGCGTGGATTTGCCGGCCCCGTTGGAGCCGATGACGGTGACGAAGGAACCATTCTCGATGGTGAGGTCTATCTTGGCCAGCGCCTGCTTTTGCAACGGTGTGCCGCGCCCGAAGATGACCTGAATGTCGGAAAGGGAAATCACGATGTTGCTCCCCCGCGTCGCAGTCGGGGCAGGATCAATGCGATGGCCACCAATACCGCCGTTACGAAATTGAGATCGGATGCCTTGAGACCCAGCACATCGCTGGACAAAGCAAGCTGAATGGCGAGACGGTAGGCGATGGAACCGAAAACACAGCCGATGAGGGCGATCAGAATACCCCGCGAGCCAAACAGCGTTTCGCCGATGATGACGGCCGCAAGCCCGACGACGATGGTGCCGACACCGGCGGTGACATCCGCAAAACCATTGGTCTGCGCAAAAAGCGCGCCGCCGAGCGCGACCAGCGCATTCGAAAGCGCCATGCCGAGATAGATCTGGTTGCCGGTCTTCACACCCTGCGCCCGCGCCATCCGCGCATTCGCGCCCGTCGCCCGCATGGCAAGGCCCGCATCGCTCTCAAGAAAACGCCAGACGAGAATGACTGCGATCAGCACCAGCGCGCCGATAAAGAGCGGCCGCACCAGATATTCGGAAAGACCGAGATCGTAGAATGGCGAGATCATCGTATCCTGATTGAGCAGCGCCACATTCGGTTTTCCCATCACCCGGAGATTGACCGAAAACAGCGCGATCATCGTCAGGATCGACGCAAGCAGGTTGAGTATCTTGAACCGGACATTCAGCGTTGCCGTAACGATGCCGGCACCGGCGCCGGCAACCATCGCAATCGCCGTGGCGACCCAGGCATTGAGGCCAGCGATGATCATCACCGCCGCAACGGCTGCGCCGAGCGGAAAGGAACCGTCCACGGTCAGATCAGGAAAATCAAGCACCCGGAAAGCGAGATAGACGCCGATCGCCACGAAGGCGAAGACCAGTCCCAGTTCCACGGCACCCCAGAAAGCGATTTGGCTCACGGTAATGTCCTTGTTATTGCCGCCGCGTCGGCGGATACGGGCACCGTTTCGTGCCGCGCAAAGCGGGCGGCGAATGACCGCCGCCCGAAGTCCGGTTTAGTCGATGACCTTGGTGGCGCGCTTCGTCACGCTTTCGGGGAAGGTGACGCCAGCTTTTGCAGCAGCCTTCTTGTTGATTACCAGATCGGTGCCAACGGCAACGGTTGCCGGAATGTCGCCGGGCTTCTCACCCTTGAGAATACGCACCACGACAGCGCCGGTCTGCTTGCCAACGTCGAAATAGTTGAAGCCGAGAGCTGCAACCGCGCCGCGCGCGACGGAATCCGTATCGGCGGCATAAAGCGGGATCTTTGCCTCACTCGCAACGCCGGCTGCCGCCTCGAAAGCGGAAACGATGGTATTGTCGGTCGGCACATAGATCACGTCGGCCTTGCCGACCAGCGCGCGCGTTGCGCCCTGCACTTCGGCGGATTTGGTGGCGACGGATTCAACCACCTTCAGGCCGGCCTTTTCGGCCTCAGCCTTCAGCGCCGCCAGCGTCGAGACGGAGTTGGCTTCGGCGGAATTGTAGATAAAGCCGATCGACTTGGCGTTGGGCGAAATTTCCTTGATCAGCGCCAGATGCTCGGCAACCGGCAGCATGTCGGACAGTCCGGTCACGTTGCGGCCGGGCTTTTGCATGTCCTTGACGAGCTGTGCGCCAACCGGATCGGAAACAGCCGTGAAGACAATAGGAATATCGCGCGTCGCCGCAACGACGGCCTGGGCGGACGGTGTGGAGATCGGCACGATGACGTCAGGGGCTTCGCCCACGAACTGACGCGCGATCTGCGCTGCGGTGCCGGGATTGCCCTGCGCGGACTCGTAGAGGAACTTGAGGTTCTCGCCTTCCTTGTAACCGGCTTCGGCAAGCGCTGCCTTGACGCCGTCACGTACGGCATCAAGCGCCGGATGTTCGACAATGGCGGTGACGGCAACGGTGACGTTTTCAGCCTTGGCTGGCAGAACGAGGGCGCTCGCGGCTGCAAGCGCCAGAATAAGTGCACGCATAGGTATCCTCCAGTTGGTTTCTTGTTGCCGTCTTATTAGAAACAAGACCGCCCGAAATCAATCAAAGAACCGTAATGCAGCACGCTTTCTGCCGGGATTGGCGGCTTTTCAGTCGTCCGCACCGTGGTTGGCAATCATCATCGCCTCGAAAGCCAGCCGTTCGGTCTTGCGCATGCGCTCGGATTCCGATTTCAGCTGACCGCAGGCGGCGAGAATATCGCGGCCGCGCGGCGTGCGGATCGGCGAGGCATAACCGGCCTGATTGATGAAATCGGCAAACTTCTCGATCTGCGCCCATTCGGAGCACTGGTAATTCGTGCCCGGCCACGGATTGAACGGAATGAGGTTGATCTTGGCCGGAACGCCCCTCAGAAGCTGCACCAGCATCTTGGCGTCTTCCAGGCTGTCGTTCACATCCTTCAGCATCACATATTCGAAGGTGATGCGGCGGGCGTTGGAGACGCCAGGATAATTACGGCAAGCCTCGATCAGCTCCTTCAACGGATATTTCTTGTTGATCGGTACCAGCATGTCGCGCAGATCGTCACGCACCGCATGCAGTGAAATCGCCAGCATGACGCCGATCTCATCGCCGGTGCGGAAGATTTCCGGCACGACGCCCGAGGTGGAGAGGGTCACACGACGCCTGGAGAGCGACAGGCCGTCACCATCGGTGGCGATCAGCAGAGCGTTCTTCACGTGCTCGAAATTATAGAGCGGTTCGCCCATGCCCATCATCACGATGTTGGAGACCTTGCGGCCTTCGCTCGGCACGTAAGCGCCAACCGGCGTCGAACCATCGGGAAAATCGCCGAGCCGGTCGCGGGCGAGCAGAAGCTGGGCGAGAATTTCCTCGGCCGTCAGGTTGCGCACCAGACGCTGTGTGCCGGTGTGACAGAAGGAACAGGTCAACGAACAGCCGACCTGGCTTGAAATGCACAGCGTGCCGCGCCCTTCTTCGGGAATATAGACGGTTTCAATCTCGACGGGGCGTCCCGCACCGCGCGGCGGAAACCGCATCAGCCATTTGCGGGTGCCGTCATTGGAGATCTGCTCCTCGACGATTTCCGGGCGGGCAATGGTGAAGGCCGCCTTCAGCTTTTCCCGAAGCTCCTTGGCAACATTGGTCATGTTGTCGAAATCCGAGACGCCGCGCACGTAAAGCCAGTTCCACAACTGGCTGACACGCATCTTCACCTGCTTCTCCGGCACGCCGATCCCGGCCAGAGCCTCGCCCATTTCCTCTCGCGTCAAGCCGATCAGCGACGGCTTGCCGGACATGAGATCGCTATTGGCGATCAGGGGAGTTTTGACTGCCAGACCGGCAGGGGCATGCAATACGGACATCACGCTATCCCATCATCCAATGCATCGCACGACCGGCCTTTCAGAAAGGCGGAAAATCGTCTGCATGTCGAGAAAATCAAAGGCGGAGCACTTTTCGCGCATCCGCCTGTCAATGTTGCCGCGCCTTTAGCATCAAAATGGCAAAAACGCAAATGGCCGGTCAATGACCGGCCAATCGCAAAGCTTAAAAAGCCTCGGAATTATTTACAGCTCTCGATCTGCTTGAATGCAGCCGAAATACCCGACAGCGAATAGGAATAGGACGTCGCGGTGCCACGGCCGGAGACCGCCTTGACCGTCATCGACTTGCCGCCCTTCATGGCGGCCACGAGAGCGGGTTCTTCGGCGGCATTTTCAACCCAGGCAGCCTTGTCCTTGGTGAACATCACGAAGTTCTTATTGTCGATCGTGACGGTGACCTTGGAGCCCTGCTTCAGCGTGTAACCGACCATCGCCTGCGGCTCATAGGAAATGTTCTGGCCCGGACGCTGCGACACGATGAAGAAGATATCGCCGTGATCGACGCTTGCCGGTTCCTTTGATGTGGGGATGGAAAGAACGTAGCAGACGGTGCTGTTGCCCGATTTGTACGAATAGGCACCCCATGCATTGAACTGCTGGATGCGCGTGGGCGACTGTGCAGATGCTACGCCGACGCTGGTCAGCAAAATGGCCACTGCGGTTGCTACACTTCTTACAAACATAGAATTTCCTGCCGGGTTATTGTCTTCCATTGGCCCGAAGCAGCGGCGGGCTCCATTTTATGGATCGGCCACGTTCAGGTGCGGATCGTCTTTTCTCATTGTGGTCAGGAAGCGGTTACCAAACCGTCAACAACACGTATAAAATGCCGAAAACGTCTTGCAGTGTTACAGATCGGCTACGCCCGCATCCCGAGAAGAAAGGCGTGGCACGCCCTCCCCGTCATGTCTAAGACACACAAATTCAGGCAACAATTTGTCACCTGCCCGGCTCCGGGGAGCCGCGTCATCACAGACGTGTTATTCGGCCTCCTGCTGCCGTTTCAGCATGGCATCCGCCGCATCGTAATGTTCCATCTTGATATGGGCGCGGATCATCGCAAGCGCAGCCGTTATGACCGCGATGTCGTCGGTAAAGCCGACGACCGCCAGCATATCCGGTATGGCATCCAGCGGCATGATGAAATAGGCAAGTGCCGCCAGAATGATGCCCTTGGCACGTAGCGGCGTATCCCGGTCGATGGCGCAATAATAGGCCGCTGCCGCATCGCGCGCGAAGGGCACCTTGGTCATCACACGCTTGAGCTTCGGCCAGAATTTGGCGCGAACGACACGTTCGCGCTCGCCCTGGCTGCCCGTTTCTCCGGGCAAAAGAATTTCACCGATTTTCACATCATCCATGATCGACGGTCCTCCGGTCACGGCTATTATATGGGAGTTAAAGCCCGCCATTCAATTACTGCGGCCCGCAGCCGCCTTCTGCATGGCCTCGGCGAGCATAAAATCCCGCTCGGTCACGCCTTGCGAATCGTGGGTGGTGAGGCAGACCTTGACCCGTGAATAGACGTTGGACCATTCCGGATGATGATTGAGCCTTTCCGCAGCGAGAGCCGACTCGGCCATGAAACCGAAAGCTTCCGCAAAACTCGCAAACTTGAACGACCGGACGATTGCCGCCCCGTCCTCGCGCAAGGACCAGCCATCGAGTTGTAAAAGCGCCTGCCGGACGGCTTCCGGCTCAAGTCTGGGATATTTCATGCATCTTGCCTCCGCTTGACATGCGATCCGCTCTTTCGGAGAAACATTAACGCCTCAACGACCGGATCGACGCATATTCAATGAAACATACAGCCGTTCTTTTTGTCTGCATGGGCAATATCTGCCGTTCACCGCTCGCCGAAGGCATTTTGATACACCTTGCCGAAACGCAAGGCGTGTCCCGCCAACTCACTGTCGATTCCGCCGGCACCGGCGGCTGGCACACCGGCACCGCCCCGGATCGCAGATCCATCGTAATCGCCCGCAAGCATGGGATCGATATTTCCCGGCAGCGCGCGCGGCAGATCACCCAGACGGATTTCGAAACCTTCGATCTGATCCTTGCCATGGATGCAGGCAATCTGGCGAAACTGCTGCGAAAGGCACCCGAAAACCGCAAGCACAAAATCCATCTGTTTCTGGACTATGCTTCGGGACGCCCCGAAAACGTCCCCGATCCCTACTTCGGTGGTGAAGACGGATTTCTCGCCGTCTACACCATGCTTTTGGCGGGATGCAGCTCGTTGCTCGCAAAGATGGAGCTGGACCGCGCTTCGTGAAGCGGGAATACCTCCTCCACGATGTAGGGTCCGCCGCCCACGGATTCCTTGGACGACATCAGCACGAAACGACCGACCGTGAAGGCAGATGTGCGGAAATTGCCGCGTCCGGAAAGATACTGCACAACATCGTCCAGCCGTGAAGAGCGCAACCGCGCCAGCGTCACATGCGGCATGAACTTGCGCGGATCCGGCGGCAACCCGATCCTCTGGCAGATCCTCTCGACCTCCGCCTGAAGCGCATTCATTTCCGGCGAGGGGGAAACCCCCGCCCAGATCGAATGCGGCTTCTTGGACCCGAAGGAACCCATCCCGTTGAGATTGATCTGGAATTCCGGCCTGTCGATCCGGTCCAGCCTGTCAACGACCTCATCGGCAGTTCTCCCATCGATATCGCCGATAAAACGCAGGGTTATGTGATAATTCTCCACATCGATCCACCGGGCTCCCGGCAGACCACCGCGCAACAATGATAGGCTCATAGCCGCATTGCGCGGAATTTCGAGGGCGATAAACAGTCTCGGCATGGCGAGCTCCCCGAATCTCTTGGCAGAACAAGCATAGCGAATCATGCAATGCAGGCGGGCGCAAGTGCTTATTTTTTTTGCGCACCGATTGTCGTGATGAAGCTTTCAACAGCCGGCAAAGATTTCTCCACCATCATCGCCACACCCTTGGTGTTGGGATGCATCTTGTCTTCCAGCTTCAGCGTATCGTCCGTCACCACACCATCCAGAAAGAATGGATAAAGCGGCAGGTTGTATTTTTCGGCAAGCCTCGGATAGATCGGATTGAAGCGCTTGGCGTAATCGTCGCCCATGTTCGGCGGCGCCATAATGCCGACCAGCAACACCGCTATGTTGCGTTTCTGAAAGCCGGAAATGATGGCATCGAGGTTCTTTTCCGTCTGTTCCGGCGCAATACCACGCAATGCATCATTGGCACCAAGTTCCAGAATGACCCCGTCCGTACCATCGGGAACCGACCATTCCGCTCGCGCCAGACCGCCGGAAGAGGTATCGCCGGACACGCCGGCATTGGTGACGGTGACATTGATGCCCTTGGCCTTTAATGCAGCTTCAAGCTGTACCGTATAGCCGTCGGTGGGCGGCAACTGGTACCCGGCCATGAGGCTGTCGCCGAGGCCAACCAGTTGCAACGTCCGCTCCTGCGCCATGGCCGCCGGGGCGGAAAAGGCGGCGGCGAAAATGACGATGAAGTGAAACAGGGCAGCTTTAAATCTCATCACGGCTTTCCTAACTTGGTTTGCATTGTCTGAAATACCGTTCGCATCGACACCGCCAGACTGTTTTCATCATATATAGGAACGAGAATTGTGACGAAAAGCATCATAGAGCTGAAGAAGGCCGACCTCACGCTCGGCAACGCCGCCGCCTCCGTTCACGTTCTCAAGAGCATCGATCTTGCCATTGGCGAAAGCGAGGCGGTGGGCATCGTCGGTCCTTCCGGTTCGGGGAAATCGACCCTTCTCATGGTGCTTGCCGGTCTCGAAAGGCTGGACAGCGGCGAGATCGTCATCGCGGATACGGAGTTGCACAAGCTTGGCGAGGATGCCCTCGCGGATTTTCGCGGCAAGAATATCGGCATAGTTTTCCAGTCTTTCCACCTCATCGCCAATATGACGGCGCTGGAAAACGTGGCCGTTCCGCTGGAACTGGCCAATGTGCCGAACCCCTTCGAGATCGCCAAACGCGAACTCGTTGCCGTCGGTCTCGGCGAACGCCTCAACCACTATCCCGGTCAGCTCTCCGGTGGCGAACAGCAGCGTGTCGCGATCGCCCGCGCGCTTGCGCCCTCCCCCGCCGTGTTGATCGCAGACGAGCCGACCGGCAATCTGGATGCGGATACCGGCCAGCAGATCGCCGATCTTCTCTTCTCGAAACAGGCTGAACGCGGGATGACGATGATCCTCGTCACCCATGATCCGTCACTGGCCGCCCGTTGCTCACGGCAGATCAAGGTGCGTTCCGGCGAGATAGAGGGTGATAGCGCCACCGCCCACAAGGCTCGGGCGGTATCGGCATGATCGGCTCCATTCTCCCGTCTGTTGCCAATATCAGGAATGCATTGAGGCTCGCGCGGCGCGAAATTCGCGGCGGTTTGCGTGGCTTTTACATTTTCCTCGCCTGCATCGCCCTTGGAACCGGCGCAATTGCCGCCGTCAACTCCGTGTCACGCGCCGTCACCAGCGCGATTGCGACGGAAGGCCAGTCGATACTGGCTGGCGATGTGCGTTTCGAGCTGCGCAACAGGGAAGCGACGCAGGAAGAACGGGCCTATCTCGACAGTCTTGGCAAAATCGCAGTGTCCACCGGGCTGCGCTCCATGGCGCGCCTTGCCGATGGTTCGGAACAGACACTGACGGAAGTGAAGGCAGTAGACGGCGCCTATCCGCTTTACGGTACCTTCGTCGCGGATCCCAACCGGCCCCTGAGCGAGCTTCTGGCTGCGACCGGCGATACCTATGGCGCCGTTGCCGCGCCGCTTCTCCTTGAAAGGCTGGGCATCAAGGTTGGCGACGACATCCTGCTCGGCAATGTGAAGCTGAAACTGACCGGCACGGTGGTCGACGAGCCGGATGCGCTGTCGGACGGCTTCGGTTTTGCGCCACGGCTGATGGTCAGCCGCGATGCGCTTTTCGCCTCAGGTCTCGTTCAGAACGGAAGTCTGGTCGAGCATGCCTACAAGATCATGCTGAACGATCCCGCCGCGCGGGCAACGATGACCGATGCGGCCAACAAGACGCTCCCCAATGCCGGCTGGTCCATCCGCACCAGCGACCGGGCAGCGCCGTCGCTCACCGAAAACGTCAACCGTTTCTCGCAATTCCTGACGCTGGTGGGCCTGACTGCCCTTATCGTCGGCGGCGTCGGCGTTGCGAACGCCGTTCGTGCCTTTCTCGATTCCAAGCGCACCACGATCGCCGCGCTGAAATGTCTCGGTGCGCCTGCCTCCGTTGTCACAATGACCTATCTCTTCCAGATCGCGTTCATTGCCGCCGTCGGCATCGTCATCGGCCTCGCTGTCGGCGCCATCGCCCCCTTGATCGCCATGCGGTTTCTGGAGGGCGTGCTGCCGGTGCCGAAAGAGCTTGCCTTCTATCCGGCAGCGCTTGGTCTTGCCGCCCTGTTCGGCCTCCTGACGACTCTCGCCTTCGCCATCGTGCCGCTCGGCCAGGCCCGCGAAGTCCCGGCAACCGCCCTTTTTCGAGAGCAAGGGTTTGAGGAGGGCAGCTGGCCGTCCTGGCCTTACCTCGCCGTGACCGCCCTGTTGTTGGCAGCGCTCGCCATCCTTGCCATCTTCTCGGCCGAAGAGCGTTTCATCGCCTCGGTTTTCCTTGGCGCGATCGGTTTCGCCTTTGTCGTGCTGCGGCTGGTGGCAACGTGCTGTCAAGGCCATCGCCAGACGCAGCCCGCGCGTTCATTCCGCCGCCCTTCGCCTGGCGATCGGCAATATTCACCGGCCGGGCGCGCTCACCCCTTCGGTCGTTCTTTCTCTCGGCCTCGGGCTGACGTTGCTGGTGACACTGACGCTGATCGACGGCAATCTGCGCCGCGAACTGACCGACAGCCTGCCGGAACGAGCGCCGAATTTCTTCTTCGTGGATATCCAGGGCAGCGAGTTGCAGGGTTTCCGCGATCTTCTTAAACAAGAAGCGCCTGAGGGCACGCTGACCGAGGTGCCGATGCTGCGCGGCCGCATTCTGGCGCTCAATGGCGAAGACGTGACGAAGATCGACGTGCCGCCATCCGGGCGGTGGTTGCTGCGCGGTGACCGCGGCATAACCTATTCGCAGGATGCTCCCGAAAACGCGAGGCTGACCGAGGGAACGTGGTGGGAACAGGATTATAGCGGCGAGCCGCTGGTCTCGTTTGCCGCCGAAGAGGCGCAAGGAACTGGGCCTGAAGATCGGCGACACCGTCACCGTCAACGTGCTCGGCCGCAGCATCACCGCAAAGATCGCCAATCTGCGCAATGTCGAATGGGAATCGCTGTCGATTAATTTCGTCATGGTGTTTTCGCCGAATACCTTCCGGGGAGCGCCACATGCCTGGCTTGCCACCCTCGCCGACCCCTCCGCATCCGCAAGCGAGGAGGGCCGGATATTGCGCGCCGTCACCAACGCCTATCCGACGATAACAAGCGTGCGCGTCAAGGATGCGCTCGACGTCGTCAACCGGCTGGTCGGCCAGCTTGCCACCGCCATCCGCGCCGCAGCAGCCGTTGCGCTGATAGCCTCCGTCCTCGTTCTCGCCGGCGCTCTTGCCGCCGGCAACCGTGCCCGCACCCATGATGCGGTCATTCTGAAGACGCTCGGCGGTACACGAAGCCTGCTTATCCGCGCCTTTTCCTATGAATATATGATGCTCGGCCTCGCCACCGCCGTCTTCGCGCTTTTCGCCGGCGGCGTCTCCGCATGGTTCGTGATTTCCCGCATCATGAAACTGCCCTCCAGTTTCCTGCCGGATGTGGCGATCGGCACGGTCGTCGTCGCCCTCGTCATGACTGTCGGCATCGGCCTCATCGGCACCTGGCGAATTCTCGGGCAGAAGGCCGCTCCGGTTTTGCGGCAGGCGGGTGAATAATCTTCTGCAATTGTGCGGCTGTAACTTAACGATTACGTTCTTTGTAATGTATCGCCCAAAACGTGAGTGCCGCGATATGGTGTCCTTTCAAGTCAACAGGCCTTGTATCGGACACAGTTCTGCCATCATATTTACGTTAGCACTGGGAGGCTTGCCTGGAGCCCGCAGCGGCGCCCGTGAACCGAGGCTAGTGCCTCGACACCGTAGCAATTACGGAGCTTGAACCAAGAGGACAACAATGGCTGACTTCAATAACTACCAGAACCGCATGGCGCAGACCCGTGCACAGACTGGTGCGATGATCGATGAAGGTCTGCGCGCCTACATGCTCAGGGTCTACAACCTGATGGCGCTTGGCTCTCGCGTCATCACCGGTCGTTGCAGCGTATTTCGGCCACCTTCGACGCTCGACGACCAGCTAACCGCGCTTCGGCCAGTTGCTCTATGTCAGCCCGCTGACGCTGGGTCGTCATGCTCGCACCGCTTGGACTGGTGTTCTTTCTGAGCTTCCGTATCCAGAACATGAGCGTTTCCACCGCCCAGATGACCTTCTGGGTCTATGCGGCGCTGATGGGCGTGTCGCTGTCGTCGATCTTCCTGGTCTACACCGGCCAGAGCGTCGTACAGACGTTCTTCGTGACCGCCGCCTCGTTCGGCGCGCTCTCGCTTTACGGTTACACGACCAAGAAGAACCTCTCGGGTATGGGCTCGTTCCTGATCATGGGTCTGTTCGGCCTCATCATCGCGTCCATCGTCAACATCTTCCTCGCCTCCTCTGCACTGCAGTTCGCAATCTCCGCGATCGGCGTGCTGATCTTCGCTGGCCTCACCGCCTATGACACGCAGAAGATCAAGGAAATGTATTTCGATGGCGACGAAGTTGCCGTGGCTGGCCGCAAGGCCATCATGGGTGCGCTGACGCTCTATCTCGACTTCATCAACCTGTTCATGTTCCTCCTTCAGTTCATGGGCAACCGTGACAAGTAAGGGTGAGAACCCAACTGGCAAACATGCAAAAGGCGGCCCTTCGGCCGCCTTTTTATTTATCCCAGAACTCGAAACCTGACTGCCTCTCCACCCGCCTGTCCGCATAAAGCGACGGCAGGGTAGCTCGGCCCGTCTCATCTATTCGATGAGTTTCAGGACCTTGTCGAAAACCTTGAGAACCTGCGGCAGTTCGTGGCCACGTTTGAGAATGCGGCCATCCGTATTCACCACACAATAGGCACCCTGTTTCGCCGCCAGCTTAGGGTTCTTCTCGATCCTGTAGAGCGGCATTTCGCCTGAGCGTTTAAAGACCGAAAACACCGCCTTTTCCCTCAGATGATCGATGGCATAGTCGCGCCACTCGCCCTCCCCCACCATGCGGCCATAGATGCGCAGGATCGCATCCAGCTCGCGCCGGTGAAAGCGTAACCGGCAAAGGGTCCTTGTCTTTTTGTACTCGCGGAGATCGACAACGGTGGAACTGTCGCGTGAAGCGGTCTGCACCTGCTGCACATCCGGTTGATCGGTCATCCATACCTCCGATTCCACCCATGTCGTCCTGATAATGTGAGCCGGAGAAGACAAAATTGCAAGTCTCGAACGGCCTTTGAACAGGAGATCGCGATTCTGGAAAAGGGTGCGAGGGTCTTTGAGCGGCAGCAAAACCTGGCAACTGCGACACCGAAAGAAGCCCGCCGATGCCCCCGAAGACGCTGCCGTTGAAAAAGCAGGGGTAAAAAAATGGTAACCCCTTTAGGCAGGTACTTTAGCATGGCCTGCCGTATTTCGGTCAAACCATGGCCCGAATTGGGTGGAATAGTCCTATTGTCAATTGATGCCTAGGCACCAAGATGACCCGGTCCGGTGCATTGACCCTTTACCCCCAGCCCCCAATGCCCGGATCGGATCTTCCATCGCCAGACAGGCGATCAGGGCGTTTCATTCCCCAGTAGAATACTTGCGCCGACGATTGCCGCCGGATCGCCGCTGGCATTTGCCGTCTGCAACAGCACGGCGCAGCCGCCCTTTTTGACCTTGGCGACCACGCTTGCCGGAAGTTTCACCGTCATCGCCGAACCATCCCACATGCCGACCGTCTGCACGTCGTAGACGCTGTGCCAGTAGGACATTTTTTTCCCCTGGTTCTCGCCCTTCTGCACGTCCACCGTCTGTTCGCGGGTGAAATAGGCAACCACGACATCGGCCTTGCCGCTGCCTGCACCAATGTCGATCTCCACCTCATCTCCGGCAAATTTGGACGCGACCGGCACGCTCAACCCCTGCCCTGCGCGCTTGAAAGCATCGAGCCTGTCGTAAATACCGCGGACATCGGCGCCCTTGACGTGGTCGCGACCGTTCAGGATGGCCTGCGGCGTATAGACCCCATTGCGGCCGAGAGCGCGCATGTAACCATATTGCCGTTCGGTATTTTCCTTCGATGCCAGCGAGTCGGTCCAGCCAAGATAATTCCAGTAGTCGACATGGTAGGACAGACCGACGACATCGCCCTTCTGGATCATCTTGCGCAATGCTTCGTCCGCCGGCGGGCAAGACGCGCAGCCCTGCGATGTAAACAACTCAACAACGCCCTTCACAGCCTCCTGCGCATAAGCAGGTGCGACGAGGAACGTGCCGAGAAGACATATCGACAGGGGCAATTTCAGCGGCATTACAAGAACCTTTGTCCGGACGAGATATCCAGCCGAATTGATGCGATCAACCCAACCGGATGCAAACCGGAAAATAACGTCTATTCCACTTCAATAGAAAGTCACGAAGGGGTGAGTGGCAATCACAAAAAAAGAGATGAGGAAAAGGAAAGACGCCGGGAAAAATCCCGGCGTCCTTTGTTGGTTCAGGCTTTATCAGGCGACCAGATCGCGAAGAACGGTTTGCAGAATGCCGCCATTATTCATGTAGATCACTTCATCCAGCGTATCGATGCGGCACAGAAGCGGAACTTCCTTCACCGAACCGTCGCTGTAGGTGATCTTGGCGATCTTCTTTTCACGCGGCTTGATGTCGCCTTCGAGACCATCGATCTCAACGACTTCATCACCCTTGAGGTCAAGGCTGGCCCAGGTCGTGCCTTCCTCGAAGACGAAGGGAACGACGCCCATGCCGACGAGGTTGGAACGGTGGATGCGCTCGAAGGACTGCGCGATGACAGCCTTGACGCCGAGCAGGTTGGTGCCCTTCGCCGCCCAGTCGCGCGAGGAACCGTTGCCATATTCGACACCGGCGAAGATGACGAGCGGAACGCCCTCCGCCTTGTACTTCATGGCGGCGTCGTAGATCGACATCTCTTCCTTGGACGGATAGTGGATGGTGTAGCCACCTTCCTTGCCGTTCGGGCCGAGCATGTGGTTGCGGATGCGGATATTGGCGAAGGTGCCGCGCATCATCACTTCATGGTTGCCGCGGCGCGTGCCGTACTGGTTGAAGTCGGCAACGCCAACGCCGTGCTCGGTCAGATAGGCACCGGCCGGCGACGCCGCCTTGATCGAACCGGCCGGCGAAATATGGTCGGTGGTGATCTTGTCGCCGAACAGACCGAGGACGCGGGCGCCCTTGATGTTGGAAAGGCCCGAGCCGGTCTTGCCCATGCCCACGAAATAGGGCGGGTTCTGCACATAGGTCGACTTGTCGTCCCAGGCATAGGTCTGGCCGGGAGGAACCTGCACGGCCTGCCAGTTCTCGTCGCCCTTGAACACGTCGGCGTATTTCGACTCGTAGAGCTCGCGGGTGACGTATTTCAGGATGAACTCCTGGATCTCCTTCGAGGTCGGCCAGATGTCCTTGAGATAGACCGGCTTGCCGTTCTGGTCGTCGCCGATCGGCTCTTTGGTCAGATCCTTCTGGACCGTGCCGGCGAGAGCATAGGCGACGACGAGCGGCGGCGAGGCCAGGTAGTTCGCCTGAACGTCCGGCGAGATACGGCCTTCGAAGTTGCGGTTGCCGGAGAGCACGCCAGCCGTGATCAGGCCCTTGTCGTTGATCGTCTTGGAGATCGGCGCCGGCAGCGGGCCGGAGTTGCCGATGCAGGTGGTGCAGCCGAAACCGACGAGGTTGAAGCCGATCGCATCGAGATCCTTCTGCAACCCGGACTTTTCGAGATATTCGGCAACGACCTGCGATCCCGGTGCCAGCGAGGTCTTCACCCACGGCTGGGACTTCAGACCCTTGGCAACCGCATTGCGGGCGAGAAGGCCGGCAGCGATGAGAACCGAAGGGTTGGACGTGTTGGTGCAGGAGGTGATGGCGGCAATCGCCACATCGCCATGGCCGAGATCGAAGTCCTCGCCCTCAACCGCATAGCGGCTGGTGAGCTGGCCGGGCTTCTTGTAGTCGGTTTCGAGAGCCGTTGCGAAATTCGGCGCGATGGTTTCGAGCGGCAGGCGGCCTTCCGGACGCTTCGGACCGGCCATGGACGGCACGACGTCGCCAAGGTCGAGTTCCAGCGTGTCGGTGAAGACGAGGTCGGAACCGTCGCCGGTCCGCCACATGCCCTGCGCCTTCGAATAGGCTTCGACCAGCGCGATGCGGTCTCTCTTCGCGGCCGGACATGGTGAGGTAGTTGACGGTTTCGCCGTCGACCGGGAAGAAGCCGCAGGTCGCGCCGTATTCCGGGCCCATGTTGCCGATGGTGGCGCGGTCGGCGAGCGTCATGTTGTCGAGGCCGGGGCCGAAGAATTCGACGAACTTGGAGACCACGCCCTTCTTGCGCAGCATCTGCACGACGGTCAGCACGAGGTCGGTCGCGGTGACGCCTTCCTTCACCTTGCCGGTCAGCTTGAAGCCGATGACTTCAGGCAGCAGCATGGAGACCGGCTGGCCGAGCATGGCGGCTTCGGCCTCGATACCGCCAACGCCCCAGCCGAGAACGCCAAGACCGTTGATCATGGTGGTGTGGCTGTCGGTGCCGACGCAGGTGTCCGGGTAGGCGATCGTCTCGCCGTCCTCGTCCTTGGTCCAGACGGTCTGGCCGAGATATTCGAGGTTGACCTGGTGACAGATGCCGGTGCCGGGCGGAACCACGCGGAAATTCTTGAACGCCTGCTGGCCCCACTTCAGGAAGCGGTAACGCTCGCCGTTGCGCTCGTATTCAAGCTCGACATTGCGGGCAAAGGCGGTCGGCGTGCCGAATTCGTCGACGATGACCGAGTGGTCGATGACGAGATCGACGGGAACGAGCGGGTTGATCTTTTCCGGATCGCCGCCGAGCGACACCATGGCGTCGCGCATGGCGGCGAGGTCGACGACGGCCGGAACGCCGGTGAAGTCCTGCATCAGCACGCGGGCCGGGCGATAGGCGATTTCGTTTTCGGCCGTGCCCTTGTTGGTCAGCCAGTCGACGACGGCGAGGATGTGCTCCTTGGTGACCGAGCGGCCGTCCTCGAAGCGCAGCAGGTTCTCAAGCAGCACCTTCATCGAGAAGGGCAGCTTCGAGACGCCCGGCAGGCCGTTCGCTTCGGCCTTGGGCAGGCTGTAATAGACATAGTCCTTACCGTTGACCGTAAGGGTCGAACGACAATTGAAACTGTCTAGGGATTTGGACACTGTTATACCCCGTCTCGTCTGGCGCCAGAAATCGTGACGTACGAACGCCCGTGCGCGTTGAGCGCGAATGGGATGCGGGTGCGGCCATTTCCGCTGTCCGTACGCGGAATCTCATTCCGTGTTCGGCGCTTGGATGAAATTCACGCCGACCGCTGGCGTGTTGCGGGCGTTATAGATAATTTCTAAGAAACGTTCCAGAGCACTCGATGGGCAAATCGGGACAATTTTTTTTGCGTTGCGACCGAAGGTCGTAAAGGGAAAGTGAACAGTCATGCGGCTCGTCGGCCGAAGGGTTGAGCGCCAGGCGCGGCGAAGACCTGATTTTCCAAGACATTTCCTTTGAAATCGCCAGCGGCGAGGCGCTGGTCGTCAAGGGCGCCGAACGGCTCCGGCAAGTCCACGCTGCTGCGCGGTTCTGGCCGGCCTCCTGCGCGGCCGAACAGGGCGCTGCGAAAGCTAGCCGTGCTGCAGCGACAACCGGTGGAGCGCCTCAGCGACGCCTGCACACTATCTCGGCCATCGCAACGCGATGAAGCGCGAGCTGACCGTCGACGGAGAATCTCGCCTTCTGGAAAGCCTTTTTCGGCGATTTCGCCGGCGGCACCGGCATGTCCGTCGATGAGGCCGCCGACATCGGTCGGTCTTGGCGGCATCGCGCACCTGCCCTTCGGCTATCTCTCCGCCGGCCAGCAGCGCCGCATGGCCATGGCCAAGCTCCTCGTCGCCTGGCGCCCGGTGTGGATCCTCGACGAGCCGACCGCGGCCCTCGATGCCGCTGCAGACGAATGTTCGCCGGGCTCGTCGACCGCCCATCTCGCCCGCGGCGGCATCGCGATTGCCGCGACCCATCAGCCGCTGGGGCTGGAGGGTGCAGGAGTTGCGGATGACGGGGTTTGCCGGGGTGATGGAGGGCGTGTGGTGATGGCGGCTGCGGTGGTTACCCCCTCTGCCCTGCCGGGCATCTCCCCCACAAGGGGGGAGATCGACTCGTTGCAAGGTTCTGCCAAACACGACCGGTGCATGATGGAGATAGGTGCAAGCGCCCCAGCCAATCTCCCCCCTTGTGGGGAAGATGCCCGGCAGGGCAGAGGGGGGCGTGAACCCCACCCCGAGGTCCCAGCACATGATCGCCCTCCTCCTCCGCGACCTGAAACTCTCCATCCGCGCCGGCGGCGGCGCCCTGATCGGTGTCTTGTTTTTCATGACCGTCGTCGCCGTCATTCCCTTCGGTGTCGGGCCTGACCTCAACCTGCTCGCGCGCATCGGCCCGGCGATCCTCTGGATCGGCGCCCTGCTCGCCTCGCTGCTCGGCCTCGACCGGCTGTTCCAGGCGGAGCGCGAGGATGGTTCGCTCGATCTTGATCCTGATGCAGGAAACGCCGCTGGTGCTGACCGTGCTCGTCAAGTGCCTGGCGCATTGGGTGGCGACGGGCCTGCCGCTGGTCATCGCCTCGCCGCTGCTCGGCCTGTTCATGAACATGGACGAGGTGGCGATCGGGGCGACGACATTGACGCTTCTGGCCGGCACGCCGGCCATCACCTTCATCGGCGCAGCGCGGGGCCGGCATCGCCGTGGCGCTGCCGCGCGGCGGGCTGCTCGTCTCCATCCTCGTGCTGCCATTGGCCATTCCGGTGCTGATTTTCGGCGTCAGCGCCTCCTATGCGGCGGTGCAGGATCCGGCACCCTTCATGCCGCCTTTCCTCATCCTGTGCGCGATCACGCTGTTCTTCAGCCGTCATCGGCCCGCTGTCGCCGCATTGGCGTGCGCGCAGCCGTTGATGCGCCTGATGCGCACGCGATTGACGCAGATCGACGATTGGCGGCAGATCAATTGAAGCAGCGGGCATTCTCGGCGTTAAAGAACCAGCATGAGCGAACCGAGCCTTGCCATCCGCAAAATTCAGCGATCTCGCCAACCCCACGCGGTTTCTGGCGCTGCGCGCATTTTGCCCTGGCTTGCGGTGCTGACGGCGCTGGTGCTGGCCGCCGGTCTCTATCTGTCTTTCACCACCGATGGTGACTACCAGCAGGGCGATACCGTGCGCATCATGTATGTGCATGTGCCCGCCGCCTGGCTTTCGATGATGTGTTACACGGTCATGGCGCTCTCGGCGATCGGCACGCTCGTCTGGCGGCATCCGGTCGCTGACGTCAGCCACAAGGCGGCCGCACCCATCGGCGCAGCCTTCACGCTGATTGCGCTTGTTACCGGCTCGCTCTGGGGCAAGCCGATGTGGGGAACCTGGTGGGTATGGGACGCGCGGCTGACCTCCGTCTTCGTGCTGTTCCTGATGTATCTCGGCCTGATCGCGCTCAACCGCGCCATGGACGACCCTTCCAGAGCCGCCCGTGTCAGCGCCGTGCTGATCCTCGTGGGTTTCGTGAATATTCCCATCATCAAATTTTCGGTCGAATGGTGGAATACGCTGCACCAGCCGGCAAGTGTCATCCGCATGGGCGGCTCGGCCATTGATGCGGAATTTCTCTGGCCGCTTCTGACCATGGCGATCGGCTTTACGCTGCTGTTCTTCACTCTGCACATCGCCGCCATGCGCAACGAAATCTGGCGCCGGCGCGTGGCAGCCTAGCTGCGCCGCCATGCCGCCCGCATGGCACTGCCGGAGGCATGCCGACCGATGACGCCACGCCTTCTACTCGGTCATGTCCTATGCGGCGACCGGCCTTCGCCGTCACCTTCGGCCTCATCGCCTGGGTCGTCCTCGACGGTCTGGCGCGCAAACGGGAGCTGAAGGAATTGGAGGCATCCGGCGTGCGCCGCCGGTCGAAGCGCGGTTCTGCGGGTGACGCCCGATGACGCAGGCCAGCCAGGACCAGAATACCAAAGCCAAAAGCACGGGGCGCGCACGATATGCCCTGGCGCTTCTGCCGCTTCTGCTTTTCGGCGGTTTTGCCCTCGTCGCCGGCAAGATGCTCTATGATCAGGACGTCAACGGGCTGGATATCAGCGCCATTCCCTCGGCGCTCATCGGAACCAAAGCGCCCGCATTGTCGCTGCCGCCGCTGGAAGGCTCAAACCTGCCGCCGCTCAACGATGCCGCCATCAAGGGCAAGCTGACGCTCGTCAACGTCTTCGCTTCCTGGTGCATTCCCTGCCGCCAGGAGCATCCCATCCTTCAGGAATTGGCGAAAGACAAACGTATCACCGTCGTCGGCATCAACTACAAGGACAAGCAGGACAACGCGCTTCGTTTTCTTGGCGAACTCGGCAATCCCTTTGCCGCGATAGGCGTCGATCCGAACGGCAAGGCTGCAATCGACTGGGGTGTCTACGGTATCCCTGAAAGTTATCTGGTCGGCGCCGACGGCACGATCCTCTACAAAAAGGTCGGCCCCTTCGACGCCCGCAGCGTCGAGCGGGATTTATTGCCGGCGATCACGGCTGCGTCCGCAAAATAGCACCAGCGCCCATTCACATTGGCGGCAGCGCGTTCTGCCATTGCTTGATCGCCTCGACGGGCCAGACCAGCATCACCACATTCAGCGTCAGATTATCGCGGATCAGCCAGCCGGTGAAGATTTCAAAGACGATGGCGATCACCACCGTCAGCCACACCGGTACGCGGGCGGCGAAGAAGAAACCCAGCGCCATGAACACCGTATCCATCCCCGAGTTCAGGATGCTGTCGCCGCTATATCCCAGCGCCATGGTCGCCGTGCGATACCGATCGATGATGAGAGGCGAGTTTTCAAGGATTTCCCACGCCGCCTCGATCAGAACCGCAAAAGAAAGCCGCATGGAAAGCGCTTTCTTGCGAAACAGCAGCCATGCGAGCCCGTAAAACAGGAAGCCGTGGATGATGTGCGACGGCGTGTACCAGTCGGCCAGATGCTGGGAATTGCCCGGCGTATTCACACCCGGTTCGAACAGCTTCACATAACCGCATTCGCAAATGGGAACGCGGCCCATGGCGTAGAGAATGACGATTTGCAGAAGAAGCAGCCCGGCGGCGACACCGAACCATTTGAACGAGCCCGAACGGGAAGCCGGCATCTCTGCAACTGTCATTTTTCGTCCTTGTTCAGCGGTTCCAGCGAATGACGCATGACGAGCGGCATTTGCGCCATGGTGAAGATGATCGTGATCGGCATCGTGCCCCACACCTTGAACGCAACCCATGCGTCGGTGGAGAACATGCGCCAGACCACCTCGTTCAGCACCGCGAGAAAGAGGAAAAACACGCCCCAGCGCAGCGTCAGCTTGCGCCAGCCCTCATCGTTCAGTCTGAAGGCCGAGTTGAAGACGTAACCCAGCAGCGACTGGCCGAAGAACAGGCCGCCCAGCAGAATGACGCCAAACAGCGCATTGACGATGGTCGGCTTCATCTTGATGAAGGTATCGTTCTGCAGCCACAACGTCAGCGCACCGAATACGAGCACCACGATACCGGAAATCAGCGGCATCATCGGCAGCTTGCGCGTCAGTATCCATGAGACGGAGAGCGCAGTTGCGGTGGCGATCATGAACAGGCCGGTGGCGATGAAGATCGGCCCGCCGAACTCCGTCAGGACAGGAAAGGTGGAGGCCAGCCATTCGCCACGGGAATTGGCGAAAAAGAACACCATGAGCGGGCCAAGCTCGAGCACGAATTTCAGGAGCGGGCTGATTTCCGCCACCATCTTTTCGCTTTCCTTGGAATTGCTTTCAATATCCATACTCAAACTCCCGCAATGGCCTTGGCGAAATCTTCCGCCTCGAAGGGCTCCAGATCGTCCACGCCTTCACCCACACCGATGAAATACACCGGCAGCTTGTGTTTGGCGGCAATGGCCACGAGGATACCGCCCCGCGCCGTGCCATCCAATTTTGTCATAATCAGGCCCGAAACACCCGCAACATTGCGGAATATCTCCACCTGGTTCAAGGCGTTCTGCCCGGTGGTCGCATCCAGCGTCTGAAGCACGGTATGCGGCGCATCCGGATCGAGCTTGCCGAGCACCCGCACGATCTTTTCCAGCTCCGCCATCAGTTCCGTCTTGTTCTGCAAACGGCCGGCAGTATCGATGATGAGCACGTCGCTTTTTTGCGCCCGCGCCTGCTCATAGGCATCATAAGCGAGACCAGAGGCATCCGCACCGAGCTTGGTGCCGATGAACTGCGAGCCGGTACGGTCCGCCCAGATCTTGAGCTGCTCGATTGCCGCCGCACGGAACGTATCCCCGGCCGCGAGCATGACCTTGAGGCCGGAGCCGGAAAGCTTGGAGGCGAGCTTGCCGATGGTCGTGGTCTTGCCGGTGCCATTGACGCCGACGACGAGAATGACATGCGGCTTGTGCGAGAGATCGAGTTCCAGCGGCTTGGCGACAGGTTTCAGGACCTTGGTGATCTCTCCCGCCATGATGCGCGCCACGTCCTCGCCGCTCACATCCTTGCCGTAACGTTCCGAAGACAGGGCGCCGGTGATGCGCATGGCGGTCTCGACACCCAAATCCGACTGGATGAGAAGGTCTTCCAGTTCGTCGAGCGTGTCCTCATCCAGCTTGCGCTTGGTAAACAGCGCCGAAATCTGGTTGGTCAGCTGCGAGGAGGTGCGCGCAAGCCCGGCCCGCAGGCGCTGGAACCAGCTGAGCTTCGGCTGCTGAGCCTCCGCAACAGGCTCTTCGCGCTCGCTTGCCGCTGCAAAACCCTTCGGCAAGATCGGCGAACCGGCAGAGGGCTCGACGGCACGGGCAGCTTCCGCCTCATCCAGCAGCGCATCCATCGCATCCGCATCAAGCACGGCATCGGCAGCTTGCGGCAAAATCTCGGCCTGTTCTTCGGCAGCGGCTTCGGCCTGCAAGAGCGACAGCGGAACAACGCCGATATCACCGGCCTGCTCGGCGCCAGGCAGAAGCGGCGCGTCATCTTCCTCCTGGTCGTCGGAAAGGGCAGCGTTGACATCCGGAGCAGGGCCACCGGCCGTCTCGATCTCCAGTTCGGAAACCGGGTCCTTGTCGATAATGGGATGTGCTTCGGCTTCGCTCAGCGCCTCGTCGAAAGAGGCGTTTTCCCCGGCGCGTTCAGGCGCGGAATCCTCTTGCGGCTTGCCGTCCGTCCCGGCCTTGTCCTTGCCGAACGAAAAGACTTTTTTGATGAAGCCGAGGGCCATGGTCGTTCCCGTGTCTTTTCCTGTGCCGCTTCTGGCCGCATCCGCCGCCAGAAGCTTCATGTTCAGATGTTTGCCGTTGTGGCCGGTAATCTCAACCTGCGCAAGAGTGCGCGGGAGAAGATCGGGCGCGGCCACCAGCGTAAAATTGTCGGTATGCGCAAAACCGGTGTTTTCCACCAGGATCGTCTGTGTCGAGCCGACCATGTTTTGCAGATGAACGAGCCGCAGCGCCTCACCGCGCTCGCGAAGCCTCGCCGCCCGCTCCTTCACCAGTGCACGGTCCAACTGCGGCATGCGCGCAGCAGGCGTGCCGGCACGCGGGCTGTAGGGAAACACATGCAGGCTGGAAATGCCGCATTCTTCCGCAAGCGTCGCGGCGTTTTCGAACATCTCTTCCGTCTCGGTCGGAAAACCGGCGATCATATCGGCACCAAAGGCGATATCCGGCCTCAGCGACCGCACCTCGTGACAGAAACGGATGGCATCGGCCCGTAAATGGCGGCGTTTCATGCGTTTCAGGATCATGTCGTCGCCATGCTGGAGGGACAGGTGCAGATGCGGCATGAAACGCGCCTCGCCGGCAATCAGATCCATCAGATGGTGGTCAGCCTCGATACTGTCGATCGAAGAAAGCCTGAGCCTTGAGATTTCCGGCACCTGCTTCAGCAATGTCTTGGCGAGAAATCCAAGCGACGGTTCGCCGGGCAGGTCCGCGCCATAGCTGGTGGCGTCCACCCCGGTCAGCACGATCTCGCAATAGCCGCTTTCCGCCAGCCTGCGCGCCTGCTCCACCACAGCACCCATCGGCACGGAGCGGGAATTGCCGCGGCCATAGGGAATGATGCAGAAGGTGCAGCGATGATCGCAGCCATTCTGTACCTGAATGAAGGCGCGCACATGCCCGTCAATGTGCTTGACCATCTGCGGCGCGGTCGCCTTGATGCTCATGATGTCGTTGACGCGCAGCTTTTCTTCCGAAGAAACGCCGAAATCCGGCAGCGCGCGATAGGAGGCGCTTTTCAGCTTCTCCTCATTGCCGAGCACCGCATCCACCTCGGGCATTTCGGCAAAGGTCTGCTTTTCCGTCTGCGCGGCGCAGCCGGTCACGATGATGCGCGCATGCGGATTGTCGCGCCTTGCCCGTCGGATGGCCTGGCGCGCCTGACGCACCGCCTCGCCTGTGACGGCGCAGGTATTGACCAGCACGGCGTTGTTGAGACCGGCCTTTTCGGCCTCCGCCCGCATCACTTCCGATTCATAGGTATTGAGACGGCAACCGAAGGTTATGACCTCGACGCCGCTCATATGGCGCCCTGTTCGGCCACGACATCCCGCGACCAGGCGCCGCTGACGGGATCGACCATGCCGGACCATTCCCATTCGGCCGGGCCGGTCATGATGACATGGTTGTCCTCGCGCCAGTCGATCCTCAGCGGCACGCGCACGGGGCTGGAGGCGACATCGATGGTCACCTGCCTGCCGGTACGCCCGGTACGCGCGGCGGAAACGGCTGCGGCGCAGGCAGCGGAACCGCAGGCAAGCGTCAGCCCGGCACCGCGCTCCCAGGTGCGGGTGCGAAGCGCGCTACCCGACATCACCTGCGCCAGCGTGATGTTGGCCTTTTCCGGAAACATCGGGTGGTTTTCGAGAAGCGGCCCGAAACGTTCGAGATCGAACTCCATCGGATCGCGATCAACCCAGAAAATGGCGTGCGGGTTGCCCATGGACATGACGGCGGGCGAATGCAGGATCGGGGCGTCGATCGGCCCGATCTGCAACTCGATGCGGCTGGTATCGTGGAATTCCTCCGAAAGCGGAATATCGCTCCAGCGGAAACGCGGCAGGCCCATATCGACTGATATCATGCCGTCTTCATGCTCGACGGCATTGAGGATGCCCGCAACCGTCTGGAAGGTGAAGGTGGTCTTGCCGGTTTCCGAGGACAGCGCCTGCACCACGCAGCGCGTGCCGTTGCCGCAGGCCTGCGCCTTCGTGCCGTCGCTATTGAGGATATCGATGAAGGCATCGGTGCCGCCGACACGCGGATCGTGGATCGCCATGATCTGATCGAACTGCGTGGCGGGATCGGCATTGAGCGCGATGGCCGCGAGAGGCGTCACCATATCCTTGCGGCCGCGCATGTCGACAACGAGGATCTTGTTGCCAAGCCCGTTCATCTTCGCAAATTCGACCGTATCCGCCATCGTCCTGAACCTGAAAACTACCTGAAACCGGATTGAAAACGGGCTTTACCCGCACTTTCGCTCTATATGGCGGAAAGGACGGCAAATTACCAGACTGTTGCGGCGCAAACCGCCTGGTCGCTCAGGCGGAAGGCACGTCGAACACCTCGCCGGGGCGCATCGGCCGGAAACGGCTCTCGTCCACCGCCTGCTCTGCAAGTGCTGCCTTCAGCGCGACCACAGGCGCATCGACCGCCTCATCGGTCAGTTGCACGGTGCCCCAATGGTGGCCGCAGACATGTGCCGCCCCGCAGATCTTCATGCCTTCCACGGCTTCCGCCGGGTTCTGGTGCTGGCCCTTCATGAACCAGCGCGGCTCGTAGGCGCCGAAAGGCAGGTTAGCGAGACGGAACTCGCCGTGTTTCTTGCGCGCGGCATGATAATTGAGGCCATCGTGGAAGCCGGTATCGCCGATATGATAAATCTTGCCGCCCGGCGTTTCGATGACGAAGGCGGACCATAGCGCCATGCGCCGGTCGTTGAGACCGCGTGCCGACCAATGATGGCAGGGTTCGAAATGAATCTTGACCGACCCTTCCTCAACAACGTCGCCCCAGTCGCCAACCTTGATGCGCGCCGCCTCGACGCCGGTGCGGATGATGGCGTCATTGCCGAGCGGTGTGATGAAAAGCGGCTTGTGCGCCACATGCAGGCGCTTCAGCGTTTCCATATCCAGATGGTCGTAGTGATTATGCGTCACCAGCACCAGATCGATCGGCGGCAAATCCTCAAAACGGATGCCGGGCGGGTTGACGCGCTTGGGACCGGCAAAACTGACCGGGCTGGTCCGCTGCGACCACACCGGATCGATGAGAATATTCAGCCCTGCCGTCTGGATGAGAAAAGAGGCGTGACCGACGAAGGTGACGCGCATGTCCTTACCGTCGATCCGGGGTTCCGGCTTTGCCAGCGGAAACGGGCTGGGGTAGTTTTCCGGCCAAGCGGCGCGCTCGCCGTTGAAGCGCCATTTCAGGAGGCCCATGAAATTGCCGGGCGGCGAACCGCCGGGGTTGAAAAAACGCACCCCGTCGAAATGATCGGAGACCGGGCCGCTATAATAGGCGCTGGCGTTCGAGCGGCGCGCGTAAAGGCCGCCACCTGCAAGAGCAAGCAGACCAACTGCGGAAAAACGAAAGAAGTTTCGACGTTTCATGGAGAAGGTATAGGAAGCCAGACGACGCCGTTCAAGCACCACCACCGCAGCTTTCGCCCGATCACGTAAAGATGACGAGGCGGTCTTTGCCGTATGAAAACCAACACTGTCTTGACTTTCACGGCACTTTCCTGTTTATCGCCGCCAATCAGCTGGCAGTTTCACGACTCCAAGCCGCCGACCGGGACCCGCAAAGGTATAAAGAGATCCCGGAGGTCAACACCCGACAGCGCGATGCGCCCTCGGGTGCTTTTTGGCTTTGCGTCTTGTTTTTGCCAGCGAAAGCACCGACGTTTCGGAGACCCCGGAACGAAAAAGGAAGAAACGATGTTTGAAAACCTCCAGGACCGCCTTGGTTCCATTCTGAATGGACTGACCGGCCGTGGCGCGCTGACGGAAGCCGATGTTGCCGCCGCCCTGCGCGAGGTTCGCCGTGCGCTTCTGGAAGCGGACGTGGCACTCGAAGTCGTGCGTTCCTTCACCGACAAGGTGCGTGAAAAGGCTGTTGGCGCCGCTGTTCTGAAATCCATCAAGCCCGGCCAGATGGTCGTCAAGATCGTGCATGACGAGCTTGTCGAAATGCTCGGCACCGAAGGCGTCTCGATCGACCTGCATGCCGCCGCCCCCGTCGTCATCATGATGGTCGGCCTTCAGGGTTCGGGCAAGACCACGACAACAGGCAAGATCGCCAAGCGCCTGACCGACCGCGACAAGAAGAAGGTGCTGATGGCATCTCTCGACACGCGCCGTCCGGCCGCACAGGAACAGCTTCGCCAGCTGGGCGTGCAGACCGGCGTCGACACGCTGCCGGTCATCGCCGGCCAGTCGCCGACCGATATCGCCGCGCGCGCCGTGCAAGCCGCCAAGCTGGGTGGCCATGACGTCGTCATTCTCGATACCGCCGGCCGCACGCATATCGACGAACCCTTGATGCTCGAAATGGCCGAGATCAAGAAGAAGTCCAACCCGCATGAAATCCTGCTGGTCGCGGACTCTCTGACCGGTCAGGACGCCGTCAACCTCGCGCGCAACTTCGATGAGCGCGTCGGTATCACCGGCCTCGTGCTCACCCGTATGGATGGCGACGGACGCGGTGGTGCGGCCCTCTCCATGCGTGCCGTCACCGGCAAGCCGATCAAGCTGATCGGTGTCGGCGAGCGCATGAACGAACTCGACGAGTTCCATCCGCGCCGTATCGCCGACCGTATTCTCGGCATGGGCGACATCGTTTCGCTGGTCGAGAAGGCCGCCGAGAACATCGATGCGGAAAAAGCCCGCGCCATGGCCGAAAAAGATGGCCAAGGGCAAGTTCGACCTCAACGACCTCGCCGACCAGCTTGCCCAGATGAAGAAGATGGGCGGCATGGGCGGTATCATGGGGCTGATGCCCGGCATGGCCGGCATGAAGGACAAGATGGCCTCCGCTGGCCTCAACGACAAGATGTTCGACCGCCAGATCGCCATCATCTCGTCGATGACCAAGGCCGAACGCGCCAATCCCGATATTCTGAAGCACAGCCGCAAAAAGCGCATCGCCGCCGGTTCCGGCACCGATGCCGCCGAAATCAACAAGCTCTTGAAGATGCACCGCGGCATGGCCGACATGATGAAAGCCATGGGCGGCAAGGGCAAGGGCGGCATGATGAAGCAGATGATGGGCGGCCTGGCGGGCAAGATGGGCCTTGGCGGCATGATGGGCGGCGGCGGCATGCCTGATCTGTCGAACATCGACCCGAAGCAGCTCGAAGCGCTCCAGAAACAGGCTGAAGCCGCGGGTCTCGGCAAGCCCGGCGCAATGCCCGGTCTTGGCAGTTTGCCAGGTGGTTTGCCTGGTGGTTTGCCTGGTCTGGGCGGGACCAAGCTGCCGGGTCTTGGCGGCATGCCGGGCCTGCCCGGCTTCCCGAAAAAGAAGTGAGGGCGACGCCAGTGAACAGCACAGAAGTGAAAGCCCAGCTTTCCGAATACCGCCAGTCGATCGACAATATCGATGCCGCACTGGTTCACATTCTTGCCGAACGTTTCCGCTGTACCAAGGCGGTGGGCGTGCTGAAGGCAAAATACAATTTGCCGCCGGCGGACCCGGCGCGCGAGGAATACCAGATCGAACGCCTTCGCCATCTGGCAAAGGATGCCAATCTGGATCCGGATTTCGCCGAGAAGTTTCTAAACTTCGTCATCAAGGAAGTCATCCGGCATCATGAAGCAATAGCCGCCGAACATGGCGGTAATGAAAAGACCGCCTGACCGGCGGACAAGCTATCTCAAGGAGTAAATAACATGGCACTTAAAATTCGTCTCGCACGCGGTGGTTCCAAGAAGCGCCCGTACTACCAGATCGTCGTTGCCGACGCCCGTTCGCCCCGCGACGGCCGTTTCCTCGAGAAGGTCGGTTCCTGGAACCCGATGCTCGCCAAGGACAACCCGCAGCGCATCGAGCTGAAGGCTGACCTCATCAAGGAATGGATCGAAAAGGGCGCACAGCCGACCGACCGCGTTCTGCGCTTCCTCGCAGAGGCAGGCCTTGCAGACCGCGCTGCTCGCAGCAACCCTGAAAAGGCACTGCCGGGCAAGCGCGCTCTGGAGCGCGTTGCAGAAAAGAAGCAGAAGGCTGAAGACGCAGCCGCTGCTGCTGCCGAAGCCACTGCTGCAGAATAATCTGCAATAGGACTTTAGAAAACGGGTGGCGTGGTTTTCCATGCCGCCCGTTTTTTGTTTATTTTGGCAGCAACAAACCTTAAACCAGACGCAACCAACACCAGAAGACGGACGGCCCGATGGCAAAGCTGGAAAACCCGATACTCATGGCCAAGATCGGCGGCGCACTAGGGGATTGCGCGGCGAAGTCCGCGTCAGCACCTATACGGATGAACCGATGGCGCTCGGCGATTATGGCAATCTGGTCAGCGCCGATGGCCGCGTCTTTGAAATTCTGGAGGTTCGCGAGGGCAAGAATGTCGTTGTCGTTCGCTTCAGGGGCATCAACGACCGCAATGCGGCGGAAAGCCTGAACGGGCTGGAACTGTTCATCGAACGCGACAACCTGCCGGATGACGAGCTGGACGACGACGAATTTTATTATGCCGACCTCGAAGGGCTGGAAGCCGTCGATGCCGACGGCAAAAGCTATGGCGCCGTCAGCGCCGTCTACGATTTCGGCGCAGGCGACCTCCTCGAGCTGAAGGGCGCCGGTCGGCGGCCCGCCCTCATTCCATTTTCGGAAGCGGCCGTGCTTGAAATCGATCTGGAGGCGAGACGCATTCTCATCGATCCCATGGCCGCCGGCCTGATCGACAATCCGGACGACAAGGACGAAACCGGCGTTTCGCCTTTCGGCAAGAAATAACGCCAATGACGTTCAAGGCTACCGTTCTGACGCTCTACCCGGAAATGTTTCCGGGTCATCTGGGATATTCGCTGGCGGGCAAGGCGCTGGAACGCCAGCAATGGTCGCTCGAGGCCGTGCAAATCCGTGAATTCGCCACCGACAGGCACAGGAGCGTTGACGACACCCCGGCGGGCGGCGGCGCCGGCATGGTGCTGAAACCCGATATCCTGGCCGCAGCCATCGACCACGTTTCAGATGGAGATACGCGACCGCGCCTGCTGATGAGCCCACGCGGCAAACCGCTGTCGCAGGAGCGTGTTCGCGAGCTGGCGGCAGGCGACGGCGCGATCATCGTGTGCGGCCGCTTCGAAGGCGTCGACCAGCGGGTCATCGAGGCGCGCGGGCTGGAGGAAGTGTCTATCGGCGATTACATCCTCTCCGGCGGCGAACCGGCGGCCCTGACGCTTCTGGACGCCATCGTGCGCATTCTGCCAGGCGTCATGGGCAACGATCTCTCCGGCGTGCATGAAAGCTTCGAGGGCGGGCTGCTGGAACATCCGCATTATACCCGGCCGCAAGTTTGGGAAGGCCGCGACATTCCCGCTGTTCTCACCTCCGGCAACCATGCCGTCATCGATAAATGGCGGTACGAGCAGGCGCTGGCGCTGACGAAGGAAAGACGGCCCGACCTGCTGGAAAAAGCCAAGGTTTAAACCGCGACGAAATAATAGGCCGTCAGCACCAGCCCGACTGCAATGACCAGCCAGCGGATGATCCACTGCGGCACCCGCCTTGCCGTGTGCACGCCCACATATCCGCCAAGCGCGGCCGCCGGGAACATGATGAGGGCGGCCCACCAGGAAACGACGCCGCCGCTGACGAAGATTGTAATGGCGATGATCGCGATCACCACCGATAGCAGGTTCTTCAGCGCGTTCAGATGATGGTAGCTGCCACCAGAGGTCATTCCGAGGATGGCCAGCATCATGATACCCATGCCCGCCCCGAAAAACCCGCCATAGATGGAGGCGAGCCCCTGAAAGACGAGGCTGGCCACATTGCCGGGCGAACGCTCGGCGCTGGACTTTGGCCGCAGCCACGGGCCGGCGGCAAAAACAGCGGTGGCGGCCAGAAGCAACCATGGCACAAGCTGGCGGAAGGAGGGGTTGTCGAGCGACAGCAGCAAAAGCGACCCCGCCAGCCCGCCAACGATGGAGACGGCCGACAGGAGGATCGCCTCGCGCCAGTGGGCGCGGATCTCCGGCGCGTAGGCGATCACGGAGGTGATGTAGCCGGGAAACTGCACGATTGCCGACGTGGCATTGGCGACAATGGGCGGCAGGCCGGCAAGCGTCATCGCCCCGAAGGTCAGAAAGGTGCCGCCACCGGCAATCGCGTTGACCACGCCAGACAGAAAACCGGTCGCAAACAGCATCAGAATAATAAATACGGACATGGCCCCTCCCAAGGTTTTCATGCCATAACCGGGGAAGCCCAGCTTCGCAACAGCCGTTATGTCTCCGACAATTGATAAAATATTGTCATGAAAGGGATGACAAATGGCGCACCCTCGTGTATGTGCGCGCTTGGAATTGGGGTTTCCCCTTTAACCGCAAGCAAAGAATGGCGAACCCGCTCCTGCCACACGGCATGGTCTGAAGGCATTGACCGACAGACGAAACGTTGAGCGCTCTGGCTGTTTCAGAAGAAATCAGAGGTTAACATGACCAATATCATTCAGCAGCTGGAAGCCGAACAGGCTGCCAAGATCGAAGCAAAGCGCACCCTGCCTGAGTTTTCTCCGGGCGACACGCTGCGCGTCAACGTCCGCGTTACCGAAGGTAACCGTACCCGCGTTCAGGCTTACGAAGGCGTTTGCATCGCCCGTTCCGGCGGCGGCCTTTCCGAGAGCTTCACCGTTCGCAAGATCTCCTACGGCGAAGGCGTCGAGCGCGTATTCCCGATCTACTCGCCGCTCGTCGAAGGCGTTGAAATCGTTCGTCGTGGTAAGGTTCGCCGCGCGAAGCTCTACTACCTGCGCGACCGTCGCGGCAAGGCTGCCCGTATCGTTGAAAACACCGGTACGCGCGCCCGCAAGCTGAACGAGTCCGAGCGTCAGGCGATCGTCGAAGAAAAGGCACGTCTGGAAGCTGAAAAGGTAGCAGCAGCACAGGCTCTCGCCGCCGAAAAGGCAGCAGCCGAAGCCGCAGAAGCCAAGGCAGCGGAAGAAGCAGCAAAGGCTGCTGAAACCGCAGCGGAATAAGATTTCCATTTTATGGATTTATGGAAAAGGCGGTCTCAGGACCGCCTTTTTTGTTGCATCGACATGTCACGACAACCCGGTTGGCGACATTGTGTCTCGCCCAGAGCATTTCCGTCAAAATTGCGGAGCAGTTTTACATCCGGAAATTGCGTAAAAACAAAAAGAGGTAGAGTAGGCCCAACGCTTCGGTTTGAACCGGACGCGCGTTAACCTTCGATCCCATCTCCATATCGACAGATCAAGAGCAAAGTCGTATTGCTACTTATCTCATTGCCCATTTTATTTAGAACACTCTCGAATAACGTTGCCTAGTTTCACTTATTGTGCAATTTTCGCGCAGTTTTAGGTGTTGATATGTTTTTTTTTAATTCTTTTTTAACAAAAAATAAGCGCGCTTTCTTTGCTGTCGGCCTTGCCAGCGCACTCATGAATATTCTCAACCTGTCCGGCTCGCTTTTCATGCTGGAGGTTTACGACCGGATTCTGCCAAGCAAGAGTATTCCCTCTCTTATCGCTCTGGTTGTTCTGCTGGCTATTCTCTATGCCTTTCTCGTGGGGTTCGATGCTCTGCGCGGCCGGATACTGGCGCGCATCTCGGACAACATGGACGATGCTCTTAATCAGAAGCTCTTCAGGGCATCGATCAGCGCACCGCTTGCCGCCTACGGCAAGGTCGATGGGCTGCAGATCGTTGGCGATCTCGATCAGATCCGCCAGTTCCTGTCAGGGCCGGGGCCGGCAGCGTTCTTTGATATTCCTTGGCTGCCCATTTATCTGTTGATCTGTTTTGCCCTGCATCCCTGGATCGGTTTTGCAGTGCTTGGCGGCGCCCTGGTCCTTGTCGTGCTGACGCTGATAACCAATTGGCTGACCGAAAGGGCGACCAAGCAGGCCTACAACGTGCGCGGACAGAGAAATGCCCTCGTCGGCAGCAGTCAGCGCAACATCGAGTCCATCCGTACGATGGGCATGATGAATGCAGTGACGTCGATGTGGGACGATCTGCATTCCAAGTATCGCGCCGTCACGCTCTCGACATCGGACACGGCGGGCATGCTCGCCGCGATTTCCCGAACATTCCGTCTGTTTTTACAGTCGGGTGTGATGGCAATCGGCGCGATGCTGGTCATCGAGGGGAATGCGTCGGCGGGTAGCATCATCGCAGGCTCGATCCTCTCGGCCAAGGCGCTGGGCCCTGTCGAACACGCGATTGCAAACTGGCGCAGCTTCATGACGGCGCGACAGGGCTGGAAACGCATCAACGAGTTTCTCGAACTCGTGCCGGAGCCCGCACAGCCGCTCTCTTTGCCGCCTCCGAAATATACGGTCGCCATTGATCGCATCATCGGCGGTCCGCCCAATGGCGCGCGCGATACCGTAGCCGATATCTCCTTCACGCTGAATGCGGGCGACGGTCTTGGCATCATTGGCCCGAGTGCCTCCGGTAAATCCACGCTGGCGCGTTTGATCACCGGTATCTGGCCCTATGAGCGCGGCTCCGTGCGCTTCGATGGGGCTGCACTGAACCAGTGGGATTTCGAGGTTCTCGGTAAATCCATCGGTTACATGCCCCAGCAGGTGGAGCTGATGCCGGGCACGGTCGCGCAGAATATCGCGCGCTTCGACCGTGATGCGACGGCGGAAGCCATCGTTGCCGCAGCCAAGGCCGCCCAGGTTCATCATCTGATCCTGAACCTGCCGAATGGTTACGACACCTATATCGGTGACCGTGGAGAGGCATTGTCCGGCGGGCAAAAACAGCGCATCGGCCTTGCGCGGGCACTTTTCGGGGAGCCGTTCTTTGTCATCCTCGATGAACCCAACTCCAATCTGGATAGCGAAGGCGAGGCAGCCCTGCGCAACGCCATTGGCGATATCAGGGCGCGGGGCGGCATCGTCGTCGTCATTGCCCATCGTCCGAGCGCCCTCGAAAGCGTCAATCTGGTGATGGTGATGAGCAACGGCCGCATGCTTCGCTTCGGCACCAAGGAAGAGGTGCTTGCGCAAATCCTGCGGCAAAATATTCGCCAGGTACCCGAAACAGAAGAAAACGTCCGAAAGCTGGAAAACCGGGTGGGTGAAAATGGCTGAGGAAGCAAAAAACGGCGTCACGAAAACATCCATCGTCAAACACTCAACCGCCGTCGTCGTGCTTGCCGTCGGCCTCCTTTTTGGTTTAGGTGGCTGGGCGGCTCTGGCAAAGCTCTCCGGCGCGGTCGTCGCCTCGGGCAGGGTCGTCGTCGAAGGCAACTCCAAGAAAATCCAGCATCTTTCCGGCGGTATCGTTAGCCAGATCAATGTTGCCGAAGGCGACACGGTGGAGGCCGGTCAGGTCTTGCTGCGGCTGAGCGGCACGATCGTTCAGGCAAACCTCTCCATTGTCGAGAATACGCTTGCGCAGCTTTATGCACGCCGCGCGCGCCTGCGTGCCGAGATTGCCGAAGCGCCCTCTTTCACCGCCCCCGAAGATCTGGCCGCCCTCACCAATTCGAAGGCTGCCCAAACGTTCATCGACAGCGAGAAGAACCTTTTCAACAGCCGTCGCAGCGCACTGATCGGCATGAAAAAACAATTGGTAACGCGCAAGGATCAGCTCGCCGATGAGGCGCGAGGCATGGACGTGCAGGTTGCGGCCACCAACAATGAATTGACGATTGTCAGGGAAGACGTTTCCAAGACACAGGAACTCTATGCGAAGGGGCTCGTAACGCTTCAGCGCCTCAACCTTCTCAAGCGTCAGCTTTCCAATCTCGAAGGACAGCAGGGCCAATATATGGCCGCGCGTGCACAGACGGTGGGTAAGCTCAGCGAAATGGACTTGCAGTCGCTTCAGCTTGACGAGGACCGCAAGTCCGAAGTCACGAAAGATCTGACCTCAATCGAAGCGACGGTTGCGGAATATGAAGAACGGCTTGCGGCAACACGCGACCAGCTCGACCGCCTCGACATTCGCTCGCCGATTGCGGGGCGCATCTACCAGCTTTCGGTGCACAACATAAACGGCGTCATCCAGCCGGGCGAAGTGCTCATGCTGGTGGTGCCGGCTAAGGAAGATCTGGCAATCGACGCCAATGTGGCTCCAAACGACATAGACCAGATCTATGTCGGCCAGCCGGTGACCATTCGGTTCACGGCTTTCAATCAGAGCACGACGCCGGATGTCAGCGCCGAAGTCGCGGTCGTTGCCCCCGACTTGCAGACAGATTCCAGAACCGGGGCGTCATTTTATGCACTGCGCATCAAGCCGAGCAAAACCGGAATGGAACATATACCAGGCGGACGGCTGTATCCGGGCATGCCGGCTGAAGTCTTTATACAAACAAGCGAAAGAAGCGTTCTTTCCTATTTTGTAAAGCCATTCCAGGACAGGCTTAAAAAGACATTTCTGCAGGAATAAATCTCTTTAATTATCTGATTTAATTAGAGAAAATTCAGAGCTACACCATAGGCGCGATTTTCTCAAAAAAACACTTTCGCGTATTGTGTTGTGGTATCTTATGTATTAAATATCACCCGTAATATTTATTATAAATTTAACCTCAATTCATCGAATTCTCAGAAATTTTTAGGAGAGTAAAAATGGCGTTAAAAGTAACTTTTGGTAATGGCGGTGCTGCCTCGGTTTCCTCGCTCACCAGCATAGTCGATCAGGAAGCATACAAGCTCCTCACGGAATCGACGGCACAGGTCAAGAACGGCTCTTCGATGGAAACCGGCGTTGTCAACGTTGGCTCCGTAGCAGTTCCCGGTAGCGGCGCTGGTGGCAAGGTTGATGTTGGCTACGACCCTAACGCAAACGGCTTCACCTTCGACGTATCGTCGGCATGGAATTCGGTGAAGAACGCTCTCGCCCAGTCCGACACGTCTGAAAACCTCACATTCAAGGATTTCGTTCAGGTAGACGTCCACCTCGGCGGCACCGGTTCGTCCAACGTTGAAGTTCTCAATGCCAAGCGCGGTAACATCACGACCGGCGCAGGCAATGACACGGTTACCGTATCGGTCGTTTCCAACGACAAGGGCTGGGTCAACAATTTCAACATCGACACCGGCGCGGGCAATGACACGATCATCGTCAAGGCTGGCGCTGCATTCAATGATGCATCGGCTGCTGGCACGGGCGGCATTGTAAACGCCGGAGCTGTGAATGGTGGCGCAGGCGTCACCGATGGCAGCTTCACTTCCGTCAAGATCAACGCCGGTGCAGGCAATGACACGATCGACCTGAGCGACGTAAAGCTGGCTTCGTCGCTGGTGACCGGCGGCAAGGGCATCGACCACATCACTGCAAGCGGTGGCGCTGATACCTTCGTCTTCAATCTGGGCGACATGGCGAAGAGCCTTGCCACGGACACCATCACCGGCTTCAATGCCGCAATGGATAAGCTGAAGCTCGTCGGCACGACAATCGATCAGTGGGCAGTATCTACGCTGGATGACGATACGATCCTCAGCTACAACATAACTGGCGACCACAAGGGTGAGAAGATCGTGCTGGCTGGCACTCATCTTACCGGTAGCGACTGGTTTACTGCATAATTCTCATAAAGAAATGCGCTAGAGCATTTCCCGTAAAAGCGCGTGGCCCGGATCAAGTCCGGGCCATTTTTTTTAGCGAATTGCTGTTGATGAAGACGGCCTGCCGAGAATATCGTATCTAAATGCTGCGACAGCCAGCGGAGCCGGCTGTCGCGCTTTCCGAAAATCAGGCGGCGTCTGCCTGATTGCCCATTTTGCGTGCTGCGATGATGACGAGCACACCTGCGAGCGCAAGGCAGAAGGCAAGGAAGAACATCGGCGCTATCGTGCTGCCGGTCTGATCCTTGATCCACGGCACCACGTTCTGCGCCACGAAACCACCGAGATTGCCGACGGAATTGATGGCGGCGATGCCGGCAGCGGCACCTGCTCCCTTGAGGAAGCGGCCGGGCAGGCTCCAGAACACCGGCTGGCCGGCAAAAATGCCCGCAGCCGCGATGCACAGGAAGGCAAACTGCGCGACCGGATCGCTCAGCAGCGCCGACATCAGCAGGCAAAACGCACCAACGAAGGCAGGACCGACGATATAAGGCGTCTTGTTCTTGGCCTTGTCGGCCGCCAGCGGCACGACGAAGAGGGCAACAGCCACGATTACCCAGGGAATGATGTTGATGAGACCGTTGGCGGTATTGGAAACACCGAAGCTCTTCACGATCGTCGGCAGCCAATAGCTGAGACCATAGGCAGCCAGCGGAAAACCGACATAGCAAAGCGCCATGAAGAGCACGCGTGGATTGATCAGCGCCTTGAAGCCGTCCTCGGCATGCTCTTCCATGCCCTTGTTTTCTTCGGCCAAACGGTTCTTCAACCAGTCCTTCTCAGCCTGGGTCAGGAACTTCGCCTTTTCCGGCGTGTCATCAAGATAGAAGAAGGTGACGATACCGGCAATCACGGCGGGAATACCCGTCGCCAGGAACACCCATTCCCATCCGGCATAACCGAACAACCCATCGAGATCGAGCAGCATGCCGCCAAGCGGTGCGCCGATCGCATTGGCAAGTGCGCTGAAGATCATGAACAGGCCGATCATCCGGCCGCGATAATCGCGCGGAAACCACAGCGTCATCAGGAACAGCACGCCGGGGAAGAAACCAGCCTCGCAAAGCCCGAGCAGGAAGCGCAGGATGTAGAACATCGTGGCATTCTGCGTATAGGCAAGCGCGATGGTGACGGCACCCCAGGAGACCAGAATGCGGGCGAACCATTTGCTGGCGCCGAAACGGTTGAGGAACAGGTTGCTCGGAACCTCAAACAGGAAATAGCCGATAAAGAACAGCGACGCGCCAAGACCGTAGGCATATTCGCTGAGGTTCAGCGCATCGACCATCTGCAGCTTGGCAAAGCTGACATTCTGCCGGTCGATATAGGCGATGAGATAGAGAAGGCCAAGAAACGGCATCAGCCGCCAGGTGATCTTCGAGATAAGGGATTTTTCCGATACCATGTGCTTTTCCCTCCCTTCGATTGCTCGTCGAAATGCAAATGATAAGGCAACCCATCTATATGTGCGTCGCAAAATACGCAAGTTGCATCGCATCATCACAAATGGCGGAACGGCTGCGAAACAGGCATTTTTAAGTCCTCAACACATGATGCGGCGCACATCGAAGCAGCCGTGCCGCCGTTTTACGGTCCGCGTGCATTCATATTGCCGCCAAACCGGCAATCTGCTATGAAGACCGTCATGGGATCTAAATTCGGATGTCTCGCGCAAAATGTGTATGTGCTGCAGGACCACAAGCGTCTGCCGGCACGGTTTTTTGCGCGCATTTCCGGGGCGCTCAACAGCCGACTTAGGCTCGCCTGACAGCTCCCGCTGTCCACCGCCTGACTGAACCCTGATTTTCCCTTTCCATGACAAGGCATAGAGCCATGAGCGCACCCCGCACCTTATACGACAAGATCTGGGACGACCACGTCGTCAATCGTGACCCGGACGGAACCTGTCTTCTCTACATCGATCGTCACCTGGTGCATGAGGTGACGAGCCCGCAGGCCTTCGAGGGCCTGCGCATCGCCGGCCGTCCGGTCCATTCGCCCACCCGCACACTTGCCGTGGTCGATCATAATGTGCCGACCACTGCCGACCGGCTGGAAGGCATCAAGAACGAGGAAAGCCGTATCCAGGTGGAAGCGCTTGCGCAGAACGCCAGGGATTTCGGTGTCGAATATTATTCCGAGCGCGACAAGCGCCAGGGCATCGTCCACATCGTCGGCCCGGAACAGGGCTTTACCCTGCCGGGCATGACCATCGTCTGCGGCGACAGCCACACCTCCACGCATGGTGCTTTCGGCGCGCTGGCGCACGGCATCGGCACGTCGGAAGTGGAGCATGTGCTGGCCACCCAGACGCTGATCCAGAAAAAGGCCAAGAACATGCTGGTGCGTGTCGACGGCAAGGTTCCGGAAGGCGTCACCGCCAAGGACATCATTCTCGCCATCATCGGTGAGATTGGCACGGCGGGCGGCACCGGCCATGTGATCGAGTTTGCCGGTGAGGCAATCCGGTCGCTTTCCATGGAAGGCCGCATGACGGTTTGCAACATGACCATTGAGGGCGGCGCCCGCGCCGGTCTGGTCGCGCCGGATGAGACCACCTTCGACTACATCAAGGACAAGCCGCGCGCGCCGAAGGGCGAGACGCTGGAGCAGGCCATCGCCTACTGGAAAACGCTGAAATCCGACGAGGGGGCCCATTACGACAAGATCGTTGTGCTTGATGCCGCCAATCTGCCGCCGATTGTCTCCTGGGGTTCGTCGCCTGAGGACGTCACCTCCGTTGAGGGCATCGTTCCAAATCCCGATGATATCGAGGAAGAAAACAAGCGGACGTCCAAGTGGCGCGCGCTGGAATATATGGGCCTGCAACCCGGTACACGCATCACCGATATCGCCATCGACCGCGTCTTCATCGGCTCCTGCACCAATGGCCGCATCGAGGATCTGCGCGCTGCCGCGCAAGATCGTCGATGGCCGCAAGGTCGCGCCCACCGTTTCGGCCATGATCGTGCCCGGCTCCGGCCTCGTGAAGGAACAGGCGGAAAAGGAAGGTCTCGACAAGATTTTCCTCGAAGCCGGTTTCGAATGGCGCGAACCGGGCTGCTCCATGTGCCTTGCCATGAATGACGACCGCCTGAAGCCCGGCGAACGCTGCGCCTCCACCTCGAACCGTAACTTCGAAGGGCGTCAGGGCTACAAGAGCCGAACCCACCTCGTCTCCCCCGCCATGGCAGCGGCGGCGGCCATCGCCGGTCATTTCGTTGACGTGCGCGAGTGGCGGTAAAATCCTGAAGCCACGCTTTGACGAAGGCCACCTGCCCCACACAAGGGTGGGTGGCTTTTGAACTACAGGCCCTGCAAACGCCGTTGCGGCTGCGCTCCATGCAGGAACACCGCAAAAGTATCCCAAGGTGGCGTGATCCGGAGCTGGCTCAAAATACGAGCAACCTCCCCTCTATGAATGCCGGCGTGCAAGACCATGTGTGAGATCATCTCAGCCCGAGACATGTAGCCCTTGTCACCATCAGTGAAGATGAAGGCGACAAATTCGCTAAGCGCTTCCGGCGACGTTTTTTCGATATAGTCGAGATACCAGCCATCCAGAGCCTCAACATCCCGCGCAAGATCAGTCAGTTGCGGCGTTGCTTCCGTATTGTCGGAGAGAAAACCGTGCGCCGTTCCGGAAAGATGGCCCGAAAAAATCCTTGCGACTACGTAACAATGATTGATGAGCCTAATTGCGGTATGCCGCTCCGAGGCATTTTGGTCGGGATCGAGTTCTCGCAGCTTCTCAAACAAATCCCTGTTCGCCCATGCATGATAGCCAAGCAAACTACTGAGCAGATCTTTCACGACAATCTCCTTTACATCCCGAAAATGTGAGCACTATGTTTATATTTTCGTCATGGAGGATGATTTGTCTACTCGCATTGCAAAGCAAAAGACCACGATGCGCAAAGAGCCACGTCAGGAGCGTTCCAAGGCCACGGTAGATGCCGTCATCCACGCAGCTGCTCGCATTTTAAGCGATTGCGGCTGGGCCGGCTTCACCACCAACCGGGTTGCCGAAACCGCCGGTGTCAGTATCGGCTCGTTGTACCAGTACTTTCCCGACAAGATTTCGATTGTGGAAGCGGTTCGCCATCGTCACCTTCAGGATTGCCTGACCGTCATGAAGAGCGTGGCCGAGCAGCAATGTTCCCTTCCGCAATTCGTGGAAGAACTCGTGACCGGCATGATTGCGGTACACAGCATCCATCCCGGCCTTCACAAAGTCCTTCTGGATGACGCACCGAGCCACGAGGGAATGAACGATCCCAACAGTGCTTTCGAAAGAGAATATCTCGGTCTCTATTCGAAAGCGCTCGCGGCCCATGTGACGGGCGGCTCAAAGGCTGAAAGCGGGACTGCGGCGCTCATCGTATCCGATGCTATTGACGGCATCATCCACAACGCCGCCCGACGCGGAGAATTGCAATCACCCAAAATCAAGCGGGAAATGATTGCACTCGTTGAGGCTTATCTGTGCCGGGAAGCCAGCAACTGAGAGATCGCCAAATTATTCCGCAATGATCTTCACCCGCTGGCCGGGCTGAAGCGTGGCGGTGGCGCTCATTGCATTCATCATGCGGAACATGTCGAGCTTGCGGTCGGTTCCCATCATGCGCGCGGCAATCGTCGCCACGGTCTCACCGGGCTTGACCGTCACCACCCGCACCCGCAGCGGTTTTAACGATGCTATCTCCTGCGGCGTCATCTTGCGGAAACTCGTGCGCAACACGTTGGCGATGGAATCGAGCTGGGTGTTACCCTTCGGCACCGCCGTCAGGAAACGGAATATCTGCTGCCCGACACGGATGACGGTCACGTCGAAATCCCATTTATCCGCCGTCGCACGGGCCGTTGCAGCCTCCAGACCGTTGATCTGCGTTTCCTTCACCGTTTCCGGCATCAGTCCGGCAACCCAGCCGCTCGTCAGGTAGTTGGCAAGAGTGGTCTGTTTCGGATCGGCCACGCCGTCGAAACGGATCGCCACGTCGCCCGGCCCCGTCGCAAGAACGGCCTCGACCTTGTTGTCGATGACGAAACCTTCCGGCACGTCAAAGCGGATACCGAGCGTTCCGTGTAGGAACGTCTGGCCCCGGACATAACCTTCCTGCGGGCTGTCTCCGTAGAGCAGGCCGTCTATGCCATCCAGAAACCAGTCGCGACCACGATCCCCGACCTGACCATCCTGGCCGAAAGCGCGGGCATGCCGGCGCGCAAGTTCGATGCGCTGCGGCGTGTTGGGGTGGCTGGAAAGGAAGTCGAGGCTCTGGTCGTTTTCCGGATCGGCCGAGGAAAAACGCGCATAGGCCGCCATGGAATCGAGAAACCGCGGCGATGCAAAGGGGTCGTAACCGGCCTCGCCCAACATGCGCACGCCGATCACATCCGCCTGCAATTCCTGCTGGCGCGAGAAGGCCGCAAGCCGCAGCTTGCCGCGCGCCAGTGCCTGCTTGCCGGCAAGATCGCTCGACAGAACCTCGGCGACGACGCGGCTCGCAATCACCTCCGCCTCTTCCCGGCGCTGGCGCTCGATGCCGTGGTTTGCGGTGACGTGGCCCATCTCATGCGAAAGCACCGCCGCCACTTCCGAGGCGTCGTTGGCAAGCGCCAGAAGTCCGCGCGTTACGTAAAGATAGCCGCCCGGCAACGCAAAGGCGTTGATGGCCGGCGAGTTGAGGATGGTGATGCGATAGGATTGCTGCGGATTTTCCGAGACGGCCGTCAGCGCGCCGGCGATGCGAGCGACAAGCCGCTCCGTCTTGGCATCACGATATTCGCCGCCATAACTCGCCACGATACGCGGATGTTCGCGTGCACCCATCTGGGCGCGGGGATCGTTCTTCTGCACCTCTTCCACGGTCTGTGGATTGTCCGAAGGGCGCAAAGTGGACTGGTAGGCAGGGCTGAAGAGAGACTGGCACGACGACAGGAATACGGCAGACGCCGTCAGCACAGAACACACGGCAGCCATCCTGCCCGAACGGCGAAGGCCTGAACGGGAGAAAAAACTCCACTGTGCAGTCATGCTATTTCTCATTCTCTACGCCTGCCCCTAACGTTCCTGATCATCCGTTAATTGCAGACCAGAATAACAGATTCGCCCCAACGAGCCATGAATGTCGAAACGGTAAAAACGATCCATCAAGTCCGGAATATTCCTGAAGAACGCAATAATTCTCGTCTTTTCTCGGGCAACGACTTGAAACTGGCAAGTGCAAATTAGCCCCATTGAAGTTATCCAAAGCGATTGCCAGCGAGGCGCGTCGAAAATAAGGCGATCAGCCGTTCAGAAAACTGTCGACCGCCTTCACATTTTGTGTGGCGAAGAAATCTGTGGTCGAGCCCGCGTAGACAACGCGGCCACGATCAAGAAAAACCACCCGCTGCGCCAGCTTTTCTATGTCGTCCGGATGGTGCGTGACAATAATCACCGTATTTTTTGTTTCGGCATGCAAGTCGAGAAGCAGGGAGGTCATGCCTGCACGCAAACCCGGATCGAGCGCGGCGAAAGGCTCATCCAGCAGCATGACCGGTTTTTTCCGGACCAGCGCACGCGCCAGCGCCGCCCTTTGCCGCTCCCCCCCGGAAAGCGTACCCGGCAGACGTTTTCCGAAACCATCGAGACCGACGCGGGCAAGCGCCACATCGATCCTTTGCCGGTCTTCCGCCTGCAATTTCAGCCCGGGGCTGACGCCGAGTGCGACATTGGTGAAGATATCCAGATGGGCGAAAAGGTTATTGTCCTGAAAGATCGATGAGACCGGCCTTTCGGAAGGATCGAGCGCCTTCATGTCCTGCCCGCCGATCAGGACACGACCGGAATCGGGCAACTCAAAACCGGCGACGAGATTGAGGAGTGTCGACTTGCCAGAGCCGGATGCACCGACAACGGCGGTCATCTGGCCTTGCGGGAAGGTGCAATCGAGATCGAATTCCTGCGTTCCGAGCCGCAACCTGACCTTGTCCAGCCCCACGGCAAATTCGTTGCCTGTCATATGCTCGCCCTTGCTGATTGCGATTGCCGTGAAACGCCGCCGGCGGCAAGCAGCAGGCAGACGACGCCAAGGATGAACGCGTATCCGGCGGCATCATTGGTGCGGTAGCTGCCCATATTGCTATAGACCAGCCATGGCAAGGTGACGAAACTGTCCGATCCGAACAGGGCGACTGCTCCGAGATCGCCGAGCGACAGTGCCATGGCGAAGGAAAACGCCATGAGCAAAGGCCGCCGCAGAACCGGCAGATCGGCGAACCGCAGGCGCGTCAGCCCCTGAAGCCCGAGGCTGGCAGACAATCGACCCGTGCGCAAAAAATGGCTGGTGAAGGCCGGCTCCAGCACCCGCATGGCAAGCGGCAGCGCCATCAGCATGTTGATGAGCGCCACAAGAACGGGAGCGTAGACGCTGACATCACCGAAAGCCCGCAACAACAGGAACCACCCGCTGCCCAGCACGACGGGCGGCACCAGCAACACCAGCGACGACCCCGCCCCGAGCGTGGCGGAGAGAAAACGCAAGGGCGGAGCCACGTGCCGTCTTGAATTCACGGCCTGGCGGGCTTTGATGATCGCAAAGCAGCAGAGCACGACGAGGATGGCGGAGAGCGCGGCGATTGCAAGGCTGGTGGCTGCCGCACGCAGGAAGATCGGCGCCGTCAGAAGACGCGGCAGATCAGCCCTTAAGCCCGAGACGGCAATGGCGACAAGCGGCAGGCCGATCAACAGAACCGCAAAACCGATTGCCGCCCCGTCCCACAGGCGCGCACTGAGGCTTTTGTGATCGAAACGGCGAACAGGCCGGCCAAGAGATGCAATTTCCGCTTCGGGCGAAGGCAAAAAAGCAAGAAGGCCGAGCAGGATTGCCGTGATGGCAATTTGCAAAACGGAAAGTGCGATTGCCCGCTGCGGATCGAAATCGAACCGCAACGCCTGATAGACCGCCACCTCCAGCGTCGTCGCCGCCGGCCCGCCGCCCAGCAGAAGCACCAGCGTGAAGCTGGTGGCGCACAACATGAAGACAAGTCCGGCGATGCCGGGAACAAGCCGCGAGACCGCCGGCCATTCGATGAAACGGAAAACCGAAACCGGCCCCATGCCAAGGCTTGCCGCCATCCGCCAATATTCACCGGGAATGCGCTCCAGCCCGGCCAGCATCAGCCGTACCGCCAGCGGCAGATTGAAAAACACATGCGCGATGAGAATGCCGGAAAGGCCGTAAATGCTGAATGGCTCGTCCGCCCCGGCAAAAACAAGGGCCGTATTCAAAACACCCTGCCTGCCCCAAATCGTGATGATGCCGAAGGCGCCAACGATGACCGGCAACCCCATCGGCACCGCCATCAACCTGATGATCCAGATGCGGCCCGGAAAATCTTGCCGGCGGGAGAGAGCCAGCGCCACCGGCAGTCCGAGAACAATGGAAAGAACGGTGGACAACGTTGCCTGATAGAGCGTGAAGCGCAGGATGCGCAGCGTATAGGCATCCGCGATACCGGCGGCCGATGTGCCGGCATCGAAAGACAGGAGGGCCGCGACGGCGAGCGCCATGAACAGGACAACGGCGGCAAACGCCGCCGTTCCGCCAATGATCGACCACCTGTAATCGCGACGCAGCATCATGCGCGGGCGTGCCTCTTGCTCAGTTCATGCTCATGGCCGCAAGCCATTCGTCGATCCAGGCCTTGCGGTTCTTCGCCACCTCTTCCGGGTCCATCAGGAAGGTCTTCTGCGGCACGACGAGCTTGGAAAACGCCTCGGGCAAGGGCTTGGACGTTGCCGCGACCGGCATCATCCAGTTGTTTTCCGGGATGGCATCCTGAAAACCTGATGTCAGCGTGAAAGCGAGGAACTGTTTCGCCAGTTCCTTGTGCGGTGCGTTTTTCAGAAGACCGGAAACCTCGATCTGAATGTAGTGCCCCTCGGAAAAAGCCGCGGCCTGATAACGATCCGTCTTTTCCGAGACCATGTGATAGGCAGGCGAGGTGGTGTAGGAGAGCACCATCGGCACCTCACCCTTGGTGAAGAGGCCATAGGATTCCGACCAGCCCGGCGTGACGGTGAGGATGCGTTTGCGAAGCTTCGCCCAGGCTTCCGGCGCCTTGTCGCCGTAAACGGATTTCACCCAGAGCAGCAGGCCAAGCCCCGGCGTGGAGGTGCAAAAAAAAAAAAAAAAAAAAAAAAAAAAAAAAAAAAAAAAAAAAAAAAAAAAAAAAAAAAAAAAAAAAAAAAAAAAAAAAAAAAAAAAAAAAAAAAAAAAAAAAAAAAAAAAAAAAAAAAAAAAAAAAAAAAAAAGCGGGTCCTGAATGGCGATCTTCTGCGAGGGATCGCCTTCCACCAGATCCTTCAGGCTCGTCGGCGGGTTTTTTATCGTTTGCGTGTCGTAGACAACAGCGAAATGACCGTAGTCGTAAGGGACGAAAACATCGTCCTTGTAACCGCCCGGCACCTTGGCCGCCGATGCGTCGATACCGCTGACATCGAAGAGACCAGTCTGTTTCGCTTCCGCGACGAGATTGGTGTCGAGACCGACCACGACATCCGCCTTCGACCCCGCCCCTTCCAGTTTCAGGCGGTTGAGCAGCGCCACACCATCGGCCACGCCGACGAAATTGACCGTGCAATTGCAGGCCTTCTCGAAAGCCTCCTTCACCTTCGGGCCGGGTCCCCATTCGGAAACGAAGCTTTCATAGGTGTAGACGGTCAGTTCCTGTCTGTCCTGCGCAGCGGCAAGACCGGGCAGAAACAGCGAAGCGGCAACGAGGGAATTCAGGAAAAGACGACGGCGCACGGGTATCTCCTCAAAAAACGAAAAGGGAAATAGCCGCTTGCCTTGAAGCCGTCTAATCCCTCCGCCGGTATGAACCGGATCAGGTTCTTCGGGTTGGCAAGCCTCTCAGCCTTTTGCACGCAAGCACAAAAGACACCCCGTTAGATCAAGGTGATGATGTAGTCCCGTCGTCTCTGATTGGCAAGATGGCTGCCGTCAGCCCTGCTGCACCATATGCACCAGCTCCCAGACGTGGCCATCGGGATCCTGAAAACTACCGGCATACATGAAGCCGTGATCCTGAACCGGTTTCCAGCTGCTGCCACCTGAGGCAAGCGCCGTTTCGATCATCCGGTCGATTTCCTCACGGCTTCCCGCTGTGAGGCAGGTCAGGACCTCGGTGCTGCTGGTGGCATCGGCGATCTCGCCATTGATGAAATCGCGAAAACGCTCTTCCTGAAGAAGCATCACGAAGATGTTCTCCTCAACGATCATGCAGAGCGTGCGGTCATCCGAATATTCCGGATTGAAACTGAAACCGAGAGCCGTGAAGAAGCTTCTGGATGTCTCGATGCTCTTGACGGGCAGATTGACGAAAATCATGCGCATTTTCTGAACTCCTCCGAATCCGCACAGGAAACGGCAATTCCGCCTTCCTGTCAAAGGCGGATGAGACCTCAGTCAAGAAATCGCCACCCAGTCACCCTTCAATTTCCTCACGCAGCATCTCCAGCTCCAGCCATTCCTCTTCCATGGCTTCAAGCTTTTCGCGCAGCTTCGTCATTTCCTGCGCCAGCGTGTTGAAGGTGGCGGGATCCTTGGTGAAGAGATTGGGATCGGCCATGCGCTCCTCACGCCTGGCAATTTCGCCCTGCGCCTTCTCCATCTCCTTGGGAAGGTTTTCGAGCGCAAATTTCTGCTTGAAGGAAAGCTTGGCCCTGGCCTTTGACGGGTCCGGCGTGGCGGAGGCGGAAGGTGCGGCCTTTGCCTTTTCCTGCTTTTCAGCCTTGCGTTTTTCGTCCGCAGCACCCTTGCGTTGCGCCATCATGTCCGAATAGCCGCCGGCATATTCGATCCAGCGTCCGTCCGGCTGGTCCGGATTGGCGGGTGCAATGGTGGAGGTGACGGTGCGGTCGAGGAAATCGCGGTCATGGCTGACGAGGATGACCGTGCCGGAAAAACCAGCAACGATTTCCTGCAACAGATCGAGCGTTTCGATATCGAGATCGTTGGTCGGCTCGTCGAGGATCAGCAGGTTGGTCGGCCGCGCCAGAATGCGCGCCAGAATAAGACGGGCGCGCTCCCCGCCGGAGAGGTTGCGGATCGGCGTGCGGGCCTGTTCCGGCTGGAACAGGAAGTCCTTCATGTAACCGGTGACGTGTTTCAGCTCGCCATTGACCAGCAGATTGTCCCCGCGCCCGTCGGTCAGATAATGAGCGAGCGTATCGTTCGGATTGAGATCCTCGCGCTTCTGGTCAAGCGTCGCGATTTCCAGATTGGTGCCGAGCTTCACCGTGCCACTATCGGGCTGAAGCTGGCCGGTCAGCATCTTCAAAAGCGTCGTCTTGCCGGCACCGTTTGGCCCGACGAGACCGATGCAATCGCCACGATGCACCCGCAGCGAAAACGGCGCGATGATCAGACGTTCGCCGTAAGACTTGGTGATGGCGTCTGCCTCAATGACCAGCTTGCCGGATTCGCGCCCTTCCGCAGCGGTCGCCTGCACCGTGCCCTGCGGTCCCTTGTGGCCGCGATAATCCGCGCGCATGGCCTGAAGCTCGCCGACGCGGCGCATGTTGCGCTTGCGTCTCGCCGTCACGCCGTAACGCATCCAGTGCTCTTCGCGCTCGATGGCCTTGCCGAGCTTGTGCTGCTCCAGCTCTTCCTCTTCCAGCACCTTGTCGCGCCATTCTTCGAAATGCGCAAAGCCGCGATTGAGACGGCGGGACTGGCCGCGATCCAGCCAAACCGTGGAGGTCGAGACCTTCTCCAGAAAACGCCTGTCGTGCGAAATCAGCACCAGCGCGCTGCGCGTCTGCTGCAACTCGCCTTCAAGCCATTCGATGGTGGGCAGGTCCAGATGGTTGGTCGGCTCGTCCAGCATCAGAATATCGGGTTCAGGCGCCATGACGCGGGCAAGGGCCGCACGCCGCGCTTCGCCGCCGGAAAGGCTGTCTGGATGTTCCTGTCCCGTCAGGCCGAGATGCTCGAGAAGATAGGTGACACGATAGGCATCGTCGCCGGGTCCGAGACCCGCCTCGGCATAGGCCTGCACGGTGTCGTAACCGCCAAAATCCGGCGCCTGTTCCAGATAACGGATGGTGGCGGAGGGATGACGGAAAACCTCACCCGACTGCGCCTCGACCAGACCGGCAGCGATCTTCATCAGGGTCGACTTGCCCGAACCGTTGCGCCCGACAAGGCAGATGCGGTCGCCCGGCTCCACCTGGAGATTGGCGCCGTCGAGCAGCGGGGTCACGCCGAAGGTCAGCTTGATATCGTCGAGTTTCAAAATAGGGGGTGCCAAGGCGTCAGGCTCCGGTCAGGTCATAAGGGCGGGCGAGCACGATGGCTTTTCCGCTTTTCAGCGAGAAATGCACAGGGCCGCCATTCGCGACATTGGAAATAGTGCGGGAAGAGCCGAAAGCAAGCGCGAAATCCTTGAGCGGATAACGCACATTGCCGATATCGAGCCCCGAAAGGTCGGTGAATCCGGCAACGGAGAACAGCGCACCGGGCGGCAGATCGAGATCGAACGAACCCGCGATCAGCGGCCGCGCCTCCTCTTCGCCGGAGGTGAGAGTAACCTCAAGACCACGCTCGGTCAGCGCCACCGCGTAAAGAAGGTGCTGAAGCGCGTGGTCGCTTCTCGCGCCGCCAAGCGCACCGGCAAGCACCAGCGAACGCGCGCCACGGGCAAGAGCCTCCGACACCGCAATTTCGCCATCGGTCACGGCCTTTGCGGCCGGATAGGGCTGTCGCACCACATCGGGCCAGGCGTCCAGCAGGTCATTATTGGTGGAATCGAAATCCCCCACCCACAGCTCCGGTGTGAGCCCGAGCGGTGCGGCATGGCGCATGCCGCCATCGGCCGCGATCACACGGCTACCCTTGACCGCCGCTTTCAGGCGGTCGGTAACGGTGACATCGCCGCCAAGCAGAATGGTGAAGCGCTCTTTATCCATGCCCTGCCTTATCGCACCTCAGGCAAAAATGGAAAGGCAGAAACCCGATGAAATCAGCCGATATTGATTTTCGTCGGCTTCGGGATTATGAAACGCCTCAGTGGTGATTTGCCGACCGGCTTGCAGCCACTTTAAAGAAGTCGCTAAAGGGTCGAGGAAAAGGGCAATTTCCTGGGACCGGCTGCGATTTCGCTGCCGGTTTTTTTGTTTTCGCAACGTTCTTTACGTCATCCGAAAAGAGAGTTCGACATGCCGATCAAGATTCCCGATACGCTTCCCGCCTTCGATACCCTCGTTCATGAGGGCGTGCGGGTCATGACCGAGACGGCGGCCATCCGGCAGGATATCCGCCCGCTCCAGATCGGGCTTCTCAACCTCATGCCGAACAAGATCAAGACGGAAGTACAGATGGCGCGCCTCGTCGGCGCATCGCCGCTGCAGGTGGAGTTTTCGCTGATCCGCATCGGCGGCCATCGCGCCAAGAACACCCCGGAAGAACATCTTCTGTCCTTCTACGAGACCTGGGAGGAAGTGCGCCACCGCAAGTTCGACGGTTTCATCATCACCGGCGCGCCCATCGAAATGCTGGATTATGAAGACGTCACCTACTGGAACGAGATGCGGCAAATTTTCGACTGGACGCAAACCAACGTGCATTCGACGCTGAACGTCTGCTGGGGCGCCATGGCCGCCATCTACCATTTCCACGGTGTGCCGAAATATGAGCTGAAGGAAAAGGCTTTCCGGGGTCTATCGTCACCGCAACCTCTGCCCCTCCTCGATCTATCTGAACGGTTTTTCCGACGATTTCCAGGTTCCGGTCTCACGCTGGACGGAAGTGCGCCGCGCTGACATCGAAAAACACCCGCAGCTCGAAATACTGATGGAATCTGAGGAAATGGGCGTGTGTCTGGTGCATGAGAAAGAGGGCAAGCGGCTCTATATGTTCAACCACGTCGAATATGATTCGACCTCGCTTGCGGATGAATATTTCCGTGACGTGAACGCTGGCGTTCCAATCAAGGTGCCGCATGATTATTTCCCGCACAATGATCCGGAGCTTGCCCCGCTCAATCGCTGGCGCAGCCATGCCCATTTGTTTTTCGGCAACTGGATCAACGAGATATATCAGACGACGCCTTACGATCTCGAAGCCATCGGCAAACTGGCGGCGTAAAGCGCGTCGCGTTTGGTCAAACGCAGGCGGCGCGCTTTCGTCTTTGTTCTAAGCATGTCTCTGTCTCAAAACTGCGGGACGCTTTTGGCAGACATTGCTTTGAATTGCGGGATTGCGAAATGCCGGAAAATGACGCAACGTCCGCCGGCAATGAGACGGCTAGCGGGAGATGAAGCGATGAGCGACGTGGCGGCACGGGAGAATTTCGGTTTCACGGCAACCGGCGAAAAGGTTGAGCGCGTCACCATCTCGAAGGGTGGGTTGACGGCCAAGGTCATGACCTGGGGCGCGGTCATTCAGGATGTGCGCCTCGAAGGTCACCAGCCGCCGCTCGTTCTCGGCTTCGATACGTTCGAAGACTACAAATATTCGTCCTATTTCGGCGCCACACCCGGCCGCAACGCCAACCGTATCGGTGACGGCAAGTTCTCGATTGACGGGCACGAATACCAGCTGGAACTGAACGAAAAAGGCGTCAGCCACCTGCATGGCGGCAGCGACGGCATGGGCAAACGGAACTGGATGCTGATGGAACACGGCGAAAGCCATGCGGTTCTGCAGATCACCGATCCCGATGGCCGCGCCGGTTATCCCGGCAATTGCACGGTGACCGCAACCTATACGATCCGCGACGGCGGCGTGCTTTCGGTGGTCTATGAAACGGTGACCGACCAACCGACCATCGCCAATATCTGCCAGCACTCCTATTTCAATCTCGACGGTGCTGATACCGCACTTGGACACGAGATCAGCATCGCCGCTGACTTCTACCTGCCGACCAACGACAAGCAGATCCCGACGGGCGAAATCCGCCCCGTCGAAGGCACCGTCTTCGACCTGCGCCACCCGACGCCGATGCGGCGTGCGGAAAATGGCGAGCAGGTTCTCTACGACCACAATTTCTGCCTGTCGCCCGAGCGCCGTGCCAAGCGCAAGGTTGCCCGCGCCTATTCACCCGCCTCCGATATCGCCCTTGAGGTTCACACCACCGAACCCGGCGTGCAATTTTATTCGGCCTTCAAGCTGAACGTTCCCGTTCCGGGTCTCGATGGCCGCCACTATGACCCCTTTGCCGGTTTTTGTCTGGAAACGCAGATATGGCCTGACGCCGTCAATCACCCCGATTTCCCGCACGCTGTCCTGCGTCCCGGCGAGACCCTGCGTCAGGAAACCGACTATATTTTCAAGAAGGGTTAAGGTTGCCGGCGGACTTCAGTCCAGAACGCATCCGACATAATCACCCGACGCGCGGGCGCGCCGTTCGATAAGGCCGGCGAGCCTCTGCAAACCACGCCCCGGCTTGCTGGCAACGCGATCGATGGGGTTGGGCAGGGAAACGGCAAGCAGTGCCGCCTGGCGTGCGCTAAGCTTTGCCGCCGGCACCTTGAAATGGTGCTGTGCTGCGGCCTCGATGCCGTAAATGCCGGGTCCCCATTCGGCGACGTTGAGATAGATCTCCATCATCCGCTTTTTGGACCAGACGAAATCGGCAGCAATCGCCAGCGGCAACTCCAGCCCCTTGCGCAAAAACGAGCGACCGTTCCAGAGGAACAGGTTCTTGGCGGTCTGCATGGGAATGGTGCTGGCGCCACGGGTCGAGGCACCCTCCAGCGCATTGCTGACGACGGATTGCATCTGGTTCCAGTCCACGCCGCCATGGAAACAGAATTGCCCGTCCTCGGACATCATCACGGATTGGACAAGGCGCGGCGAAATATCCTCGAGCGGCACCCAGCGCCGGTCATACCCCTGCAACGTGACGAGATCGGCAAGCATCAGCGTCGAGACCGGCCGGATGAAAGGCAGCGCATAAACCGGGATCAGCAGATAGGGCAGGATCAGCAACGCCAGCAAGGTAATGATGATACGTTTTGCCAACGTGCGAAAATCCACCTTCGGACTGCTCCGGTCTTCCGCCAGCACGGCGTAATCTGCGTCGCTTTCAGGCGTACTGCTCAATATTCGTCAAAGCCCCGCACCAATCGAAGCCTTTCATATTCCATTGCCGCCTTCAAGGCGAGTCCGGTGAAACAGATACCCTGGGGAATCACGAAAAGGTTGCCTGTCCCCGCGCGCCATGCCAAAGAGCGCGATATGGACGCTCAGATGACGAATTTCGAAACGAAGCTGCGCGATAACGCGGCAAAGACCGAATCCCTCCTTGGTCGCCTGCTTTCCGCAGAGGCGCGCACGGATGAGATTACGCGCCCGCAAAACCTGCTCGACGCCATGCGTCACGGCGTGCTGAACGGCGGCAAACGCCTGCGGCCTTTCCTCGTCATTGAAAGCACGGCCTTGCTCGGCGGCGATGCCGAAGCAGCCCATTATGTCGGTGCCGCGCTGGAATGCCTGCATTGTTATTCGCTGGTGCATGACGATCTGCCGGCCATGGATGACGACGACCTGCGCCGCGGCCAGCCGACAGTGCACCGCAAATTCGACGAGGCGACCGCCATTCTGGCGGGCGACAGCCTGCTGACGCTCGCTTTCGACATTATCGCATCGGACGAAAATCCTCTCCAGGCAGACCGCAAGGCGGCTCTGGTGCTCGCCCTTGCTCGCGCCGCCGGTATCGGCGGCATGGCCGGCGGTCAGGCGCTCGATCTGGCTGCGGAAAAGAAGGCACCCGACGAGACCGGCATCATTACATTGCAGGCTATGAAAACCGGTGCGCTGCTGCGTTTCGCCTGCGAAGCCGGCGCGATCATTGCCGGCAGCGATGTTTCCGAAAGGCATAGACTGCGCCTCTTCGGAGAAAAGATCGGCCTCGCCTTCCAGCTTGCCGACGATCTTCTGGACTTGACGGCCGATGCCGCCACGATGGGCAAGGCAACCGGCAAGGACGCCGCACGCGGCAAGGGAACGCTGGTGGCTTTGCGCGGTGAAGACTGGGCGCGCCGCAAACTTCAGGAACAGGTGGCGGAAGCCTCGGAACTTCTGGCCCCCTACGGCGAAAAGGCCGCGATACTGATCGCGGCCGCCAGGTTCATCGCCGAACGGAAAAGCTGACAAGGTTCTCGCAGCACCTTGCGTCACGCCGGACGAGATCCGGGATAACGCAAGGAACGCGACGACGACCGTTTTATCCCTTGAGCGGCGAAATCAGCACTTCTACGCGACGGTTCTGGGCGCGGCCATCAGGCGTTGCGTTCGAAGCGATTGGCTGCGAGGCGCCGAAACCGAGGGTCGAAATACGGCGTTGGTCGACACCGCGTGCGCCGAGATAATTGGCAACCGATGCGGCGCGGCGCTCCGAGAGGCCCTGATTGTAACCGGGGCTACCGGTGGAGTCGGTATGGCCGTTGATGTCGATGAGCGTACGGTTGAACTTGTTGAGCACAATGCCGACGGAATCGAGCGTCTGGTAGAACGGCGGGATGACCTGATCCTGATCGGTCGCGAACGTGATGTTCGACGGCATGTTGAGAACGATGCTGTCACCACGGCGGCTCACCGAAACGCCCGTACCCTGAAGCTGGGCGCGAAGCTCGGCTTCCTGACCGTCCATATAGTTACCGATTGCGCCACCGGCGAGCGCACCGATGCCAGCGCCAATGAGGGCTGCGTTGCGGCGACCGACCGGCGAACCGCCGACAGCCAGACCACCGAGAGCACCGACGACAGCGCCGATACCGGCACCGCCCGCCGTGTTCGACATTTTTTGCTCACCCGTATAGGGATCGGTGGTGGTGCAGGCGGAAAGATAGGTTCCGCAAAGGGCAACGATCGCGATTTTTTTGATCATGTGTTTTGATGCTCCGAAGGGTTCAGGCGGTATGACAGTGGAATTTCGGCATTTTCACGGTAGTTTTTACTCCGCCGCATCTTTCCGGCCAAAACGCTTCTCGATGTAATCGATCACAAGCGCTTCAAAATCGGCGGCGATGTTGGGGCCGCGCAAGGTCAGCGCCTTCTCGCCATCGATGAAGACCGGTGCGGCGGGGCTTTCGCCGGTTCCCGGCAGCGAAATGCCGATATCGGCAAGTTTGCTTTCGCCGGGACCGTTGACGATGCAGCCCATGACGGCCACGTTGAGCGCTTCCACACCGGGATATTTTTCACGCCAGACCGGCATGTTCTTGCGAATGTCGCTCTGGATGTTTTGCGCCAGTTCCTGAAAAACGGTGGACGTCGTGCGCCCGCAGCCGGGACATGCCGCAACGACCGGAATGAACTGGCGGAAACCCATGACCTGCAGCAATTCCTGCGCGACCTGCACCTCGCGGGTCCGGTCGCCGTTCGGCTCCGGCGTCAGCGACACGCGGATCGTGTCGCCAATGCCGTGCTGCAGCACGTAACCCATGGCGGCCGACGACGCGACGATGCCCTTGGAGCCCATGCCGGCTTCAGTCAGGCCAAGATGCAAGGCGTGATTGGACCGCTCGGACAGCATGGAATAGACGGCAATCAGGTCCTGTACCTGACTGACCTTGGCAGACAGGATGATGCGGTTGCGCGGCAGGCCGATCTCTTCGGCAAGCTCGGCGGAAATCAGCGCCGACTGGACGATGGCCTCGCGGGTGACCTGACGGGCCGAAAGCGGAAAACCCTGCTCCTTGTTCTGGTCCATCAGCGTCGTCAGCAATTCCTGGTCCAGCGACCCCCAGTTCACGCCGATGCGAACCGGCTTGTCATAACGGATCGCCATTTCGACGATTTCGCCGAACTGCTTGTCCTTCTTGTCCTTGAAGCCGACATTGCCGGGATTTATGCGATACTTCGCCAGCGCTTCGGCACAGGCCGGATGATCGGCCAGCAGCTTGTGGCCGATATAGTGGAAATCGCCGATCAGCGGCACATCGATGCCGAGGCGCAGCAGTCGCTCGCGGATTTTCGGCACCGCAGCAGCGCACTCGTCCCGGTCAACGGTGATGCGCACCATTTCCGAGCCGGCCTGCGATACAGCGCCGCGACCTGCGCAACGGTGGCGTCGATGTCAGCCGTGTCGGTATTGGTCATGGATTGCACGACGACAGGTGCACCGCCACCCACGATGACGCCCCCCACGTCGACGGCAACAGATGCGCGGCGGGGCTTTGGATCGTAATCGGCGTGTGACGTCATGGCGGTCTCTGGAGCTTGCGGCAAGATCTGGCAATTGAGGTGAAACAAGGGGGGCTGCTTGTCAACACCCAACGCATGAGAGCTTCTACTTTACCGCAATCATGGCAAAATTCGAGACGTCTATTCCTTGCCCGCGCCATCCGCATGCCGGGCAAGCCGCGAAAGCAGCAAAACCACCACATGCAGCAACGGCAGAGCGAGAAAGACGCTGGCAAGGCCGGTATGCTCGGCAATGAAGCCGATAGCAGAGGGCGCGACGAGAATGCCGGAATAACCCATGGTGGTAACGACCGACAGGCCGATGCCGGGTGCCAGCCCAGGCATGTTGCCCGCCGCCGAAAAGGCGATTGGCACCATGTTGGAAATACCGATGCCGGCGATGGCAAAGCCGATGATCACGAAGGTGGAACTTCCCGCAAGACCCGCAATCAGCAGACCCGCAATCGACATGACCGAGCAGAACCGCAGGGTGTTGACCGCGCCGAACCGGTCGCGCACCAGATCGCCGGCAAAACGCATGGCCGCCATGGTCATGGAAAAGGCCGCGAAAGCGAAACCGGACTGGGACACGGAAGCCCCAAGCTCATTGCGCAGATAAAGGGCACCCCAATCGAGGATCGCGCCTTCCGGAACCATCGAAAACAGCGCCATCAGACCGATGATCCACGGCAAAGGCGTCATCGGGAGGCCGCCTTTCGGGCATTCCTCCTCGGCATGCGGGCGATCGGCAAGAACGCGCGGCCACGCGACGACGAGCAAGACAAGGGCAATGACCGTCAACGCGATAGCATGCCCCTGCACGCCGATTGCCGTGATGAGATAACCGCCAAGCCCGGCGCCGATCAGGCCGCCGAGGCTCCAGAAAGCATGGCACGACGACATGATGGCGCGGCGCATATCCCGCTCCACAGCCACCGCATTGGCGTTCATGGCGACATCCATCGCCCCCGTCAGCCCGCCGAACAGGAAAACCGCAATCACGCCCGCCCAGATCGTGCCTGCCCAGGAGATGAAAAGCAGTGTCGGCAGGAAAATCGCCGCCGTCACGAGGCTGACCGTGCGCGATCCGAAACGGGCGATCTGCGAACCGGCAATCGGCATGAAAACCAGCGAGCCAACGCCGAAAACCAGAATGATCAGGCCAAGCGCACTTTCACTTAACGACAAGCGCGCCGCAAATTCCGGTATCTTGGGCGCCCACGATCCCATCATGAAACCGTTCATCAAAAACAGCAGGGATACACCGAGCCTGTGCCGCGTCAGATAGGACGAGCGCTTGACCGTCGGCGAAAATGTCGTGGGGCCGTTCATCGGTAATATCCTTCAGACTTGACCATGGGAGAGCTAGGCGGCGTCATCGTCGCCGAAATGAACTTGTACGCCTTTGGCCGACAGCGCCTCGACCAATGTGCGGTCGGCGTCATGTTCCAGCACCAGGGAAAGCGGCGGAGAAAAGTCATGCACGTGAAAGGCCGCCTTGTGGCCAAGCTTTTCCGTGGTGATGGCGGCGACGATCCGCTGGCTGGCGCTACAGGCAAGCCGCTTGAATACGGCATCCTCGAAAACATCCGCAGACAGCCCGGTCTCATCAGCGACACCGCAAACGCCGAGAATACAAAGCTCGGGCCGCATCAGTTCGAGTTGCCGCAAAGCCATGGCGTCGATAGCAGCACCGACGGCCGGATCGACCTTGCCGCCGATCACGATCAAATCGATATCCGCCCGCCCCGTAAGTTCAGCGGCAATGGCAGGCGTATTCGTTACCACCGTCAATTTGAGGCCGGCGGGAATAACCCTTGCAAGCGCCAGATTGGTGGAGCCGGCATCGATGAAGACGACCATGCCAGGTTCAAGAAGCGTCACGGCTGCGCGCGCCAACGAGGCCTTGCGATCGGCATCCTCGGCGATCCGTGTCTTCAGCGGCACCGTCTTGCTATCGGAAAGCAACGCCCCGCCATAAACGCGCAGGCACTCGCCACGCGCCGCCATATCGCGCAGATCGCGGCGGACGGTATCTTCCGAAACGCCGAAATCCTGGGCCAGATCCTGCGCAAGCACCCGGCCGCTCTGCCGCAGTTGTGCAAGGATGAGCGCTTGCCGCTCGCTGACGAAATGATCGCTCATGGAAACTCATGCATAAACAGGAATAAACGTGCACGAACATGCATATTTGAGTTTTGGCCTGAGAGCAATAAAAAACGCCCGCCGAAGAGGCGGACGCCGAGTGATACGGTTCCGGGTTGATCCGCAAACCTCTCCACCGTCATGCTCGGGCCTGTCCCGAGCATCTGCAACGGTATTGATTTTACGATACGTGGTCAGATCCTCGGGACAAGCCCGAGGATGACGTCGATTGTGGAGAACCGGTTTGTCGCTATCTCCACGCCCGCCAAAAAGGCGGGCGTCCGAGAACGCATCAGTGATTCGATACGGCTTTTATTCGGCGTAGGAAATCAGCAGATCTTTCGCATCGATCTGGTCGCCGGGCTTGACGAGAACCTCGGCAACCTTGCCGTCGCGCTCCGCATGAAGCGCTGTCTCCATCTTCATGGCCTCGATGGACAAGAGCACGTCGCCGGCCTTGATCTCCTGACCCTGATTGATGAAGACGCGGCTGATGACACCCGGCATCGGCGCGCCAATATGCGTCCCGTTGCCGAGTTCCGCCTTGCGGCGCACCGCAGAACCGGAAGCGCCATGGGCGCGGTCCGGTACCTTGATGCGGCGCGGCTGGCCGTTGATCTCGAAGAAGACCGTCACCATGCCCTTATCGTCAGTGCCGGACGATGCCTGATTGACGATGACAAGTGTTTTGCCGCGCTCGATATCGGCAAACAGCTCTTCGCCGTCCTCCATGCCGTAGAAATAGGCATGGGTTGGCAGCACGGAAACCGGGCCATAGGTCTCGGCGGTCAGCGCGAAATCGGTGAACACCTTCGGATACATCAGATAGGATGCGAATTCGAAATCGCTCACGGCGCGTTCGAGTTTGGTTTCGATCGCTTTTCTTTCCGCATCGAGATCGGCATCCGGCAACAGGGAGCCGGGACGAACCGTATAGGGTGCGTCACCCTTCAGCGCCTTTTTCTGCAGGGCTTCCGGCCAACCACCCGGCGATTGTCCGAGATCGCCCTTCAGCATCGAAACCACCGAGTCCGGGAAAGACACCTCGCGGTCGGGGTTCTCCACATCGGCAACCGTCAGATCCTGGCTCACCATCATCAGCGCCATATCGCCGACGACCTTGGAAGACGGCGTGACCTTGACGATATCGCCGAACATCCGGTTGGCGTCGGCATAGGCCTGCGCCACCTCGTGCCAACGGCTTTCGAGACCGAGCGAGCGCGCCTGCTCCTTGAGGTTGGTGAACTGCCCGCCCGGCATTTCATGCAGATAGACTTCCGAGGCAGGACCTCGCAGATCGCTTTCGAAAGCCGCATACTGGTTGCGCGCAGACTCCCAGTAGAAGGAAATGCGGCGGATCCATTCGGTATCGAGACCCGTTTCACGCTCCGACCCCGCCAGCGCCTCGACGATGGAGCCGAGGCAAGGCTGCGACGTGTTGCCCGAAAGCGAATCCATCGCCGCATCCACCGCATCGACGCCGGCATCGACGGCGGCAAGCACGGTGGCGGCCGCAATGCCTGAGGTGTCATGGGTGTGGAAATGGATCGGCAGGCCGGTCGCCTCCCGCAGCGCCTTGAACAGGACCTTGGCGGCGGCCGGCTTCAGCAGGCCGGCCATGTCCTTGACGGCGATGATATTGGCGCCCGCGCGTTCCAGCTCGGCGGCAAGGTTGGTGTAATATTTCAGATCGTATTTCGGGCGCGCTGAATTGAGGATATCGCCCGTGTAGCAGATGGCGGCTTCGCAGAGCTTGTTCTCCTCGGCGATCGCATCCATCGAGACGCGCATGTTCTCAACCCAGTTGAGGCAGTCGAACACGCGGAACAGGTCGATACCGCCTCTCGCGGCCTGGCGGACAAAGTACTTCACGACATTGTCGGGATAGTTCTTGTAACCGACGCCATTCGCACCGCGCAGGAGCATTTGCAGAAGCAGGTTCGGCGCGCCTTCGCGGATCAGCGCCAGACGCTCCCACGGGTCTTCGGTGAGGAAGCGCATGGACACGTCGAAGGTGGCACCGCCCCAGCACTCCAGCGACAGAAGCTGCGGCAGGGCCTTGGCATAAACGCTTGCCACACCGGCAATGTCATGTGTGCGCATGCGCGTGGCCAGCAGCGACTGATGGCCGTCACGCATCGAGGTATCTGTCACCAGCACCCGTTTTTCATTGCGCATCCAGTCGGAAAAACCCTTCGGTCCCAACCGGTCCAGCAGCTGCTTCGTCCCATCGGGCGTCGGCGCATCGATGTAAGGAACCACCGGCTTTGCCGCATTTGCCGGCGGCTTGGCGCGGCCCTTGGTTTCCGGGTGGCCGTTCACCGTCACATCGGCGAGATAGGTCAACAGCTTGGTGGCACGGTCCTGACGCTTGACCTGCGCGAACAGCTCCGGCGTCGAATCGATGAAGCGGGTCGTATAGGTGTTGTTGCGGAAACTCTCGTGCCCGATGATGGCTTCGAGGAAGGTCAGGTTGGTCGCCACGCCGCGGATACGGAATTCGCGCAGCGCACGGTCCATGCGGGCGATTGCCTCGTCCGGTTGCGGCGCCCATGCCGTGACTTTCACGAGCAGCGGGTCGTAATAGCGGGTAATGATCGCGCCGGAATAGGACGTGCCGCCATCCAGACGAATACCGAAGCCCGAGGCGGAGCGATAGGCGGTGATCCGGCCGTAGTCGGGAATGAAATTGTGCTCGGGGTCTTCCGTGGTGATACGGCACTGCAACGCATGGCCGTTGAGGCGAATATCCTCCTGTTTCGGCACGCCGGATTCGGGGGTGCCGATCGCAGCCCCTTCCAGAATGTGGATCTGCGCCTTGACGATATCGATGCCGGTCACGACTTCGGTGACGGTATGCTCGACCTGGATGCGCGGGTTGACCTCGATGAAGTAGAACTTGCCGGTATCGACATCCATCAGATATTCGACCGTGCCGGCGCCGACATAATTGGTCGCAGCCGCGATCTTCAGGGAATAGGCCGCCAGTTCCTGACGCTGCGCTTCGCTGAGATAGGGCGCCGGCGCGCGCTCGACCACCTTTTGATTGCGGCGCTGGATCGAACAATCGCGCTCGAACAGATGCACGACATTGCCGTGGGTATCGCCCAGAACCTGGCTTTCGACGTGGCGGGCGCGCTCGAGCAGCTTTTCGAGATAGACTTCGTCCTTGCCGAAAGCGGCCTTCGCCTCGCGCTTGGCCTCGGTGACCTCGCGTGCCAGATCCTCCTTTTTGCGGATGGCGCGCATGCCGCGACCGCCGCCGCCCCAGGAGGCCTTCAGCATCACGGGATAACCGATCTCTTCGGCCAGCCGCTCCACCTCGGCAATATCGTCCGGCAGCGGCGTGGTCGCCGGAACCACGGGAACATCGACCGAGATCGCCAGATTGCGGGCGGCGACCTTGTTGCCGAGCTGGCGCATCGTGTCCGGCGTCGGGCCGATGAAGGTGATGCCCGCCTTGTTGCACGCCTCGACGAATTCCGGGCTTTCGGACAAAAGACCGTAACCGGGGTGGATCGCGTCCGCGCCGGAAAGTTTGGCCACCCGGATGACCTCGTCAATCGAAAGATAGCTCTCGATCGGTCCCATATCCTTGGCGAGATGCGGACCCCGGCCGACCTGATAACTTTCATCCGCCTTGAAGCGGTGCAAAGACAGCTTGTCCTCTTCCGCCCAAATGGCGACGGTTTTTATCCCGAGCTCATTCGCAGCCCGGAAAACGCGGATCGCTATTTCGGATCGGTTGGCAACAAGTATTTTCGATATTTTCAAGACGGTCTCCCCACACGCCAAAACAGAATTTCTGCTGCACTGCGGAATTAAGCAGCAAAACCCGGTCTTGAAAAGAGCAATTCGGGAGAGAAGCGTCCTGTCGTTACTAACTCAGCAAGCCGTTGCGAAAGGCGAGTGCCACGGTGTGCTGCCTGTTCTTGGCGCTGAACCGGCGCTGGATTCCATTGATGTACCAGTCAACCGTATGATTGGAGATCGATAGCTGGCGTCCAATTTCGCTCGAGGTCATACCATCGGCCATCAGCGTCAGCACCTCCATTTCCCGCCTTGTCAGCTCAAGAGCGGAAACATTCGGCGCATTGGCGAGGTTATGGGCCTGGCCTGAAAGATCGAGCAGCCGCCAGAACACCGCGCGCGTGGCCGCATCGAGCAGCTCCACCTGCAACGACGGCAATTGCCGGTCTTCGCCGCCAAGAAACACCGCGCCGATAAAACCCGCCCGTCCGTGCACCGGAAAGGCATAACCACCCTGCAGACCGTGACGGCCGGCATCGTGAAAAAAGACGTTCGCCCTTTTTCGATGCATCGCGCGGGGCAGGCCCTCCAGCGCCTCTTTCCACTGAAACGGCTTGTGGACCATGCCGATCACCTTGCGGACGGGATCGACGAGATTATATTTCTTGGCCCGATAGACCTCGAGCCAGCCGTCCGGGAGATGTTGTGCGAGGATCTGGCCGGTGGACGCAAGGTCCCCGGTCATCCGCCGGCTGACGAGGAAATATTCGAAGCCATATTCGCGAATGAGCGTCACGAATTCGGAGCGGACACGATCGGAGCAATGCGTAACTG
>JAXHOC010000065.1:0-19826 GCA_034519725.1 Agrobacterium sp.
TGAAATTGCCACAACGGCAATGCCGGGTGTCGCGATCGGCAGAACGACCCTGCGAAGCGTGTAAAGCCGGCTCGCCCCGTCCACATAGGCCGCTTCCTCAAGCTCACGCGGTATACGGCGCATATAGGTGACAAGCAGCAGGATACCGGTGGGAATGATGAAGGCGACGCCCGGAATAATCATCGCAAAATAGGTGTTCAGAACGCCGATCGATCGCATCAGCCGGAACAGCGGGATGAGCAGGACGGCGCCGGAGAACATTTTCACGGCGAGGAACAGTCCCAGCAACAGGCCCGCTCCCTTGAAGTTGAACCTTGCAAACGCATAGGAAGCGGGGATCACCAGCACAAGCACGATCAAGGTGATCGAACCCGCGATGAAGAACGAATTGAAGATGTAGAGCGCAAAGCCGGGAACACTGACCCACATGGTCCGGTAGGCCTCGAAGGAACCGTTTTCCGGCCAGAATTTGTAAGGCGAGGAAAACAACAGGCTGAGCGGCTTCAGCGAAACCAGAAATCCTTCCACGAAGGGCGCCAGCACGAAGGTCAGGAACACAGCGATACCGCAATAGATCCCGATGATTTCATACCACCTGTAACGGTTGATCATCGCATGTCTGTCGCTCATCGGCTGCCCTCCTGCGAGATACGGCGAGTGATACGGAAGTAGAAGAAGGTGAAGATCGACAGGAAGATGCAGATGAGGACAGCGCGCGCGGCGCCTTCGCCATATTTGTAAGCCCCGATCGCCGTCTTATAGGTGTCGATGATCATCGTCGTGGTTTCGCCGTTCGGGCCACCGCGCGTCAGGATCCAGATAATATCGAAAGAATTGAAGGTGGAAATAAGCGACAGGACGGACATGGTGATCATCGCGGGCATCATCAGCGGCAGCGTTATGCGGCGGAAACGATAGGCGCGGCTGGCGCCATCAGTCCATGCCGCCTCATAGAGATCCTGCGGAACCGACTGTATCGCTGCCAGCAGATAAAGCGTCACCATCGGCACGCCGATCCACACATCGGTAATGATGGTGGCCCAGAAAGCGGTACTGCCATAGGCGAGGAACGCAACCGGACCGTCCACCAGACCGAGGTTCTGCAACACGCCGGAAATCATGCCGAACTGGCCGTTATACATCCAGCCCCACATGAAGATGCCGATAGCCATCGGCACGATCCACGGCGGCATCGTCAGGATGCGAAACAGCGTCCGGCCGGGAACGGCCGAGTTTAGCAGGACTGCACCAAATGTGCCGATGATCATCTTTATCGAGACGGAAAAGAACGTCCAGATAAAGGTCCGCGTGATGACCCCGGCAAAGGTTTCGTTGAAAATCTTCTCGTAATTTATGAAGCCCACCCAGTTCGTCGTCTTTTTCAGCGACGCATCCGTGAAGGACAGAATGAACGTATCAACGAGAGGATAAGCAACGACGAGAGTGACATAAAGAAGTGCCGGCACCAGAAGAAGCCAGGCAAAGATGATTGCGCCGCGTTTTGCGTCCATCAACCCGCCCCCTTAAGCCGATTTAACGGCAAGCGCTTTCGGCTGCCCGTAAAGTGCAAGATCATAGTCTTCCCAGACCGGCTTCAGATCGACGACTTTGCGGCCGTGGCGCGCCTCGTCCATCGCAAGCGCCAGAATGCCGGCCTCGATCGCGTCGAGCGCGGAGACAGGCAACGGCGCACCCTTGACGACATGGGCAATCACATCCTCGGCCATCTGCTCGTCGGCACCGTAATGCTGGGAAAGTGTGGTGGCCGCCGAATAGGTCTTGGCAACGGTCTTTTCGTTGGTGCGGGCATTGTGCACGTTGAGGAAGCCGCGCACGAAATCGCCCTCCGCCATGCCCTTGGCGCCGATGACGCAGAAACGGCGGAAATCGTCGGGAACGTTGAGATTGGTATGGAAGGCAAGCGACGCGCCGTTCTCATATTCGACGATCGCCGTCTGATAATCGATGATGTCGCCGTCGCTGTCGAAAACCTTGTCGGAACCCATCCAGCCGCTCGGCTTGCGATGGTAGACTTCCATGTCGTTGATGCCGTCATTTTGTGGAGCGTTTGCAGGCGTGAAGCTCTTGCGCCCGCCAAAACTCGACACGAAGCGCGGACGCGCACCAACAACACCATTATAAAGATCGAGATCGTGGCAGCATTTTTCCAGCATGAAGGAGCCGGAGTAATTCTCGTAACGCCGCCAGTCGCGCATGAAGAATGCGCCGTGATAGGGCGGAATATGTTCCGAAGCCTCGATGGAAACGACATCGCCCAGTCTGCCTTCGGCCTGCGCGGCGCGCAGATCGCGGTAAAGCGGCGAATAACGCAGGACCAGACCGACGAGCAACCGCTCATGACCATGCTTGTTAAGCAGCCGGGCGAGTTCGAGGCTTTCCTCGATGCTGACGACGATGGGTTTTTCAGAGAAAATGGTGCAACCGGCTTCAAGCCCGATGCGGATATGCTCCAGATGCATATGGTTCGGTGAACCGATCATCAAAAGGTCGAATGTCTCGCCGGCGATCAGCGCCTCGGGGCTGTCATAGGCCTTGCCGGCCGAAATGCCTTTTTCCTCAAGCCCCGGCAAACCGGCCGGGGCGGGATCGACATAACCGACGATCTCGAAATCCTTGTCGATCTCGTGAAAAACGTAGCCCAGATAACCGAGACGGAATCCGAGTCCGATAATTCCCACCTTCATGAACTTTGTTCCCTGTTCACTCGTAATTCATTTTCGCAGAAGCAACCATTTCTGTGTTGGTCGTCCGATATCTGCGATAATTGTCCGCCACGATGAAATTAATTTTCATAACGGTCAAGTTAAATTCGATTTCGCGAATCCTGTCCGGGATCGGAGACCGATTTCCCCAGCGGAGACAGGCACAAGACAGCGCACCGCCAGCCACCGATACAAAAACAATACCAAAAAAATGCCAATCGTCTATAGCAATTCCCATTGTCGGAAATATTTTTTGGTTAATGCGGAAATTTCAAGCAATTGGCCTGATTATTTAGCATATAATCGAAAAAACCACCGATTAATCGTACAAATTCGTTAATGGTTCTATTTTGGTATTGCTGATTGTGGCACATATGGTATAGCCGGAATTCGCCACATCGATTGTCACAGAGGTTACGGATGAACGGGGCAGCGCTTAATCTGGACGACCTGCAATCGGGAGGCGGCGGCCCGCTTTACCTGAAATTGCGTCAGACGATTGAAGACGCCATCAATGGCGGTCGCCTGAAACATGGCGATGCCTTGCCGCCCGAGCGCGACATTGCCGAAAGCGCCTGCGTCAGCCGCGTCACGGTGCGCAAGGCGGTGGATGATCTGGTTCGCGACGGTCTCCTCGTCCGCCGGCATGGTTCCGGCACCTTCGTCGTCAAACCCATCACCCGTATGCAGCAGCCCCTGACCAAGCTGACCTCGTTTACCGAGGACATGCGCCGCCGGGGAATGGTGGCGAGCACGCGCTGGCTCGAAAGAGGCCTGTTTTATCCGACCGGTGACGAGATGATGGCTCTCGGCCTTTCCCAATCCGCCATGGTTGCCCGGTTGACGCGACTGCGCCTTGCCAACGACCAGCCGATCGCGCTCGAAGTCACGAGCCTGCCGGGCGATCTTCTGCCGGACCCGCAACTGGTGGAAAACTCGCTTTATCAGGAGCTTGAGAAAAACGATATTCGCCCCGTCCGCGCCATTCAGCGTATCTCCGCCCGCAACCTCACGGATGAGGAGACACTGCTGCTTGGCGTTCCGCCAGGGTCTGCGGCACTTTCCGTTCAGCGCATGGCGTATCTGGAAAGCGGGCGCCTCATGGAAATATCGCGCGCCCTTTATCGCAGCGACGCCTACGATCTCGTCGCCGAACTGACAATGACCTCCGACTGAAACACATCGACCAAGGACATGAAAACGATGACAACCCTGATGCGCCAGGAAATCAACGAGATTCCCGATGCCGTCGCCCGTCTGCTGGACAATGCCAGTGCCGACTTCCGACAGGCCGGAGACACGCTGAAAGCCCGTGACCCGGCCGTTATCGTCACCATTGCGCGCGGATCGTCCGATCACGCCGCGCATTTCCTGAAATATGCAATCGAGTTGCAGACAGGGCTTCCCGTCGCCTCGCTCGGCCCCTCGCTCGCCTCGATCTACCAGACGAAACTGCGGCTGGAACGGGCGGCGGCCTTCGCCGTATCGCAATCGGGCAAAAGCCCCGATATCGTTGCCCTGGCGGAAAGCGCCCGCAAGGGCGGAGCGCTCACCTTCTCCCTCGTGAACACCCTGCCCTCCCCCCTCGGAGACGCAGCCAATCACGCGATCGACATCCAGGCGGGGCCGGAAAAGGCGGTTGCGGCCACCAAGTCCTTCGTCAACTCCATCGTCGCCGGTCTGGCCATCCTTGCCGAATGGACGGAAGACAGCCTGCTCGCCAAGGCCGTCAGCACCCTGCCGCAAAACTTCGCCAAGGCGATCGCGCTCGACTGGAGCCATATCGGCGAGGCGGTGAAGGGTGAGGACTCACTCTATATGCTGGGCCGTGGCCCGGCCCTTGCCATCGCCGCAGAAGCCGCGCTGAAGTGCAAAGAAACCTGCGAACTGCATGCGGAAGCCTATTCGTCGGCGGAAGTCATGCATGGCCCGGTCTCGCTCGTCGCGCCGAAATTTCCCGTCATCGCCTTTGCCGCGCGCGACCGTGCCGAGACCTCCGTTACCGAGATTGCCGCAAGCCTTGCCCATAAGGGCGCCAATGTTTTCGTCACATCCGCCAAGGGCAGCCCGGCCAAGCCCCTGCCCTTCGTGGAAACCAACCACCCCTTGACCGATGCCCTGTTGCTGATCGCGCCGTTTTACGGCTTCATCGAGCAATTGTCGCGCGCACGCGGCTTCAACCCGGATGCGCCGGTTGCATTGAAGAAGGTGACTGAAACCCAATGAGCGGCATAAAGGCATTTATCGGCGCCCGCATTTTCGATGGCGCCGCATGGCACGAGGACAAGGTGCTTCTGATCCGTGACGGGCATGTTGCCGCTGTCCTGGACAGCGTGCCCGCCGATGCCAAAGCGATCGATGCAGATGGACTATTGATCGCGCCGGGCTTCATCGACCTTCAGGTCAATGGCGGCGGCGGGGTCATGTTCAACAACCAGCCGGATGTGGAAGGCATTGCCCGCATCTGTTCCGCTCACGCCCAGTTCGGCACGACGGCATTGATGGTCACGCTCATCACCGACCGGCCGGACGTGATCTCCAGGGCAGCGCAAGCGGGCGTTGCCGCCGGTAAGGAGAAGGTGCCCGGTTTCCTCGGCCTGCATTTCGAGGGGCCACATCTTTCCGTCGCCCGCAAGGGCACGCATGATCCGGCGCTGATCCGCAAGATGGAGACAGATGACCTCGCAGTGCTGACCCGCTGCAAGGCGGAGCTGCCCTTCGTGCTGACGACCATTGCCCCGGAAAATGTGACCGTCGAGCAGGTGGCCGCACTCAGCGACGCCGGCATAATCGTCAGCCTCGGCCATACCGACACGGGCCTCGATGTGGCGACAGCCTATGCTGATGCTGGCGCATCGATGGTGACGCATCTCTTTAATGCCATGAGCCCGCTTGGCCACCGCGAACCGGGACTGGTCGGGGCAGCACTTTCGAACGGCAAGTTGCATTGCGGGCTTATCGCCGATGGTTTCCATGTCGATCCGGCCGCAATCGGCATCGCACTGCGCGCCAAGCGCGGTCCTGCCCACATCTTCCTCGTCACCGACGCCATGTCCACCATCGGCACCGATGATGACGGTTTCGAGCTGAACGGCCGGCGCGTCTATCGCAACGGCGGACGGCTGACGCTGGCCGACGGCACGCTGGCGGGAGCGGATATCGACATGCTCTCCTGCATCCGCTTCATGCATGAAAAGATGGAAATGCCGCTGGAAGAAGCCATGAGAATGGCATCGACCTATCCGGCAGAGGCGATCGGCGCCTCCGGCAAGGGAAAACTCCTGCCCGGTTTCGATGCGGATTTCGTGCTGCTGACACCAGACCTCCAGATGCATTCGACATGGATCGGCGGAGAAAAAATCTACGACGCCACATATTCCGGAGTCTGAACCATGATCGTTTGTTTCGATATCGGCGGAACGACCATCAAGGGCGCTATTGCCCATGCCCCGGACGATATTCGCCCCGTACCGCGCATACCAACGCCCAAAACCAGTTTTGAAGACTTCGCCGCCGGTCTGAAATCCGTCATCGACAATAGCGGCGGCACACCCGAATGTGTGTCGCTGTCGATTGCGGGCGTCATCGATCTTGATACAGGAAAGGCGACTGTCGCCAATATTCCGAGCATTCACCGCAGAACACTAAAAGACGATCTGGAAAAAGCCCTGAAGCTTCCTGTCATCGTGTCGAACGACGCGGACTGCTTCGTGATCGCCGAATCCGAAATCGGCTCCGGAAAGGGCCACCGCGTGGTCTTCGGCGTCATCCTTGGAACGGGTGTCGGCGGCGGGCTGGTGATCGACGGCAAGCTCATCAACAGCGACGGCGGTTTTGCCGGCGAATGGGGCCACGGCCCGGTGGCCGCGACATTGGCCGGCAATCCGCCGGTCTCGCTGCCGCGCTTCGAATGCGGTTGCGGCCTCACCGGCTGCATCGACGCGATCGGCAGCGCGCGCGGCATGGAAAAGCTGCATCTGCACCTTCACGGCCAGGATATGACCAGTGAGGATATTATCGCCGCCTGGCAGGCGGGTGATGCGCAAGCCGCAAGAACAATCGATGTTCTCATCGATATCCTTGCCTCGCCGCTGGCGATGGTGATCAATGTCACCGGCGCGACCATCGTGCCGGTCGGCGGCGGGCTTTCGAATTCAAGGGAACTTCTGGCCGCGCTGGACGAGGCCGTCAGGAGCCGCATTCTCCGGCGCTTCGACAGACCGCTCGTCGTGCCTGCCATTTGCCGGATCGAACCGGGTCTGATCGGTTCCGCCGTTATCGGGCTGAAATATGCCAAGGAAATCGTGAGCGCGGTTTAGAGCACGTCCTGTTTAAGCGGAATCGTTTTACGTTCTATAACTCTTTGTTTTTACGCATTTTATTGATGTAAAACCGCTACGCGCTTTACTGGAAATGCTCTAAGCAGCATCACACCGTCTCTATCTTTTCCCGACGAAAGCCCAACCCCACCAGCCGGCCGGTCAGATGGGCAAAAAGCGGAAATCGCATGATCGCCCGCACAAAGGCAGGCGGGCCTTTCGGCTTTTCCGCCTTTTCCGCCTTATCCGTCTGCTCCTTCTTGCGACCGACACGCATCATCCGCTGCAAAAACTGCGTGGCCTTGGTTGGGAAGGATCGGCGTTTCTCGATTGCGGCAAGATCGTCATCGGCAATGGCCCGGCCGGACGTGAATACCGGCACCAGCACATTGGCCGCAGCAACCGCATCCTGAATGGCCAGATTGATGCCGACGCCGCCGACGGGCGACATGGCATGGGCAGCGTCGCCAATGCAGATCAGGCCGGGTTTCCACCAGCGCTTCAACCTGTCGATACGAACGGTGAGGAGATGCACGTCATCCCAGCTGGTAATCTCGTCGAGCCGCGCGCGCGGGAACGGGCAGATTTCCGCAACCCTGTCCCTGAAGGCCTCAAGACCCTCGATCTTCATGTCGGCGAAAAAGCCCTTGCGCACCACATAACCGCATTGCCAGTAATCGCCGCGGTTGATCATCACGAAACCCTGCCGCGAGCCCGCATGGCCCATGGTGTCGTCAGGATCACCCGGCTGCTTGGAAAGGCGCATCCACAGCACCTCGGTCGGTATGCCGAAGCGCTGCACTTCAAGCCCCGCCGCCTCGCGGACGATGGAGTTGCGGCCGTCAGCGCCCACCACCAGCTCGGCAGCGATCTCGATTGCGCCTTCAGGCGTGTTGACAATGAGACCGTCGACACGCCCGTCGCGCTCGATCAGGCCGGTCACCGGCGCATTCATCAGCAGCCGGAAATTCTCATATTGCCCGGCCTTGCCGACGATGAAATTGAGAAAATCCCATTGCGGCATAAAAGCAATGAAACGATTATGGACCGGCAGCCGCGAAAAATCGGCAATCGTGATGCGCTCGCCGCCGATAACCGCGTTCAGCCTTGGCGCGCGGGTATGCGGCAGGCTGAGGAACTCCTCGACGAAACCCAGCTGCTCCATCAGTTCAAGCGTGGAAGGGTGGATGGTGTCGCCGCGAAAATCACGCAGAAAATCGCCGTGTTTCTCGACCACCGCCACGTCGACACCGCTGCGGGCAAGCAAAAGGCCGAGCATCAGACCGGCCGGCCCGCCACCTGCCACGACAACGGACGTGCGGATGTGCTGAACGGCCCTGCCGCCAGTGTCCGCTGCGACTTTCGTTTCTTGCATCACCGTCCCCCGTTTCCGTCCCTTTAAAGGCCTCTATCGTGCATCCGCCGCCGGAAGGGTTGCATTTTTCGGCTGCGGCCAACCATGCGTGTCGAAACGGAAAAGCATTTCGGACCGGGCGAAGATAAAGGCGAAGGCCATGGCAGTCCACATGCCAAGCAACAGCCCGGCGGCGACATCGCTTGGATAATGCGCGCCAACGATGACGCGCGAAACACCGATGGCGAGAGCAAGCAGCAGGAACGCCCAGCGGAAACGCGGCATCAGCATGGCGAAGACGCCGAAAAATGCCCCGGCGGCCGTCGAATGGCCGGAGGGGAAGCTCTCATAGAGATTGTCGCCGGTAAAAGGCGTGAGGCTGTAGGCGCCCAGTTCCACAAAAAGCTCTGGCCGCGCCCGCCCGATCAGGAATTTCAGCGTGTGGACCAATATGCTGGCCGTGCCTATCGTCAGGAAGAAATAGGCGAGCAGCCGCCATGCCGTTCTCAGCCGTCCCGCATAGGTCCGCGCCTGCAAGACCCGCGCGCCGACATAGGCGAGTATGGTGAGAGCGCCGGTGGAATAAAGCATCCAGCGGAACGTTCCGAAATCGGTAATGGAGCGATTGAAGGAAACGATCGTTCCGGGCAGGGCCTGGGCATGCTCCGAAAGGCGTGGGTCGAAAGGAATAAAGACCAGAACCAGCACAAGGCTTGCCGCAAAAATCCATCCGCTGGAAACCAGAAACCGTCGCATCAATATCCTCTTACCGTTTTTCTTGCATATGGCTTTGCCGTCCACAAAAACAATAGCCTGGCTGTGTCCTTGTTATGGCGGGTTTTCGCGAGTAGAGCCTAATGCATGTCGCCCTGAACCGTGCAGCGGTTTCGGGCGAACCGGAAACGACCGACGGACGGAAGATGACAAATACCAGTGACATGCCGCGCAAGCTGACGATATTGGGTTCGACGGGTTCTATCGGCACGAACACGCTGGATGTCGTGCGTCAGCTGGGCGGTCGCGGCAAATTCGAGATCATGGCTCTGACCGGCGCGGGCAACATCGATCTTCTGGCGGAACAGGCTCGGGAATTTGGCGCACAGCTTGCGGTCACCGCCGAGGATGACAAATACGAGGCGCTGAAATCTGCCCTTGCCGGCACCGGCATCAAGGTCGCATCCGGCAAATCAGGCCTCGAAGAAGCAGCCTTGATGGAGGCCGGCTGGGTGATGGCGGCGATTGCCGGGACCCCCGGCCTTGCGCCAACACTGACAGCCGCGCGGCGCGGCGCCGATATAGCACTTGCCAACAAGGAATGCCTCGTTTCGGCAGGCGATGTTTTTCTTCGCACGGTCAAACAGGGCGGCGGCAGGCTGATCCCGGTCGACAGCGAGCATAGCGCCATTTTTCAGTGCCTGACGGGAGATCACAAACAGGCGGTGGAACGCATCGTACTCACCGCATCCGGCGGACCCTTCCGCACCTGGTCGCGCGACGAGATGGCCAACGTCACGGCGGATATCGCCCGCGCCCATCCCAACTGGTCCATGGGATTGAAGGTATCGATCGGCAGCGCGTCGATGTTCAACAAGGGCCTGGAAATGATCGAGGCGAAATATCTCTTCGATCTGAGGCCCGATCAGGTGGAGGTGATCGTCCACCCGCAGTCGATCGTCCACTCGATGGTCGGTTACAGCGACGGCTCCTATCTCGCCCAGCTCGGCTCTCCCGACATGCGCACCGCAATTTCCTATGCGCTCACCTACCCCCAGCGCGGCAATCTCAATGTCGAGCGGCTTGATTTCGCAAAACTCGCCCGGCTCGATTTCGAGGCACCGGATGAAGCCCGGTTCCCTGCACTTAGGCTGGCGCGCACGGCGCTGGAGCGCGGCGGCCTGCAAGGCGCGGCCTTGAATGCAGCCGAGGAAACAGCCTTTCATGCCTTCGTCGAGGGCGGCATCGGCTTTCTCGATATGGCCGAGATCGTCGAAACGGTGATGGACCGCATGCATGACGGCCGATCAGCCGAGACGATCGAGGATGTCTTCGCGGCGGATGAGGAAGCCCGGGGCCATGCGCGCGAACTCATCGCCGCCAAAGAAAAGGCCGCGTAAACGCGGCCCCGTCTTTTCTTATTTGAACTGTGGCCTTATGCCACCGCCCGCGCCAGCGCGCAATGCGACCAGAGCTGATGCAAAGCACCGACCAGCTGCTCGATGTCGGCATCGGTATGCAGCGGTGTCGGGGTGATGCGCAGACGCTCGGTCTTGCGCGGCACGGTCGGATAATTGATCGGCTGCACGTAGACGCCGTGATTGTCGAGCAGGATGTCCGAAATCCATTTACACTTGGCGGCATCGCCGACCATCACCGGCACGATGTGGCTCGGATTGTCCATATGCGGAATGCCGCGCGAATCCAGCAGGCCGCGCAGCTTGCGCACCCGGTCCTGATGGCGCGCGCGCTCGAAGGGGCTTGCCTTCAGATGCTGGATGGAGGCGATTGCGCCTGCGGCAAGCGACGGCGGCAGGGCCGTCGTGAAGATGAAGCCGGACGCGAAAGAGCGGATGAAATCGCAGACCGCCGTGGAGCCAGCAATATACCCGCCCATCACGCCGAAGGCCTTGCCTAGCGTTCCTTCGATAATCGTCAGGCGATCCATCAGGCCTTCGCGTTCGGCAATGCCGCCGCCGCGCGGGCCGTACATGCCGACGGCGTGGACCTCGTCGAGATAGGTCATGGCGCCATAACGATCGGCGAGATCGCAGATTTCCTTGATCGGCGCGATATCGCCATCCATCGAATAGACGGATTCAAAGGCGATGAGCTTCGGCGCGCCCGGATCGGCAGCCTTCAGCTTTGCCTCGAGATCTTCGAGATCATTGTGTTTCCAGATCACCCGCTCGCAACGGCCGTAACGGATGCCTTCGATCATCGAGGCATGGTTCAGCGCATCGGAGAAAATGATGAGGCCCGGAATTTTCTGGCCAAGCGTGCCGAGTGTGGCCCAGTTGGAAACGTAACCCGACGTGAAGATCAGCGCCGATTCCTTGCCGTGAAGGTCGGCGAGTTCCCGCTCGAGCAGGACGTGATGATGGTTGGTGCCAGAAATGTTCCGGGTGCCTCCCGCACCCGCGCCACAGTGATCGATGGCGGCCTTCATGGCTTCGATGACTTTCGGGTTCTGGCCCATGCCGAGATAGTCGTTGGAACACCAGACGGTTACGTCCTTGCGCTCGCCATTGGCGTTGTACCGTGTCGCGCGGGGAAAATTGCCCTGCTGGCGTTCGATATCCGCAAAAACGCGATAACGGCCCTCAGAATGCAGGCTCTGCAGTTCCGTCGTAAAAAATGCCTCGAAGTCCATGCCATGCTCCAGAATTGACCAGATCGTTTTCTGCCTCGACACCGGGACCGTCAACCCTTGCGAGCTGCTTTAACCACGTCTGCGTCAATTCGCCGTTGTTTTGAACCATTCCAATAAACCGTTTATAGACGCTGATGAAAAGTGCAAAATTGATTCACATCAAAAAACCCAAAAACTTGGAACCTTTTTCGAACCGCGCCGTTGTTTGGGACGCAATCGATTTACGCGCGGAAGAACGCCTGAAAGAGGAGGCTTCCCTAAACGGTATCGAATTGTTAGTTATCTGTGGCGGTCGGAGGTAGCAGTCGCCGCAGATAAATATGGGACGCCTACCGAGCCGAAGAGCTCATTGTAACGTTGGAGAGAGTTTCATGAAAAAGGCAATCATATTTGCGCTGGTCGGCCTGTCGCTTGCAAGCTGCACGCAGACTGAAAAGGGTGCTTCGATCGGTGCCGTTTCCGGTGCGGTCCTTGGCGGCGCTATCACGGGCAACGTTCGTGGCGCGGCAGTGGGTGCGGCAATCGGCGGCGTTGGCGGCGCATTGATCGGCAATGCATCCGAGCCGGGCTATTGCTATTATCGCGACCAGTACGGTCAGCGTTACACGGCGCGTTGCCGTTAATAGCTGCACGAGATACCGTTGCACAGAAGCCCCGGTCATCCGGGGCTTTTTGCGTTGCGGCGAGCAAAACATAGGCCCAAGGGTCCTCAAAGCCGTTTATTTATGATTAAACTGCACTGTTAACGGACAGGAAACGGGTGAGAGCCATAATAAATGCTCAACCATAAAGCAGCTTATGCGAAGAACACGGACTAACCCGAAGACAGGTATTGCGTATCGGAAAGCTGGCACCGCGCTTGCGGTTGCCCTGACGTTCGCCCTGTACCCGGCGTTTACCCGTGACGCTTTTGCCTTCAAGCTGTTTGGCGTGCGCCTGTGGGGTTCGGAAGAACCGGAGGTCGAGGTCATCAATCCGGTCAAATATGCCGTGACCCTGAATGCCGGCGATGCCGACAAATCCCTCAAAGGCAGCCTTGAAAACAGCTCGCTTCTTCTGGCAGACAAGGACAAACCAGCCTCCGGCAATCTCGGCCTCCTCATCAAGGCGCGCGATGACAGGGACAGGCTGGTCGCAGCCCTTTACGAAAACGCCCGCTATGGCGGCATCGTCAAGGTCACAGTTGCTGGCAAGGATGTGGACGATCTGCCGCCCAATCCGGTGTTCGATCATTCTGCGCCGGTGCCCGTGGTCATCACGGTCACGCCCGGCCCGGTCTTCACGCTCGGCAATATCAGGCTCGAAGGCGATGTGGCGGGCCGCAACCTCGAGCAATATGGCCTGACCACCGGCGGCGACGCTGGCTCCCTTGCGATCATCCGCGCCGGCAACAAGCTGATCGACGACCTGAAGGCCGAAGGCCGCCCGCTTGCCAGGCTGACGAAACGCGAGGCGGTCGCCAACCACGCGACGAACACCGTCGACATTACCATGGCGGCCGAAGGCGGACCCGTTGCCCCCCTCGGTGCGGTCACCGTCACCGGTGAGAAAACCGTCGACGGCGACTTCATTCGCCGTTATTCGCGCCTCAATGGCGGCGAACCCTACTCCCCGGAAAAACTGCGCAAGGCCGCAGACAGGCTGCGCCAGCTCGGCGTGTTTTCCAGCCTGACGATCAAGGAAGCGGGAACGCTGTCACGCGATGGCTCCATTCCGCTCACCATCGAGGTGTCGGAAGGTAAACACCGTTATTTCGGCGTCGGCGCCCAATATTCCACCACGGAAGGCATCGGCCTCCAGGGGTATTGGGGCCACAGGAACCTGTTCGGGCAGGCGGAATCGCTGCGGATCGAAGGCTCTGTCTCGCGCATCGCCGAAGCATCGAGCGTCGAAGGCATGGATTATTCGGCGGGCATCACCTTCACCAAGCCCGGCATGTTCAATCCACGCACCACATTCAAGACCAGCCTGATTGCCAAGACCGAGCATCCAGATACCTATGAGGCGAAGACGCTGACGGGAGCGGCCGGTTTCAGTTATGAGCTGAATGACACCGACACCGCCGCCGCCGGTCTCGAGGTGCAATGGGCCGATACCGACGACGCATTCGGCAAGAATGAATATCTGACCACCTCCATACCGCTGGAATTCGTGCGCGATACGCGCGACGACAAGCTCAACCCCACCGAAGGCTTTCGTGCGTCGGTAGCAGCCAAGCCCAGCTATGAAGCGCTGAACGGCACGTTCTTTTCCTCCTTTGAGGGTTCGATTTCGGGCTATAGGGGGCTTGGCGCCGAAGACCGCCTGATCATGGCTGGAAAGCTTTCCGGCGGCGTGCTCGTCGGCGGCAGCAACCTGCAGGACATACCGACCACCCGGCGCTTTTTTGCCGGCGGCGGCGGATCGGTGCGCGGCTACAGCTATCAGGAAATATCGCCCTATAATGCGGCCGGCGACGCAACCGGCGGCCGTTCCTACGTCGTCGGCTCTGTCGAAGCCCGTATCAAGGTCACCGATACGATCGGCATCGTGCCTTTCATCGATGCGGGCGTGGTATCAGACAGCATGACCCCTGATTTCTCCGATATCCGGGCTGGCGCCGGTATCGGTTTGCGTTACGCGACGCCCTTCGGGCCTCTGCGTCTTGATGTCGCCATGCCGCTTGACAAATATGACGGTGGCAACAATTTCGGCATTTATGCTGGCATCGGCCAGTCTTTTTAAACGCCGCCATCGAACACCCTAGCAACAGAGTGTAGATTACGCTTGATGAGAACGTTGATTCGATTGCTGAAATGGCTGGGCTACGCTGCTCTTTGCGGTGTGGTGCTGGTGTTGCTTGCGGTTCTGTTCGTCGGGATGACGCCGATGGGCGCAAAAATTGCCGCAAAGCAGATTTCATCGCTCGTTTCCACGCCCGACCAGACAATCGAAATCTCGCCACCCAGCGGTCTTTTGACCGGTCGCCTGCGGCTCGACAATGTCACCCTTTCGGACCGGCAGGGACCTTACGCCCGCGTAAACGAGATCGCCGTCGACTGGTCGCCGCTGTCGCTTCTTGCCGGAACCTTCCATGCCGACCGGGTGTCGGCCGGCTCGATCGATGTCGAGCGCAAACCGCTTCCCGCCGAGCAACCATCGAGCAAAAGCTCAAGCAGTTCCTCCCTGCCGATTGAAATCGGTATCGACAATTTCAATTTTCCCGACATCAGCCTTGGACAGTCTGTTCTTGGCCGCGTCTTCGAACTGACCGCCGAGGGCAATCTCAAGGCCGCGCAGGACGATATCAGACTATCGCTCACCGCCCACCGGCAGAATGCGGCGGACGCTGCCATCAATGCCGACATTGCGTTTCTGCCGAATGAAAATGTCCTGAAGCTGAAAGCGGAGATGAAGGAGCCCGAGGGCGGGCTTCTGGCGACGCTGCTTTCGCTTCCCGGCACCCCATCAGTGGCGATCGACGTCAACGGCGAAGGACCGCTTTCCGACTGGACCGGTACCCTGCGCGGCACTGTCGCCGGCAACCCCGTGCTCAACGTCACCGGCCACCATCTTCTTGGCGATGACGGCACGCGCCGTATCGAAGTCGCAGGCGGCGGCCAGCCCGATCTGCTGCTGCCCCCCGCTTTCCGCCAGCTTTTTGCCGGCGAAACCAAGCTCGACGCAAATGCCACGCTGTCGCCGCAGGGCCGCATCGAAATCGGCAGCAGCACGCTGGAGACCGGCACGTTGCTGCTGACCGCCTCCGGCACCGTCGATCCGAATGGAGAGAACGATCTTAGTGCAAACCTTATCGGCACGGCTGGTCCGGTGGATTTCCGCTGGCCGCTGAACAATGGCGAGGTTCAGGCTCTCATCAACGGCCTCGATCTTTCCCTGAAGGGCAACGCCGATGCCGCCCATCTCAACACCACGGCATCGTTGCGCAGCCTTGCCCTGCCGCAAGGCAGGCTTGACGACATCAAGCTGACGGCCAGAAGCGGCAATCTCAACATCGCCAATCGCAGCGGCACCATCGACACTGTCCTCTCCGTGGCACAATCGTCCTTCGTCAGCCCTGACATCGACCGGCTGGTGCGTGCGCCGGTCACCATCAAGGCACCGCTCAGCCTCAGCTCTTCCGCCATCGGCTTTGACGGTGCGACACTGGAGAGCGCCAGTGTCGGCGGAACGCTGAACGGCAGTTTCGACCTTGCCAATAATCGCCTGACATCCAGCGTGCAGCTCTTTGCGCTGCCCGCCACCCTGCCGCCCGCTTTGGCGGAAAAATTCGACACCACCATCGCTTTGCAGGGCGATATCGACCTTGTCATCGGCGGGCGCACCAGTGTTCAGAACCTCGTGGTCAAATCCGGAACGCTCGAAGCGGCCGGGGATGTCAGCCTCGAAAACGATGCGTTGAGCGCGAGCCTGACGGGCAAGTTTCCCGCCCTCGAAAAACTGACGCCGCAAGCGAAAGGCGTTGCCGATTTTGCAATCGAAGCCACCGGCGCGCTTGCCGCACCCGATTTCAATGTCACCTTGAGTTCCGAAAGTGCGACCCTTGCCGGACGAAAACTGGAGGCGCTGAAGGTCAATGCCGCAGGCAAGGCCGATCCGGCCGCACCGCAGGCAAAACTGACCGCCAGCGGCAGTCTCGACCGGCAGAAGATCGACGCCACCGCCAATGTGGTGCAGACAGAAAACGGCACGGCAATACCCGAGCTGCATGTGGCGGTGGGCCGCAACATCCTGAACGGCAAGCTGCAATTCTCGCAGCAATTCCTGCCTTCAGGCAATCTCTCCTTCAATTTCCCCGACCTGGCCCTCTTGGCGGCACTTGCCGCGCAACAGGCCGATGGCGACATTGCCGGCGACATCGTCCTCAGTAACGAGAACGGCCGGATTGCCGCAACGATAAAGGCGAATGGCGGCAGCATCCGCCAGGGCACAACGACGATTTCGAAGCTGGCCGCCGATATCTCCATCGACGACCTTCAGGCGCTCGCCATCAACGGCAAGGTCAGTGCCGACAGCATCAATGCCGGCGCCGCCGCCATTTCCGGCCTGAATGCCACGATTGGCCATTCAGGCACGACGACCAACTTCGATGTCAACGCCCGCTACGACAATGCGCCGCTGGTGGCAAAAGGCAGCGCCGATACCGGCGGCTCGCCCATGACGGTGCGTATCGACACCTTTTCCGCCGCCCCCAAAGGCATTCCGGTGCGGCTTGAAAAGCCGAGCACCATTGCAATCGAGAACGGCACGGCCCGCATCTCCGGGCTCGCCATCATCACCGGCGACGGGCGCGTCGAGGTCAACGGCACGGCGGGGTCGACGCTCGACATAAAGGCCGATATCCGCTCGCTTCCTGCCAGCCTGGCAAACGCCTTCGCCAGCGGGCTGGATGCGGCTGGCAGCATTTCCGGCACGGTCACAGCCAAGGGCGCGGCTTCCGATCCGGCGGTCGATTATATCCTGGACTGGACGAATGCCGAGGTTGCGCAGACGCGCGCAGCGGGGCTTGCAGCACTCGGCATCAAGGCAAACGGCCGTTTTGCCGGCGGCACGCTTCAGATCGATACGAACGTCACCGGCCAGGGCGGCATGTCGCTTTCGGGCGGCGGCTCGCTCGGCATTGCCGGCAACCGTCCGCTTTCGATGGCCTTTTCCGGCAGGCTGCCCTTCTCCGCCGTTGCGGCACAAACCGCAGCACAGGGCCTCGATGTGGACGGCACCGCCGCCATCGATGTAAAGATTTCCGGCAGCGCTTCCGCACCTGTCGTGACCGGCAGCATCACCACCGATGGCACGCGCCTGACCGATGTGCGCCGGAACCTGACGGTGAACGGGCTTGCAGCAACGATCACCTTCGATCGTGATCGCGCCGTCATCTCCCGGCTGACGGGCAAGCTTGCGGGCGGCGGCACCATCTCGGGAACCGGCAGTATCGGTATAACCGGCGGTTCGGGCTTTCCAGCCGATATCACCATCACGCTGGACCGCGCCGGTTACAATGACGGCACGCTGGTGACGACAATCGTCAGCGGCACGCTGACGCTGAAAGGCCCGCTTCTGAATTCGCCCGTGCTGGGTGGCAAGCTGACGCTGGACAGAAGCGCCATCACCATTCCGGAGAAGCTTCCGGCCTCGCTGGCGGAAATCAATGTCAAGCACAAGAACGCCCCACCGCAGGTGCGTGCGCAGGTAAAGGCGCTGGGCGCGGATCAGGGCGGCAACGGCAGTTCTTCCACCATCAATCTCGATCTACAGGTGAATGCGCCAACCGGCATCTTCGTGCGCGGTCGCGGTATCGACGCGGAACTGACAGGCAACCTGACGATACGCGGCACGGCAGCCGCTCCGGTTATTTCAGGCGGTTTCGAAATGCGTCGCGGCCGGCTGGAAATTCTGACCCGCCGGCTTGATTTCACCACCGGCAATATCTCCTTCGGTGGCGGCCTCGTCCCGGTTCTGGATATGAAGGCGGACTCGACCGCCGGTTCGACGACGATCACCGTGTCGGTTTCCGGCAATGCCAACGATCCGACTTTTGCCTTCTCCTCCTCCCCGGCCCTGCCGCAGGATGAAGTCATGGCGCAGCTGATCTTTGGCCAGTCCATGTCGAAACTGTCGGCTTTGCAGATCGCACGGCTGGCGGATGCCGCAGCGCAGCTGGCCGGCGGACGCTCCACCTCGTTGTTCGATAAGCTCAGAAGCAATCTCGGCGTCGACGATCTCGACATCTCGACGGATTCCGAAGGACAAGCCCGCGTTTCCGCCGGCAAATATCTCAACGAGCGCACCTATCTCGAATTGCAGCAAAGCGGTGATTCCGGCGCCAAGGCGATCATCAACCTCGATGTCGGGCGCGGCGTGAAATTGCGCGGGGAAGCCGGCGGCAATGGCGAAGGCGCGGCCGGGATATTTTACGAGAAGGAATATTGAGGCGGTCGCATTTAGGTTTGCGAAACCATCTTGTGCTACGAATCCTCCATTGAAGACGGAAATTCGATTTCCGGCTGTTCAGGCACCAGGCAGAACGCCAAATTCGCATTGCAAGTGTCGGTGCACTTGCGCCGGCCTCCACAGCGAGCATTGGGAAGAATTCTGATGGCAATGATAAACTCTACCAATTTTGGCGGTGAGACGCTCGAAATCATCGCATTCCGCCTGCATGATCAGGAATTTTGCGTGAAGACGACGACCATCCGCGAAATTCGCGGCTGGGCGCCTTCCACGCCCATTCCCCACGCGCCGAAAGACGTCATCGGCGTCATGAACCTGCGCGGCTCGGTCATCCCGATCATCGATCTCGCACACAAGCTCGGAATGAAGAGCACGGTCGCCAATGAGCGCAGCGCCATCGTGGTCGCCGAAGTGCACAACATGGTTATCGGCATGCTCGTCGACCGCGTGTCCGACATTCTGACGATCCCGGCAAACCAGGTCCAGCCCGTGCCGGAAATCTCCGCCTCCTTCGACAAGTCCTATTCGGAAGGCATCATTGCCAACGAACACGGCATGATCTGCTTCCTGAACCTCGCAAAGATGTTCAAGGGAACCGAAGCGGAAGATCTCGCCGCCTGATCGTCGCAATTCCAGTGCCTGATGGGCCGGTTGCGTTCTGACGCAAGCGGAAGAATAAAGGCAAGAACACGAGACTATCGACCATCTAACCAGACCGCCGGAGCACTCGCCCGGCGGTTTTTTTATTTTCCTGTTCGTCTCTTTTATTAAATAAGAACATCTTAATATTATAGATATCTAATATTAAAAGCCGACGAACAGTACCGCGCCTACATCACATCACGCGGGGTCCGATACCTGACCGAGGCTGACATGTCGCAAGTGCCTGCATTGCTGCCTTTGGTGGCAGAACCTGTTCGTTGTTCAACATGATACGGCGCCGCCCGCACTCCTCGTGCCGCAGCCCGCGCCGTGGCCGATATTTGGGGGACGTTAATGCTGGGGTTAGGGAAAAGCGCTGACAATCGAAATATGCTCGATGCGATATCGAAATCGCAGGCGGTCATAGAATTCGATCTCAAAGGCAATATTCTGACTGCAATACGTAACTG
>JAXHOC010000059.1:0-16750 GCA_034519725.1 Agrobacterium sp.
TCAGCGCGGTCGCGGCGCGGCTGAAATTGCCGGTTTCGACGACGCGCGTGAATACCCGCATGGCGGAAAGCTGGTCCATGTCGCTATTATCCGTTTTTTTGGAATAGTGTTTTCATTTTGACGTACTTGATCGTTTTCTCCCGAACAATAATATGAATTTCAGATTTTGCAAATAAGGTGAGCTGCTGATGGCGGCTGACAGGACCGGATCAGATGAAAGCGCACTGGGAAAATATCGAAAGCTGTGGGGGCTCCGCATCCCAGCTTTCCGTGCGCCGATATGAAAGTGCCGGCCTCTGCACCCACCCGCCGGTGGTGCTTTATTTGCGCGGTGGCTCGTTTCTTGAAAAGGGCGGCAATTGCCCCGAGCTTCCGGTGGCGCGTGCGCTTGCCGAAAGCGGCGCAATCGTCATCGAGGCCGACTATAGCAAGTCGTCCGGCAACGAGTTTCCGATGGTGATCGATTGCGCCTTCGAAGCGCTCGATCATCTGAGCCGGGACCGCAAGCATTATGGCGGCGCGAAATCGCTGCTGTTTGTGGCCGGTGAAGAGGCAGGCGGCAATGTCGCGGCCGGGCTTGCGCTGAAGGCGCGTGACCGCATGCCGGGCAAGCTTGCCGGTCAGATACTTCTGTCGCCCATGATCGACCCGATGATGACGACGGAATCCTTCCGCGATGCGGACAGGATCGGCATGCGCCAGCGCTGGGCGGATGGCTGGAGCCATTACCTTGCCAAGGCCTGCGGGTTTTTCCACCCCTATGCCGCGCCCTGCCAGTGTACGCGGCTGAACCGGGTGGCGCCGGCGCTGATCTTTACCGCCGAGGACGACCCTCTGCGCGACGAAACCGTCGGTTATGCCGACCGGCTCATCGCCTCCGGTGTCACCGTCCGGCAGCATGTTTTCCCCGCCGGCATTGGCTGGACGGGGCTTTATCAAGGAAAGGGCGGCGGATGGGTCCCATCCGTCTGTTCGGAGTTCAAGACCTTCGTTGACCAGTTGAAACACTGAAAATTCGCATTTTGAGCATGTCCAGTAAAAGTGCCTAGCGGTTTTACGTCCGGATCATGTGACGAAGTAAAGATAGATGAACGACCTGCTCCCCATCGGGGGCGAAGGAGATACCCATGACGCTGAACACAAAGCGCCGGGCCCTGACGGGTGCCGGCATCGGGCTTGCCGTGACCGTTGCAGCAGCAGCACTGTTTTTCGACCTCCCCACCAGCCGCGATGCAACAGCCGCTTCCACGCCCGCTGAAACACCGGCAATACCGGTTACCGTCGCCAAGGTGGAAAGCCGCGATGTGATGCGCTGGGAAGAATTTTCCGGCCGTCTCGAAGCCGTCGACCGCGTGCAGATCCGCTCCCGCGTCGCTGGCCAGATCAAGGCCGTGCATTTCCGCGAAGGCGCGCTGGTGAAGGTGGGCGATCCTCTCTTCACCATCGATCCGGCCCCCTATCAGGCCGCCGTTGCGGGCGCTGAAGCCCAGGTCGCCTCCGCCGAAGCCAAGGTCAGCCTTGCCAGGACGGAACTCGACCGTGGCCGCAGGCTTTCCGACAACCGCACCATCTCCCAGAGCGATCTCGACCAGCGTCAAAGCTCGTTTGCGGATGCCGAAGCCCAGCTTCGCGCCGCCCGCGCCACGCTCCGGACGGCAGAGCTCGATCTCGGTTACACCGAAATCCTCGCACCGGTTTCCGGTAGGGTCGGCCGCATCGAAATCACCGCCGGCAACCTCGTCGCCGCCGGTTCGACTTCGCCTGCCCTGACGACGCTGGTGTCGGTCAACCCGATCTATGCCAGCTTCAACGCCAGCGAAGGAACGGTGGCGAAAGCGCTGTCCGAGCTGCCGAAGACGACTGATGCCCTGCCCGCGCTCGAACAGATCCCGGTGGAAATCGGCACGCTTTCGGATCAGGGCACGCCGATCAAGGGCACCCTGCACCTCATCGACAACCAGGTGGATTCCGCCAGCGGCACCATCGGTGTGCGTGCGGTGTTCGAAAATCCCGATGGCAGGCTCATTCCCGGCCAGTTCGTGCGGGTGCGCATGGGTGAACCGAAGCCGGAAAACCGCATCGTCATCAGCGATCGCGCCATCGGTACGGATCAGGACAAGCGGTTCGTCTATGTCGTCGATGCCGAAAACAAGGTGAGCTACCGGCAGATCAAGCCCGGCGCACCGGCTGACGGCCAGCGCATCATCGATAGCGGCCTTTCCGCTGGCGATACGATTGTCGTGAACGGCCTGCAGCGCATTCGCCCCGGTGCGGTCATCGCACCGCAGGCGGAAGACAAGGTCGCCGCCTCGCAATAACGCCGTCCCGCCTCAGGCGAGACGCATTTTTACAAAGAACCGGCCCTGACCGGCGGCCATGATGCCGCCGGAACGGTCTTCGCATTTCCAAATCTACCCGGAGAGGGGACTGGATATGAATATTTCCAGATTTTTTGTCGACAGGCCGGTCTTCGCCGGCGTGCTGTCGATCCTGATCGTGGTGGCAGGCCTTCTTGGCATGCGCGCCCTGCCGATTTCCGAATATCCGGAAGTCGTTCCGCCATCCGTCGTCGTCCGCGCCACCTATCCCGGCGCGAACCCGGCCGTTATCGCCGAAACCGTCGCCACGCCGCTTGAAGAACAGATCAACGGCGTCGAAGACATGCTCTATATGGGCAGCCAGGCGACATCAGACGGCGTGCTGACGCTGACAGTCACCTTCAAGCTCGGCACCGACCCCGACAAGGCGCAGCAGCTGGTGCAGAACCGCGTCTCGCAGGCCGAACCGCGCCTGCCCGCAGAAGTGCGCGCACTCGGTATCACCACCGTCAAAAGCTCGCCCGACTTCATCATGGTCGTCAATCTGGTGTCGAAAACCGATGCCTATGACATCACCTACTTGCGCAACTATGCGACGCTCAACGTCAAGGACAGGCTTGCCCGCATCGAAGGCGTGGGTCAGGTGCAGGTCTTTGGTGCCGGTGACTATTCCATGCGCGTCTGGCTCGATCCGCAGAAGGTGGCCGAGCACGATCTCGCCGCCAGCGACGTCTCCGACGCGATCCGCCAGCAGAACGTCCAGGCCGCAGCGGGCGTCATCGGCGCTTCGCCAAGCCCCAATGGCGTCGACCTGCAGCTCAACGTCAATGCCCAGGGCCGTCTGACGACGCCGGAGGAATTCGGCAACATCATCGTCAAGAGCGGCGCGAACGGCCAGATCACCCGTCTTCGCGATGTCGCCCGCATCGAACTCGGCGCTGCCGACTATACGCTGCGCTCGCTGCTCGACGGCGAACCTGCCGTGGCGATAGCCGTATTGCAGGCTCCCGGCTCCAACTCCATCGAAATCGCCGACAATGTCCGCGCGACGATGGACAATCTGCAACTGGCAATGCCTGACGGCGTGAAATACGAAATCGTCTACGACACGACGAAATTCGTTCGCTCGTCCATCGAAAAGGTCGTCGACACGCTCCTCGAGGCCGTTGCCCTCGTGGTGCTGGTGGTCATCCTCTTCCTCCAGACCTGGCGCGCCTCGATCATTCCGCTGATCGCCGTTCCGGTCTCGATCATCGGCACCTTCGCCGTCATGTATGCCTTCGGCTTCTCCATCAACGCGCTGACCCTGTTCGGTCTCGTGCTGGCCATCGGCATCGTGGTGGATGACGCCATCGTGGTGGTGGAAAACGTCGAGCGAAACATCGAAAACGGGTTGTCCCCGCGTGACGCCACCTACAAGGCGATGCGCGAGGTCTCCGGGCCGATCATCGCCATCGCGCTGGTTCTGGTCGCCGTCTTCGTGCCGCTTGCCTTCATCTCGGGCCTTTCCGGCCAGTTCTACCGGCAGTTCGCGCTGACGATCGCGATCTCCACCGTCATTTCGGCGATCAATTCGCTGACGCTTTCGCCCGCGCTTGCAGCCCTGCTGCTGAAAGAGCACGACGCACCGAAAGACTGGCTGACCCGCTTCATGGACCGGATTTTCGGCTGGTTCTTCCGTGGCTTCAACCGCGCCTTCGGTGCCGCCTCCAACGGCTATGGCAAAACCGTGGGCGGGCTGGTGACGCGCAAAAGCCTCGTCATGATCGTCTACATGGCGCTGGTCGCAGCCACCTACAGCATGTTCGGCGCCGTTCCGAGCGGCTTCGTACCGGCGCAGGACAAGCAATATCTCATCGGCTTCGCCCAGCTTCCGGACGGCGCAACACTTGACCGCACGGAAAGCGTCATCAAGCGGATGAGCGATATCGCCATGGAGCAGCCGGGTGTCAGCCACGCCATCGCCTTCCCGGGCCTGTCGATCAACGGCTTCACCATCGGCTCCAATTCCGGCATCGTCTTTGCGGTTCTCGACGACTTCGAAAACCGCAAGACGCCAGACCTATCCGGTGGCGCCATCGCCATGCAGCTGAACCAGAAGTTCGCCGGCATTCAGGATGCCTTCATCGCCATGTTCCCGCCGCCACCGGTCAACGGCCTCGGCCAGACGGGCGGTTTCAAGCTGCAGATAGAGGACCGCGCCGGTTACGGCTACCAGGCGCTTGACGAAGCGGCCAAGGCGGTCATCGCCAAGGCCTATCAGACGCCGGAGCTGGCGGGCATCTTCTCCAGCTTCCAGATCAACGTGCCGCAGCTCTTCGCCGATCTCGACCGCGCCAAGGCCGAGCAGCTGGGCGTGTCCGTCAGCGATGTCTTCCAGACGTTGCAGATCTATCTCGGCTCGCTCTATGTCAACGACTTCAACGCCTTCGGGCGGACATACAGCGTGCGTGTGCAGGCAGACGCGCAGTTCCGCGCCCATGCGGAAGATATCGGCCGCCTGAAGGTCCGCTCGTCAACCGGCCAGATGATCCCGCTTTCGACACTGTTGAAGGTGGATGCGACGACCGGACCGGAGCGCACCAACCGTTATAACGGCTTCCTTGCGGCCGATATCAACGGCGGACCGGCACCGGGCTATTCCTCGGGACAGGCACAGGCGGCGATTGAGAAAATCCTTGCCGAAACCCTGCCCGCCGGGATCGATTACGAGTGGACGGACCTGACCTACCAGCAGATCCTCGCCGGCAATTCCAGCCTCGTGGTCTTCCCGCTGGCCCTGCTGCTCGTCTATCTCGTGCTGGCTGCGCAGTATGAAAGCCTGACCCTGCCGATCGCGATCATTCTGATCGTGCCGCTCGGTGTTCTCGCCGCATTGACAGGCGTCTGGCTGACGGGAGGGGACAACAACATCTTTACGCAGATCGGCCTTGTCGTCCTTGTCGGACTATCGGCGAAAAACGCGATCCTGATCGTGGAATTCGCCCGAGAGCTGGAATTCGAAGGACGAACGCCGCTTCAGGCGGCGGTCGAGGCAAGCCGGCTTCGCCTGCGCCCGATCCTGATGACCTCACTCGCCTTCATCATGGGCGTGGTGCCGCTGGTCATCTCCACCGGCGCAGGTGCGGAAATGCGCGCGGCCATGGGTGTCGCAGTGTTCTCCGGCATGATCGGGGTGACGTTCTTCGGCATCTTCATGACACCGGTATTCTACGTGCTGGTGCGCAAGCTGTCCGGCAACCGTCCCCTCATCCAGCACAAGCAGGAAGAACCGGCCAATTCGGACTACAAGCTCGAAAAGGTCGGCTGAGACTTAGAGCATTTCCAGTAAAACTGCGTAGCAGTTTAACATCAGGAAAATGCGTAAAAACAAAGAATTAGAGCACATCGAACGATTCCGTTTAAACAGGATGTGCTCTAACCCAGATCCACCGCAAAACTTCGACGAAAGCCCGCCGCGCATCATCAGATGCGCGGCGTTTTTATTGGCAGGAACGTCCATGTTAATCGGCTAAAATAGAATCTGTTTCAATGACTTAACCAGCAATAAAATACCTGATACGCTGCAATAAATGCGTCAATACGAACTATAACTGCGTGAGACAGCGAACGCTCAAAGAAACAATGCTATTTTATGCTTTCCGTTTTGTGATAATTTCAAGAACTGGGTGATTCGGACTAAATGATTTAGTTCAGGGGTGACATGATGGAGCAGGAATACGAGAATTGGGCAACAACGATTGCCTATTCGATTGTGATGCATGAGGGTCTGGATCTGGCGCTTGCCGCGCAAAATCTCGACAGGGGCCAAACCAGAAACAATCGCGAGCGGCTGATGGAAGCCATCCGCACATCGCTGCTCGAAGCCCGTTCACGCAGCCATCTGACGGTCGCGAAGAGCCTCTGAATTCTGTCTGCCCTATCCGATGCTGCCGGACGATCCGGTCGTAAGCAGGTCGGTCCGGATCGCGGCTTTCAGCGGCAGGTGGTCCGAGGCGATGCGCGCAAGAGCGCTGTCATGCGCCTCCACCTGCTCGATCAGTCCCTCGCGATTGGCGATGATCCTGTCGAGTGCAAGCACCGGCAGGTTGGATGGAAAACTCGGCACCGCAGGCGGCAGGGCGCCGAAAGCGTCCCTCAGAGTATTGAGCGACGAGCCATTGCCCAGACGCCATTCGTTCAGGTCTCCCATAAGAATGGTCGCGCATTCATTGCGCGCTTCCAGAAGACCGATAAGCGCCTTTGCCTGCTGGGCACGGGAATGCCGCAAAAGACCGAAATGCGCAGCGATGATGCGCAGGGCACCGCCGCTTTTCAAATCCAGTTCCACGACCAGCGCGCCGCGCGGCTCCAGGCCGGGTAATTTCAGCGTATGAACATCCCGCACCGCACCTTCCCTGAACAGCAGGACATTGCCGTGCCAGCCATGCGCCCTCACCCCCGCCTGCACCGGCACGGGAACAAGCCCGCTTTCCCGCTCCAGCCGGGCAAGATCGAGCAGGCCGGTGCGCTCGCCGAAGCGGCTGTCCGCTTCCTGGAGCGCGATGATATCTGCGCCGATTTCCTGAATGACGCGGCTGGTGCGATCAGGATCGAACCTGCGGTCGCGGCCGACGCATTTATGGACGTTGTAGGACGCGATGATCGGAAAGGAGTGATCTTTCGCCACCTGCCCGCCATTCTTCCGTTGGTGACGGTCGCGCAGCGACTGCATGACGAAGGCGGGCAAGCTGCTGTTTTTCGCCAGTGCCGTTTTTCCACGCTCCAGCAAACTGTTTTTCTTCACGCTGCGACGCCTCCGATGCGCAAATTAAATGTTCCAGAGCGTTTCCGACAGATGGCGCTCTAAAGATACGGCGAAGCGAGCCACAGGACGCGCTCCACAAAACGGACAACGAATGGCCGCGCATTCAGTTCGCTCAGCCGCACCGGTAAAGCGCTTGCCCGTGCGTCGCGGATGCGGTTTCCGATCGTCGCGGCGAATTCCTCATCCATGACTTCAAGATCGATTTCGAAATTGAGCCGCAATGAGCGCGGATCGAGATTGGAAGAACCGATGTAGCTCCAGCGCTCGTCGATCACCAGCAGCTTGGAATGATTGAAAGGCCCCGTCGCCCGCCAGATGCGGCAGTAATTCTTCAACATCTGGTCGAATTGCGCCGTCATCGCCCTGTCCACCAGCACCAGATTGTTGCTTTGCGGCACGATGATATCCACCACCACCCCGCGCCTTGCTGCGGTGATGAGCGCTGAAATAAGCTCCCGATCGGGGAGAAAATAGGGCGACATGATAAGAATGGAGGAGCGGGCGACGGAAAACGCGCCCATCAGCATCTTGTGATTGGTCTCGATGCTCCTGTCCGGGCCTGAGGAGGATACGCGGGCAACGAGCTCGGAACCCGGCACACCATCGGGAACGGCGATATCCCAGACCGGCGTGTGCAGCAGCTCCCCCGTCGTGAACCGCCAGTCCTCCGCCGCAATCGAGAAAAAATCGGAGACAACCGGCCCGCTGATCTTGAAATGGGTGTCGTGCGCCTGTTTTTCGCCAGCGAATTCCAGGGTGAAACCCTCGCGGATATTCATGCCGCCGCTAAAGGCAATGCGCCCGTCCACGACAAGGATCTTGCGGTGAGTGCGCAAATTCGCATAGGGCAGCCGCAGCCCCATGATGACATTGCCGTTGAAGACATCGGCAACGATGCCCTTTTCCCGAAGCGTCGGCAGGATGCTCGGCACGGAATACCGCGCGCCCACCGCATCCACCAGCACCCGCACCTCCACGCCCCGGATTTTCGCCCGCTCGAGGGCGGCGACGAAGCGGGCGCCGATCCTGTCATTGTCGAAAATATATGTTTCGAGGATGATCGACCGCTTCGCCTCGCCGATGGCCTCCAGCATGGCGGCATAGGCCACGTCGCCGGAGACGAGCGGCTCGATGTTGTTGCCGGTCGTCAGCGCATGGCGCGTCACCCGGTCGCCGAGCGTCTTCATCGCCTCGAAACGGCGTCCGAACCGCGTGGCAATCATCTCGCCGCTCGCATCCAGACGCGCGACGCGATCCATGATCTCGTCCTGCATGAAGGACCGCTGCTGCCTGATGCTGGACCGGCGGATGCGGTTTATACCGGCAATTGCATAAATCACCGCACCGACGATTGGCGACAGAACGATGACGCCCACCCAGCCAAGTGCTGAGCGGACCTCTTCCTTCGTCATCGTCGCATGCACGGCCGCCACGGTTCCCATCAAAACGGAAAGAACGGCAAGGATATGGGGCCAATAGGCAATGACGAGATCGAGCATGATGCAACTATAGGGCATCAAACCAAAAAGTGTACCGCGGTTTTCGGAGAAGCCGATGCGTAAATAAAAAGGAGAGCAGCTCGCCGATCCCGCAATGACCGCCCCGCACCGTAGGAGACGAAGACGGGATGCCCATCATTTTACGGGACAGACCCTTGCGGGATTAACGGTGGAAAGTGACGATGCGATATGTCATGAGAGCGCATCTTGATCTCCAGGCAGGGTCACTTGCGGGCTTCTGCGACGTTTGAAAGCAAGAAGGCCGTGATGCAGGAAAATACCCAGGGCGCTGTCATCGTTATTTCCAGCCACGTCATGCGTGGATCGGTCGGCAACCGCGCCGCAGTCTTCGCACTGGAAACCCTTGGCTATCCGGTATGGGCGGTGCCAACCATCGTTTTGCCCTGGCACCCCGGCCACGGCCCCTCAACCCGGATGCGCTTTCAGGACGACGACTTCGACAAGGCCATGACCGACCTCGAAAACGCCAAATGGATCGGCGAGGTCAAAGCCGTCCTGACCGGTTATTTCGGAAACGCCGCGCAGGTCCGCTCAGTCGCAAGGCTGATCCGCAATCTCAGGGAGAAAAACCCGGCACTCATCTATGCCTGCGATCCGGTGATGGGCGACAAGGGTGGGCTTTACATTCCGGTCGAGACCGCAGAAGCCATCCGCGACGAGCTCATTCCGCTTGCGACCGTTGCAACGCCGAACCGTTACGAGCTGGCATGGATGAGCGGCGCCGAGCTTGAAACCAACAATGCCATCATGGACGCCGCACTCGCGCTTGGCCCTTCGAAAATGCTGGTCACATCAGCCGTGTCGATGATGGCGGGCGGCACCGGCAATCTTTATCTCAGCGGCCGGCACGCGCTGCTTGCGGAACACCGCGCCATAGACGACGCGCCGAACGGTCTGGGCGACCTGATGGCGGCACTGTTCCTCGCCCGGCTGCTGGAAGGCATGGACGACGAAAAGGCGCTGCAACTGGCCACCGCCAGCGTGTTCGAAATTCTGGCGCGAACCAAGAAACGCGACATGAACGAATTGACGCTGGAGACGGATTCTTCAAGTCTCTCCACACCCATGGCCATGGTGCAGATGCGCCATCTCTTGCATCCTTCACGCAGCAAGCGCAAATAGCGACTAAAGCATTTCCAGGAAAAGTGGCCCTCGGTTTTCCGTCCGGAAATGCGGCAACGGGAAGTTGGAGCGGTTTCGCGGTTCGAAGAAAAGCGAAAATGCTCTAAAGGATTGACCTTCAACGCACCAGGTTCACCCCTGATCTTGGTCCAAGCATAACGGTACTGCGATATCATGAAAGATTTTCCAGAAACCCTCCTGAACGGCTACAAGAACTTCATGAGCGGCCGCTACGCCGATGAGCGCGAAAGATACCGCGTTCTGGCTGATACCGGACAGAAACCGCAGACACTGGTCATTGCCTGTTGCGACTCCCGTTCGGCGCCGGAAACGATTTTCGACTGCGGACCGGGAGAGCTTTTCGTCATGCGGAACGTCGCCAACATGGTGCCGCCCTTCGAGCCCGACGGTCAGTACCACGCCACTTCAGCCGCCATCGAATATGCCGTGCAGGTTCTGAAGGTCAAAGACATCGTGGTCATGGGCCACGGCCGCTGCGGCGGCATTCAGGCCGCACTCGACCCCAATCTTGAACCCCTGTCGCCCGGCGACTTTATCGGCAAATGGATGAACATGGTGAAATCCGCCGCCGAGCAGATCCAGAGCAACGACATCATGACCGCGTCCGAGCGCCAGACGGCACTGGAGCGCGTTTCCATCCGCAACTCCATCGCCAACCTGCGCGCCTTCCCCTTCGTCAAGGCCCAGGAAACCGCCGGCAAGGTGAAGCTGCATGGTGCCTGGTTCGATATCTCGACCGGCGAATTGTGGGTGATGGACGGCAAAACGGGCGACTTTCGCCGCCCGGACCTGTGAGTGAAACAGGGTTCTGAATGAAAGCCGCCAAAACCTTCCATTCCTCGTCTCCCCGGACTTGATCCGGGGTCCAGCACGATCAAGTCCTTGATCGAAAAAGACACTTTTCACGGCGCGGACGCGCCGTGGCTGGATGCCGGATCATCCTCTGGCTCGTTCCGGGGACCGGCATGACGGAAGTGGACGTTCCAATCGGCAGAAAGCCGCCCTATTGGCCGTCGATCGCCTTGCCGATGAAGGCGATGGCCTGCTGATAGACGCTTGCGGCGTTCCAGCCCTGGATGGCCGCGTAATTGGCCTGCCCCTGCTGATATCCCGCACCGCGCTGCCAGCCGTGGCCGACAAGGAAGTTGGCCGTGGAGGCCAGCGCATCGGCGCGCGAACCGACGAGATCGATGCGTCCGTCGCGGTCGAAATCCACGCCGTAACGCACGACGTTCAATGGCAGGAACTGCGTCTGGCCGATTTCCCCATGGGCAGCACCCTTGGCGTTGATGTTCAGCGAACCGCTGCCCACGAGCTTCAGGGCCGCATAAAGCTGCTCGGTAAAATACTCCGAACGGCGGCAGTCGAAGGACAGCGTCGCCACGGCTGACAGCGTGTGCTGGTTGCCCATGAAGCCGCCAAATCCGGTTTCCATGCCCCAGATGGCCAAAAGCGGGCCGGCCGGCACACCATAGGCCTTTTCAATCGAGGCGAAGAGAGCCGCGTTGTTCTTCTTCATGGTCTTGCCGCGCGAGATGATCGTCTGGCCGCCACGCTTCTGCATGAACTGGTCGAAGGACAGCTTGAAGCTGTGCTGGCCGCGATCGGCGCGGATCGTTGGCTGATTGTAGGAGACGCCGGAGAAAGCACGATCAAGCACCGAGGCGCTGACGCCGCGGCCCGCCGCTTCCTGCTTGAAGGCACCGACCCAGGCGTCGAACCCCGCCGAAGTGTTGCCGCATTGCGCAGCCACAACCGGCGTCGCCGCCAAAACCGAGACCATGGCCACACCAGCCAGAATTGCCTTCATTGCCCGCATCAAAATCTGCCTTCGATATCCTTTGGGGAATTTATCCCGAGAACCAAAACGTCGCCGCTGTGTGGGTCCGGTTGCCAAATTGCCTTTTGGCCGCCTAAATTGCCTTTCGGCAGCAAGGCCTGCAAATAAACTGGCCGTGATGACAGCCAATTGGAAAACCCGCCTGCCCCACACAGAACAGACGGGTTATACTTAACGAACCTTAAAAAATCGTATCAGGCAGCCGCCTTGCGGGGCTTGATGAGACCACGATTGACCAGGAGCTCGGCGATCTGGATGGCATTGAGGGCAGCGCCCTTGCGCAGATTGTCCGAAACAACCCAGATGTTGAGGCCGTTTTCGACCGTCGCATCCTCACGGATACGCGAAATATAGGTCGCATCCTCACCGGCGGATTCAACCGGGGTGATGTAGCCGCCATCTTCGTGCTTGTCGATCACGAGGCAACCCGGCGCTTCGCGCAGGATATCACGCGCCTGATCGGCGGTGATCTCGTTTTCGAACTCGATGTTGACCGATTCCGAATGGCCGATGAAGACGGGAACGCGCACGGCCGTGCAGGTTACCCTGATCTTCGGATCAAGCATCTTCTTGGTTTCGGCCAGAACCTTCCACTCTTCCTTGGTGTAGCCGTCTTCCATGAAGACGTCGATATGCGGGATGACGTTGAAGGCGATGCGCTTGGTGAACTTCTTCGTTTCGACCGGATCGGCCACGAAGACGGCGCGGGTCTGCTGGAACAGTTCGTCCATGCCTTCCTTGCCGGCACCGGAAACCGACTGGTAGGTGGAGACGACGACGCGCTTGATCTTGGCGAAGTCATGCAGCGGCTTCAGCGCGACGACGAGCTGGGCCGTGGAGCAATTCGGATTGGCGATGATGTTCTTGCGGGTAAAGCCCGAAATCGCATCGGCATTGACTTCCGGCACGATCAGCGGCACGTCCTGATCGTAGCGCCAGGCGGAGGAGTTATCGATGACGACGCAACCCTGCTGGCCGATCTTCGGCGACCACTTCTTGGAAATCTCGCCGCCAGCCGACATCAGGCAGATGTCCGTGTCAGAAAAATCGTAGTTGTCGAGGTTGGAAACCTTCAGCGTGCGGTCGCCATAGGAGACTTCCGTGCCCTGCGAGCGGGAGGAAGCGAGCGGCACGACTTCATCCGCCGGAAAACCACGTTCGGCCAGGATGTTGAGCATTTCGCGACCGACATTGCCGGTGGCGCCTACAATTGCAACTTTGAAACCCATGATCAAGCTCTCTTTCTGTCTCTCCTCTTTTGGGTGAGGTGGGGAACCCGCATCGCATTGCGGCTTCCTCGATCCCCAGCCAAACCGGGGAGAGAGCGGTGGCCAGAGACGTCAGACGGTTTTAATCGTCGTTTTGGCCGTAATTCGGATGGAATAGGAAAGGCGCGGATCATCGCCGGCGGATTGTGCCGGTCCTTCCATGACAATCATGTCTGCAACATGCCTGCGCAAGGTGATGCTCCTTCTTCGCGAGAAGCTATTAGAAGGTTTGGTGTTCGTGTCAAGAAAAAAGGCACGTTCCGAACGACCCGGCGCATACAGGCAAACGCCGCCTCGCGACATTTTTGCACGTTGCGCATTAGACTAAAGTCATAATCCGAAAGCATCGCTCTCATTGGGGTTAATTTTCTGTCACTCTGACATCACGCGCATTGCACCCGCAAGGGGAGCCCGGAGGAGAGACGAAGGCTCCGCAATGCGCTCATTTGACATCTGTGGAGGACAGACAATGGCAAACGTAGCAGCCGTGAGCGGCGCCGCCCGTCCCATGACGGGTGAGGAGAAGAAGGTGATTTTCGCCTCTTCTCTCGGAACAGTCTTCGAATGGTACGATTTTTATCTGTACGGCTCGCTCGCGATCTATATCGGCGCGAACTTCTTCAGCCAATATCCGGAAACGACACGCAACATCTTCGCGCTTCTGGCATTTGCCGCCGGCTTCCTGGTGCGCCCCTTCGGCGCCCTGGTATTCGGCCGTCTGGGCGACATTGTCGGCCGTAAATACACCTTCCTGATCACCATTATTATCATGGGTGTTTCGACCTTCCTGGTCGGCGTCCTGCCCGGTGCATCCCAGATCGGCATCGCAGCCCCGATCATCCTGATCCTCCTGCGCATGCTTCAGGGTCTGGCGCTTGGCGGCGAATATGGCGGTGCTGCAACCTATGTGGCCGAACACGCGCCCAACGGTCGCAGAGGCTATTACACCTCATGGATCCAGACGACGGCGACACTCGGCCTGTTCCTGTCGCTGATGGTCATTCTCGGCGTGCAGTTCGCACTCGGCAAGGAAGCCTTCGCAGCCTGGGGCTGGCGCATTCCCTTCCTCGTTTCGGTTCTGCTCCTGGGCGTATCGGTGTGGATTCGTCTGAAAATGAACGAATCTCCTGCCTTCAAGAAGATGAAGGAAGAGGGCAAGACCTCCAAGGCTCCGCTCAGCGAAGCCTTCGGCCAGTGGAAAAACGCAAAGATCGCCCTGCTTGCCCTCGTCGGCGCCGTCATCGGTCAGGCCGTCGTCTGGTATACGGGCCAGTTCTATGCGCTGTTCTTCCTGCAGAGCATTCTGAAGGTGGACGGCCAGTCGGCCAACATCATGGTCGCAGCGGCCCTCATCCTTGGCACCGGCTTCTTCGTGCTGTTCGGCTGGCTGTCCGACAAGATCGGCCGCAAGCCGATCATCATGGCCGGTCTCGTTCTGGCGATGCTGACCTACTTCCCGCTGTTCAAGGCGCTCACATGGGCGGGCAACCCGGCACTTGCGCAGGCGCAGGCCAGCGTTCGCGCCACCGTGGCCGCACCTCCGGGCGACTGCAAGTTCCAGTTCAACCCGACAGGCACGGCGAAATTCACGACATCCTGCGATATCGCCACCTCGTTCCTGACACGCAACTCCGTTCCTTATGACGTCGTTGCCGGACCGGCAGGCGAGCCCGCAAGCGTCAAGATCGGCGACGCCACCATTGCAAGCTACGACGCCATCGCATCCGGCGCCGACGCTGCCGCAAAGGACAGGGCCTTCCAGAAGCAGGTCAACATCGCGCTGCATGACGGCGGCTACCCGCTGGTGCGCGGCGCCGCACAGGTGCCGGACGCAAAACTGGATGCCTTCATCGCCGCCAACCCGGAACTCAACCTCAATGCGCAAGCGGTTCGCGCCGCCGACAAGAAGATGGTTGCGACCGACAAGCTGGTGGCCGACAAGTTGCTGACGCCGGCCGAAACAGCCGGAGCGGCGGAAATGGCCGTCTACAGCATTGCCGGTGGCGGTGCCTTCACCATGGTCGCCGATCCGGCTGCCGTGAACTGGATTGTCATCATCGCGGTCCTGACCGTCCTCGTGATCTACGTCACGATGGTTTACGGCCCGATCGCCGCCCTGCTGGTCGAACTGTTCCCGACCCGCATCCGCTACTCCGGCATGTCGCTGCCCTACCATATCGGCAACGGCTGGTTCGGTGGTCTTCTGCCCGCCACCGCTTTTGCGATGAGCGCGGCGAAGGGCGATATCTATTACGGCCTCTGGTATCCGATCGTTTTTGCAGGCATCACGCTGGTCATCGGCATGCTGTTCCTGCCGGAAACCAAGGATCGCGACATCCACACCATGGAGTGAGCGGTTTTCACTCCCGACGATCGAGACCCGGCGCTGAGGCGCCGGGTTTTTTATTGCCGCAGTACCGCCAGTGCCCGAACTGGCCTTTCCCAGCCTGTCAATCCGCCGCAGGTAGAAACCGCCAAAAACAAGACAAAAACGCTCGAAATAGGCTATGACGCCCTATCGTGCGGAAAAGGGAGAGCCAATTTGAAAATCGGGACGCCTAAGGAATTATATGATGGCGAGGCGCGCGTCGGCATGACGCCCGACAGCGCGCAAGGCTTGCAGAAACTCGGATATGACTGCCTCCTCGAAACAGGCGCGGGCAAGGCGGCGGGTTTTTCCGACGACGCCTATCGCGCCGCTGGTGTCACCATCGTCGATAGCGCCGATGCGCTTTATACCGGCGCCGACATCATCGCCAAGGTTCGTCCGCCGGAAACGTCGGAGATTGATCGCCTGTCTTCGGACAAGACGCTGATCTCGTTCTTCTATCCCGCCCAGAACAAGGACTTTCTGGAACAGGCGAAGGAAAAGGGCGCAAATGTCATCGCCATGGACATGGTGCCGCGCATTTCCCGCGCCCAGAAAATGGACGCGCTGTCCTCCATGGCCAATATCGCCGGTTATCGCGCCGTGATCGAGGCCGGCAATAATTTCGGCCGCTTCTTCACCGGTCAGGTAACCGCCGCCGGCAAGGTGCCGCCCGCCAAGGTTCTGATCATCGGCGCCGGCGTTGCCGGTCTTGCCGCCATCGGCACGGCCACCTCGCTCGGCGCCATCACCTATGCCTTCGACGTGCGCCCGGAAGTGGCAGAACAGATCGAAAGCATGGGCGCCGAATTCGTCTATCTCGATTTCGCCGGCCAGAGCCAGGATGGCGCCGCCACCGGCGGTTATGCCGCCCCCTCCTCGCCGGAATTCCGCGAGAAGCAGCTCGAGAAATTCCGCGAACTCGCACCGCAGATCGATATCGTCATCACCACGGCGCTGATACCGGGCCGCGATGCGCCCAAACTCTGGCTCGCCGACATGGTGGCGGCAATGAAGCCGGGGTCTGTCATCATCGACCTCGCCGCCGAGCGCGGCGGTAATTGCGATCTGACGGTTCCCGACCAGCGCGTGGTCTCCGACAACGGCGTCATCGTCATCGGCTACACGGACTTCCCGAGCCGCATGGCAACGCAGGCCTCGACGCTTTATTCCACCAACATCCGCCACATGATGACCGACCTGACGCCCGCAAAGGACGGCAAGGTCGTTCACAACATGGAAGACGACGTCATCCGTGGCGCGACCGTCACCTATCAGGGCGACATCACCTTCCCGCCACCGCCGCCGAAGATCCAGGCCATTGCCGCGCAGAAACCCAAGGAAAGAGCCAAGGAGCTTACGCCTGAGGAAAAACACGCCAAGGAACGGGCCGAGTTCAAGGCGCAGACGAAAAATCAGGTCGGTCTGCTCGCCATCGGCACGGCGGTCCTGCTTCTCGTCGGCCTTTATGCGCCTTCAAGTTTCA
>JAXHOC010000057.1:0-10306 GCA_034519725.1 Agrobacterium sp.
CTCGGTTCGCTGAGCCATTTCATCGTCTTCGTGCTCGCCTGCTTCATCGGTTTCCAGGTCATCTGGAATGTCAGCCATTCGCTGCACACGCCGCTGATGGCGGTGACGAACGCGATTTCCGGCATCGTCATTCTGGGTGCCCTGCTGCAGATCGGCTCGAGCAACTGGCTGGTGGTGCTCCTCGCCTCACTTTCCGTCCTGATCGCGACGATCAACATCGTCGGCGGTTTCCTCGTGACACGGCGCATGCTCGCCATGTTCCAGAAGTCCTGAGCCGTGTAGGGGACACTTTATGACCATTGGTATCGTTTCAGCGGCCTATGTTGCCGCAGCCGTTCTGTTCATCCTTTCCCTCGGCGGTCTTTCCGGGCAGGAAAGCGCCAAACGCGCCGTCTGGTACGGCATAACAGGCATGGGCCTTGCCGTTGCCGCCACCGTCTTCGGACCCGGCATCGGACACTGGTTCATCGTGCTTCTGATGCTGGCGGGTGGCGCCGTTCTCGGCCACTTCGTCGCAAGCCGCGTGCAGATGACCGAGATGCCGCAGCTTGTTGCAGCACTTCACTCCTTCGTCGGTCTTGCCGCCGTCTTCATCGGCTTCAACGCCCATATCGAGGAAGCGCATGTCGCCTCGCTCGATGAGACGGCGCGTTCGTTGCTGACAGGCTTTTCCGCCCTCCTCGCCCACAAGACGCCGGTAGAACTGGCGATCATGAAGGTCGAGGTCTTCCTCGGCGTCTTCATCGGCGCAGTCACCTTCACCGGTTCGGTGATCGCCTTCGGCAAGCTGGCCGGCAAGGTGGATGGCAAGGCGAAGAAGCTGCCGGGCGGACACGTCCTCAATGCGGGTGCGGCGATCCTGTCGCTCGTCCTGCTCATCATGTATTGCAACGGCGCCGGTGCATGGACGCTGGTGCTGATGACGCTTGCGGCCTTCTTCATCGGTTATCACCTGATCATGGGCATCGGCGGCGCCGACATGCCTGTTGTCGTCTCGATGCTGAACAGCTATTCCGGCTGGGCGGCAGCGGCCATCGGCTTCACGCTCGGCAACGATCTGCTGATCGTCACCGGTGCGCTCGTCGGCTCCTCGGGTGCGATCCTGTCCTATATCATGTGCAAGGCCATGAACCGCTCCTTCGTCTCGGTCATCCTCGGCGGCTTCGGCGGCACCACGGGTCCGGCAATGGAAATCGAGGGCGAACAGGTGGCCATCGATGCCGAAGGTGTGGCAGCAGCGCTGAACGATGCCGACAGCGTCATCATCGTGCCCGGTTACGGCATGGCGGTGGCACAGGCGCAGCAGGCCGTTTCCGAACTGACCCGCAAGCTGCGCGCCGACGGCAAGACCGTGCGTTTCGCCATCCATCCGGTCGCCGGCCGTCTTCCCGGCCACATGAACGTGCTGCTTGCCGAAGCCAAGGTGCCTTACGACATCGTGCTGGAAATGGACGAGATCAACGACGATTTCCCAAGCACCGACGTCGTCATCGTCATCGGCTCCAACGACATCGTCAACCCGGCGGCACAGGACGACCCGAACTCGCCGATTGCAGGCATGCCGGTTCTGGAAGTGTGGAAATCCAAACTCGTCATCGTCTCCAAGCGCGGCCAGGGCACCGGTTATTCCGGCATCGAGAACCCGCTGTTCTACAAGGACAATACCCGCATGTTCTACGGCGACGCCAAGAAGTCGATCAACGAACTTCTGCCGCTGATCAAGTAATGAAAAGGGCGTTGCCGGGGGACTGGAAACGCCCTTCTTCGTTGACGTGAAAAGAAAGCTCCGCCGTCATCCTCGGGCTTGTCTCGAGGATCTATCCACGTCGAATAAAATCAATGGGTTGCAGATCCTCGGGACAAGCCCGAGGATGACGGCGTGCAAATAGCTGATCGTGAGTTAAGGGTATAAACCGGCCCCCAGAGACCGTGCTCAAAGCACCCGGTAACGCCGGTTGAAATACATCAGCGCTTCCTCGCCCGCATTGATCTTCATATCGACGACATCGCAGATCAGAATATCATGCGTGCCGCCATCGTGCGCCTCGCGGATGCGGCAATCGAAGGAGACGAGCGCGTCTTCCAGAACCGGCGAACCGGTTTCGAGCACGCCCCAGCTGCCCGCAGCGAAACGTTCGTCCGCCGGCGTCTTGCCGCCGAAGAGCGTGCTCAGCACCTCATGTTTTGCCGCTAGCGTATTGATGCAGACGACGCCATTGGCCTTCACGATCCTGTAGGCGGAGGCATTGCGGTTGAGGCAGACGAGAAGGGTCGGCGGATTGTCGGAAACGCTGCAAACCGCCGTCGCTGCAAACCCGGCACGCCCGGCCGCACCGTCGGTGGTGACGATGTTGACCGCCGCACCAAGCCGCGCCATGGCGTTTCTATAATCGAGGCTGCGCTGCTCTGCAGTCTTCGTCTCCATTTCCGCTTCCTTTTCAAGAGACATCATCCGCATCTAAACCATCCTTCCTTAACAGGCCCTCAAGCCAGAACACACGCGTCTTCAAAGCTCAGACGCGGCAGGCGGCCGAACAGCTTGGACGGATCGCCGTAACCGAGATTGATGAGGAAATTGGATTTCCACGTCGTGCCGGCAAAAAATGCCGCATCCACCCTGCCCTTGTCGAAGCCCGACATCGGCCCGGTATCCAGCCCCAGCGCGCGGGCGGCAAGAATGAGATAACCGGCCTGCAGCGTGGCATTGCGAAATGCCGTTTCCTCCGCCATCGCCGCACTTGACGTGAACCAGGAACGGGCATCGGCATGCGGAAACAACGCCGGCAGCTTTTCGTAAAATTCACTGTCGATGGCCGCAATCACCGTGACGGGTGCTGCCATGGTCTTTTCCAGATTGCCCGAAGACAGCGCCGGCCTCAATTTTTCCTTGGCTTGCGGGCTGCGCACGAACACGAACCGCGCCGGCGAGCAATTGGCCGAGGTCGACCCCATCTTCGTCAGATCGTAAAGCGCGTGCAGCGTCTCATCGCCGACCGGCTTATCCGTCCAGCCATTATGGGTGCGCGCCTCGGTGAAAAGCGTTGCGAGTGCCTTATTGTCCAGGGCGGCTGCGTCATCAGATGCTCTCGTCATTTTATTCCAAAATCCCGTCAGAATGTGCGTGTTGCCGGCAGCAGAAACTGCAAAAGCCGCGCGTTGAAAAGGTCAGCTTCGGTGATATTGACCGCATGCGCCCCGAAATCGACAAGGCAAAGCTCGCTTTGCGGCAAACCCTCGGCAAGTCGCTGCGACCGGGTATAGGGCACCAGAAGATCGTCCCTGGTCGCCACCACCAGCACCGGGTTGCCGATCTCGCCAAGGCGGGCATCGACATCGAAGGCCCGGAGCGCTGCGATGCGCCGAAGCACATTCGCCTTGCCCTGAAAATGTGCGACGCCATGCGCATCGTCCCGCGCCAGCCGCTCCTGATGCTGCGACATCCACGCCGCCGGATAAAGGAACAGCGGCTGGGCTTTCACGAAAGCCTCGACCCCGGATTTTTCCAGCAGCTCGATCCGCACATCGAAGCAGCGCCCGGAATGCGGATCGGCCTTGCTCCAGGCATTGATGAGAACAAGCCTGTCGATGAGGCCGGGCCGGCGCAGCGCGATATCGAGGCCGATCAGACCGCCAAGCGCATGGCCCATGAAGTGGATTTTTTCGAGGTTCAGTGCCGAGACGATCTCCAGCACATCATCCGCCATCGCCGATATGCCGCCATCTGCCGGCACCTCGCCGCCGGTCCTGCCGGTTCCGCGATGGTCGTAGGTAACGACCCGGAAATGACCGGAAAGGGCCTCGATCTGCGGCGCCCAATAGGCGCCCGATCCGCCCAGCCCCGATGACAACAGGATGGTGGGTGCCTCGGGATCGGCCCGGCCATGAACCTCGAAATGCATCATCTCGCCGTTTCGCCTTATTTGCCGATATGGGCGACGGTGGCGATTTCCACCAGCGCGTCAGGCTTCACGAGGCCGCACTGGATGCAATACCGCGCCGGCTTGTCGCCGGGGAAATATTCGGCATAGACCGTGTTGACGGCCTGGTAATTCGCCCAGTCGGTGATGAAGATGTGGTTCATCGTCACGTCCTCCATCGTGCCGCCGGCGGTTTCGATGACGGATTTGATGGTCTCCAGAACATGGCGGGTCTGGGCGCTGGCATCGCCCACATGCACGACATTATTGTCCTTGTCGAAAGGCAGCGTGCCGGAAACATAAACCACGCCATCGGCAAGGGTTCCCGGCGAAAAAGGGGCGATGGGTTTGCTGGTACCGGCAGGCACGACGATCTTCTTCGGCATTTCACTCTCCTCTTTGTGGTTCTCAATCAATCGGTAACGGGTGCGGCCTGCGAAATCACGCCGCAGAAATCATTGACGGTGGCGACCCAGCCGAAAAATTTCTCGACATTGTAGACCGTCGCCTGCTGGATAAAGTCCGGACCCAGATGATGCGTGGCATCCTCCAGCATCACCCCGAAATATTCGAGATGGAAAGCGTCGCGCAGCGAACTTTCCACGCAGACATTGGTGGCAATGCCGACGAAGACCAGATTGCGGATGCCGCGGGCCCGCAGGACGCTGTCCATATTGGTGTTGAAGAAGCCGCTATACCGCGTCTTCGGCACCAGGATATCGCCGGGCTGCGGCTGCAACTCGTCGACGATGGCGTAATCCCAGGTGCCCTTGGCCAGAAGCTGGCCCTGCAATTCCGGCCTTTTACGCATGGTCTTCAGCGCGTTGGACTTATGCCAGTTGGGCGAACCCGGCCCGCCCGCCTCGACATAATCCTTGTCCCAGCCATTCTGGAAATAGATGACCTGAACGCCCGCCGCCCGCGCAGCATCCAGCGTCTTCTTGATGTTGGCGATGGTGCCCTTGGCGCCTGCTATATCGAAACCGGCAAGATCGACATAACCGCCCTCGGTCGAATAGGCGTTCTGCATATCGACCACGACAACGGCGGTCTCGCTGGGCTTCAGGGTAATCGGCTCCGGCCTTGCCGGAAGTGTCACACTTTCCGAACGGCTTTCCGGCCCCTTATATCCGGCAACGACGGCGTCACTCATTCCGCAGCCTCCAGTTCGGCCTGCACATGCGCCCGGCTCTTCATCAGCGGCTGCACATATTTGCCGAATTTTTCGACGCCTTCGAGGAAATCGTCAAAGGTCAGCATCACGCCGCCGGTTCCGGGCACTTCGCTCATTTCATCCAGCATCGCCGCCACTTCCGCATAGGAGCCGATCAGCGTTCCCATGTTGATGTTGACGGCAGAGACGGGATTGGACATGTGCCGGACATTGGTGTCGGAGCCGGACTTGGTGTCGACGGCGCTTTGCAGGCCGAGCCACTTGATCGCCTCCTCATCCGCACCCGCCTTGTAATGCTCCCATTCGCCCCAGGCATCCTCGGATTTTTCCTCGGCAAGCACCATGGTCAGCACCACGGATTTAACCTCGCGGCCGGACTTTTCCGTTGCCGCCAGAAGTCGCTCATTGGTGGGCGCAAAAGCCTTGGGCGTATTGACGCCAACCCCGAAGCAGAAACTGTAATCGGCGAATTTGGCCGAAAACGCCATGCCGGAATTGGAGGAACCGGCGCAGATGAGCTTCACGTCGCCCTGCGGCACCGGCTTCATGCGGCAATCCTCCATCTGGAAGAACTTGCCTTTGAAATCCGACTGCCCCTCGGTCAAAAGCTCCTTCAGGACGGAGGTATATTCACCGAGATATTCGTAGCGATCACCGAAATAATCATCGCCCGGCCACAGGCCCATCTGGCTGTATTCGGGACGCTGCCAGCCGGTAATCAGGTTGATGCCGAAACGCCCGCCGGAAATGGAATCGATCGTCGTCGCCATGCGCGCGACGATCGCCGGCGCCGACGACCAGCGTGGCGGCGGTGCCGAACAGCTTGATCTTGGAGGTGACGGCGGCAAGGCCCGCCATCAGCGTGAAGGATTCCAGATTATAGTCCCAGAACTCGGTCTTGCCACCGAAGCCGCGCAGCTTGATCATCGACAGCGCGAAATCGAAACCGTATTTCTCCGCCTTCAGCGTGATTTCCTTGTTCAGGTCGAAGCTCGGCTTGTATTGCGGCGCGTTTTCGGAGAGGAGCCACCCATTGTTTCCGATCGGTATAAAAACACCAACTTCCATCTTGCTGTTCCCTTTTTTGGCATCAGGCGTTTTCCTGATTTGAAGAAAGAGTAGCAGGTTCCGTGCCAGACCAAATAAAATAATTTTATCAAATGGATAAAATTTTCGGGTCGCGGCGAGCCTTGAGTAAAAGGCAAAAAATTTATCATTTAGTAAAAATATTTGCCTGTTTATTCGGCAAGTATCAAACGAAATGTGCGGGAAATGGGCGGCGCTGGAGACGGTCGCGGAGCGGTGGGGAAATCCGAGAGCTCTCCTCCGTCATGCCGGACTAGATCCGGCATCCAGCCACGGCGCGTCTGCGCCGTGAGAAGAGTCTCTAGCGATCAAAGACTTGATCGCGCTGGACCCCGGATCAGGTCCGGGGTGACGTGGTGAGGATGATACGATCTAGCCAAAGAGCAGGCCCAAGAGGCATTCCTCATGCCTCAAGAGTATCCGCCGCCGAGCCATGCGCAAACCTCAACCCAGGCGTTGCTGCGCATAGGCATGCACGGCATGGAAAGCGGCTTCGGCGCCCGCGACAACGCGGTCCTCTTCTTCAACGGTCAGCGAAATTTCATCGAGCGCGGCCGTGAAGGTGCGCCAGTGCAGGCCGCGCCCTCTTGCGGCCGCCGGCCGATTGGCGCGCACCGATCCTTCGGGTGAGGCTTGCTTCGGCTCTCTTCAAAAGGAAAGCCGCACCCAGGTTGGACCCTTCGACCACGTAAAGCCAGCCCATGGCCTCCGGCAGATCGAACGGCGTTTCGCTGGTAAAGCGCGGCTCATCGCTATCGGGAATGGCGTGACCGAGATCGGCAAGGTCCATGTTCGAGAGAGGGCGGCAGACCCTTGAGATCGGGCGGCGGTATCGCAGCGTTGCATTGAGGAAAAGCGCATCAGATCGCGATGGAAAAGATATTGCGTTTCCACGAACTTGCCGAAGTTCTCCCGGCTCTCGAACGGCTTGGCCGCCATGATGAAGGTATCGAGACCGCCATGCGCGCCGCGCGTCGCAGCCCTCAGGCGCTTGACGCGGCTCTGCTCGATCTCTTCCACCGGCGCTGATGGCTCCACAACGGTCATGATGCTTCCCTTTATCCCATATTCAGATTGCCTGATAAAAATCTTTACTCAAACAGTCAAATTTTATTTTAGCATTTTTTCGGTGTGCTGCGGAAAAATGGCACCCGCGTAAACCGGTGTAAACATTGCCTGCCCCACCGGCCGCAACACAGATCCCGAGACAGCCTCCGAGAGCCACTTTCCCCATTCCCCGCCTCGCGAACAATCATCTTGCAATTACCGCTTTACAACTAACATGTCAGTATGCCATCAATCTGCAGCCATCTTGGAGGAGCATCTTAATTGACCCAGAAATTCGGCCTTTCGGCAGCCCTGACGACCCCTTTCAAAACTGACGGAACCGTCGATATCGACGCCATGATCGCACATGCCCGCCGTTGCCTTGTAAATGGTTGCGACAGCGTGACACTGTTCGGCACCACCGGCGAGGGATGCTCCGTCGGCAGCCGCGAACGGCAGGTCATTCTCTCCCGCTTCATCGCGGCAGGCATTGCGCCTTCCCGTCTGGTCACCGGCGTTCTCGTGGATTCCATCGAGGATGCGGCCGACCAATCCGCCGAGGCCCTGAATGCGGGCGCCCGCAATATTCTTCTCGCCCCGCCCTCCTATTTCAAGAACGTCAGCGATGACGGCCTGTTTGCCTGGTTCTCGGCGGTTTTCGCCAAGATCGGCAAGGGCGCGCGCGACATTCTCGTCTACAACATCCCTTCCGTGACCATGGTGACGCTGTCGGTCGAACTGGTGGGACGGCTGAGACAGGCGTTTCCGGGCATCGTCACCGGCGTGAAGGACTCCTCCGGCAACTGGAGCCATACCGAGCGCCTGCTGAAAGAGCATGGCGATCTCGCCATCCTGATCGGCGATGAGCGCGATCTGGCCAAGGGCGTCCGCCTGGGCGGCCAGGGAGCCATCTCCGGCGTTGCCAATTTCCTGACGCAGGAAGTCCGCGCCATGGCCGTCGAGGGCAAGGACGACAAGCGCGTCGAAGATCTTGTTGTGGAACTTCTGAAGTTTCCGGTTACACCCGCCGTCAAGGTGCTGGTATCACACACGACAGGCGAAAATATCTGGCCGGATGTGCGCGCGCCGTTGGTTGCCATGTCGGCCGAAGACCGGCGGCGGATCGAAGGCGCATTCGACGCGCTGTTTCGTAAACAGGCCGCCTGAACAGAGCTTGAAAGGGTGAGCATGGACGAGAGCGGCGAACAGACATTGCGGGAACGGGCGTATGAAAGCTTTACTCATCACCTTCTCTCGCGCGACGTTCGTCCGGGGCAATTCATCTCGCAACGCCGTCTCGTGGAAATGACCGGCCTGCCGTTGGGCGCGATCCGGGAAGCAATTCCGCGGCTGGAGGCGGAGGGTCTGATCAAGACCGTGCCGCAGCGGGGATTGCAGGTCGCCCATATCGACATCAACCTCATCCGCGAGGCGTTCCAGTTCCGTATCTTTCTCGAAAAGGAGGCCGTGGCGCTCTTTACCCGCTCGGCCTCCGACGAAACCATCGCCAAGCTCTTGAAACAGCACCGCGATATTGCCGAGGCGACGGAAAACAGCGGCGAATCGCCGGAGCTGGACCAGCACGCGCAGCAGGTGGACTGGGGCATGCACGACGCCTTCATCGATAGTCTCGGCAATTCGATCATCTCGAACGCCTACCGGGTCAATTCCATCAAGATGCGCCTCATCAATCAGGAGCGCTTTCGCATCGCCGGCCACGTCAAATCGGTGATGAAAGAACATCTCGCCATTCTCGAAGCCATCGAGAAGCGATCCGTTGAAGACGCCGTCGAGCGGCTGACCGCCCATATCCGCAACGCAAGGGACAGGGCGCTGGCGGTGTAGGGCAATTCCGGCAGGGCAGAAGAACGGTCCTGCGCCGGAATTGCATGAAAATAAGCAACAAGCCGGAGGTGAGGAGAATTTCCGGCTAACTGGAGGAGAACTGACATGACGCATTCATTGCTCACCCCCACGCGCCGCGCCTTTCTGGCAGGCACGGCAGCGATCGGTGGCAGCGCGGTGCTTGGCATTCGCCCCGCATCGGCGGCGGTGAACTGGAAAAAACACGCCGGCACCACCCTTGAAGTCAACCTGGTCAAAAGCCCGCGCAGCGAAACGCTGATCAAATATCTGGGCGAATTCGAAGAGCTGACCGGCATCAAGGTCAATGCCGAGGCGACGCCTGAACAGCAGCAGCGCCAGAAGGTGGTGATCGAGCTTTCCTCCGGCAAGCCGAGCTTCGACGTGGTGCATCTGAGCTACCACGTGCAGAAGCGGCAGTTCGAAAAGGGCAAGTGGCTGGCCGATATCAGCGGCTTCCTGAAGGATGCCTCGCTGACCGATCCGTCGCTTGTCGAGAAGGATTTTGCCGAGGCCGGCATGCTGTTTGCCAAGGATAGCGACGGCGTATTGCGCTCGCTGCCTTTCTCGGTGGATTACTGGATCGTCTACTGGAACAAGGACCTGTTCGAAGCCAAGGGCCTGAAATATCCCGAGACCTTCGAGGAACTGGTAGCGGCGGCGGAAAAGATCACCGACCCGTCCACCAATACCTACGGTTTCGTCGCCCGTGGCCTGAAGAACGCCAATACCCCCGTCTGGACTTCGCTGATGCTGGGTTACGGCGCAAAGCCGATTGGCGCCGACGGCAAGATCGACACCGAATCCAAGGAAGCGGTCGAGGCAGCAAAACTCTATCAGCGTCTGATGACCAAAGCCGCCCCTCCCGGCGTCTCCGGCTTCAACTGGGCGGAAGCGCAGTCTGCCTTCCTTCAGGGCAAGATCGGCATGTGGTTCGATGGCGTCGGTTTTGCACCGCCAATCGAGAACCCGGAGAAGTCCCGCGTGGTCGGCAAGGTTGGTTATGGCGTCATGCCGAAGGGTCCGGCAGCCCAGGCCGCCGGCACTTTCGGCGATGGTCTTGGCGTTGTCGAAGCCAGCAGCAAGAAGGAAGCAGCCTATCTCTTCTGCCAATGGGCGATTTCGCACGACATGGGCGCGCGCCTGTTGCAGGCGGGTGCGGGCGTTCCGTTCCGCCAGTCCATCCTAGCAATACGTAACTGGAACGCGCTGAAAAAAA
>JAXHOC010000044.1:0-13493 GCA_034519725.1 Agrobacterium sp.
GGTTACCGTGCCGATCAGGTAACGGCGGAAGAGGCGCAGGCCTTCCTCGCCAGCCAGACCGGTGCCGCCGCTCCGGCCGCTTCTGAAGCGGTGACGGACGACGAGAACGCGGAGACCGCAGAGACCGAACACGAGGAACCGGCTTCGGAAGAGCAGGGTTCCGAGACGACGACAGTCGAAACGGCTGAAGAAGCACCGGTTGCGGAAGCCGCCGGCGAAGAGGCTGCTGTCAGCGAGGCTGCCGTTAGCGAGGCTGCGCCGGTGGAAAGCGCCGAAGCCGCCGAGCCGAAGCCCGTTCTTCTGTGGCGTCCGGGTGGTCGCAACGAAAACCAGCGTGGTGAAAACCGTCGGCCCGGCAATCGCGGTCAAGGCCGTGGTGAGGGTCGCGATCAGGCGCCACGCGAACAGGGTGAACGTCGCGCCGAAGGCCGTCGCGGTGACGGAGCCAATCGCGAAGCTGCCAATCGTGGCGGTGAAGGTGAGCGCAAGCGTGATGGTGGACGTTCCGACCGTGGCAACAACCGCAACAATGATCGTCAGGATCGCGGCGAGCGCAAGGACAGGCCTGATCGCAACGACCGTGGCGGGAAACCGCAGGGTCAGCAGCGTTTCGAAGCCAAGCCGCCGCGCAAGGAAAAGCCGATCGATCCGGATTCGCCCTTCGCCAAGCTCGCTGCTCTCAAGGAGCAGCTGAAGAAGTAAGCTATGGGGAGCAACGAACAGCCACTCGAAAGCACGCGCCAGCGTCTGGACAAGTGGTTGTTCTTTGCCCGCATGGCCAAATCCCGTTCACTTGCGCAGAGCTACATTCAATCGGGCAAGGTCAAGGTCAACGGTGTCTCCATCCGCCAGCCCAGTCATCTGGTGAAGGCCGGTGACAGGCTCGATATTGGTTTCGAGCGCATGGACAAGGTGCTCGTCGTCAAATCCGGAGGCGAGCGGCGCGGACCCTATGAGGAAGCCAAGCTTCTCTACGACGATCTGACGCCGCCACGCGCGCCTTCCGACAGGCTGAGCCCCCTTGAGCAGGCGATACGCCAGCCGGGCAGCGGTCGCCCCACCAAAAAGGAGCGCAGGGCGCTCGACAGATTTCTGTCTGATAGCGACGGAAGCAAAGAATAGAATAAACCTTCAACTTATGGCGGTTTTTCAGAATTGTTTATCCTTGCTATCTGATGGCAAAGGCATTACCTCACTTGCAAAATTGCCCTGTCTGAATTCCGGGCGACGGCTTGTGTTCCGAAGCCCACAGACCCGGCCTGCATATTCTGGAGTTCATCATGACATATGTCGTGACCGACAATTGCATCCGCTGCAAATATACCGATTGCGTTGAAGTCTGCCCTGTCGACTGCTTTTACGAGGGTGAAAATTTCCTCGCCATCAATCCTGACGAATGCATCGATTGTGGTGTGTGCGAACCGGAATGTCCGGCTGAGGCGATCAAGCCCGATACGGAGCCGGGTCTCGACAAGTGGCTGAAGCTGAATACGGAATATGCGGCGATCTGGCCGAATATCACGGTCAAGCGCGACCCCCTGCCGGAAGCCAAGGAAATGGATGGCGTGACGGGCAAGCTGGAGCTTTATTTCTCCGCCGAGCCGGGTAAGGGCGACTGAGTTTTTTACCGACGCAGTGTCTCTGGTGTCATGATTTTAAAAGCCCTCGCAGCGCCAGCGCGAGGGCTTTTTGCTGAGCTTCAGCCGGTTATCCGCCGCGGCCGGATTGCAGGGTGGTGGATAGCAACGTCAAAAGCGCCACGCTATCTTCCAGGCTTTGCCGCTGGCGGCTTTGCAATATGGCCGCTTGCAGGCGGTTCATTTCGCGGGCGATCGCCGCTGGCTGCCAGGTGCGCAGCGCCCTTTCGATGATCGGCTTTCTGCGGAAATGGATGTGGCGTCCAAGCGTTTGCATGACCTGCCCGGCCTGCTGCTTTTTCTCGTCCATTTCGGCGCGCATCTGGTCCAGCAGCTGGAATTGCTTGAGGCAGCCCTGAAGCACCAGGAAGATCGGCGTCTTCGACGCGACGATCTTCTGGGTCGCGTGAAAAAAGGCGTTTCTGTCGCCCTTCAGGATGGCGTCGACGGCGTCGTCAGCCGAAACCGTGCTGGCATCGCCGATGATCGCCAGCACATCATCTTCCTCGATCACCTCTGCGCCACGGCAATAGAGCGCGAGCTTGCGGATCTCGTTGCGTGAGGCAATACGGTCGCCGCCCAATTGCTCGATCAGCCTTTGCCGTGCGGCCGGCGCAATGCGCAGATGGTCGGCGGACAGTTCCTGATCGATCAATGCATTCAACGAACGGGCGTCATCCGCATAACAGGGGATGGCGGCGATTGAGCGCGCGGGTTCTGCGATCTTGCGCAGGCCCGTGCCTTTTTTGATATCGCCGGCCTCGATGATCAGGAAGCTCGCTTCTGGCGGCGTCTCGGCCAGAATCTGGAGAGCGTCCACCAGCGCCTTTTCAGCTGCGGCACTTTTGACCCAGACGAGTTTTTCGCCACCGAAAAGGCCGATCGCATTCACCTCGTCGAGAAGGCGGCCGGGATCGCCCTGCAGGTCGGATGCGCTCAGTTTCAAAGATGCGAAGGCGTCATCGGGGTCGATGCCGGTCTTCTTGGCGATGAGGTTGGCCCGCTCCGACACGAGGCCGCGATCCGGGCCGTAGAGCACGAAAATGCGAAAACGCTCCGCCGGATTTTCGGCGAAGCGTTCAAATTCATGCGATTTTATCTCTGTCACGGCCGCTCTCAGCGGCCAAGGGTGGCAGCGATATCGGTACGGATGATTTCAGCCAGTTCCCGGGCCGCCCGGTTTTCCGCGTCGCGGGTCGCCCTGATCTTGGCGAATTCCTGCTGTGGCAGATCCACCTGCGCCGTTACACTACGCCGCGCGGAACGCAGGATCTGGCCATCGGAAATGCGTGTCAGGACGTAATTGCCGGTCATCACCACACGGCCTGGGTACGGGCCGTTATAATTGCTGTTGGTGCGGGTCGTCAGATCGTAGTTCTCGACTTCCGTTGACGTGGCGCTCGAGCCTACGGAAATCTTGACGTTGTATTGAGCAGTAGCGGGCTGGCCTGCGCCTCCCGCCATCAGAAAGATCAACTGGTTGCGGACTTCCTGCCCAACTCTGCCACCGATGTCGGACACGCTGACAGCCGCCAGCCTCTCCTTGGTTCCGGAAGCCTCACCATAGAGCGGACGGACCTGGCAGCCTGCCATAAGACCGGCCATCATCACGACGGAAACTGCTGCCGCAACGCGGCTCCATCTCGAAAAAACGTCAGACAACAATGTTCACAATCCTCTGCGGAACCACGATGACTTTTTTGGGCTCGCCACCGGCAAGAATGGATTTGACGGCATCCAGCGCAAGGGCGGCCGCTCGGACCGCATCTTGATCCGCATCGCGCGCGATTGTCAATTCGCCGCGCTTCTTGCCGTTGACCTGAACGGGCATGACCACATCGTTTTCCTCGACCAGCGAAGCCACGAATGTTGGCCACGGCGTCTGGGCGACGAGGCCCTCGTTGCCCAGCGCCGACCAGCATTCTTCGGCCAGATGCGGCGTCATGGGGGCGATGATGCGGATGAGGATTTCGACGGCATCACGCGCCGCCGCCTTGACGTCATCCGGCTTGCCACCAGCTGCGACATCCGCCAGCGGAGCGGCGAGTGCGTTGACCAGTTCGTAGATGCGGGCGATCGCCTTGTTGAAGGCAAGCTTGTCCAGATCCTCCTGAACGGCCTTCAGCGTCTTGTGGGCCGCCTTGGAGGCCGCCAGGCCCTCGCCCTCGGTCGCGGGCTTCGGCGTGACGGTCTTCAGCTCGCCCGCGACTTCGCCGATGATGCGCCAGACGCGCTGGACGAAGCGATTTGAGCCTTCCACACCCGATTCAGACCAGATGACGTCGCGGTCGGGCGGAGAGTCCGACAGGACGAAGAAGCGGGCAGTATCGGCCCCATAGGATGCGATGATGTCATCCGGGTCGACCACGTTCTTCTTCGACTTCGACATTTTCTCGATCGAGCCGATCTTTACCTCGGCGCCGGAGGACAGGAGGAATGCCCGGCGGGCACCCTCAGTCTCTTCGATGCGCAGGTCGGCGGGCGCTACCCATTCGCGGGTCAAGCCTTCGCCGTGGCTGTAGGTCTCGTGCACCACCATGCCCTGCGTGAACAGGCCCTTGAAGGGCTCCTTGACACCGACATGGCCGGTTTCACGCATGGCGCGGGTGAAGAAGCGCGAATAGAGCAAATGCAGGATCGCATGCTCGATGCCGCCGATATACTGGTCGACCGGCAGCCAGTGATTGGCCACCTTCGGATCCGTCGGCTCATCTTCCCAGGGCGCGGTGAAGCGCGCGAAATACCAGCTGGAATCGACGAATGTGTCCATCGTGTCGGTTTCGCGACGCGCGTCATGGCCGCATTGCGGGCAGGCGACGTGCTGCCAGGTCGGGTGATGGTCCAGCGGGTTGCCCGGCTTGTCGAAGGTCACATCATCAGGCAGCTTGACCGGCAGGTCCTTCTTCGGAACCGGCACCACACCGCAGACTTCGCAATGGATGACGGGGATCGGGCAACCCCAGTAACGCTGGCGGGAAATGCCCCAGTCGCGCAGGCGGAAATTGACCTTGCGTTCGGCCTGCGGCGTGTTGCCCAGCGTCTGGGCGGAGAGCTTCTGCACGACCGCTTCGAAGGCGTCCGTGGTGTTCATGCCGTTCAGGAAGCCGGAATTGATCATCACGCCATCGTCGGTGTAGGCGGTGTCGGCAACGGTGAAGCTCGCAGCATCGAGGCCTTCCGGCGCAACGACGGCCACGACCGGCAGGTCGTATTTGCGGGCGAAATCCAGATCGCGCTGGTCGCCGGAGGGGCAGCCGAAGATTGCGCCGGTGCCGTAATCCATCAGCACGAAGTTGGCGACATAGACCGGCAGTTCCCACGTCGGGTCCAGTGGATGCACGACCTTGACGCCGGTATCGATACCCTTCTTTTCCGCCGTTTCCAGCGCTGCCAGAGATGTGCCATGGCGGCGGCATTCGTCGCAGAACTCGGCGATATCAGGGTTCTTCTCCGACAGCTCTCTCGCCAGCGGATGGTCAGCGGCGATTGCCAGGAAAGATGCGCCGAACAGGGTGTCGGGACGCGTCGTATAGACGGTGATGTCGGAAAAACCTTGCGGCGCCGTGTCGGCAACCGTCTGCCAGCGCAGGGACAGGCCTTCGGAGCGGCCGATCCAGTTCTTCTGCATCAGGCGTACTTTTTCCGGCCATTGATCCAGCGTGTCCAGCTCGTCCAGCAGATCCTGGCTGAAATCGGTGATGCGGAAGAACCATTGCGTCAATTCGCGCTGTTCGACCAGCGCGCCGGAACGCCAGCCGCGACCGTCGATCACCTGTTCATTGGCCAGAACGGTATGGTCGACCGGATCCCAGTTGACCTTGGACTGCTTGCGGTAGACCAGACCCTTTTCCATGAAATCGATGAACAGCGCCTGCTGGCGATGGTAATATTCCACGTCGCAGGTCGCGAATTCGCGGGTCCAGTCCAGCGACAGGCCCATGGATTTCAGCTGGTCGCGCATGGTGGCGATGTTCTGATAGGTCCAGTCCTTCGGATGGACCTTGTTCTGCATCGCTGCGTTTTCGGCAGGCATGCCGAAGGCATCCCAGCCCATCGGGTGCAGAACGTTGAAGCCACGCGCGCGCTTGTAGCGCGCAACGACGTCGCCCATGGCGTAGTTGCGGACGTGGCCCATGTGAATGCGCCCCGACGGGTAGGGAAACATCTCTAGAACGTAATACTTCTCACGCGGATCGCTGTTGTCGGTCACGAAAACATTGTCTTCGTTCCATTTCTGCTGCCAGCGCGGCTCGGCGTCGCGAGGATTGTAACGTTCGATGGCCATAGTTTAGAATTCCGGGTATCGAGGGGAAAAATTTGCGCTGACCTTCACCATGAAACGGCCGGGGCGTCAAGTTTGGCGGGGCATCCGGGCGTTCAATCTTGGCCAGCGTACCTCAAATGGTGCTAAACCCGCTTGGCATCAAGGCAATCGGCGTCTAGTTAGCGTTGAGAATGGTTCAAATAGAGGTCCTGTGATGGAAATCGAAGCACGTCTTGAGGATGTCAGGCAACGCATTGCGGAGGCGGCGGAAAAGTCCGGCCGCAAGGCGAGCGATGTTGCCCTCGTCGCCGTCTCGAAGACGTTCGATGCGGCAGAGATCCAGCCGGTGATCGATAGCGGCCAGCGCGTGTTCGGCGAGAACCGCGTACAGGAAGCGCAGGGCAAGTGGCCTGCTCTGAAAGAAAAGACATCTGACATAGAGCTGCACCTGATCGGGCCGCTGCAATCCAATAAGGCGGCGGATGCCGTTGCGCTGTTCGACGTCGTGCAGAGCATTGACCGGGGAAAGATTGCCCGTGCGCTTTCCGAGGAATGTGGCAAGCAGGGCCGCAGCCTTCGTTTTTATGTGCAGGTCAATACCGGGCTGGAGCCGCAGAAGGCTGGGATCGATCCCCGCGAGACGGTCGCCTTCGTGGCTTTTTGCCGTGATGAATTGAAATTGCCGGTCGAGGGCCTGATGTGCATTCCGCCGGCGGATGAAAATCCCGGCCCGCATTTTGCGCTTCTGGCGAAACTTGCCGGACAATGTGGCCTTGAAAAGCTCTCCATGGGCATGTCCGGGGATTTCGAGACGGCGATAGAATTCGGCGCCACCAGCGTGCGTGTCGGCTCGGCAATCTTCGGTGCACGATAGAGCCTTTCGGGTGAAATTGCGCAGCCGGTTCAATGCTCTGAAGCTCTCAAAACAAAAACCCGGCACGGTGGCCGGGTTTTCATAAATGATAAGGCGTTCGACTTCCGATCAGTAGTGATCGTCCTCGTCTTCGTCCTTCGGTGCCGATTTCAGCGAGCTGAGCTTCTTGAAGACAGCGTCGGCGTCGATCTGCTTTTCTTCTTCGTCGCGCTGGAAGTTGTAGTCCAGACCTTCCGTCGCCGTTGCCGGCTGCAGCGTGTTGCCAAGCTCTTCGGCTGTCGGCAGCGGGCGGCCGCGCGAGGCGCGTTCTACTTCGAGATCGAGATCGATCTGGCTGCAGAGACCAAGCGTTACCGGGTCCATCGGAGTGAGGTTGGCCGAGTTCCAGTGGGTGCGGTCGCGAATCTGCTCGATGGTGGATTTGGTGGTGCCGACTAGGCGCGAAATCTGCGCGTCCTTCAGCTCCGGATGGTTGCGGACCAGCCAGAGAATGGCGTTCGGACGATCCTGGCGCTTGGAAACCGGCGTGTAGCGCGGGCCACGGCGCTTGGATTCCGGCACACGTACCTTTGGCTCGGAAAGCTTGAGCTTGTGGTTGGGGTTGCCTTCGGCGCGGGCGATTTCGTCGCGGGAAAGCTGTCCGGTCGCGATCGGATCCAGACCCTTGATGCCCTGCGCGGCTTCACCGTCGGCAATTGCCTTGACTTCGAGCGGATGCAGTTTGCAGAACGTGGCGATCTGATCGAACGACAGCGCGGTGTTGTCAACCAGCCATACAGCCGTAGCTTTTGGCATGAGCAATTGTTGAGCCATAGATACAGTCCTTCTGTCCGTCCGCGCCGGGGTCGCGGGCGTGGTATCAACCACTGATTTCCGGGATATTGGCGCTCTATAACCGGATTGCATCATAATTGCAATTCTTTGCGAAACAAATGCCTTTGTCTAATTGCCGTGTGCATTTGAACTGCTATGAATTCAACACATGCCTGAGGTGGGAGTCTCAAGGTCGCGCATATCAAGCCATATCTGGTTTCAGGAGGAGTCCATGTCTGCCAAAATCTACCCGGTGCTCAAGTCGGCGAAAGCCCGCACGCTCATCGACAATGACCGTTACCAGAAATGGTATCAGGAGAGCGTCGAGGACCCCGAGAAGTTCTGGGACAAGCACGGCAAGCGGCTCGACTGGGTCAAGCCCTACACCAAGGTCAAGAACACCACCTTCACCGGGCAATGTCTCGATCAAATGGTTCGAGGACGGCGTGACTCAACGTCTCCGTACAACTGCATCGACCGGCATCTCGCGACGCGCGGCGACCAGACCGCGATCATCTGGGAAGCCGATGACCCCGGCACCGACAAGCAAGATCACCTATCAACGAGCTGCACGACCACGTCTGCCGCCTGGCCAACGTGCTGAAGACGAACGGCGTCAAGAAGGGCGACCGCGTCACCATCTACATGCCGATGATCCCCGAGGCGGCCTATGCCATGCTGGCCTGCGCCCGCATCGGCGCCGTGCATTCGGTGGTGTTCGGCGGCTTCTCGCCGGAAGCCCTGGCGGGCCGCATCAACGATTGCGACAGTCCACGGTCGTCATCACCGCCGATGAAGGCCGTGCGCGGCGGCAAGACAGTGCCGCTCAAGGAGAACGTCGACAAGGCGATCGATATCGCCGCGCCGGCGTCGTCAACAAGGTGCTGGTGGTGCGCCACACCGGCGGCGAAGATCGGCATGGATGACGGCCGCGATGTCTGGTACCACGAGGCGATCGCCGAGCGTGCCGAGCCGATTGCGAGCCCGAGCCGATGAATGCGGAAGATCCGCTGTTCATCCTCTATACCTCCGGCTCGACCGGCAAGCCCAAGGGCGTGCTGCACACCACCGGCGGCTATCTCGTCTATGCCGTCGATGACCCATCGAATACGTCTTCGACTATCACGACGGCGACATCTACTGGTGCACCGCCGACGTCGGCTGGGTCACCGGCCACAGCTATATCGTCTACGGCCCGCTCGCCAATGGCGCCACCACGCTGATGTTCGAAGGCATCCCCAACTATCCCTGATGCCGGCACGCTTCTGGGAGGTCATCGACAAGCACAAGGTCAACATCTTCTACACGGCCCCCACCGCGATCCGCGCGCTGATGGGCGCCGGCGACGAGTCCGGTCGAAAAGCACGCTCGCGCGAAGCGCTGCGGCTGCTCGGCACGGTGGGCGAGCCGATCAATCCGGAAGCCTGGGAGTGGTATTACCATGTGGTCGGCGAGGGCCAGTGCCCGATCGTCGACACCTGGTGGCAGACCGAAACCGGCGGCATCATGATCTCGCCGCTGCCGGGTGCGACCGACCTGAAGCCGGGTTCGGCGACAAGGCCGTTCTTCGGCGTGCAGCCGCAGCTGGTCGATGCCGAAGGCAATGTGCTGGAGGGGCCGGCCGACGGCAATCTCTGCATCATCGACAGCTGGCCGGGCCAGTTGCGCACCGTCTATGGGGACCACCAGCGCTTCGTCGATACCTACTTCTCGACCTACAAGGGCAAATATTTCACCGGCGACGGCTGCCGGCGCGACGAGGACGGTTATTACTGGATCACCGGTCGCGTCGATGACGTGCTGAATGTCTCCGGCCACCGTCTCGGCACGGCCGAGGTGGAATCGGCGCTGGTATCGCATCACCAGGTTTCGGAAGCGGCGGTCGTCGGTTATCCGCATCCCATCAAGGGGCAGGGCATTTATTGCTACGTGACGCTGATGGCGGGGCAGAGCGGCGATTATGCGCTGCGCGAGGAGCTTGTGAAGCACGTGCGCAACGAAATCGGGCCGGTTGCAACGCCGGACAAGATCCAGTTCGCGCCGGGCCTGCCGAAGACCCGTTCGGGCAAGATCATGCGGCGTATCCTGCGGAAAATCGCGGAGGATGATTTCGGGGCGCTTGGCGATACCTCGACGCTTGCGGATCCGGCAGTGGTCGAAGACCTCATCGCCAACCGGCAAAACCGCACGGCGTCCTGATCTTCTGGAAGAGGCTGCTTCGGCAGCCTTTTTCTGTCTGCATTCCCATAAAAAAACACCCGGAGGCTAGCCTCCGGGTGTTTTCATTTTCGATTACTGGCCGCGGATCTTCTTCAGGTCCGCCAGCACGGCGTCAACGACGTCGGCACCGATTTCAGCCTTGTGCTTTTCATACACGATCATCGACTTTTCGCGGATACGGGCCTGCTCTTCCGCAGACAGCGTGTTCACTTCAAGTCCGGCAGCCTTGATCTTTTCCAGCGACTTCTGGTTCAGTTCGCGGATGACCTTGCGCTCTTCGTCACGGCCGACAACCGCGCATTCACGCAGGGCCGTCTGTTCTTCTGGCGTATAGCTATCGAAGATCGGCTTGGAGAAGAGGAAGAGGAACGGCGTGTAGGCGTGGTTCGTCTCGGTGACGTACTTCTGAACCTCGTAGAACTTGGAGGTGTCGATCGTCACATAGGGGTTTTCCTGTGCGTCGATCGCGTTGGTTTCAAGCGCCGAGAACACTTCGCCGAAAGCCATCGGCGTCGCATTGGCGCCGAGGTTCTGGAAGGTGTCGAGGAAGATGTTGTTCTGCATCACGCGAACCTTGAGGCCGGAAAAGTCTTCCCACTTGTTCACGGCGCGCTTGGAGTTCGACAGGTTGCGGAAACCGTTTTCCCAGTAGGCCAGGTTTACGAGACCCTGTTCTTCCAGCTTCTTGTTCATCATGTCGCCAAAGGCGCCGTCCATCACGGCATCGGCTTCCTTGGCGTTGGAAAACAGGAACGGCAGGTCGAAGACGCCGAGCGACGGGATGAGGCCGACGAGCGGCGACGAGGACGTCACGACAGCTTCCTGAACGCCCGAGCGCAGGGCCTGCGTTGCCTGAAGGTCACCGCCGAGAGCGCCGCCCCAGAATGCCGTCAGCTTCAGCTTGCCGCCCGACTTGTCGTCGAGGCAGGCCTGCATGGCCTTGATGCCGTTGCCGACCGGGTGGTCCTGGTTGATGCCGTTCGAAACGCGGATGTTGCGGCTGTTGAATTCAGCCATTGCCGGGGCTGCGGCGCCCACCGCGAAAGCGATGGCCGTGGTGGTCAGAAGAAGCTTTCTCATAATATCCTCCCTTGGATTTGCGTGCGAGAAGCAGGTTGCGGATTAACGTAGGTATTTCAGCGGAACCAGAACGATGTCGGGGAATATGACGAGCAGGAAAAGAACCGCCACCTGCGTCAGCAGGAAAGGTAGAACCCCGACAGTGACCCGTCCCAGCGGCACCCGTCCGATACCGCTGACGACGTTCAGGACCACGCCAACCGGCGGTGTGATGAGGCCGATACACGTGTTCATGATGAAGAGAACGCCGAAATAGACCGGGTCGATGCCCGCCTGCTTGATGATCGGCATCAAAACCGGCGTCAGGATCAGGATGGTCGGCGTCAGGTCAAGGGCGGTTCCGACAATCAGAATGAGGATCATGATGGCGAACATCAGGAGCATCGGGCGGTCGATCAACGGTTCGATATAACCGACAATTTCGTTGGGGATGTTGGCTGCGGTAATAAGCCATGCCGATACCAGCGCAGCGCAGACGAGGAACATGACGATTGCCGTGCTTTTTGCAGCGCGCAGCAGCACATGCGACAGATCGCTCAGCTTAAGCTCACGGTAAATGAACAGGCCCACGAACAGCGCATAGACTGCAGCCACGACGGCCGCTTCCGTCGGCGTCATGATGCCGGCCTTGATGCCGCCAAGAATGATGACCGGCATACCGAGCGCCCACCCGGCGCGACCGGTCGCCTTCAGTCTCTCCTTGCCGGACGTTTTCGGCAGCGGCTGAACATTGTCCTTGCGCACAACGAACATCCATGTGCCCACCAGCGACAATCCCATCAGCAGGCCGGGAACGATGCCGGCCATGAAAAGTTGTGTGATCGAAACGTTGGCCGCGACGCCGAAAACGATAAAAGCCATCGACGGAGGGATGACGGGAGCAATGATGCCGCCAGCCGCAATCAGACCCGCGGAGCGGGGAACATTATAACCCGCTTTGGCCATCATCGGGATGAGGATTGCCGCAAGCGCGGCGGTGTCGGCGGCGGCCGAACCGGAAATGCTGGCCATGATAACCGCTGCCATGATGGCAACGATGCCGAGGCCGCCACGGATATGGCCGACGCAGGCGATGGCAAATTCGATGATGCGCTTGGACAGGCCGCCCGAATTCATCAATTCCCCGGCAAGGATGAAGAAGGGAATGGCAAGCAGCGTAAAGGTATCCGCGCCGGCGATCATGTTCTGGGCGATGATCGCGGTATTGAACATGCCCATGTACCACATGAGCACGACGCCGCAGAACATCAGCGAGAAAGCGACGGGAACACCGATCGCCATGGCTCCGAGCAGAGAGCCGACAAAAACGAGAAGGGTCATTTATGAGCGCTCCGAAAGCTGTTCCACGGTAAGGTTTTCGCCCGCAAAGGCGGCAATTTCCTCTTCCGTGACACGACCGGTTGCAATGCGCACGATGCGCTCCAGCGCGATCAGGCAGATACCTGCGCCGGTGAACAATCCGATACCGTAGACCCAGATCATGGAAAGGCCGGTGACGGGCGCGTGCATGCTGGCATTGATGCCGGACTGCTTCCACGTTCCCCAGAAGAATATCGCAGAAACGGCAAAGATGACGATATTCGAAATCATCATGCAGAAAATGCGTGCGCGACGAGACAGCAGCATCACGAATGTCTCGATACCCATATGGCCATGTTCCCGGAATGCGACGACGGCGCCAACGAAGGTCAGCCAGACGAAAAAGAAACGTGACATTTCTTCCGACACATTGATCCCGGAGTTCATCGTGTAGCGCATCACGACGTTAACGAAGACCATGAGCGCCATGCCCGCAAGCAATACGACCAGGACGATTTCGAGAAACTTGTAGAAGAGATTGATGGTCTTTTGCATTTTCCCCTCCCGAAGAAATTTCTGGAGCATTTTCGGCGAAGGATCGCCTTTAAATGCTCCACAATTGGTTTTCGCAATTCGGATGCAAAACCGCAATGCAGTTTTGCGGGATTGCCTAGAGCAGCCCGCGTTTCGCCAGGTTGCGCATCAGGGCCGCAGTGCCGAATGTCCATTCCGGGCATTCGTCTGTTGTCGTGACCCAGTTGATCAGCTTGCCGAGCTTGGGCGTGGAGATTTCGACACGGTCGCCCTTGGAGTGGGTGAAGCCGAGGCCCGGCCCATGGCGGTCCTTTACCGGCGCGAACATCGTACCCAGGAAAAAGACGACGCCATCAGGATATTGATGGTTGCGGTTCAAGAGCTGGGACGCGAGGTTTTCCGGCGTGCGGCTGATCGCCTGCATCGCGCTGGCGCCCGTCATGGTGAAGCCATCCTCACCCTCGACCAGAAGCGAGATCTGCGCCTTCTTCACGTCTTCGATGGTGAAATGTCCGTCAAACAGGCGGATGAAGGGACCGATCGCGCAGGAGGCGTTGTTGTCTTTCGCCTTGCTGAGCAGGAGAGCGGAGCGTCCTTCGAAATCACGCAGGTTGACGTCGTTGCCAAGCGTCGCGCCAACGATGCGGCCGTCGGAGGCGATGGCAAGCACCACTTCCGGTTCCGGGTTATTCCACTGCGATTTCGGGTGAACGCCGATCAGCGCGCCGCAGCCGACGGAGGCCATGGCCTGCGCCTTGAGCAATACGTAACT
>JAXHOC010000094.1:0-32305 GCA_034519725.1 Agrobacterium sp.
GGTTACGTATTGCTACGGCCATTGCCGGCGCCACGGCCGGCCTCGCCGAAACCGGTGTCGAACAGCACGAGATCCGTGCCGGTGTTGACGAGAACCGGCGAGAAGGAATTGACGAATTGATCCTTCGGCAGAAAATTGTCTTCCAGCAGCTCGGCGACGGTGTCCGCCGACTGATCTGTGCCGAAGGTCTCGCCCGGATTGGGCGCGGCGCGTGCGCCATCCTTCACGACAAGCACTTCGAAATTGCCGAGTTTGAAGCGATTGGTTTCCGGCGGCATGGCGTGTTTGATCTCCATCGAAGTTTGCGGCTGGTTCGTCTGAGCCGTTGCGGTGCGCGCCATCAAGAGCGGCGCGCCGAGAACGCTTGCTCCCGCCACGCCGATAAGGCCGCGTCTGCTCATGCCCAAGGATTCAGTCATCATTTTTCTCCCGATATCGCCAATGTCATTGTGACCAACGGACAATAGAGCGAGAAAGTTGCAAGAAAACCGGCCTCACGCAGGTTTGATCGGAACTTCAGAAATTCATAATTAACGTGTTGGCAAGTCCGCCCATCAGGCGTAGGAGGAACTGCGATATCATTGTCGCAGCGGAGAGCCGCAGGCAGCCTCATGAACCGCATCATTCCCCTGATCCTGGCAGTCGCTCTCTTCATGGAGCAGATGGACTCCACCGTCATCGCCACATCGCTTCCAGCCATCGCGGCCGATCTGCATGTGGGGCCGATCACGCTCAAGCTCGCGCTGACGGCCTATATGGTGTCGCTGGCGATCTTCATTCCCATCAGCGGCTGGATGGCCGACAAATACGGTGCGAAGAAAATCTTCCGCTTCGCCATCGGCGTTTTCGTCGTGGGGTCGATCTGCTGCGCAGTCTCGTCGTCAGTGTTCGAATTCGTCGTTTCGCGCTTCCTGCAAGGCATGGGCGGCGCAATGATGACGCCCGTCGGCCGCCTCGTGCTCCTGCGCACGACGCAGCGCAGCGAACTCGTGTCCGCCATGGCGCTGCTGACGATACCGGCGCTTGTCGGGCCGCTGACCGGCCCGCCGATCGGCGGTTTCATCACCACCTATTTTTCATGGCACTGGATTTTCCTCATCAACGTGCCGATCGGTGTCATCGGCATCTGGCTGTCGACGATCTTCCTGCCGGAAATCGAAACCACCAATCCGCCACCGATGGACGTCAAGGGTTTCGTGTTATCAGGCCTTGCCGCATCGGGCGTGGTTTTCGGCGTGTCGGTCGTCAGCCTTCCGGCACTGCCGCCCGCCATCGGCATCGCCTCGACGGTCATCGGTTTTATCTGCGGCTTTCTTTATGTGCGCCACGCGGCAAACCACCCTGCGCCCATTCTGGATTTCCGCATTTTCCGCAACCCGACATTCCGGGCAGCGACCGTCGGCGGCACCGCCTTCCGCATTTCGACGGGTGCCATTCCCTTCCTGATGCCGTTGATGTTGCAGATCGGCTTCGGGCTCAACCCGTTCCAGTCGGGCATGATCACTTTCGCCGGCGCAATCGGTGCGATCACCACGAAATTCATGGCCAAGCGGGTCTTTGCCGCGACGGGGTTCAGATCGACGCTGATCGGGGCTGGCATCGTCGGCGCCTTTACGACGGCCGCCAACAGCTTCTTCACGCCGGACACGCCCTATTCGCTGATCATGATCTGCCTGGTCACGGCGGGCTTTGCCCGCTCCTTCTTCTTTACCGGCTCGAACGCGCTCAGCTATTCCGATATTGACGACAGCCGAGGCGAGCCAGGATAATCCTCGATGGCCTCCGTGCTGCAGCAGATCAGCCTTGCGCTCGGCGTGGCTTTCGCCGCCGCCATTCTGGAAGTCAGCAGCATGATGTCGGGCTCGCATCTGCAGCTCGCCGATTTCCACATCGCCTTCACCATCGTGGCGCTGGTTTCGCTGTTTGCAATCGTGCCAATCATCCGCATGGAGCGCGATGCGGGCGCGGCCGTCTCCGGCCACCGCGTCAAGGTCTCGCAACCGGCCGAGTGATGAAAGCACTGTGCGCCCTTTTGGGGCGCACAAAGGACGTCTTATCTGTTTGAATCTACGGATCGTCAGGGACGAAAATCGAATATGATTTTCTGGTCGGGACGCTAGTCTTCGTCCGCCTCGTCCACGTGCATGACTTGCTGCATTTCCGCTGTCCTGCCCTTGAAGTGCTTGGCGAGCAGGAACATTTCGACCGATTCCGACCGCGAGGATGCCGGCTTGATATGCAGGACCTGCTTGAAGTTCTTCTTCAGCATGTCCAGCAAGGCCTTTTCCGTGCCGCCCTGGAAGGTCTTGGCAAGGAAATGGCCACCTTCCGCCAGCACCTGAACCGCAAAATCGGCTGCGACTTCGCACAGATGCATGGTGCGGATATGGTCGGTCTTCTGGTGGCCGGTGGTCGGAGCAGCCATGTCGGACAATACCAGATCGGGCGTGCCGCCGACGGCCTCGATCAGCTTATCCGGTGCGGTCGGATCGAGGAAGTCGAGCTGCAAAATCTTCACACCGGGGATGGGGTCGATTTCGAGAAAATCGATGGCCGCGACGCGAATGTCGTCTTCGGTCGAATCCGTCACCTTCGAGGCAATCTGCGACCAGCTTCCGGGTGCGGCACCAAGGTCGATGATGCGCTGCGCGCCCTTCAAAATCTGGTGCTTGTCGTTGATTTCCAGCAACTTGAAGGCGGCGCGGGCGCGATAGCCTTCGAGCTTTGCACGCTGCACATAGGGGTCATTGATGTGGCGTTCCAGCCAGCGGCGCGAAGACGGCTTGAGCTTGGCCTTCTTGACCTTCTGGCCGATCTTTCGGCCGGTGCGGTTGTTGCTTGTCGGCGCCTTGCTCATGTCAAACCTTCCGTTCTGTCCTGCCGTGCCATCTGCATGCGCCTTATCCGGTTACGCCGCCATGCGCCGTCATCCGCCATCATATCCGTCAACAGGCCCTCGCGCAGCCCGCGATCAGCCACACGCATGCGTCGCGCCGGCCAGCGGCGACGAATGGCCTCGAGGATGGCGCAGCCGGCCAGAACCAGATCGGCCCTGTCGGGGCCGATGCAGGCATTGGCGGCACGGCCGGCAAAATCCCAGGCCAGCAGCTTGTCCTGCATCGCCGTCACTTCGGTATCGGAAAGCCAGAGGCCATCCACCTTGCGGCGATCGTAACGCGGCAGGTCGAGGTGAACGCCCGCAAGCGTCGTCACCGTGCCCGAGGTCCCGATCAGGTGAAAATCCTCGTGATGGGCAAGCGGCGCCAGCGGCGGGCACTGGAAGGCATCCAGCAGCCCTTCGACTTCCCGCACCATGGCGGCAAACACATCCGGCGTCACATCCCGGCCGCCATGGCGTTCCGAGAGCGTGACGACACCGACCGGCAGCGATGTCCAGTGGGTGATGTGGTTGGCGAGCCGGTTGGACCGGTTTTCGCCGACCTTGATGACCGCGATTTCCGACGATCCGCCGCCGATATCGAACAGCACCACCGAGCGCGCTTCGCGCCCGACCAAGGAGGCGCAGCCCGACACGGCAAGCCGGGCTTCCGTCTCGCGGCTGATGATTTCAAGCTTTAGCCCGGTTTCGCGGGTGACACGCGCCAGGAATTCCTCGCCATTGGACGCCTGCCGGCAGGCTTCGGTGGCGATGAGCCGCATACGCCGGATCGGGCGTCCGGCGAGCTTCGAGGCGCAGACCTTGAGAGCCTCCACCGCGCGGTCCATGGCATCGTCTGAAAGCCGCCCGGTCGACACCAGTCCCTCGCCCAGCCGGACGATACGCGAAAAGGCATCGACGACCCGGAACTGGCCGGGCCGTGTCGGCTGCGCGATCAGCAGGCGGCAATTATTGGTGCCGAGATCGAGCGCCGCATACATGTCAGTTGCGAACTCGGCGCCCTGCTCCTGCTGGCGGGCACCGTGACGGGCGGAGATTTCGGATTGTTGCCTGTGCTGTTCCTGAGCCGCCCCATTGGCACGGCCATTCTGCTTGCCGACATGGCGGGGCGCATGGGAGGGAACGAGCGGACGACCCTGCGGATCGCGGCTGCGCGGATCACGGTGAACCCGCTTGCGGTTACGCGACTTGCGTCCCGCGCCAGGCGGCACGGCGGATGCATTGCCTGCGTCCGTTGCGACGACAGCCTCGGGCTGGTCGCTTGCAACTGGCGGTGTCTGCTGGGAGGTGCCGGTGCCTTTGCCACGGGAACGCCGACGCCGCTTTCTTTTGCGCGGTTCGGCATTCGGCTCAAGAGCCGCTACGTAGGGGGAACCGGCCGGAACATCTGCGGCAACATCATGCGACAGCACAGCCGCGTCACGGGGTTTACCGTCACGCCTGTTTTTCTTGCCACGACGGGATCGCTTCGCTTTCCCTTTGTTTGCCACCGACGCCCCTTGTTCCGACGGCTTTGGGCCGTTTCCGGGGTCGATCACTGTCTTGTCCATTTCGCCGCGCACAAGCGATAGACGCTATGCTGCTGGCTTTCATAAGGTTTCGTTGGGTGGACAATACCAGCGCAAGAGATTTTAGCCAAATGGTTTTTGGAAACAGGGAAACGGCAAAGTCTGCGTGGCCGCAAAGACATGCGTTTGCGCATCCCCCGGATCGGGCTTGAAATCGCTGCAATGATTTTAGGGGATTTTGGAAAATTGGAGATGGTACGGTTGGGGGGTCTCGAACCTCCGACCTCAGGTGCCACAAACCTGCGCTCTAACCAACTGAGCTACAACCGCACATCAAACGCCGAACCGGCGCTACGGGGGGTGACATAAAAGGTGTTTCCGCCATTTGCAAGTCCTTCCGCTAATTTTGCGAAAAAAGGCTTGGAAAGGCAAGCGGTATTGATGACGCCGGGGCTGGCGACAGCCGATCGCCGGGCATGCCGTCCGCAGTCTGGAGCGGAGCGAGATTGGGCACTGCCGGGCCTGTTCATGTTAACTCTATTTGGCGATTCATTCAGGCGGCGGTGGACCGCGCCGCCCTGTGAAGTTATTTAAAATTCTGTTAACGTGGTGCCTCTGCGGGTTTACGTTTCAGCTTCATGAGGAAGCCGAAAGCCTCGCAAGGTCCGGTAGTGCCAGAATAGGTTTCGACATGCCCGCCGTCCAATATCCCTTTATCGATATCGCAGTGCATGAACGGGTGCGCGAAGGTTTCGGGCGCGGCGAGGCGATGGCTTTGTTCTCGCTCGATCTTAAAAGCGCGCTCTGGGCCAATGGGCGCGGCGCGGCGCTGTTCGGCACACCGATGGTCTATGATTTTCTGGAACAGGGCCCGAAACGGCAGGACGTGACCTTCCGGCAGCTGGCGGCGACGGCGGCACGGCTTTCCAAGGCGGGCGACAGCCTGCCGTTTACCATTCGCATCAATGCCGGTTTCCGTAGCCTTGCCGTCACCGCGAGGGCAGAAATCATCGAGGCCGAGCCGGGCCAGCCCGCTATTCTTTTTTCCGCCCTCACCGATCAGACCGCACCCGACACGGCGGAATGCGCAAGACGCATGATTGAAGGGTTTGACGACCCCGACATCCATATCGCTGTCATCAATGGCGATAACGAAGTCGTTGCCGCCTCGCCCAAGTTTGCGGCGCTCGGCATCACGCCGCATACGGCAAGGACGCTGGTGAGGATGGCTGCCGGTCAGGCAGGCCACCTCGTCAAACGGCCCGTGCCGACCGGCAAGGGTTACATGCCCGCCGCCGCCGGCCAGATCACCACGTCGCCCGAACTCAACCTGCTCTTCGTGGTCGAGACCGCGCTCGGGACGCTCGATCCCGTCAACGGCTTTGCCGAAGACAAGCCGCAGGAAACCCCGGTTGTCGCCCAGCCGGCTTTGCCGGTTGCCGAGATAGCGCCTGTCGCTACAACGGCTGCGTCGTTCGATTCCGTGCTCGACGCGGTCGCCGGCATCGAGGATGTGGAGGACGTGCCGGACCTGTCTTCCGAGCCCGAAGACGACGGGGCGGCGGAACCTGATGAGGAACCCGCCCTGCCCCTGCTCGCAGCAGACGAAGACGCGACGGATGCTCCGGCGGATATTCCGCTCGAGGATGCCGATGCTGCGGCGAATGCGGCGATGACCGACGATATTGCCGATCTCTTCGAACTGGATGCGGATGACGCAGGGGGTGCGGTAACAAGCTACACTTCCAGCGAGGAGCATCCCGAACAGGCACCGGAAGCAGAGAGCACAGAGCCAGAAGACGAGGCCGGCGAAACCGTGGTGGCGGAGCTGCCGGAGCAGATCGATGCACAGGTCGCTGCACAAATCGATTCCCCGGCCGCTGTAGAGATCGCTCCCCCGGCCCTCGAGGATATTCCGGCCGCCGTGGAGCCGAGCGACGAACCCCGGCCTTTTGTCTTCAACGCCGGTGCGCGCGCATCCCGTTTCGTCTGGAAAATCGATGCCGAAGGTCGCTTCAGCTCGATCTCGCACGAATTTGCCGAGGCGGTGGGCGCGAAGGCGGCAGCTGTCGAAGGCATGAGCTTTGCCGATGTGGCGGCGCTGTTCAACCTCGATCCAGAAGGCAAGATCCGCGAGCTTCTCGGCCGCCGCGATACCTGGTCGGGCAAGACGATCTATTGGCCGGTCGAAGGCACCTCTCTCATGGTGCCGATCGATCTTGCCGCCCTGCCCACCTATACGCGATCGCGCGAATTTGACGGTTTCCGTGGTTTCGGCATCGTGCGGCTGGCCGACGCCGCCGAAGATCCGCACGCCACCGGCCTCACCTTCCTGAATGGCGAAGACGCCCTTCACACCGAGGTTTCGCCGCAGCCGGCAGACGCGGATGAAGACCAGGACTTGCTGGATTTTCTCAATGAACTCGACGATGAAACACCGAGCGCAGACGATGCGCCGACCGGGATTTCGGACGAAGAGCAGCCCGATGACGACGCCTCGCCGGAATCCGAAGCGCCGGCTCTGGCAATCGTGCCGGCCGCAGAGCCGGAGCTTGAGCCTGAGGCTGAGGCTGAGCCGATCTACTCCGACAAGGTCGTTCATCTGGACGAGCGCCGCTGGCGCTCCCGCGAAGGCCTGACCCCAGGCGAACAGGCCGCCTTCCGCGAAATCGGCCGGACGCTGGCGCCCGCAGATGCCGTTTCGGATGAAAGCCCGAAAACCGGGGAAGACGCTCTTTCCACCGAGCCGGCCGCGCAGGATATTCATGACGATATCGATGCCGCAACGCAGGAAGACGTGGCGCCCGTCGTGGAAGAGGATGTCACGGCCACAGAAACGGCTGAAGAAGACGATCTTTTTGCGGATTATGTGCGCGGCGAAGGGCCTGCGGCCACTGACAAGATTGCTGATGACACCCCGAGCGAAGAACAGGCAGCCATCGCAACCGAGGTGGCACCGGTGGCCGATATCGCCGCTGCGATGGTCAGCCCGCCGCTGCGCCCCGCCGATGCGTTGAGCGCCGAAACGCTGGACCAGATGCCTGTGGCGCTGCTGGTGCATGCCGGTGACAGGCTGATCCATGCCAATCCGGACTTCCTGCGGCTGACGGGCTACGGCTCTCTCGATGAGTTGCAGGATGTCGGCGGACTGGAAGCCCTGCTGCAACGGCAGGAGCTGGAGGATATGCCCGATAACGAAGGCGGCATGGTCGTCGTCAGCGCTGAAAACGATATCATTCCGGTCAAGGCACGGCTGCAATCCATCCGCTGGGAAGACACCAAGGCGCTGATGCTGTCGCTCATTCCGCTGGAAGAAAAACCGGCGGCGGTGGCTGCGGCCAATGAAAATACGGCTGTAGAAGCAGCGGCTGCCGAAACGGGCCATGTGTCCGTGCTGCAGGGCGAAGTCGAAGAGCTGCATTCCATTCTGGAAACGGCAACGGATGGCGTCGTGCTTTTGGGAGAGGACGGTGAAATCCGCTCGCTCAACCGGTCTGCGAGTGCGCTGTTCAACTATGACAATGGCGAAATCGCCGGAAAACCCTTCGTTACCCTGTTTGCGCATGAAAGCCAGCGCGCGGTGCTGGACTATCTCTCCGGCCTTGCCAATAACGGTGTCGCCAGCGTGTTGAACGATGGCCGCGAGGTGATCGGCCGTGAGGCATCCGGCGGTTTTCTGCCGCTGTTCATGACGATCGGGCGGCTCAAATCCTCGCATGGCTATTGTGTGGTCATTCGTGACATCACCCAGTGGAAGCGCACGGAAGAAGAGTTGCGCAACGCCAAGCGCGCGGCCGAAACCGCCAATGCCCACAAGACCGATTTTCTCGCGCGTGTCAGCCATGAAATCCGCACGCCGCTCAACGCCATCATCGGCTTTTCCGACATGATGGCGACCGAGCGTTTCGGGCCGATCGGCCACCCGCGTTATGTGGAATATTCCAATGATATCGGCCGTTCTGGCCGGCATGTGCTCGATATCGTCAACGATCTCCTCGACATCTCCAAGATCGAGGCCGGGCAGATGGATGTGGATTTTATCGCCGTGCCGTTGAACGAGACGGTGGCCGAGGCGGTGTCTTTGGTGCAGCCGCAGGCCAACAACCAGCGTGTCATCATCCGCACGGCGCTTTCCCAATCCGTGCCGCAGATCGTCGCCGATCTGCGCTCGATCAAGCAGATCGTGCTCAACATCCTGTCGAACGCCATCCGCTTCACGCCATCAGGCGGGCAGATCGTGGTTTCCACCGCCTATGAGGCCAATGGCAGCGTGGCGCTGCGCATCCGCGACACCGGCATCGGCATGACGCGGGCGGAGCTGGAACAGGCCATGAAGCCGTTCCGGCAGGTGGCATCCTCGGGCAAGCGCGTGCGCGGCGATGGCACCGGCCTTGGCCTTCCCCTGACCAAGGCGATGGTGGACGCCAACCGGGCGAATTTCTCCATCACCTCGACACCGAACGAGGGAACGCTGGTGGAAATTACCTTTCCCTCGCAGCGGGTTCTTGCCAACTGAGGCCATGCGGGCGTAGCAATGCGACGGTAGGAAGTAGGTAGTTTTCCAAAGCTGCCGTCTCTCCCTCATTCCTGTGCTTGTCACAGGAATCTAGCCAGCCCAGGTCCTTGGGCTGAAAAGACTCTTCTCGCCGCGCAGACACGCGTCGGCTGGGCTCCTGTGACAAGCACAGGAATGAGGGAAATAATGCGGATGCGGCGGTACAAGAATGTGTTGGGCCTTCTACTGCGCCGAGCGATTTCGCAAGACAGCAGGCTGACATGCCAATGACGGTTTCCATTCCGGCAACAAGACGATTTTCGTTGTTGCCTATCACGGCGGTCATCGTCGCAGCCATTGCCGCCATGCCCGTTCTGGCGGTCTTCTGGCTGGCGCTGACCGGCAGCACGGAGGGTTGGCAACATCTTCTCGCCAATGTTCTGCCGCGCGCCGGGTTGCGCACCTTCCTGCTGCTGGCGATGACGGCCGCAACGACGGCATTCTTCGGCATCGTCTGCGCCTGGCTCGTCACCACATTCGAATTCCCGTTGCGGCGGGTGTTGTCGGCAGCCCTTGTCCTGCCGCTCGCCATTCCTTCCTATCTGGCGGCCTATGCTTTCGGCGAGTTTCTCGATTTCACCGGCCCGGTGCAAACCGCCCTTCGCGCTACCTTCGGTTATCACAGCATCCGCGACTACTGGTTTCCGGACATACGCTCGCTCGGCGGCGCCGTGGTGGTTCTGAGTTCGGTGCTTTACCCCTATGTCTATCTCTCGGCCCGCGCCGCCTTTTCCATGCAGGGGCGGTTTGCGGCCGAAGCTGCCCGCACGCTTGGAGCAAATCCGCTCAGCGTGTTCTTTTCCGTGCAATTGCCGATGGCACGGCCGGCGATCGCCATCGGCCTTTCGCTGGTCCTGATGGAAACGCTGAACGATATCGGCGCCGTCGAATATCTCGGTGTCCAGACGCTGACCTTCACCATTTACGAGACCTGGCTCAATCGTGGCAATCTGGCCAATGCCACACAGATCGCCGCCGTCATTCTGCTCGTGGTCGGCGCGCTGATCTTCATCGAACGCAACGCCCGCGAAAAACAGCGCTTTGCCGCTCCCAAGGCAACAACCATGGCGCAACGTCACCGCTTGAAAAGCCTTCGCGGCTGGCGGCGCTGGTCTGCGAGCCTGCTGTGCACCCTTCCCGTGGCGAGCGGTTTCCTCATTCCCGTCATCGTGCTTGGCGGCTACGCGGCAAAAAGGCTGGATGCGCTGTTTGCGCCGAAGCTTGTGAAAGCACTCGCTCACAGCCTTGAAGTCTCGCTTTCCGCCGCCTTCGTTACGCTGATTGCCGCTTTCGTGTTTTCCTATGCCATCCGCACCGAGCGCTCGCGCACATCCAAGGTGGCTGCGCGCCTTGGCTCGATGGGATATGGCGTGCCGGGAACGGTGCTTGCCATCGGCGTGCTCATTCCTCTGGCCGGTCTCGACAATCACGTCGACGGGTTTATCCGTTCGCATTTCGGATTTTCGAGCGGCCTGCTGCTGTCAGGCACGGCCTTCGCCATCATCTACGCCCATTCCGTACGCTTCATGACCATGGCGGAGGGAACGCTCGATGCCGGGTTCCACAAGCTCTCGCCGCATATCGACATGGCTTCGCGGACGCTCGGGCGCAACCGGTTGCAGACATTGTTCAAGGTGCTGTTGCCGAATATGCGGCCGGCGGCGCTGACCGCCTTTCTTCTGGTCCTGATCGAATCCATGAAGGAACTGCCGGCGACGATCCTGCTGCGGCCCTTCGGCTTCAACACGCTTGCAACGCTGGTCTACGAGGATGCCTCCCGTTCAAGGGTGCAGGATGCCGCCGTGCCGGCGATCATCATCATCATTGCCGGGCTTATCCCGGTGCTGCTCGTCTCGAAATCGATGGATCATCCGGAAAACCACTGAAGCAACCGGCAGGACGGCAAAAAGAAAGGCGACCTTTCGGCCGCCTGTATTAGTTGTGCTTTTTTAACGAGAGAAAGGGGGACAACCTCGCCATATGGAAATTATCAATCCCGGCTATCAACAGTTTGACAGCCCTGCGTTGGGATTTACTTTCCGCCAACTCCTGTTAACAAGCGGTTAAAACCAAAATCGATCAATTACCGACGATAATTCCTATTTTGAGACCGTAAAAGCCGAAAACTAAATTACAGGTTTCTGATTTTACCAAGGTCTCAACAGTAACGCGCATAAATCGGCGCGGAATATTCGCTCAGTTTCGCGCGGCGGCGTGTTCGTCCTTCATCCGCTGGAGTTCCGTGCGTTTGGAGGCGATGGAAGCGACAATCACGCCAATGGTGACAAGGCCGATAAGGATCGTGCAGATGGCGTTGATTTCCGGCGTTACGCCAAGACGAACCTGCGAATAAATCTTGATCGGCAGCGTCGTCGCACCGGGACCGGTGGCGAAACTTGCGATGACGAGATCATCGAGCGACAGCGTAAACGCCAGCATCCAGCCGGCGATGACGGCGGGGAAGATCAGCGGCAGGGTAATCTTGAAGAAGGTTTTGACCGGCGGGCAACCGAGATCGAGTGCGGCCTCCTCCAGGCTGCGATCAAAGGTCAACAGGCGTGACTGCACGACGATCGCCACGTAACACATGGTGAAGGTGGTGTGGGCGATGACCACCGTCCAGAAGCCGCGATCCACCCCGACGGCCACGAACAGCAGCAGCAGCGACAGGCCGGTAATGACCTCCGGCATGACGAGTGGCGCATAGATCATGCCGGAAAACAGCACGCGCCCCGGAAAGCGCGCAAAGCGGGTCAGCGACAGCGCCGCCAGCGTTCCAAGGATGGTGCCGATGGTGGCGCTCAAAATGCCGACACGCAGCGTCACCCAGGCCGCATCCATCAGCCCTTGGTTCGACCACATGGACTTGTACCATTGCAGCGAAAAGCCGCCCCAGACGGTGACGAGCTTTGAGGCATTGAAGGAATAAACGATCAGGATGATGATCGGGATGTAGAGAAAGGCAAAACCGAGGGTCAGGACGGTGATGTCGAACTTTCCGCGTTTCATGGCCTCACCCCACTTTCTTCTGCTGGTTCTGGAAGATGGCGATGGGCACCACCAGCAACAGCAGAAGCAAAACGGCGACAGCGGATGCCAGGGGCCAGTCGCGGTTGCCGAAGAATTCCGTCCAGAGCGTCTTGCCGATCATCAGCGTCTGCGCACCGCCAAGCAGATCGGGGATGACGAATTCACCTGTTATCGGGATGAAGCAGATCATCGACCCGGCCACGACGCCCGGCAGCGACAGCGGGAAGGTGATCTTCCAGAAGGCTTTCCAGGGCGGGCAGCCGAGATCGGCCGCCGCTTCCAGAAGCGTGTTGTCGAATTTTTCCAGCGCCGAATAAAGCGGCAGCACCATGAACGGCAGATAGGAATAAACGATGCCGATGAAGATCGCCGTCTCGGTGCGGAAGATATTGACCTGCTGGTCCGGCCCGAGAAAACCGAGCCATTGAAACAGCACCGTCAGCAGGCCCTCGGGCTTTAAAATGCCGATCCAGGCGTAAACGCGGATCAGGAACGAGGTCCAGAACGGCAGGATCACCAGCATCACCAGCGTCGGGCGGATGGATGACGGCGAACGCGCCATGGCCAGCGCCATCGGATAACCGATCAGCAACAGCAGGAAGGTGGAGATGAAGGCGATGCGCAGCGACGACAGATAGGCGTCGATATAGAGCGGGTCTTCCGTCAGAAACAGGTAGTTTTCGAAATCCAGCTGCGAGAAGAACGCACCAAGCTTCGAAAACCCATCGAAGACCGGCGTATAGGGCGGCATGGATATCGCCGTATCCGAAAGCGAGATTTTGAGAATGATGAAAAAGGGTGCTGCGAAAAACAGCATCAGCCAGAAATAGGGAACCGCGACGACCAGCCATCGCCAGGGGCTTTGCCGGTTTTCAGGAGTGGTGATCGCCATAAAAGCCTCCCTCAGCGCGTTAGCACAAGACCGGAATCCTGTTTCCAGTTCAACCACACCATGTCGCCAAAGGTGATCGGGCGATCCACGAGGCGCGAGACATTCGCCTGCGCTGCACGGATGACGCGGCCATCGGCAAGCTTGACGATGAACACCGAGAAGTCACCGAGATAGCCGATATCCCAGACCTCGCCATAAGCGGAATTGATGGCGCTATCGGTGGGCTGGTCGAGCGAGATGCGGACCTTTTCCGGACGGATTGCGAAAGCCACCCGGCTGCCGGTGGCCGCCGCGCATTCCTGCTCCACGGTCACTTTCAGCCCGTCGCAATCGAGCGTCACCACTCCCGGCCTGCCGATATCGGAAGCGTTGGTGACGACATTGGCGTCGAAAATATTGATGTCGCCGATGAAATCCGCCACGTAACGGCTGTTCGGCGCCTCGTAGATCTCGGCAGGTGTTGCCACCTGCACGACAATGCCCTTGTCCATGACGGCGATGCGGTCCGACACCGTCATCGCCTCTTCCTGATCATGGGTAACGATCAGGAAGGTGAGGCCGAGATTGGTCTGGATGTCCATCAGCTCGAACTGGGTTTCCTCGCGCAGCTTCTTGTCGAGCGCACCGAGCGGCTCATCCAGCAACAGGACCTTCGGCCGTTTGGCAAGTGAACGGGCAAGCGCCACACGCTGCCGCTGGCCGCCCGAAAGCTGGCTCGGTTTGCGCCTGGCAAACTCGCTGAGCTTGACGAGACGCAGCATTTCCTCGACGCGAGCCGAGACCTCCGCCTTGGGCAGGCCATCCTGCTCCAGACCGAAGGCAACGTTCTTTTCCACCGACATATGCGGGAAAAGGGCATAGGACTGGAACATCATGTTGGTCGGACGCTTATAGGGCGGCACGCCGGAAATATCCTTGCCCTGAAGCAGGATGCGGCCATTGGTCGGCTCCTCGAAACCGGCCAGCATGCGCATCAGCGTGGTCTTGCCGCAGCCGGAAGGACCGAGCAGCGAAAAGAACTCCCGCTCGTAAATATCGAGCGTCAGATTATCGACGGCGACGAAATCGCCAAAACGCTTGGTGACGTTTTCAAAACGGATGAAGGGAACCGCATCGGGATTATCCCAAGGGCTGAATTTGCGTTTGACCGGTCCGAGTGTCTTTGCCATGCCCGCCCCATTTCACCCAAGAATCCATCGACGACATAGACGACCGGGAGGCCGTATCGATGCCATCCCCACTGTCCTCATCCCTGTTATCGTCACAGGGATCGAACCAGCCCAAGTCCCTGGGCTGAAAAGACTTCATCTGACCTGACGGACGTCAGATCGCTGGCAACCCGTGACAGCCACAGAAATAAGGGTGGACACGGTCCACCCCATCCCGGATTTCTCAGCTACCGGTCTTTATCTGTGTCCAGACGCGGTTCAGGACACGCTGTTCCTTCGGTCCGTAGGGCGAGATGGTGAAGAGCTTCTTCATCGTCTCGGCATTGGGGTAGACCGCCGGGTTCTTGGCAACCGACGGGTCCATAAGCGCCTGCGAGGCGAGGTTGCCGTTCGCATACTGAACATAGTTGGACGCCTTGGCGATGATTTCCGGCCGCATCAGGTAGTTGATGAAGGTATGGGCTTCCTCGACATTCTTGGCATCCGCCGGGATGGCAAGGTTGTCGAACCACATATAGGTGCCTTCCTTCGGGATGACGTAGTTCACCTCGACGCCGTTCTTGGCTTCTTCGGCACGCTTTTTCGCCTGAAGAATATCACCCGACCAGCCGATCGTGATGCAGCTGTCGCCATTGGCCAGCTCGTCGATATAGGCGGAGGAATTGAAGGTCTTCACATAGGGACGTATCTTCGAATAGACCGCACCGCCCGCTTCCAGATCGGCGGTTTCCTTGCTGTCAGGGTTCTTGCCGAGATAATTCATCGCGATGGCAAAAGTCTCGTCCGACGCATCGAGAATATTGATGCCGCAGGATTTCAGCTTTTCAGCATTTTCCGGCTTGAAGAGAATATCCCAGCTATCAACGGGGATGTCGCCGAGAGCCGCCTTCACCTTGGCGACGTTATAGCCGATGCCGGTCGTGCCCCACATGTAGTTCACGGCATATTCGTTGCCGGGGTCGTATTTCGCCAGACGCTCGGAGACATCCGGCCACATGTTCTTCAAATTCGGCAACTTGGACTTGTCGAGCTTCTGGAACACGCCGGCATTGATCTGGCGAGCGAGGAAGGGGCCGGTCGGCACCACCACGTCGTAACCGGAGCTGCCGGCCAGAAGCTTGGTTTCCACCAGTTCGTTGCTGTCGAACACGTCATAGACGACCTTGATGCCGGTTTCCTTGGTGAAATCGGTAAGGATCGATTCGTCGATATAATCCGACCAGTTAAAGACGTGGACGACCTTCTCCTGCGCCATTGCCGAGCCTGCTGCAACGAGCGCCGTCGTGAGAGCCAAAGTGAAACGGAGCGAACGGTTTTTCATGATTTCTCCTGTTAACGCATCCTCGTGACGGAAGCGTGATCCCCTTTTTTAGTAAGACTAGAAAGGAAAACAAAAGGGAGCAAGCGGGAAATGTGCAGCACAGCATTTTCAACCGAGCGTGTTCCGCCGGAAAAATTGCGATGCGAAATCACTACTGGAAGTCGAAAACGCTAAGACCGGTCACCATTTCGTCCAGGCCGAGCGGCCGCGTCAGCGGCGCTTCCGCCCGCGACAGACAGCCCTGCCTTTCGCACAGCCGGCACGAGGGACCAACGGCAACGGGTGCCGCCCCCAAGGCAGACGGGCCGTAAACCGTCTCCCCGGCCTGGGCGAGATCGCAGCCCAGAAGCACGGCCGTTCGCCGCACCCTTTCACCAAACCCGGCCTGCGGGCCTTCGAGCGTGCGCGCAACGGTGAGGAAAGCGTCGCCATCCGGCATCTCCACCGCCTCCACCAGCACCTGCCCCGGCTGGGCAAAGGCGGCGTGGATATTGAGACGCGGACAGAGGCCGCCAAACCGCGCCCTCGGGAAACCACCGGCACCCGCAAGACGGAAACGGTTGCCGGCATTGTCGATCTCCATCAAGAAGAACGGGATTGCCGCAGCCGTTGGCCGTTGCAGGCTGACGAGGCGATTGGCGGCCTGCTCGAACGATACGTTAAAGCGCGACCGCAGGACATCGAGGTCGTATTTCGCGCGCTGGGCAGCGCTTAAAAACGCGCCATAGGGCATCATCAGCGCATGGGCGGCATAACGCGCCAGTTCGAAACGGGCGATGCGCCGCGCTTCCTCTCCCTTCAGGCCAAGCATCTTCAGTTCCGCGCCGATTTCCTCGCGAAGCGCCAGAAGACAGGTCTCCATCGCCATTTCCCGAAGCTGATCCGGCTGCGACAGGCGCTCGGACAAAAACAGCCGCATGGAATGGCGGTCGTAACGGCGCCGCAGATTGGGCATCGCATGCACCGGCAGGGTGCGGACCACGATACCGTGGTTTTTCTGCAGCCATGTGCGGAGGCCAGAGGCGAGATCGTCGCCCGCCGACAATTGCTTGTGGAGTTCTTCCGCCGCAGCATCGATGGCATGGACATAGGCAGGCCGGTTTTCAAAGACGTGCCGCACCTCATCGATTGGCAGGCGGGTGGAGGAAAGTGCCGTCTCATGCCCCTCCCGCGCCAGAAGATCCGAGAGGTCGGACAGGCGCTGCGCCTGTTCGCGGTAGGCTCTATAAAGCTTAACGACGCCGCTTGCCGCATTGGGGGCGGCATCGGCAACCTCGATCAACTCCTGCGGCGACGGCACCTCGCCCACCAGCAGCGGATCGGCGAAAACCTCGCGCAACTGCCCGGCGGAACCGGCGCTCTCGCCCTGCAAGTCGTCGAGATCGACCTTGTAGACCGAGGCGAGCTTCAACAGCAGCTGCACGGTGAGCGGCCGCTGGTTGCGCTCGATGAGATTGAGATAGGATGGCGAGATCGCCAGCGCCTCGGCCATGGCCGTCTGTGTCAACGCCAGACCATTGCGAATACGGCGCACGCGCGGGCCAGCAAAAATCTTGTTTTCCGACACAGCCTTCCCCTCACATCCCACGACTCATACAGGTCTGTTACAAATTCGACGCGCACAGCATTTTTACAAAATTTACAATTTTACAGCTCCACCCTGTCATGCACACTACAGGATAACCTCTTTCAAGTCACTGTTTTTATGTTTATTCTGGCGCTCAAACTCTCAAAAATGTAAATGTAGTCACATCGAACGGCGCTTCATGGAGATGAAGACAGCACGTTTTTAAAACCGCATTTGTCACGGGAGAGAGAATTATGACGGATTTTTACAAGCTTGTTCCAGGCGCACCGCAGGGACGCTTCGACGGCATTGAGCGCACATATACCGCCGCTGACGTGGAGCGGCTGCGCGGCTCCGTCGAAATCCGCCATTCGCTGGCGGAGATGGGCGCGAACCGGCTGTGGACGCTGATCCACGAGGAGAATTTCGTCAACGCGCTCGGCGCGCTTTCCGGCAACCAGGCCATGCAGATGGTTCGCGCCGGGCTGAAGGCGATCTATCTTTCCGGCTGGCAGGTTGCCGCCGATGCCAACACGGCGTCCGCCATGTATCCGGACCAGTCGCTCTACCCGGCCAATGCGGCGCCGGAGCTTGCAAAGCGCATCAACCGCACCTTGCAACGTGCAGACCAGATCGAGACGGCAGAGGGCAAGGGCCTTTCGGTCGACACCTGGTTTGCGCCGATCGTTGCCGACGCGGAGGCCGGTTTCGGCGGACCGCTCAACGCCTTCGAGATCATGAAGGCCTTCATCGAGGCGGGCGCTGCCGGCGTTCACTATGAAGACCAGCTGGCCTCGGAAAAGAAGTGCGGCCATCTCGGCGGCAAGGTTCTGATCCCGACGGCGGCCCATATCCGCAACCTGACGGCAGCGCGGCTTGCCGCCGACGTCATGGGCGTGCCGACGCTGATCGTCGCCCGCACCGATGCGGAGGCCGCCAAGCTTCTGACCTCAGACATCGACGAGCGCGACCAGCCCTTCGTCGATTACGATGCCGGCCGCACCGTCGAAGGCTTCTACCAGGTCAAGAACGGCCTTGAGCCCTGCATCGCCCGCGCCGTCGCCTATGCGCCCTATTGCGACCTGATCTGGTGCGAGACCTCCAAGCCGGATCTCGAACAGGCCAGGCGGTTTGCGGAAGGCGTGCACAAGACACATCCCGGCAAGAAGCTCGCTTACAATTGCTCGCCGTCGTTCAACTGGAAAAAGCACCTCGACGACGCGACGATTGCCAAGTTCCAGCGCGAACTCGGGGCCATGGGCTACAAGTTCCAGTTCATCACGCTGGCCGGTTTCCACCAGCTGAACTACGGCATGTTCGAACTGGCACGCGGCTACAAGGACCGGCAGATGGCGGCCTATTCGGAGCTGCAGGAAGCGGAATTCGCCGCCGAGGTCAACGGCTACACCGCCACCAAGCACCAGCGCGAAGTCGGCACCGGCTATTTCGACGCCGTGTCGCTGGCGATCTCCGGCGGCCAGTCCTCGACCACTGCCATGAACGAATCCACCGAACACGACCAGTTCCGCCCGGCAGCGGAATAAACCGGAAAACCGCCCTTCCCCGCAGGCGGGGAGGGCTTCCGAACCGACATCAAGAACCCCAACCAATAATGAGAGGAGAAATGCCATGAACGCCCATAACCCCATCAAGACCCACGTCAAGGAACGCGCCGAGGAACAGTCCTCCGCCATGACGCAGGATCAGCAGGCCGCGATCCGCATGGTGGCCAACGATCTGCACCGCCTCAACCAGTCGGTCATGAAGGCCGTCGAGGCCGGCGTTTCCGTCGAGCTCGTCCGCTCCGCCCGCCACCACGGCGGCGGCGGCAACTGGGGCGATCTTCTGATCCCTGTTATCGTTGCGCAGGGAAGTGCTGCGGCCTGAGAAGGCTTACGCCGGGCGGCTTTTGCGTCCGGCATATAAATCGGAATGTCGCTTGATGAGACGCGTCATCCGGTCCGCCACCGTCCGTATATCGCGGCGGTGGCGATCGTCATTGTTCATGACGATCCACTGGTTGTGGCGAAGCAGCTCGATGTCGCCGCCCTCACGCACCAGCCGCGCATCGGCATCGCCCACGAAACACGGCAGCACGGCGACGCCTGCTCCGGCAAGCGCAAGATCGAGCAGCGCCGCCGGCCTGTTGACGGTCACCACGATAGTGTCGCGCCGGTTTTCATGCGGCCAGCGCAGATAGGCAGAAATGGCGTTTTCTTCCGCTCACCAGCCAGCCAGCGATCGGCAACGGACGCAGCGGCGTTGCGCAGCCTGTAGGGTGCATAGGCCACCTCGCCCGTCTTGATGGCGGCAAGGTTGCGTTCCCCAGGTTCGAAAGCGCGGATGCCGATATCGTTTTCCCGATGCGCGAGAGACGCCCTTTGTTCGGCAATGAAAAGATCGATGCGGAAATCGTCGCGATCCGTGCAGATGGCGGAGAAATTCACCGCCAGCAGCCAGGCGTTCCAGGTGCCGACGGCAATGCGCACGACGGAAGAGGCCGACGACGCCTTCTGCCATCCCTCGATGTCCTTTGGCGGCAATTTCCATCGCCTGAAGCCGGTCAAGCAGCGCCCGGCCATCCGCCGTCAGCGCATATCCGGTCTGGCTGCGCTGGAACAGGACCTTGCCGATACGCTCTTCCAGTTCGACCATGCGCCGGCCGATGGTCGCAGGGCTCAAACCCGTCAGCGCCGCAGCACCCGTCAGCCCGCCGCTACGCGACACATCAAGAAAAAGCTGGTAGGAATCCCAAGTGACGTTTTTCATTGGTGAAAAACGTAGCGCGTTTTCTTGCGCAGATAAAACAAAAAACGGCGCGCATCATGACCCTCCGAAACAAGGAGAGTGACATGCACCCCATTTTTGCAGCGCGAGTCATCAACGAAAACCAAAAGCCGCGCACGCGACGCGAAGCCATCAGGCAGGAAGAGAAGTTTTATGCCGATATGGCCGAGGCATCCCGGCTTTGGCGGCTTCTGTCCGCGATTGCTACAAGAGCAAAAGCGACGCGCCTGAGCTTAGTAAAAAAGCGCGATCAGGGCAGCCACGGCACCGGCTGCGATTGCAGTCAGGCGAAAGGCCAACTGCCTGCTCTCGCTTTCGGCGCGGGCGATGGCAATGGCAACGGCGGCGCGAGGGCGGCGATGTGCGGATCTGTTCATGCGCGGGCTCCTGACGAAAAACTCAACCGACCCATGCCCGTTTAAGAGCCTCCAGCATGACATCATGTACAGCGGAACCACAACGCGATCCGGCTTTGCTGGCATTCGGTCAGGATGACTCGAGGCCCGTTAACAGATGATTAAAAGAGCGAGAACGGGCTATAAATTGACGGCGAGTCACGCCAATCGCGCCGACGTCATCCTCGGGCCTGTCCGAGGATCTGCAACGTATTGATTTCGTTGACGTGCTTAGATCCTTGGGACAAGCCCAAGGATGACGCCGAGAGAATGCACATGCCTTCGCGCTCGACTTCCATCGAGATGCAGCCAGTCGATACATTTAAACCGGACAGTCATGGCCCAAGGCCGGTATGACGGAGGAGAGAGGTGCGAACTTATCGACGCCCAGAGCCTGTCACGCAAATTCCCCTGCGGCCTGACCGGAGGCCACGGCCCACTGGAAATTATAGTCGCATCCCCACTCCGTCACCCCGGACCCGATCCGGGGTCCAGCGCGATCAAGTCCTTGATCGCGAAAGAGCCTTTCACGGCGCAGACGCGCCGTGGCTGGATACCGGCTCAAGGCCGGTATGACGGAGGAGAGAGGTGCGAACTTATCAGCACTCAGAGCCGATCACGCAAATTCCCCTGCGGCCTGGCCGGAGGCCCAGGCCCACTGGAAATTGTAACCGCCGAGCCAGCCGGTCACGTCAACACATTCGCCAATGAAATAGAGGCCGGGCACGGATTTCGCCGCCATGCTGCGGGAATCGAGGCCTGTCGTATCGACGCCGCCGAGCGTGACTTCCGCCGTGCGATAGCCTTCGGAACCGGCAGGCTTGATCTGCCAGTCCTGCACCTGCGCCGCCAGTTTTGTCAGAAGCTTGTCTGACATATCGGCGAGATTGCCGGTGATGCCGGACTGTTCGACCACATGCTGGGCGAGCCGTTTCGGCAGGATTTCCGCAAGGGCGGTCTGGGCCGACTGGCGGCCGTTGGTCTGTTTCGCCTGCCGCAGCAGGCCGGCGATATCGCGCGCCGGCTCCAGTTTCAGGCGGATGACATCGCCCTCCCGCCAATAGGAGGAGATTTGCAGGATGGACGGGCCGCTCAAACCACGATGGGTAAACAATAAAGCCTCGTTGAAAGCGGTCTTGCCATGGGAAATTTCAGCCGGTACGGCAACACCGGCAAGCGGGCTCAGCTTTTCGAGTGCGGCAGGATCGAGCGTCAGCGGCACGAGGCCGGGGCGGGTTTCGATGATGTCCAAACCGAATTGTTCGGCGATCTGGTAGGCAAAACCCGTCGCACCCATTTTCGGGATCGACTTGCCGCCGGTTGCAACGACAAGGCTTTCCGTCTCGATGACGCCACCGGAGGTCGTCACCCGGAACCGCCCGCCATCATGGGCGACATCGGAAACGGCGGTTTCGAGCCGCAACTTCACCTTTGCAGCCTGCATTTCGCCCAGCAGCATACGAATGATGTCCTTGGCGCTGTCATCGCAAAACAGCTGGCCTAGCGTCTTTTCGTGCCAGGCGATGCGATGCTTTTCGACCAGAGCGATGAAATCGCGCGGCGTATAACGGGCAAGGGCGGATTTGGCAAAATGCGGGTTGGCGGAGAGATAGTTCTTCGGCCCGGCATGGATGTTGGTGAAATTGCAGCGGCCACCGCCGGAGATACGGATTTTCTCGCCAGGCGCCCTGGCGTGGTCGAGGATGATGACGGAGCGGCCGCGCTGGCCGGCGCGGATGGCGCACATCATGCCGGCCGCACCCGCTCCCAAAATCAGCACGTCACATTTCTCTGTCATGGTTGTTTCCGTATTCGTTTCCCTTCCTTTTTTCGAAAGGCTGGCGCTTGTCAATGGCGCTTTCCCCCTCGCCAATTGCCAAACTCCGGTTATGATGGCGCCAACGAAACACAGACCCGGTGATACATGCCCCCGAAGAAAACCATGCTCCGCCCGAAGAAACAGGCAACCATGGCAAAGAAACCTCCCCTCGATCTCTCCTCCACCCGTGGCGTTTCCTCCTGGCGCGAAGCATCGCAATGGTTGAGGGCGCGCGGTATCGAGGATATCGAATGCATAACGCCCGATCTTGCCGGCGTTGCCCGTGGCAAGATGATGCCGACGGCGAAATTTACCGGCGACACCTCGCTCGCCTTGCCTTCCGCGCTCTACCGCCACACGATATCAGGCGAATATCCTGACGAGACCGCGAATTTCCGCTACGAGCCGCGCGACAGCGACCTGAAGCTGGTGCCTGACTTGTCCACGCTTTCGGTGGTGCCATGGGAGAGCGACCCGACGGCGCAGGTTATCTGCGATGTCGTGGATGCCGAGGGCAATTTCGTTCCCTATACGCCGCGCAACGTTCTGAAGAACGTGCTTTCGCTTTACACGGAAAAAGGCTGGAAGCCGGTCGTCGCGCCTGAGATCGAATTTTATCTCGTCGCCATGAATGACGATCCGGACTATCCGCTGCATCCGCCGAAAGGCCGGTCCGGACGCTCGATCGTCGGTGGGCAGAGCTATTCCATCGCCGGCATCAACGAGTTCGACGAGCTGATCGACGACATCTATCACTTCTCCGAAAAGCAGGGCCTCGAGATCGACACGCTGATCCACGAGGAAGGCCCGGCCCAGCTGGAAATCAACCTACGCCATGGCGATCCTATCGAACTTGCCGACCAGGTGTTCCTGTTCAAGCGCACCATCCGCGAAGCTGCCCTGAAACACGGCATCTACGCCACCTTCATGGCCAAGCCCATGCAGGGCCAGCCGGGTTCCGCCATGCATATCCACCAGTCGGTGGTGGAGATCGACGGCGGCCGCAACATTTTCACCAACAAGGACGGCGGCCCCTCCAAGGAGTTTTTCGCCTTTGTCGGCGGCATGCAGCGTTATGTTCCAAATGCGCTGGTGATGCTGGCGCCTTACGTGAACTCCTATCGCCGCCTGACGCCCGACATGGCCTGCCCGGTCAACAATGCCTGGGGTTACGACAACCGCACGACGGCTTTCCGCGTGCCGATCTCCAGCCCGCAGGCGCGACGTGTTGAAAACCGCCTGCCGAGTTCGGATGCCAACCCCTATCTGGCGCTTGCCGCTTCGCTCGCCTGCGGCTGGCTCGGCATCGTCAACAATATCGAGCCGACGGAGCCAACCGCCGATACGGCGAATGAAGGCTCCATCGATCTGCCGCGCGGACTTCTGGAGGCGGTGGCGTTGCTGGAAGGCGAAGAACAGTTCGAGCGGGTGTTCGGCCATGAATTCGTCGGCCTTTATGCGGGGCTGAAGCGCGGGGAATTCGAAACTTTCATGCAGGTCATCAGCCCATGGGAGCGGGAATTCCTGCTTCTCAACGTGTGAGGTCTGAAGCATGACGTGGCAAAGCCCGATTGCGCCGGGAATTTCCTGGTATCAGGCGACGGCGCCCGAGCGGCCGGACTATCCGGCCCTCGACGGGTCGAGAGACGTGGACGTCGCGATCATCGGCGGCGGTTATACCGGGCTTCAGGCCGCCTTCAATCTCGCCGCCAACGGTGTGTCCGTCGCCCTCATCGAGGCGCATCGTTTCGGCGACGGCGCATCCGGCCGCAACGGCGGGCAATTCGGCACCGGGCAACGCTCGTTTCCAGACGAGGTGGAAGAAGAGATCGGCTTCGAGCAATCCAAGGTGCTGTTCGATATTGCCGAGGATGCCAAGCACTACGTCCTCAACTTCGCCCGCGATCACGGCATCGACATGGAATATCTGCCGGGGCAGCTCTATGTGGCCCACAAGGCTGCTTACGAGGATGACTACCGCAAAAGTGTCGATGCGATGAATAATCGCTACGGCTATCCGCATATTTCCTACATGGAGCGGGCGGATGCGCGCCAACGGGTCGGATCGACCCATTATTTCGGCGGCACGCGCGACACCGGCACCGGCCACATCCATGCGCTGAAGCTGCTGGTCGGGCTGGCAAAAGCGGCAAAAGACGCCGGCGCCGCCATCTACGAAATGACGCCGGCGACATCCATCCGCCAATCCGGCGGCAAGACCATCGTCGAAACGCGCTCCGGCACGCTCACCGCAACGCGGGTGCTGATTGCGACCAATGCCTATATCGGCAATCTGGAACCGGTGACGGCGGCCCATATCATGCCCATCCGCTCCTTCATCGGCGCGACGGCACCGCTTGACGCTTATCCAGGCATCATTCCCGGCAAGGAAGCCGTTGCCGATTCCCGTTTCGTGGTGCGCTATTTCCGCAAGACGGCTGACAATCGGCTGCTGTTCGGCGGGCGCGAGGCCTATACCGCCGATACGCCGCGCGATATTTCCAGCCATATCCGCCGGCAGATCGCCGAAATCTATCCCGAACTCGGAAATGTCGAGATCACCCATTCCTGGGGCGGCTCCGTTGGCATCACCCTGCCGCGGCGGGTGTTCGTGCGGGAAGTGCTGCCCGGCGTCACCTCCATCGGCGGTTATTCCGGCCATGGGGTGATGCTGTCGAACTATTGCGGCAAGCTCTATGCCGATCTCGTTCTCGGCAGACAGGATATGCTGGCGCCCTTCGCCCGGCTCAAGGTTCCGTCCTTTCCCGGCGGGGCATCGCTCCGGGCGCCGCTACTTTTCCTGGCGCTCTCATGGTACGCATTACGAGACAGGTTTTAGTACAACGGGTACAGATTGTTGCCGACGCCTGACAGGCGGGCAGAGGCAAAATTCATAATTTCACATAACTGAGACTGGCATTTTTAAATCGATTAGATTATGGATGCCCCAACCTTTGAAGATCGAGAGAATCGATATGAGCAGTCAGATCATTCCTGTTGAACCTTTTGATTGTGTCGTTTTCGGCGGCACCGGCGATCTTGCGGAGCGCAAGCTTCTGCCCGCCCTTTATCATCGCCAGGTGGAGGGCCAGTTCACGGAGCCGACCCGCATCATCGGTGCGTCGCGTTCGGTCATGACCCATGAGGAATATCGCAAATTTGCGCAGGATGCTCTGAAAGAGCACCTGAAGAGTGGCGAATATGACGAAGCGCAGGTCGCCGTGTTTGTCGCGCGGCTTTTCTACGTTCCCGTCGATGCGAAAACCAGCAATGGCTGGGATGTGCTGAAGAAGCTGCTGGATGAAGGCAAGGAGCGCGTGCGCGCCTTTTATCTGGCTGTCGCACCGGGAATTTTCGGCGATATTGCCGACAGGATCCGTGAGCACAAGCTGATCACCCGTTCGACCCGCATCGTCGTCGAAAAGCCGATCGGCCGCGACCTTGCTTCGGCCCAGATCCTCAACGACACGCTTGGCCACGTTTTCAAGGAAGAGCAGATCTTCCGCATCGACCACTATCTCGGCAAGGAGACGGTGCAGAACCTGATGGCGCTGCGTTTCGCCAATGCGCTTTACGAGCCGCTGTGGAACTCCGCCCATATCGACCATGTGCAGATCACGGTTGCCGAAGCCGTCGGCCTTGAAGGCCGCGCCGGTTATTACGACAAGGCCGGTGCGCTGCGCGACATGGTGCAGAACCACATCCTGCAATTGCTCTGCCTGGTTGCCATGGAGCCGCCCGCTTCGATGAATGCGGAAGCCGTGCGTGACGAAAAGCTGAAGGTCCTGCGCTCGCTGAAGCCGATCGATACCGGCAATGTCGAGAAGCTGACGGTTCGCGGCCAGTACCGCGCCGGCGCTTCCGCAGGCGGCCCGGTCAAGGGCTATCTGGAAGAACTGGAAGGCGGCGTTTCCAATACGGAAACCTTCGTCGCCATCAAGGCCGAAATCGCCAACTGGCGCTGGGCCGGCGTGCCTTTCTACATCCGGACCGGCAAGCGCCTTGCGACCCGTGTTTCGGAAATCGTCGTCACCTTCAAGCAGATCCCGCATTCGATCTTCGACGATGCGGCCGGCAAGATCGAGGCCAACAAGCTGGTCATTCGCCTGCAGCCCGACGAAGGCGTCAAGCAGTCGCTGCTCATCAAGGACCCCGGCCCGGGCGGCATGCGCCTGCGTCAGGTCTCGCTGGACATGAGCTTTGCCGAAGCCTTCAACGTGCGCAGCCCCGATGCCTATGAGCGGCTGTTGATGGATACCATCCGCTCCAACCAGACGCTGTTCATGCGTCGCGACGAAGTGGAAGCGGCCTGGGACTGGATCGACCCCATTCTCAAGAGCTGGGAAGATCTGGGCCAGGGCGTACAGGGTTACACCGCCGGCACATGGGGCCCAAGCGGCTCGATCGCCCTGATTGAGCGCGACGGGCGCACCTGGCATGACGCAGATTGAGGGCGCGCGGATGAGCGAAACAATGCATGTTTTCGACAATGCCGCCGAACTGGCCAGCGCCTTGGCAACCGAAGTTGCCAATCGTCTGGACGCGGCAACGAAGGAACACGGAACGGCAAGCATTGCCGTTTCCGGCGGCTCGACGCCGAAGCTGTTCTTTCAGGCACTTTCAAAGCACGATATCGACTGGCCCAATATCAGCGTGACGCTGGTGGACGAGCGTTTCGTGCCGCCGGAAAGCGAGCGCTCCAACCATCGGCTGGTGGCTGAGAACCTGTTGCAGGGCAAAGCCAAGGCGGCCTATTTCGTACCGCTGTTCCAGCCTGCGGCCTCACCTGAGGATGCGGCGACGCTTGCGACCGTCAAGACCGAGGCGATCTGCGATCCCTTCGATGTCGTCGTGCTTGGCATGGGAACGGACGGGCACACGGCATCGTTCTTTCCCGGCGGCGACAATCTCTACGAAGCGCTCGACCTTGACGAACCGCGCGGCGTCTTGACCATGGCGGCGGAAACCGCCGGCGAAGAACGGTTGACGTTCAATTTCTCCAGTCTTCACGACGCCGATTTTCTGGTTCTTCATATCGAAGGTGCAGCCAAAAAGGCGACGCTGGAAAAAGCACAGTCGGGCGAGGACGAGGACGAAATGCCGATCCGCGCCGTGCTGAACCGGGCAGAGACGCTCGTGGATATTTACTGGGCGCCTTAAGCCGACGCGGCTACCGCACAAGCGGCCCGCGACAGCGCCCGACGACACAAGACGAAAACACGATAACCGGTCCTTCATCTCCCGGAACGCCGGTTCTCGACCAACGAACAGGATGAACGCTCATGTCCGCCGATTCCCGCATTCAGGCCATTACCGCCCGCATCGTCGAACGCTCCAAGCCCTACCGCGAGACCTATCTCGAGCGGCTGCGGCTCCAGGTTTCGAAGGGCGTTCATCGCTCCACTCTCTCCTGCGGCAATCTCGCGCATGGATTTGCGGTCTGTTCCCCCGCCGACAAGGACCTCCTTGCCGGCGACCGGGTTGGCAATCTCGGCATCATCACCGCCTATAACGACATGTTGTCGGCGCACCAGCCTTACGAGACCTTTCCGGCAATCATCCGCGAGGCCGCAGCCCAGGCCGGCGGCGTGGCGCAGGTGGCGGGTGCCGTGCCTGCCATGTGCGACGGCGTGACCCAGGGCCAGCCGGGCATGGAGCTTTCGCTGTTCTCGCGCGATGCCATTGCCATGGCTGCCGGCATCGGCCTGTCACACAATATGTTCGATGCCGCCGTCTATCTCGGCGTCTGCGACAAGATCGTGCCCGGCCTCGTCATCGCGGCACTTTCCTTCGGTCACCTGCCCGCCATCTTCATTCCCGCCGGCCCGATGACATCAGGCCTGCCGAACGACGAGAAGTCCCGCATCCGCCAGCTTTATGCCGAAGGCAAGGTCGGGCGCGAGGAGCTTCTGGAAGCGGAGTCCAAATCCTATCACGGCCCCGGCACCTGCACCTTCTACGGTACGGCAAATTCCAACCAGATGCTGATGGAGATCATGGGGTTCCACATGCCCGGTTCCTCCTTCATCAATCCCGGCACCCCGCTGCGCGATGCGTTGACGCGCGAGGCCGCCAAGCGCGCGCTCGCCATCACCGCGCAGGGCAATGAATTTACGCCGGCGGGCGAGATGATCGACGAGCGTTCGATCGTCAACGGCGTCGTTGGCCTGCATGCGACGGGTGGCTCGACCAACCACACCATGCACCTGATCGCCATGGCGCGCGCTGCCGGCATCATCCTCACCTGGCAGGATATTTCCGACCTTTCCGACACCGTGCCGCTGCTCGCCCGCGTCTATCCCAACGGGCTTGCCGATGTGAACCATTTCCACGCCGCCGGCGGCATGGGCTTCCTCATCAAGCAGCTTCTGAAGCAGGGCTTCGTGCATGACGATGTCCGCACCGTGTTCGGACAGGGTCTCGAAGCCTATACCGTGGATGCCAAGCTTGACGAAAACGGCGCCGTGACCCGCCAGCCTTCCCCCGAGCAGAGCCACGACCCCAAGGTTCTCGCCAGCATCGAAACGCCGTTCCAGCCGACCGGCGGCCTGAAAATGCTGACCGGCAATCTCGGCAAATCGGTCATCAAGATTTCCGCCGTCAAGCCCGAACGCCACATCATCGAGGCGCCCGCCATCGTCTTCAACGATCAGCAGGCGCTTCAGGATGCGTTCAAGGACGGCAAACTCAACCGCGATTTCATCGCTGTCGTTCGCTTCCAGGGACCGAAGGCCAACGGCATGCCGGAACTGCACCGCCTGACGCCGCCGCTTGGCGTGTTGCAGGACCGTGGTTTCAAGGTGGCACTGGTGACGGACGGACGCATGTCCGGCGCGTCCGGCAAGGTGCCGGCTGCCATCCACGTCACGCCTGAAGCCTCCGAATGCGGCCCGATCTCGCTCATCCGCGATGGCGATATCCTCCGTCTCGACGCCATTTCCGGAACGCTCGAAGTGCTTGTTCCCGCCGCCGAACTGGCAAAGCGCGAACCGGCAACCGTCGACCTTTCCGGCAACGAATGGGGCATGGGCCGCGAACTTTTCGCCCCCTTCCGCCGCAATGTCGGCCCGGCCGATCAGGGTGCCAGCGTTCTGTTCCACTGAGGGGCGGCGTACGTCCTGGAGATGTGCGCGGTTGCTTGCGGGTCCATCTCCCCTCCGTCATTCCGGCCTTGGGCCGGAATCCTACCGACGCACGCATGCGCGACGGTAGGGGTCTTTTCAGCCCAATGACCTGGGCTGGCTGGATAGCGGCTGAAGGCCGGCATGACGGACGAGACGCAACGCCTGAAACTGAAACCTCTTTATTTCCCGTCTCTTAAACGCCAAACTTGTCATGCGGCTGTGATGATCGCCCTTTACGGCCATCTCAGCCAGCCGCACGATGATTGCGCAGTTTCAAGATGATGGGGCCAGATATGACGATTTTCTCAAGCAACCGCCGTGACGTGCTGAAGCTTATAGCTGGCACTGCGATTTTGCCACTGATGGCGGTGGCAACGCCGGCGGAGGCGCAGGATGTCGCCCTGCGGGCAATCGTGATTGCCGACCTGCATTCGGCCTATGAGCGCATCGGGCAACTTCTCGCCGCCATCGAAACGCGCATCGCGGCTGACAAGGCACCCCACATCATTCTTCTGAACGGCGACCTGTTCGAAACCGGCAATGCCGTGGCGACGCGGTCGGCCGGCGAAATCGAGTGGGCGTTCCTTGCCGCGCTCGCCAGGCTCGCGCCCACCGTCATCAATATCGGCAATCATGAGCCGGATATCGATAACGACCTCGCCAATTTCGTCAGCCGCGCCCGCGCGCTCGGCATCACCGTGCTTTCCAACATCGTTGACAAGCGCACCGGCGCGCCCTACGCGCCTGCCAGTGTCGAGGTCAGCCTTGGCGGTCGGCAGGTCGTCGTGGCGGGCCTCGCCACCAACGCCATCAACACCTATCCGAAGGCGACGCGCGAGATGCTGGATATTCCGCAGCCTGTGGAATGGGCCAAGGCCAATCTGCCGGGAATCGTGAAGGCGGATGCCATCAACATCGTTCTCAGCCATGCCGGTGTCGTTGCCGAACGCGACATCCTGTCCTTGCTGCCTGACGGCACCCTGCTGGTCGGTGGCCACGACCACCTGAACTTCGTGCATGAACAGGGCGCGACACGTTACGTCCACACCGGCTCATGGTGCACCTCGATGACGGTCGCCACGATCGCTGCTCCAGGCAAGGCCCCGACCATCGAAGCCGTTGCCATCGACAGAAGCGCTGCCGCCTCCCCGGTGCTCAAGGGCCTGATCGAACAGACGCTCGAGAAACATCTGACGGCGGAAGAGAAGGCAGTTGTCGGCAAAACCGAGAAGGCGATGACCGTCGATCAGGCCGGACGCCATGTGGCGCAACTGATCGCCGCAAAAACCGGCGCGGATGTCGGCTTCGTCGGCCACACCTCCTTCGGCGCTGGCCTGCCGCAGGGCGATATCCGCCGCTACGACTTCAACGCCTCGCTGCGTTTCGACGGCAAGCTGATGATGACGGAAGTGGATGGCGAGGCACTTGCGCAAATCCTCAAGCGCTGCAATCAGGACGGCGACATTCCGCTTGCTGACCGCACCGGCGATTATCTCTACGCCATGCCGGAAAAACCGGCAGGGAGAGAGCGCTACAAGCTGGTCTGCAACGACTGGTCCGCCACCAACCAGAAATCCTATTTCGGCCGCAGCGACCTTGCCTTTACGGAAGTGCCTGATGTGAAGCTGAAGCAGACGGTTTTGGGCGGGCTTTCCTGACGGCGGGCTTAGAGCACGTCCGTTTTAAACGGAATCTTTGGACGTGCTCTATCTCTTTGTTTTTACGAATTTTCCGGACGTAAAACCGCGAAGCACTTTTACTGGAAATGCTAGAACGACGATCACTGGCCGCGATCTTCCGCCATCTTTCGGTATTTGGCGCCCAGTTCCGATACGACGTCCTCGACCGGCGTGATGCGGCCCGCATCCGCATCGGCAATACCGCGCGCAATAGCGGCATCGAGAGCGGCCAGCTTCTTTTCAAGCTCTTCCACCAGCCGAACGCCCTCGCGTAGCACTTCGCTGCGTGAGTTATACCGCCCCGACTTCACAAGATCGGAGACGTAGGTTTCAAGGTGATGGCCGAGATTAGCACTGCTTGCCATGCCGATATCCTCTTCGCTCCCGCTTATACCATCTGGTGATAATAGTTAGCAATGACGGGATAGATGGCGACAAAGCAGATAGCAGATAGGTACCACCGTGTGACTGTCGCGCCGGTTTGCCAGTCGCTTGCAGATTGACTCAGTTGCCCCATCCGGATTATTGAGCTCTTTAGTCCCGTTATTTGATGGGTGCTGAACACGAAAATGCGGTCGAGTTCCTTTTGCGTCAGCATGCGCAGGAAACGGACGTGGATGGTGTTGTTAGCGTTGACGCGCAACATCACGCAGCCGATCTTGGTGATGTGGAAGGCCGGGGAACTAATCAAGACAGGGAACTGGTTCGGCAGAGCGAGGGCGGTCAGCAGCGCCAGCGCATGGCCGCGGTCTGGGAAATGGTGATGACGTCGCAACGAGCGGCGGCCTAATGGGTGGGCATGACGTGGCCTTCTCGGTATATTCGATGCGCGCCGCATTCATGGTGTCTTCCATGCGAAACCGGCCTTCGCGGTCGTACATGAAGGATTCTTCTGGGGCGCGCAATTGCCTGACTACACCCGCACTGCTCTGCACGCCCTGACCTCCATGCTCTTTCAACGTCTGCAAGATTAAGAAGATGTAGTCTGGACAATTCATATCAGACGCTGTCTTTAAACAGACTGGATACGAAGTCATTATACTGAGACTTTTCCACAGCGGAAAAATCTCATGAAAAACCCCGGAACGGTGACGTTCCGGGGCATGGTTCTGGAAGCTCGCAGGCATTTGTCGCGGCAATTATCTGCGGTAGTTCGGGCTGGCGGCGTCAGGAAGAGATGGAGTTTTGCCGGTGGTGCACCAAAACGCGGTGGTCTGGCGTCCCATGATGTGGGATGCGATGCCCGGCACCTTGACGATGATGGGTTCCTGCCCCTTGGGCGCCTCCAGATACAGCAGGGTGACTTCACCGAGAGCCTCGACGATCGACACTTTTCCTTCGAACAGATAGTCGTCGCCAGTGACGATGCTGAGATCTTCCGGCCGCACACCGAAGCTTGCGGCCTTGCCCTGTTCGGTTGCAGGCGTCGGAACCTGAACGGCCAGCGTCTTGCCGCCGGCAAGTTCGATGGAGGTCCGCTCTCCGGTTCCGGCAATCTTGCCCGCGATGATGTTCATGGTGGTGAGCCAGGCGTAACACGTAACCGAAATCAGCGCATAC
>JAXHOC010000083.1:0-27010 GCA_034519725.1 Agrobacterium sp.
AAGCCATCCGGGCAGAGGAAATGCTGCGTCAGGTTCGCGAAACCGACGATCTTGGTGTGGTGGACCGCGGCGAACCCGCGCATTGACGGGCATAAACCCCTGACAACAGGGGCGGCACACCAAGCGGACCATTGCCGGGCGGGAAGTTTGGCTGTAAACAACTGAGCGAACATGTCGCATGCCCGTATGGATCGTGTCGTATCACGACCATACTGAAACGCGACAGGCGGAAACCGGAGTGGGGGGGGATATAGATCTGTTTCGACACCATTCGCAACACCATCGTACCGATCCACAAGGAAGGCTACGTCTTCGTGGCCGCCTTCTTCGTCGCATCGCTGGTGCTCGGCTGGATATCCGAACCGCTTTTCTGGGTCGGTCTGGTGCTGACGGCCTGGTGCGCCTATTTCTTCCGCGACCCCGAGCGCGTGACACCGCAGGATGACGACCTGATCATCAGCCCTGCCGATGGCAAGGTATCCGCCGTCCAGACGGTCATTCCGCCGATGGAGCTGGAACTCGGCAAGGAACCGATGGTGCGCATTTCGGTGTTCATGAACGTGTTCAACTGCCATGTGAACCGTGCACCGGTGCGCGGCCGTATCGTCAATGTCGCCTACCGCCCCGGCCTCTTCCTCAATGCGGAAGTGGACAAGGCCTCCGAAGACAACGAGCGCAACGGTCTCGTCATCGAAACCGCGCATGGCAAGGTCGGCGTGGTGCAGATCGCCGGCATGGTCGCGCGGCGCATCGTCTGCTGGGTCAAGCCGAATGAACCTGTTGATGCCGGCGAGCGTTTCGGTCTTATCCGGTTCGGTTCGCGCCTCGATATCTTCCTTCCCGAAGGTTTTCAGCCGCGCGTTTCGGTGGGCCAGACGGCAATTGCCGGTGAAACGGTGCTGGCCGAATTCGGCTCCGCCAAGGGTCCGGTTGTTAGCCGTCGCGGCTGACGAAAACAGGAAGGGCATGCGCCATGGAAACGCCGATCTCGGAGACGCAGCAGAATGGCAAACATGAGGGCCGCAGCGATAGCGGCCGTGGGCCACGGCTGAGGGAGATCCCCTTTCGCCTCGTGATACCCAATCTCATCACCGTTCTCGCCATCTGCGCGGGCCTCAGCGGCGTGCGCCTCGCCTTTGAAGGCCGCTTCGAGCTGGCGGTCGGCATGGTGCTGCTTGCCGCTTTCCTCGATGGCATTGATGGGCGCATCGCCCGCATGATGAAGGCGACTTCCAAATTCGGCGAACAGATGGATTCGCTCGCCGACATCGTCAATTTCGGCGTCGCCCCTGCCCTTGTGGTCTATATCTATCTGCTCGATCAGGCCCGTTCGATCGGCTGGATTGCCGCCCTCATCTACGTCATCGCCGCCGGGCTTCGTCTGGCGCGCTTCAACGTCATGATCGAACGGCCGGTGAAGGCCCCCTGGCAGAACGAATTTTTCGTCGGCGTGCCCGCCCCGATGGGCGCCATGCTGGTGCTTCTGCCGGTCTATCTCGGCTTTCTGGGCGTCGAGCCGGGCAAGCCTTTCGCCTATATCGCCGCTGCCTATACCGTGTTGATCGGTTATCTTCTCATCAGCCGCCTGCCGGTCTGGTCGGGAAAATCCGGAACGAGCCGCATCCGCCGCGATCTGGTGCTGCCGATGATCCTCGTCGTCGTGCTCTACGTGGCAATGCTGATGAGCTTCACCTGGGAAGTGCTGGTTCTGACCGTTGCCGCCTATCTCGTCTTCATTCCCATCAGCGCCCGGCTGTGGCACCGCCGTTACGGCACGCTGACCATCGAGGAAGACGCGCATGGCGATGCGGATGGCGGCGACGGCCTCGATCGCGGAATCTGAAACTTCCGGTTTATTTTTTCCATAAGAGCCAGCGCAGGATGTGACGCATAATGTCGCAGGCTGAAATGTCGGCTTTTGGTTTTTCGCCTCGAATCCGTCAAGATTAGTCTCGAAAGAAGTGGCTCACACGCATCGCAACGGCGATTGGCGTGAATTGTGGAGAAGAGAAATGACGAACGAGACGAAGGCGCAGCCGCAGGCGAAGCCCGACCTCAACAGCCACTACCGCCCGCTCGGACTGAAGGCCGTTGCGGCCGCAGCCCTGATGCTGAAGCGCAAGCCAGCCGCCAAAACCGCTTGAAAACACTCGCTTTTCTTTAAAAGCGAAGTATCCCGGCATTGATAGGCCCTCGGCGGCAAATCCAGAACTTCAGATCACGACGCGGCGCTCTCCAAAAGCGCCGCTTTCTTTTTTGCGTACTTATCCCGCATGGCATAAAACCGACACCGTCGACAGATCAGTCCTTGCGTAACGTAACTGCAACGAAATGGCAGTAAACTATTTGACTTCCAAGGGACGTCTGTACGAATAGTCTCGCATCCACTACTAAGCATTTAAAAGTTTTCTACTTTAGCGATTCCTCTTGCCGCATCGAATAGGGTTTTTAATACCGTAAGATGCGTTGGCGAGTTAATTCGGGTTTCGCGGGGGACATCGTGAAGACGGCCATGGGGGGCTGGGGAAAGCCCATGCAGGATAAAATCCTTCTGATTGAAGATTCCGTCGCTCTTTCCATGCTGCTGAAGACGCGGCTTTCGGAGGAAACGCAAGCCGATGTCGTCCATTGCGACAGCATGGCCAATGCGGACGCCCTTTTGCGGGCTCATGATTTTACCCTGGCGCTGACGGGTCTCAATCTGCCCGACGCGCCGAAGGGCGAAATTCTGGCGCTGCTGTCCGAACGCAAGGTGCCGGCTATCGTCTTTACCGCCACGGTCGACGAGGAAGCGCGCAAACGTTACGCCGAGAAAAAGATCATCGACTACATCGTCAAGGACGGTCATCGCACCGTCGATGCGGTGGTCAAGACGGTCGACCGGATTTTGACCAACAGGCAGTTTTCCGTTCTGGTGGTCGATGATGTGCGCACGGCGCGCTCCGGTCTCGTCGAAATTCTGGAGCGACAGAATTTCAAGGTGAGCGAGGCCCATTCCGGCAATCAGGCGCTGGATATACTGGCGCTGGACCCGACGATCCAGCTGGTCATCACCGATTATCATATGCCCGACATGGACGGTTATGAGCTGACACGCCGTATCCGCGACAGCCGCTCCTCCGAAGATCTGCGGGTGATCGGCATATCCTCCTCCACCGACCGGCTGCTTTCGGCAAGCTTCCTGAAGGCGGGCGCCTCGGATTTCGTTTATCGCCCCTTCGTGCCGGAAGAATTGCAGTGCCGTATCGACAACAACATCGAGACGCTGAAGCAGCTCAGGCGGCTGCGGGAACTGGCCGAGCGGGACCATCTGACCGGCCTTCCCAACCGCCGCTCCTTCTTCGAGCGTACGCGGGCCTTGATGGACGTCATCAACGACAATGGCGAGAACGGCGCGGTCGCCATTCTCGACATCGACCACTTCAAGAAGATCAACGACACGCTGGGGCACGATGCCGGCGACAGGGCGTTGAAAAAGCTTGCCGAACTGTTGAACGACATGTGCGATGAGGCCCGCCATCTTCCCGCGCGCCTGGGTGGCGAGGAGTTCGCCCTGTTCCTGCGCGGGCTGGATGCACATGCGGCCTCGCAATTCTGCGAAAAACTGCGGGCGCGTGTGGAAAAGGAAGGTCGCCATTTGAGCGGCAGCAGTCTTGGCCTGACGATTTCGCTCGGCGTCGTGGAAATCGAAAAGGGCGAACCCTTCGACAACCAGCTGAATGCCGCCGACCAACTGCTCTACCTCGCCAAGGCGAATGGCCGCAACCGCGTCTATTCCGACATGATGATTCAGGAAGGCCTGCTGAAAATGGGCCGGAACGGGTAAGACGGTCGCGGGACCGACAATTGTGGAACGACCGGGTGCCGCGCGTTTCTTCTCCCCGCCGGGGAGAAGTCCGCGGCAGCGGGATGAGGGGGCAAGGGTGCGGTTCATCGCTGGCGTTGCCCCCTCATCCGGCCCTTCGGGCCACCTTCTCCCCGGCGGGGAGAAGAAACTGGCGACCGCTACAATCGGCTTCGAATGCCTGCAAGCACATCAGAACAATGACATCTGGCCATCATCCTTGGGTGGCTTGATTTTCGCAAGCGGGGCGCTTTCCGGCACCGGTTCGATGAGATCAGCGCCGACATTGGCGACCTTGTTGACCTTGTCCGAAACCGGGATCATCTCGAAAAAATCGTCCTGAACCGGGCGCATCAGGTCGGAGACCTCGCGCGGCTCCTGCGTCTTGCAATCCAGCCAGCGGCTGAAATCCTCGGGCGCGATCACCACCGGCATGCGGTCGTGGATGCGGCCGATGGCGGAATTGGCGGCAGTGGTGAGGATGGCGCCGGTATCGACCTCGGACCCGTCAGCCGAAGACCAGGTTTCCATGAGGCCGGCAAAAGCGACGATGCCGCCGTTTTTCGGGCGGATGAAATAGGGCTGCGGCTTGCCGCCCTCCTCCTTCGGCGGGCGTCGCCATTCGTAAAAGCCGGTGGCGGGCACCAGCACGCGGCGATGGCGCATGGCGGCGCGAAAGGAGGCCTTGCCGATCGCCGTTTCCGAGCGGGCATTGATGAGCAGCGGAAAATCCTTGGGGTCCTTGACCCAGCCGGGCAGAAAACCCCAGCGCACCAGCATCGCCCGCCGGTTGGGCAGGTTGCTGCCGCGCTCCTGCCGCTCGCCTTCCAGCACGATGAGGATGGGCTGTGTCGGCGCGATGTTGAAACGGGCGGGGAAATCCTCAAGGCCGATCAGATCGAGATAATTGGCAATCTCTTCCGGCGTCGCTTTCAGCACGAAACGTCCGCACATTGTCTGCTCCTTAAGACCGGGGGCCGAATAGAATGATGGCCGTGCCGGCAAGGCAGACGGCGCCGCCGGCGATATCCCATTTATCCGGCACATGCCCCTCCACACCCCAGAGCCAGAGAAGCGATGCGGCAATGTAAATCCCGCCATAGGCGGCATAGGCCCTGCCCGCCGTCTCGGTCGGCACCAGCGTCAAGGCCCAGGCGAAAGCGGCGAGCGCCAGCATGCCGGGAAGCAATATCCAGCCCGTCTTGCCAAGCTTCAGCCAGGCCCAGAAGGAAAAACAACCGGCGATTTCGGCAACGGCCGCCAGGGCATAAATAAGATAGACCTTCATTCCACCGTCTTCTCAAGGCACAATCGATCCGATTGCCGAATCCAATATCGGTATTCCCAGACCAATATAGACAGGCCGAAGACGGCTGAAACAAGCGAAACCATTCATGACCCTTCGTATCAAGCCCCGCCCCGCCTCCTCCGCCATCGTCAGGAATGGCGATCGGCTGCTGCTGGTGCGCCGTTTAAATCCACCGTCGCAGGATATGTTCGCCTTTCCGGGCGGGCGCGGCGAAGAGGGTGAAACGCCGGCAGAGACGGCACTGCGCGAACTTCACGAGGAAACCGGCATCGTCGCGCGAAAACCGCAGCTGTTTGCGACCTACGACCTGCCGTCGCGCGATGGGCAGGGTGTGCTGACCAGCCACTATTTCCTCTCGGTCTTTACCGTGGAAACGGATGCGGACCCGGCGGTGACGGCTTCTGACGACGCGGCGGATGCGGGCTGGTACACATTGGCGGAAATCCGCAAGCTGCCGGCGCCGGAAAGCGTCGTCGAATGTGCCGAGCGTCTGCTTGCATGATTGCCAGCCAGCCAGAATCGCTATTATCTAGGGAATGTCGCGCAAAGGCGCTCAGCGGCTTTGCGATAACGGCATGCTATAAAAGCCTGAAGCAGACCGCGCGGTCTGAAAGGCCGCGATAGCTTCAGGACCGATCCGCCCGCCGGGTGTCACGAGTATGTGTGGGGCAGAATAGAATTTTGATACGGCCAACCATTTTCCTGTCTTTTTTCCTGACCATCCTTGCACCCGCCGGGCAAGACGGCGTCGCTTATGCGCAGCCTTCCAAGGCTGGTTCCGGTGAGGTTCGCCCGCCGGAAGCACAACCGCCCAAACCCGCCCCCTATGACGACAGGCTGGCACGGCTGTCGGAGATATTGGGCGCGGTGCAATATCTGAGAACCCTGTGCCCCTCCTCCGGACCGGAGGACTGGCGCAGGGCAATGAGCGATCTTCTGGCTGCCGATACGGCCAACGAACCGGAAAGGCGCAAGCGCATGACGGCTGCATTCAACCGTGGATATCGCTCGTTTGCGGCCATCCACACCAGTTGCACACGCGCCGCCGTCATGGCAGAAGAGGGCTACCGTAACGAAGGGGCAACACTTGCCCAGGAAATCGCTTCCAGGTTCGGAAATTAGCGGATTGTTAACCTCTTTTCGCCGCAGCCCGTGCCGTTTTGATAAAAGGCTGCTAGTGTTGTTAACAGGGTGGTAAGGACTTGCCCGCCCTGTCGAGGATGAAAAATGCAGACGAGCCGTAACGAAATCGACGACATGATCGTGCATGAAAAGATGCAGGTCGCTCTGGAACACCAGAACGAGGCATGGGCTGACGGCATGGCCGACGGCATCGAGCCCGAGATCATCGCCGATGCCGCCATCGCTCTGGCCATGCGCGAAACCATCCGTATGCACGGCGAAGCCGGTGCTGAAGCAATGCTGGAATCGCTGCGCCAGCGCATGCTTGAAGGCGAATTTTCCCCGCAGCGTGTGATACAGTAAAGTCGGGGTCTATCATGTCTTGCCTGAGCAAGGGGCTTTTGCGCTCTTCCGCCATGCTGTCCATTCTGCTTGCCCTGACCGCCGGGTCTTTTGGCTTGCCCGGTCGCGCGCTTGCGCTTTCCGAGCTGAAACCGGCGCAAAATACCGAGGGCGAACCACAAGCCCAAAGTGGCGAACAGCCAAAGCAGCCCCAGAGCCCCGAACCCGACGAGATCGAAGGTGATTCGGACGGCATTCCCCTGCCCGACCCTCTGGTCGACCGTTCCGCCGGTCAATCGACCCAGCAGCCCGCCAAGCCGGACAATACGCCGGAAATGTCGGTCGTCATCGAGCACGATGTTTCCAAGGCGCCGGAAGCGGTGCGCAAGCTTCGCCAGGAGATCATCGACGCTGCCTCTTCCGGCAATATCGAGAAACTGCGGCCGTTCATCACCGCTGCCGACAAGCAGTTCCGTATCGACGGCACCGACAGCGACGACCCGATTGCGGCGCTGAAAAGCTATTCGGGCGATTCCGACGGTCTGGAAGTGCTGGCGATCATCATCGACCTGCTTTCGACGGGTTATGCCCATATCGACGCCGGCACGCCGGATGAAGCCTATGTGTTCCCCTATTTCGCCGGAAAGCCGCTCAATACGCTGACCGCCCCGGAAAAGGTGGAGCTGCTGCGCATCATCACGGCGGGCGATCTGGCCGATATGCAGGAATACGGCAATTACAGCTTCTACCGCATCGGCATTTCGCCTGATGGCAAGTGGAAGTTCTTCACCGCCGGCGATTGATCGCGCGGCGGTGCTTGCCGTTCCTATGCAAAAATCCTAACTGTGCGGAATGAGCAATCCAGCGGAAGCGCGTTGCGGTTCTGGCTCGGAGTTGCGTGAAAACAATCGAGGGAGCATTTCTACGGTCAGGTTTCAAAGTGGACGATGCGAGGATTAAGATTGGTGCGGCAGGTTTGAAACATGCCGTCGTTCGTAACGCTCCCTACTCCCGTCATCCCGGTCTTGAGCCGGGATCCAGCCAGCCCAAGTCCTTGGGCTGAAAAGGGCCTCCCCGCCGCGCCGACGCGCGTCGACTGGCGACCGGCTCGGGGCCGGAATGACGGAAGAAGAGAGCTTCACCAATGACGGCAAGCTTCAAGCCTGCCGCATCCATCCCCGACCCTTGCGTCGTATATTCTGAACGGTTTCGGCCGGAAATGCTCTCGATGAACCGAACGGTGATGCCATGCCTTCCGCCTTTCTTGCCGACCGCCGCCTGATCAGAGTTTCCGGTACGGGTGCCGAAGAGTTTCTGAACAATCTGATCACGGCCGATGTTGAAAACCTGCCGCAAGGCGAGGCGCGCGCCGCAGCCCTGCTGACGCCGCAGGGCAAGATCCTGTTCGATTTCCTCATTGCGCGCGATGGGCAGGATTATCTGATCGAATCGGCTGCCGCCGAACAGGATGCGCTGCTGCGCCGCCTGACCATGTACAAGCTGCGCGCGCCCGTCGATCTCAAGGCCGAACCGGTGGAAGGTGTGAGCGTTTTCTGGAGTGACAGCGTGCCCGAAGCGGGCGTGAAGGACGGACGTTTTGCCAAGGCGGGTATCGATCTGTTCCGCGTGCCCGATGCTTCGGCCACAGGCGACATGACGGCCTATGACGCCCTGCGCATCGAGCACGGAATTGCCGAATCCGGCCGGGATTATGCCTTGCAGGATGCTTTTCCGCATGATGTGCTGATGGATGTGAATGACGGCATCTCCTTCAAGAAGGGCTGTTTCGTCGGTCAGGAAGTCGTCTCGCGGATGAAACATCGCGGCACGGCAAGACGGCGCGTCGTGACCGTTTCTGCCGAAGGCGCGCTTCCTGCTACGGGAACAGACATCACCGCCAATGGAAAACCGGTCGGCGCGCTTGGAACCGTTTGCGGCAACAAAGCGCTTGCCATCGTGCGGATCGACCGCATTGCCGATGCGCTCGGCGCCGCCACGCCGCTGATTACCGGAGATGTTGTCGTGACCGTGGCCTTGCCGGCCTGGAGCGGCATTTCCTTTCCCGTTGCAGACCCTGCGGTACAGGCGGAGGAATAGGCGTGGCGCCTGCGAAAAGTCCGCGCGCCTGGCAGCGCATGCTTTCCGGACGGCGGCTCGACCTGCTCGATCCATCGCCGCTTGACGTTGAAATTGCCGATATCGCCCATGGCCTTGCCCGCGTCGCCCGCTGGAACGGCCAGACGCGCGGCGATCACGCCTTTTCCGTCGCCCAGCATAGCCTCATCGTGGAAAACATCTTCTGCCGCATGTGCGCGAATGCGACGCCCGACGACATGCAGATGGCGCTTTTGCACGATGCCCCCGAATATGTCATCGGCGACATGATCTCGCCGTTCAAATCCGTGGTCGGTGGCGGTTATAAAACGGTGGAGAAAAGGCTGGAGGCCGCCGTGCATCTGCGCTTCGGCCTGCCGCCGCATGCCTCGCGCGAATTGAAGGACCGCATCAAGAAGGCCGATACGGTTGCCGCCTTTTTCGAGGCGACCGAGCTTGCCGGCTTTTCCACCGCCGAGGCGCAGAAATTCTTCGGCCTGCCGCGCGGCATCACCCGCGATATGTTCGACATTATCCCGCTTGCCTCGACCGAGGCGCAGAAGCGGTTCGTCGAGCGCTTCGAGGCAATCGAGGCGATGCGTGCACTCAAAACCGGCAATGACGATGGAGCGGTGAAATGACTTCCATCGTCGTATCGCCGCTGTCGCGGATCGCGGAAATGGCCGTGAAGCACAAGGCCCGCGAAATGGTGACGTTGATCGCCAAAGAGCAGACCTTTCACCGACCGGCGGTGATCTCAGCCGAACGGCACCTGACGCTTGCCATGAACGACATCACCTTCAAGGGCACCGGCGATCTCGTCGCGCCAGATGATGCGCATGTGCTGCGGCTGATCGATTTCGCCCGCGAATGGGACCAGTCCGCACCGCTTCTCATCCATTGCTGGATGGGCGTGTCGCGTTCGCCGGCCGCTGCCGTCATCGCCGCCCTTAGCCTTTATCCTGACCAGGACGAGATGGCGCTGGCGCTCAGCCTGCGCGCCGCCTCACCCTATGCCACACCCAATGCCCGAATCATCGCAATCGGCGACCGGCTGCTCGGGCGGGATGGCAGGCTGGTTGCGGCAATCAAGGCAATCGGCCGGGGGGCGGATACGGACGGCAACGTGCCCTTCGTGCTGCCGCTCGCCAACTGACACCGCCGTTTTGGCGGAACCCCTGCGGCACCCAGCCGTTACCAAAGCTGAACAGCACCAAGAATAACGGGATAATTCATGGAACAACAGGCAACGGATATCATCGTCGCATCGCAGGCTGCGGTACGACAGGCAAGCACGCTGGCGGTGCAATATTCCTTTTCGATCGTCGGTGCGCTTCTGCTCCTGATCATTGGCTGGCTGGCCGCGATGTTCCTGCAACGCTGGGCTTTTCAGGGCCTGTCGCGCATCCGCGGCTTCGATGCGACGCTTGCCGGTTTTTTCGCGGGCGCCATCCGTTACGTGGTGCTCATTCTGGTTCTGGTCATGGTGCTTGGCCAGTTCGGCGTGCAGACGGCCTCGATTCTTGCCGCGCTTGGCGCTGCCGGTCTTGCCATCGGTCTTGCGCTTCAGGGCACGTTGCAGAACATCGCCGCCGGCATCATGCTTCTGGTACTGCGTCCTTTCCGGGTCGGCGAATATATCGAGACCGGCTCCGTCAGCGGTACGGTGATCGAAATCGGCCTGTTTGCGACCGAGCTTAAAACCAGCGATGGGCTTTATCGCCTCGCGCCCAATTCCACCCTGTGGAACGTGCCGATCACCAATTACAGCCGCTTCCCTTCCCGTCGCCACGAATTGAGCCTGACGGTCAAGAATGACGAGGATCTGGCGGCGGCGCAGGAGATGCTGATGCGGGTTGTGCGCTCGGAAAGCCGGGTGCTGCTGGACCCTGCCCCGGTTACCTTCGTCGATTCTGTCAGCGCCGACAGCGCCACGGTAAAACTGCGCTACTGGGCGCGCAGCGACAATTATTTCGCAACCACCCGTGACGTGACGAAGGCGATGAAGCTTGCTTTCGACGAGCGCAAGGCGGAATTAACCGCGCAAACCGCATGAGCTGAGCGCGTCCCAACCGCCCGCTTCTCCCTGCAATTTTGTCCGATATGAAAGCCGGCCCAGCGCCGGCTTTCGGCATTTTTGCGCGGGGGTGGCGACAGCCGCCCTTGCGTCTGGCGAAAGACGTGTTTATACGGCTTATCGTAATGTTATTACATTACTAAGCTTTCAATTGATAAACAATAAGGGCCAGAAAAATGCAGAAAACCATCACCCGCGTCGGCGGCGCGCTTGTCATCGGCTCCATGCTGCTCACGACAGCCCCGGCACTGGCGGCCGGAAACGACAAGACCTCCGCCGCGCATAGTCATAGCCACGACCACAGCCATGGTCAGAGCGAAGCCGAGAAACAGATTTACAAGGGTTATTTCGAGGACGCGCAGGTGAAGCCGCGCACGCTTTCGGACTGGGAAGGTGACTGGCAGTCTGTCTACCCCTATCTGCTGAACGGCTCGCTCGATCCCGTCATGGCGGAAAAGGCCGCGCATGGCGACAAGACCGCCGAAGAATATCGCGCCTATTACGCCATCGGCTACAAGACCGACGTCAACCGCATCGTCATCAAGGGCGACAAGGTCTCGTTCTATCGCGAAGCCAAACCCGTTGAAGCGACCTATGCCGATGATGGCTACGAAATCCTGACCTATAAAAAGGGCAACAGGGGCGTCAGATATATTTTCAGGAAAACCGGCGGTGACGAGAAAGCCCCGCAATTCATCCAGTTCAGCGACCACACCATCGAGCCCACAAAGGCAGGGCACTATCATCTCTACTGGGGCAACGACCGCAAGGGGCTACTCGACGAAGTCACCAATTGGCCGACCTATTATCCGTTCATGATGGATGGCCCGGAGATCGTGAAGGAAATGGCGGCGCATTGAACGCGGCTCACGGCTTTCCGCAGCATTGATGATGAATTGGCCTGATGCCGTTTTCGCCTTCTCCCCGCCGGGGAGAAGGTCGCGGCAGCGGGTTGAGGGGGCAAGGGTGCGGTCCATCGCTGGCGTTGCCCCCTTGCATCTGCACATTGCTGATTTCGTGGCGATGGAAGCGATTGCGCCTCTGGCCGGGTGGCCACCCTGCCAGAGGCGTGACGAAGTCGCCCGTCCCCCTCCGGTTACAACCGTGGATGAGCCTGGGATCTCGTCATCGTCACGTACGACCGAATAGTCGCTTGGTTCCAACCGCACGCACAAGGCAGGTTACCGTGAATAGAGTTATATGTGGAGTGGATGTTTCGAAGGACTGGCTGGATGCGTTCATCCGTCCGTCCGGGACGTTTGAGCGTTTCGGCAACGATGCGGCCGGCATCGGTGAGCTGGCTGCGCTGTGCCGGGCCGAGAATGTCGAGCTCGTCGTCATGGAGGCGTCGGGCGGCTACGAGCGGGCAGTCTTCCTGTTGTTGTGGGAGCTGGGGATCGCCTGCGCGCTGGCCAATCCGCGCCAGGTGCGCCACTTTGCCGACGCCATGGGCTTTCTGGAAAAGACCGACCGCATCGATGCGGCGGTGATCGCCCATTTTGCCGAGACCAGGCGGGTTCTCGCCCTGCCGCCGCCGACAGCCGCGCAGCTGCGGCTGTCGGCGCTGGTGGCGCGGTTGTCCCAGGTTACGAGCGACCTGATCGTCCAGAAGCAGCGCCGAAGTGCGGCCAGGACGGCGAGACCGTGGAAAGCCTCAACGAGGTGATTGCGCTGCTGGTGCGCCAGAGCCGCTCGCTCGAAGGCGAGATCGCCTTCGATGATCGACGACGATCCGCTCTGGGGCTGCCTCAACCGGGCCTTTCGGTCGGTCAAGGGTGTCGCCGACCGCACCGTTGCCCGGCTGATGGCCGAGCTGCCCGAGATCGGCCTGATCTCCAACAAGGCGATCGCCAAGCTGGCCGGCCTGGCGCCGATCGCCAACGACAGCGGCAAACGCAGCGGTCCCCGGCCGGTGCGCGGCGGACGCCGCGGACCGCGCGGCATCCTGTTCCTGGTCGCCGCCATCGCAGCCAGATATGATCCGCACATGGCCGCCTTCCAGCAAAGGGTTGCAAAGCGCCGGCAGCCAAAATGGTCATCCGCATCGCGCTCGCCCGAAAACTCCTGGTTATTCTCAATGCAAAAGCACGAGACGCGCGAAGAGATTTCGAATATGCAACTTGACAGCCCAGATAGTCGCTCATCCGACCCTTCGGGCCACCTTCTCCCCGGCGGGGAGAAGAAACAGGCGGCGATGCCGAGATCATGCTCGACCCAGTATTGAAGCGGGCTCAGCCCTTGAGCTTTGCAATGGCAAAGTGGCCGGGCATGGGGTTGCCGTGTCTCTTCAATCGTCTGGCTGGTATCGCTGAGAGATTGATTCAGGGAAGGCAGCCATGTTCGTCGCATATCGGACGAGCGGGCTTGTCTTGCTCTCTTCTCCCCGCGGGGGAGAAGGTCGCGGCAGCGGGTTGAGGGTGCAAGGGTGCGGTCAATCGCTGGCGTTGCCCCTTGTATCTGCACATTGCTGATTTTGTGCGATGGAAGCGATTGCGCCTCTGGCCGGGTGGCCACCCTGCCAGAGGCTTGACGAAGTCGCCCGTCCCCCCTCCGGTTACAACCGTGGATGAGCCTGGGATCTTCGTCATCGTCACGTACGACCGAATAGTCGCTTGGTTCCAACCGCACGCACAAGGCAGGTTACCGTGAATAGAGTTATATGTGGAGTGGATGTTTCGAAGGACTGGCTGGATGCGTTCATCCGTCCGTCCGGGACGTTTGAGCGTTTCGGCAACGATGCGGCCGGCATCGGTGAGCTGGCTGCGCTGTGCCGGGCCGAGAATGTCGAGCTCGTCGTCATGGAGGCGTCGGGCGGCTACGAGCGGGCAGTCTTCCTGTTGTTGTGGGAGCTGGGGATCGCCTGCGCGCTGGCCAATCCGCGCCAGGTGCGCCACTTTGCCGACGCCATGGGCTTTCTGGAAAAGACCGACCGCATCGATGCGGCGGTGATCGCCCATTTTGCCGAGACCAGGCGGGTTCTCGCCCTGCCGCCGCCGACAGCCGCGCAGCTGCGGCTGTCGGCGCTGGTGGCGCGGTTGTCCCAGGTTACGAGCGACCTGATCGTCCAGAAGCAGCGCCGAAGTGCGGCCAGAGACGGCGAGACCGTGGAAAGCCTCAACGAGGTGATTGCGCTGCTGGTGCGCCAGAGCCGCTCGCTCGAAGGCGAGATCGCCTCGATGATCGACGACGATCCGCTCTGGGGCTGCCCTCAACCGGGCCTTTCGGTCGGTCAAGGGTGTCGCCGACCGCACCGTTGCCCGGCTGATGGCCGAGCTGCCCGAGATCGGCCTGATCTCCAACAAGGCGATCGCCAAGCTGGCCGGCCTGGCGCCGATCGCCAACGACAGCGGCAAACGCAGCGGTCCCCGGCCGGTGCGCGGCGGACGCCGCGGACCGCGCGGCATCCTGTTCCTGGTCGCCGCCATCGCAGCCAGATATGATCCGCACATGGCCGCCTTCCAGCAAAGGTTGCAAAGCGCCGGCAAAGCCAAAATGGTCATCCGCATCGCGCTCGCCCGAAAACTCCTGGTTATTCTCAATGCAAAAGCACGAGACGCGCGAAGAGATTTCGAATATGCAACTTGACAGCCCAGATAGTCGCTCATCCGACCCTTCGGGCCAACTTCTCCCCAACCGGGGAGAAGAAACAGACGGCGCCCGCTCACTGCCCCATGGTCGAGCGATGCGCCCAGCCGGTCATGCGCTTTTCGAGCCAGGCCATGATGGCATACATGACGATGCCTTCCACGGCGAGCATCAACAGGCCAGCGAAGACCAGCGGGACGTTGAACTGGCTCTGCGCCGAACTCATCATATTGCCGAGGCCATAATTGGAGGCGACGGTTTCCGAGACGACCGAGCCGACGAAGGCAAGGGTGATGGCGATTTTCAGCGAGCCGAAGAAGTAAGGCATGGAGCGCGGAATGCCGACCTTCAGCATGATGTCCATCTTCTTGGCGCCAAGCGCGCGCAGCACGTCCTCCGTTTCCGGCTCGATGGTGGCAAGGCCGGTCGCGACATTGACGACGATGGGGAAGAAGGAAATCAGGAAGGCCGTCAGAACCGCAGGCACGGTGCCGATGCCGAACCAGATAACGAGGATCGGCACCAGCGCCACTTTCGGGATGGCGTTAAAACCGATCATCAGCGGATAAAGCCCGGCATAGATGGTTTTCGACCAGCCGATAAAGAGGCCGATGGCGAGACCCGCCGCAACGGCAATCGCAAAACCGAGCGTCGTGGTATAAAGCGTCTGCAGCGAATTTTTCCAGATCGGCGACCAATATTGCACGATGGCCTGCCCTACCCTGACGGGCGACGGCAGAATGGTCGGCGGCATTTTCAGTGCGTAGACCAGCAATTCCCAAAGCGCGAACAAAGCCAGCGTATAGAGCCAGGGAGCGGCCTTCACCCAGTTGACACGGGCGACAAGCGGTTTCGGGCGCGCGGTTGCCACGCTGCTTTCCATAAACGCACTCATGCCGCCACCCTCGCCTGCGCTATCTCGCCATGCAGTTCCTGCACCATGTCGTTGAAACCCTTGTCATACATGATATCCAGCTGGCGCGGCCGTGCGAAAGGCACGCGGTGTTCGGCCAGCACGCGGCCCGGCCTTGCGCTCATCACGAAAATCTTGTCGGCGAGAAAGGTCGCCTCGCGCAGATCGTGGGTTACCAGAACGATGGTGACACGCTGCGCCGTATGCAGATCGCGGATGACGCACCATAATTCCTCGCGGGTGAAGGCATCGAGCGCGCCGAAGGGCTCATCCAGCATCAGCAGGTCCGGCTCGTGGATCAATGCGCGGCAAAGATTGGCGCGCTGCTGCATGCCCCCGGAAAGCTGCCAGGGAAATTTCGATCCGAAACCTTTGAGACCGACGATTTCCAGCAGCCGCTCGGCCTTCGCGACATATTCGGCCTTGTTGGCGCGCAGACGCCGGCGGTGCTTCTCGACGATCTCCAGCGGCAGCAGGATGTTTTCAAGCGTCGTGCGCCAGGGCAGCATCGTCGGGTTCTGAAACGCCATGCCGACAATCGAAACCGGCTCGGTGACCTGCCGCCCGGCAACGATGACATTGCCCTTCTGCGGAATATGCAGCCCTGTGACCAGCTTCATCAGGGTCGACTTGCCGCAGCCGGACGGGCCGACGACAGCCGCAAATTCCCCCTTGTCGACCTTCAGGTTGAGGCCGGATACGGCCAGCGTTCCGCCCGCGCCGCCGTAACGCATGTCGACATTGTCTATTTCCACGAGATGTGACATCGCAGTCCCCATTTTTTTGGCTGGAGCGGGCGCTTATGGCCGTCGGTGCTCCCACCTCAATTCCATGGCTGCCGGTTATGCCCGGCCTTGCCGCTTGTTTCTTCTCCCCGAGGGGGAGAAGGTGGCCCGAAGGGTCGGATGAGCGACTATCTGGGCTGTCAAGTTGCATATTCGAAATCTCTTCGCGCGTCTCGTGCTTTTGCATTGAGAATAACCAGGAGTTTTCGGGCGAGCGCGATGCGGATGACCATTTTGGCTTTGCCGGCGCTTTGCAACCTTTGCTGGAAGGCGGCCATGTGCGGATCATATCTGGCTGCGATGGCGGCGACCAGGAACAGGATGCCGCGCGGTCCGCGGCGTCCGCCGCGCACCGGCCGGGGACCGCTGCGTTTGCCGCTGTCGTTGGCGATCGGCGCCAGGCCGGCCAGCTTGGCGATCGCCTTGTTGGAGATCAGGCCGATCTCGGGCAGCTCGGCCATCAGCCGGGCAACGGTGCGGTCGGCGACACCCTTGACCGACCGAAAGGCCCGGTTGAGGCAGCCCCAGAGCGGATCGTCGTCGATCATCGAGGCGATCTCGCCTTCGAGCGAGCGGCTCTGGCGCACCAGCAGCGCAATCACCTCGTTGAGGCTTTCCACGGTCTCGCCGTCTCTGGCCGCACTTCGGCGCTGCTTCTGGACGATCAGGTCGCTCGTAACCTGGGACAACCGCGCCACCAGCGCCGACAGCCGCAGCTGCGCGGCTGTCGGCGGCGGCAGGGCGAGAACCCGCCTGGTCTCGGCAAAATGGGCGATCACCGCCGCATCGATGCGGTCGGTCTTTTCCAGAAAGCCCATGGCGTCGGCAAAGTGGCGCACCTGGCGCGGATTGGCCAGCGCGCAGGCGATCCCCAGCTCCCACAACAACAGGAAGACTGCCCGCTCGTAGCCGCCCGACGCCTCCATGACGACGAGCTCGACATTCTCGGCCCGGCACAGCGCAGCCAGCTCACCGATGCCGGCCGCATCGTTGCCGAAACGCTCAAACGTCCCGGACGGACGGATGAACGCATCCAGCCAGTCCTTCGAAACATCCACTCCACATATAACTCTATTCACGGTAACCTGCCTTGTGCGTGCGGTTGGAACCAAGCGACTATTCGGTCGTACGTGACGATGACGAAGATCCCAGGCTCATCCACGGTTGTAACCGGAGGGGGGACGGGCGACTTCGTCAAGCCTCTGGCAGGGTGGCCACCCGGCCAGAGGCGCAATCGCTTCCATCGCACAAAATCAGCAATGTGCAGATACAAGGGGGGACGCCAGCGATAGATCGCACCCTTGCCCCCTCATTCCGCTGCCGCGGACTTCTCCCCGGCGGGGAGAAGAAACACGCGGCATCCGCTCGTTCTATCCGGAACGGCTACCCCAATCAGGGAAGCATGCGCTCTTCCTTGGGCGGCAGGTAAGCCGCGTCGAAGACCTGTTCGGCCTTGACGTTGCCCTTCAGGCCCATGGAAACCTTCAAGGTCTCGAGGGAGGCAGCAAGCCGGACCGGATCGACGCCACCCATGCCGTTTTCCACCACATAGGGCGTCTTGATATTCATGCTGTTGGCCATGTTGAGCCGTTCCAGCTCGATGGCGCTGTCGAGCGTCTCATTGCGCTTCAGCACGGCCGCCACACCCTCTTCCGGGGTCTTGACGGAATCGGCGAAGCCCTTGGCCAGCGCCTTGATGAAACCCTTGACGGCTTCAGGGTTTTTCTCAGCGAAATCAGTGTTTACCAGCACGGCATTGCCATACAGATTCAAGCCGTGCTCGGCCATCAGGATGGTCGAGATGTCGTCATCGGCAATGCCCTGCTTTTTCAGGTTAAGGATCACCGAGAAGGCAAAACCGAAGACGCCGTCGACATCGCCCTTGGCAAGCATCGGTTCACGCACCGGAAAGCCGATCGATTCGATCTTGATCTTGCTGTCATCCAACCCGGCGACCTGCTTGAACGCAGGCCATTGCGCAAATGCGCCATCCGGCGGCGGTGCGCCGAGTTTCTTGCCTTCCAGCGACTTCGGATCGCCGGTGACGCCAAGCGACTTGCGGCCGACCACGGCAAATGTCGGGCGCTCATAGACCATGTAAATGGCCTTGACCTTCTGGCTCGGGTCTTCATCGAGGAACTTGATCACCGAATTGATGTCGCCGAAACCCATCTGGTAAGCGCCGGTCGCCACGCGCGGAATGGCCTCCACCGAACCGTTGCCGCTGTCGATCGTGACATCGAGGCCTTCGGCCTTGAAATATCCCTTGTCCAGCGCCAGCAGGAAACCGGCGGCAGGTCCTTCGAACTTCCAGTCGAGCGTGAATTTCACTGGCGTTTCGGCATGGGCGCTCGTTACCGGCAGCGAAATTCCGGCGGCAGCACCGACAGCGGCAATGGCCAGAGCCCTCGACAACAACCTACGCGTTAATATCATCTATTCCCCCTGATGGTTATGGTTGGATTGGTTGCATAAGAACCAATTCCAGCCATCAAGGCAAGATAAAATTGCATACAAAATAGCCGTTATTTTGTATGCTTATTTTATAATCACATGTGCTTGATGTGGAGGCAGAAAGCCCGGTTTATGCGCACCGCCCATGCAACGAAGCCCCGGCCATTCCGTTCACATGGCGAACACATCGTTCTCATTTGTCGGGGTTGCGGATCGGGTGCCGCGTGAGACAAATAGGGCAACGAACAGCAGGCGAAACGGCGGGGCGATAAGATGAATTCGGCACTGGGCATACACCACATCACCATGATCACCCGGAAGGTGCAGGCGAATGTCGATTTTTACGCCGGCTTTCTGGGCTTGAGGCTCGTCAAGCGCACGGCAGGTTTTGAAGATGCCATGCAGCTTCACCTGCTTTACGGCGACGGCAACGCCTCGCCCGGTTCGCTTTTGACCTTTCTGGTCTGGGAAGACGGTGGGCAGGGCCGCGTCGGTTATGGCCAGACGCTGGAAGTTTCCTTGGCGATCGATCCCGCCAGCATCGGTTTCTGGCTGACGCGCGCGCTGAAATTCGGCATCCGCGCGGAGGGACCATCCGACGAGTTCGGCACCGCGGTCATCCGCCTGAAAGACCCTGACGGCCTGATCGTCAAGCTTGTTGGCACCAGCGCCTTTCCCGATGCCACGCCGCATGTGACGGACGATATTCCCGCCGAAGACGCCATTCGCCGGATTTATGGCGCGACGATGCTGAGCGAAGTGCCGGAAGAGACGGTGGCGTTCCTCACGCGATATTTCGGTTACCGGCAGGAAATCCAGACAGGTGCGATCCGCCGGCTCGTATCGCAGAGCGGCGACATCATCGACGTGCGCGACGCCACCGGCTTCTGGTCCAGCGCGCCGGGCACCGGCACGGTGGACCACATCGCCTTCCGGGCGAAGGATCTGGATGAACTGAATGGGGTTCTGACCGAGCTGAAATCGCTGAATTCCAGCACCACCAATGCCCATGACCGGAAATATTTCCATTCGCTTTATGTCCGTGAACCCGGCGGCGTGCTGATCGAAATGGCAACCGACGGCCCCGGCATGACCGTGGACGAACCGTTCGAGACACTCGGCGAAAATCTGTTCATCCCGCCCCTCTTCATGAAGGACGAAGCGGATGTGCGCGTTGCGCTACCGCAATTTTCGATGCCGGGCGAAGAGCGTATCGTTTATCGCGACCTGCCCTTCGTGCACCGCTTTCATACGCCCGAAAAGCCGGATGGCAGCACCCTCATCCTGCTACACGGTTCCGGCGGCAGCGAGACGAGCCTGATGCCGCTGGCGCATCGCGCGGCGCCGGGTGCCACGCTTCTCGGCGTTCGTGGCCGCAGCACGGAAGAAGACATCGCCCGCTGGTTCCGGCGCCTTCCCGATTTCAGCTTCGACCAGCAGGATATCGTCGCGGAAGCGGAAGCCTTTGCCGCCTTCATCGACGGCGCCATCCGCTCCTACGGCCTCGATCGCTCGAAGCTGCGCTTCATCGGCCATTCCAACGGCGCAAATTTCTACGCGGCCTTTGCGGCACTCCACCCGGAGCTTGCCGGCGATGCGCTGCTCTACCGCCCGATGCCTGTTCTCGAGAGATGGCCGGAGAGCGATCTTACCGGCCGCAACTTCCTGCTCGTTGCCGGAGAACGCGACAAATACCGCGACAGGGCGGCAGATGTGCAAGGCCGCCTTGCGGCAGGCGGGGCGCAGGCGGACGTGCAGATTGTCGATGACGGTCACGATCTCGGGCTTGCCGATATCGAAGCGGCGCGGCATTGGCTTGCGGCGTGACATTTCAAGATACGGCGTTGCCTCCTTGTTTCATATCCCCGCCGGGGAGAAGGTGGCGGCAGCGGGATGAGCGACTATCTGGGCTGTCAAGTTGCATATTCGAAATCTCTTCGCGCGTCTCGTGCTTTTGCATTGAGAATAACCAGGAGTTTTCGGGCGAGCGCGATGCGGATGACCATTTTGGCTTTGCCGGCGCTTTGCAACCTTTGCTGGAAGGCGGCCATGTGCGGATCATATCTGGCTGCGATGGCGGCGACCAGGAACAGGATGCCGCGCGGTCCGCGGCGTCCGCCGCGCACCGGCCGGGGACCGCTGCGTTTGCCGCTGTCGTTGGCGATCGGCGCCAGGCCGGCCAGCTTGGCGATCGCCTTGTTGGAGATCAGGCCGATCTCGGGCAGCTCGGCCATCAGCCGGGCAACGGTGCGGTCGGCGACACCCTTGACCGACCGAAAGGCCCGGTTGAGGCAGCCCCAGAGCGGATCGTCGTCGATCATCGAGGCGATCTCGCCTTCGAGCGAGCGGCTCTGGCGCACCAGCAGCGCAATCACCTCGTTGAGGCTTTCCACGGTCTCGCCGTCTCTGGCCGCACTTCGGCGCTGCTTCTGGACGATCAGGTCGCTCGTAACCTGGGACAACCGCGCCACCAGCGCCGACAGCCGCAGCTGCGCGGCTGTCGGCGGCGGCAGGGCGAGAACCCGCCTGGTCTCGGCAAAATGGGCGATCACCGCCGCATCGATGCGGTCGGTCTTTTCCAGAAAGCCCATGGCGTCGGCAAAGTGGCGCACCTGGCGCGGATTGGCCAGCGCGCAGGCGATCCCCAGCTCCCACAACAACAGGAAGACTGCCCGCTCGTAGCCGCCCGACGCCTCCATGACGACGAGCTCGACATTCTCGGCCCGGCACAGCGCAGCCAGCTCACCGATGCCGGCCGCATCGTTGCCGAAACGCTCAAACGTCCCGGACGGACGGATGAACGCATCCAGCCAGTCCTTCGAAACATCCACTCCACATATAACTCTATTCACGGTAACCTGCCTTGTGCGTGCGGTTGGAACCAAGCGACTATTCGGTCGTACGTGACGATGACGAAGATCCCAGGCTCATCCACGGTTGTAACCGGAGGGGGGACGGGCGACTTCGTCAAGCCTCTGGCAGGGTGGCCACCCGGCCAGAGGCGCAATCGCTTCCATCGCACAAAATCAGCAATGTGCAGATACAAGGGGCAAGGGTAGTGAGTTACGGCAACGTTGCCCCCTCATCCGGCCCTTCGGGCCACCTTCTCCCCGGCGGGGAGAAGAAACAAGCGGTAGCCCGCCCGTCTCATATAGGCCGCCCCATCCTCAACCAAGCCTTGCATAAATTCGCCAAAACGGCTTTAAAAACAGCTTGGTAATTGGAGAGTCTGTTTGGAAATCCCGTTTCTCATCCTCGCCGTCATCGCAGCCTTCATCTATACGCTGGTCGCAAGCATCCGCAATTCAAGCCGAATCAAGTCGCTGGAACGTGAAGTCAACGGCCTGAAGCAGTTGATGGCCAACGGGGTGACCTCTCCGCTTGCCGCACAGGCGGAGACGACGGCAGCCTCAGAACACCCGGATTTCAAGGCGGAAGAAGAAAATCGGGCGTTGCCGGAAGACGAGTTCGTCGAAACGGACTATCCGCCGCAAGCCGAAGCGACCGCCGCGATGGAAGAGGCAGAGAAGCTTTCCAGTGCGGAAGAGACGCTTGCGCCTGCCAGTCAGGCCGCCTCCACACCGGCACCGAAGGAAAGCTTCGAAAGCCAGCTCGGCGCGCGCTGGGCCGTGTGGGCCGGTGGGCTGGCACTGGCGCTCGGCGGCATTTTCCTCATCAAATATTCGATCGAGTCGGGGCTTTTAAGCCCGGCCGTGCGGCTTTCGCTCGCCGCCATTTTCGGTCTCGGTCTCGGTCTTGCCGGCGAAGCGATCCGCCGCAAGGCCGTGCCCGGCATCGCCACCACCTATTCCAACGCCATGATACCGGGCGTGCTGACGGCTGCGGGTGCACTGACCCTGTTCGGCGTTATCTATGCCGCTTACGGCATTTACGACTACATCAGCCCCACCACGGCTTTCATCCTGCTCGGGCTTGTCGCCTTCGCAACCATTGGCCTTTCGCTGCTGCACGGGCAGGCGCTTGCCGGTCTTGGCCTGTTGGGCTCGATGCTGACGCCGGCGCTGATTGCCACCGAAACGCCGAATGTCTGGGCGCTGTTCGTCTTCCTCACCGTTTCCTGGCTGGCCACAGCTGCTGCTGCGCGCAGGCAGCGCTGGACCGTGGCGCCCTCGCTTGCCAATGCCGGTCTCGGCATCTGGGCGCTCGGCTATATCGCCATCACCGATACGATCAATGCGGAACCTCCGGTTCTTGCCCTGCTGATCATGCTGGCGGGTACTATACTCCTCTGGCCCGGGCGCTATTTCGATACAGCGCCTGCCGAAACGGGGGAAACCGTAACTTCCGGGCGGCGCGCGATGCGCGCCCTGCGGCTTTTGCTGCGCCCGTCGCTTGCCCTCAATCTCACCGTCGCAATGGCGGTGATCCTGCCGGCCTTCAGCTTTCTCGTCATCGGTGCTGGCATCGACCTTCACCCGGCCCTGATCGTGTCGGCGCTCATCGCAGGGCTGGCGGCCCTTGGTGCTTCCCGCCGCAACGCGGTCTGGCCCGCCATTATTGCAGCACTTGGCGCGCAGGCTGCGGTCTCGCTGATGTCTCGGTCCGGGCTCGATTTCATCGGCCTCATCAACGACACGTCGATTGCCCTGCCGCCGGTTCAAACCGGTTACATCGCCGAAATCGCCATGGCGCTTAGCCTTGGCGCCATCCTTGTCCTCTGCGGTTTTTCCTTCCTGAAACGCAAGGGTGCCGATGATCCGGATTTCGCCCAGCTCTGGGCGGGGATTGCAGCACTTTTCCCGGTCTGGCTCGGCACCGCGAGTTTCGTCGAATATGGCAATCTCGGTCGTGACTGGCTGCACGCGGCCTATGGCCTCGGCCTCGGTTTCGTGCTGATCGCCGGTGCCGAATGGCTGCACCGGCAAAATAACGAGGCCTATCGCAGGCCGCTCAACATTCTCGTGCTCGGCTCGTTTGCCGCATTCGCGCTCAGCCTGCACACGCTGACGGAAGGGCTTGCGACAACCGTCCTGCTGTCCGTCATCGGTTTCGTCTATGTGCTGGCAAGCCGCCATCGCAACTGGGATGTGCTGCCATGGGTCATGGCGGTGGCAAGTGTGGCCGTTCTTGGCCGCATCGCCTGGGAACCCACCATCGTCGGGCCGCAAAATCTTGGGGTCACGCCTGTTTTCAACGCGCTTCTGCCGGGTTACGGCATTCCGGCGCTGCTCGCCATCGTCTCCGCGTGGATGCTGCGCGACTGGCCGGGCTTCCGGGCAAAGAACTTCCTGCAGGCCATCGCCAGCCTGATGGGCCTGCTCGCGGTCGCGATCCTCATCCGCCATGCGATGAATGGCGGCACGCTGGATGAAAGCGTGCCGACGCTTGGCGAACAGTCGATCTACACGCTGTTGACCATCGGTTTCTCAGGCGTGCTGATGACGCTCGATTTGAAAAGCCCCAGCCCCGTCTTCCGTTATGGCTCTATGATCGCAGGCGTTATCGCCATCATCAACGTGCTGGTGATGCATTTCTTCACGCTCAACCCCTATTTCACGGGCGAAAATACCGGTCGCATCCCGTTCCTCAACCTGCTGCTGATCGGTTATCTGCTGCCGGCGCTCGCCTATGGCGGCCTTGCCTATTATGCGCGCGGCAAGCGGCCTGCGGCCTATGTCAGCCTGCTGGCGGTGGCGGGTGCCGCACTCGGCTTTGCCTGGGCCACGCTGTCGGTTCGCCGCTTCTGGCAGGGCGAAAACATTGCCGACTGGAAGGGCTTCATGCAGGGCGAAACCTACAGCTATTCGGTGGTGTGGCTGCTGATCGGCGTACTTCTGCTTGTCGTCGGCTCGCGCTTCAATGCCCGCAGCCTGCGGCTTGCCTCCGCCGCCTTCGTGCTGATCTCCGTCGCCAAGGCCTTCCTGATCGATATGAGCAATCTTGAAGGCGTGCTGAGGGCGCTGTCCTTCATCGGGCTTGGCGCGGTGCTGATCGGCATCGGCCTGTTCTATCAGAAGATACTCACCCGGCAGCCGAAGACATGATCGCGCCCGAGGCTTTTGCGCCCTACGCAGCACTTGCGCAGCAGCTGATCCCGCATGCCGCCGATGCCGGCGACGGCTCGCATGATCTTGCCCATATCCACCGCGTCTTCCGCAACGCCATGCGCATTCATGCGGGCGAAGGCGGCGATGGCACGGTGCTGGCGGCAAGCGTGCTTTTGCATGATTGCGTGGCGGTGGAGAAGAACTCGCCGCTGCGCGCTGAGGCCTCGCGCCTTGCTGCGGAAAAAGCCTCCGGCATTCTGGCCGGGCTTGGCTGGCGGCAGGCCGATATTGACGCTGCCGCGCATGCCATCACCACCCACAGTTTTTCCGCCAATCTTGCGCCGCAGACGCCGGAGGCAAAAATCCTTCAGGATGCCGACCGGCTGGACGCCATCGGCATGGTGGGTGCGGCGCGCTGCTTTTACATTGCCGGGCGCATGGGTTCGGCGCTTTACGACCCGGCCGATCCGCTGGCGAAAAACCGCCCGCTTGACGATCGCGCCTTTGCCATCGACCATTTCGAAACCAAGCTGTTCAAGCTCGCGGATGGTTTTCGCACCGAAACCGGGCGAGAACTGGCAAAGGCCCGCCATGAGCGGCTGAAACAGGTGCTCGACTTGTTTCTCGACGAAATCTGAGGAGACGCGACATGCGTGTGACAGAACTCAATATCTACCCGCTGAAAAGCGCGCGCGGCATTCCCCTCTCGGCAAGCGATGTTTCGGCGGAAGGCCTGCCCGGCGACCGGCGCGCCATGCTGACCGACCCTTCCGGCCATTTCATCACCCAGCGCGAATTGCCTGATATCGCCACGGTTCTGGCGCGGCACGCGGATGGCGGCATGGTGCTTTCGCGGCAGACGAATGGTGAGATTTTCGCACGCCCATCCGGGGAGCGCATGGATGTGGCGGTGTGGAAATCGATCGTCAGCGCCAACCTCGCCGATAGCGAAACCAACGACACGCTGTCAAATTGGCTTGGACGCGAGGTAAGGCTGGTGTTCTTCGACGACATCGCCAAACGCATCGCGAGCCTTGAATGGACCGGCAACGAAACGCCCGTCACTTTTGCCGACGGCTACCAGATCCTCGTCACCACGACAGCATCGCTTGCAGCCCTTAACGACAACATGCGCGACAATGGCGAAGACGCTGTCGGCATGGAGCGGTTCCGGCCCAACATCGTGCTGGAAACCGACGAGCCATGGGCCGAAGACCGCTGGGCGGCCATCGAGATCGGCGGCATCCGCTTCGATCTCGTCAAACCCTGCGCCCGCTGCATCATGACGACGCAGGACCAGACGACCGGCTCCCGCGACGTGCCCTCCCCCATGAAAGCCATGGGCCGCATCCGCATGTCCGGCGACCGGCGCGTGCCCGGCCCGCTATTCGGCTGGAATGTGACGCCGCGCGGCGAAGGCAGGCTCTCTGTTGGCGATGTGGCAAGGGTTGTCGAGGAACGGCCGGACGGCTGGGCGATCAAGCGGCGCTGAGGCGGGCCAACCTTGCTCCCTCATTCCTGTGCTTGTCACAGTTACCAGCCGACGCGCGTCTGCGCGGCGAAATATTCCTTTCAACCCAAGGACTTGGGTTGACTGGATCCCTGTGACGAGCACAGGGATGAGGAGAACACGGAGCATTGTGGACGACGGCAGGCTTTGACCCTGACGACGCATCTCATCTCACGCTTTGCGCGCACCGACGATCAGGAAAATCGGGCGACGGTCTTCGTGTTTCATTTCCGGCCGCTCCGCCAGCAGGGCGGGATCGGGTCTCGGTTCCGCAAGCCGCGTGATCGCAAAGCCGGACGTTAGCAGGGCGTTGAGAATACCTGACACCGTGCGGTGATATTTGACGACATCATCCGCCATCCAGTTGGAATGGCGCATGCCCTCGTTCTGATAGTTATCGAGCGGCCAGTGCAATATTTCGCCATCCGCGCCGTAGAACCAGTCCTGTTTATCCAGCGCCGTGAACACGGGATGCTCGATGGAAAAGACGAAGTCACCGCCGGATTTCAACACGGAGAAAGCTCTTGTGAATGCCGCATCGAGATCGCGGACGTAGTGCAGAGCGAGTGAGCTCAGGACCAGATCGAAGCTTTCGGGCTCAAAATCGATGTCCTCAATCGCGGCACGGCGATATTCGATGCCGGGACCGCCGTTTATCTCGGCGGCGCGGCGCAGCATATTTGCCGAGAGGTCGACCCCGACGACATGCGCCGCACCCTGCTCTACCGCAAAGCGGCAGTGCCAGCCAAAACCGCAACCGAGATCAAGAACGGTTCTGTCTTTCAGCGCGGGCAGCATGGCGCGCAGCTCATGCCATTCACCCGCCTGACGCAGTCCCTCCAGAGAGCGTGGCATGGCGCTGTAGCGCTCGAAAAACAGCGGGTCGTCGTAAATATTCTGCTTCATCGTTGCCTCACCTTGCCCGATGGCATTTCACCTCAGTGTCCCATCAATCACACGAATAGAG
>JAXHOC010000071.1:0-10549 GCA_034519725.1 Agrobacterium sp.
CATTTGCGGATAATCTGGATATTTGATCATTTGTCCCGGCCAGCCATGTGCAAGCCGGGACAGTTTAAGTCATGCTGCCGCAACATCCTCGCGAACGCCCAGAATACGGTCGATCAATCCCCATTCCAGAGCCTGCTCCGCCGTCATGAAAAAATCCCGGTCCATGGCCGTCTCGAATTTTTCATAGCTGTGTTTGCAATGCTCGGCGTAAAGCCGCGTCATGCGGTGCTTGGTCAGCCGCATCTCCTCGGCGTGGATCAGCATGTCCGAAGCCTGGCCCTGAAAGCCGCCCAGCGGCTGATGAATGTGGATGCTGGCATTGGGAAGCGCCGTGCGCTCCCCCGGCTCACCCGCCATCAGCAGAAACGATCCCATCGAACGGGCCGTCCCCATGCAGAGTGTATGAACCGGGGCGCGGATGTAATGCATGGTGTCGTACATTGCCAGACCACTGGTCACGACACCACCCGGTGAATTGATGTAGAGATGGATCGGCTTCTTCGGGTTCTCCGCCTCCAGAAACAGCAATTGCGCGCAGACCAGCGCCGAAACCGTGTCGTTGACCTCACCGTTGAGAAAGATGATCCTTTCCCGCAGCAGCCGGGAATAGATGTCGAAAGATCGTTCTCCCCGCGTCGATTGTTCGACGACCATAGGGACGAGCTGTATCGCTTCGCGCATTGGCGAACTCCTGTCGTTTGAAAATATTGAGGGGGTGAGATCAGGCGGCGAGCTTGATCGGACAACCATTGTGGTTTGCGGCGGCCTTCGTCACCCGGCCGGGCCTGGAAACGGGCAACTCGTGAATGACCCGCAGGCTGGTGCCGCCACGGTCGTTCGGCGAAATCGTGAAGGTGACCGTGCTTTCGAGAAAGGGCGGATGATCCTCGCGCAGCCTGTAGCAGACTTCCCGGCCCGGCGTTTCAGCGATCGCCTCGGGGTCCGCCAGCGCCTCCCCCGGCAACCAGTGTTCGCGAAACGCCGGAATGCTGATCGCACGCCAGACCTTCTGCGGCGGCTCGTCGAGATCATATTCAAGCTCGAGACCGGATTTCGGTGCTGTGGGCATTTCCCTTGTCATTGATCCATATCCTTCAGCAGGAGCTTGAGTGCCTCTATGCGCTGCGGCCAGTAGGCGCGGTATTTGCCAAGCCAGGTCGCGATACGTGTCAGCCCGTCCGGATCGACCTCGTAATTGACGAAACGGCCCTGCCGCCTTTCAACCACAAGCCCGGCCCCGCGCAGGACCGAAAGGTGCTGCGACATGGCCGGCTGGCTGATCTCGATCCCTTCGCGCAGCGCGGAAGCGTTCATTGCGCCATCGGCCAGTTTTTCGAAAATGGCACGGCGGGTCGGATCGGCCAGCGCCCGGAAAATATCATTCTCTGTCATGGCAACACATAAGCACACACTTATGTGATTCACAAGCCCCTCTCTCGTCCAGTCTCGCAGACCGGCTTCTGGGGAAACCCGTCTTCTCTCATGCCGTGAACGCTTTATGCCCTCGCGCGTTTTCACACCGCCTGATAATCTTCGGGCCGGGGAGCGACCAAACCAAGTGATTGCATTGACGGGCTTCATTGCCATTTTACTTCTGGCCATCGGATCGGGCGTGTTTGTCGTCATCGGCAAGCAGCGGGAAAAGGCCATTCCGAAGCGCCCGTCCACCGCCCTGCCGGTTGCCGAGGATGACACCGGGCTTGACCGGCACTGGCAATCGATCAGGAACGGCTGGAACGAGAAAAACGCGCTCTGCCTGCTGCATTCCAATCTGGACGCCTTTGCGGTGCGCATGGCAGCGGCGCGGGCGGCCGGACGCAGCCTCGATCTGATGTATTACATGTGGAATGCCGACCTGACCGGACGGCTGATGATGCGCGAGGTGATCGCCGCCGCCGACCGTGGCGTGCGCGTCAGGCTGCTTCTGGACGATCTTGGCGTCTCGATGTCAGACCGCATCTTCCACGCCATCGACAGCCATCGCAATATCGAGCTGCGGCTGTTCAACCCGACGAGGGCGCGGGAAAACATCCTCTATCGCGGCCTGGAACTGGTCCTGCGGTTCAAAAGCGTCAACCGGCGCATGCACAACAAGGCGTGGATTGCCGATGGACGCGCCGTGATCGTTGGCGGCCGCAATATTGGCGATGCCTATTTCGATGCCGCCGAACGGGCGAATTTCCACGATTTCGATATTCTCGGTTTCGGCAGAATCGTTGCCGATGCCACCGAGATCTTCGACGATTACTGGAACAGCGCCGTTTCCGTTCCCGTGCGCTCGCTTCTGGCGCGCAGGCCGAGCAAGCTTGCCAGATTGCGGCGCGAGCTTGCCGCGCTGCCGAAAAGCGAGGCTGCCAAACCCTATCTGGAGCGGGTCGAAAACCAATATGGCAGCGGGCATTTCCTGATGTCGGACCGCCTGCACTGGGTCGATGAAGCCGACGTGCTTGCCGACCCGCCGGAAAAAGCGGCGGGAAAACGCCGCAACGGCCACAACTTCCTGATGGAGAGCCTGCTGCCGCTGATGCAGGCGGCCAGCGAAAGCCTGCACATCACCTCCCCTATTTCATTCCCGGAAAACAGGGCGTGGATATTTTTTCCAACCTCGCCGAGCGCGGCGTCTCGGTTGCCATTCTCACCAACTCGCTGGCGGCGACGGATGTGGCCGCCGTTCACGCCGGTTATGCGCGGTATCGAAAACCGCTGTTGCTGGGCGGGGTGCTGCTGCATGAGTTGCGGGCAGAGGCGGACCAGTCAAGCTTCACCCTGCGCGGTTCAGGCCAGGCGAGCCTGCACACCAAGGCTTTTTCCCGCGACGGCAAGACCGGCTACATCGGCTCGCTCAATTTCGATCCGCGCTCGGCGTCTCTCAACACGGAAATGGGCGTGGTTTTCAACTCGGCCCCGCTGGTTGCCCGTATGGACGAGATCTTCAGCGAACAGATCCGCCGCTCGATGAGCTTCGAGCTGGATATGGACAGCGGCAACCGCATCGTCTGGATGACCGAAGAACACGGTCGGCCGAAGACATACCGGCGTGAACCGGATGCCGCCATCAGCCGCCGGATCATCGCGGGCGTCATGCGTTTCCTGCCGCTCGAATCGCAGCTGTAACGAGGAAAACTCCGATTTTGACGATTAAGAGCCGGGTCAGGCCGCCGGTCTCGCGCCAGCCTTGGCCAGCTGTATCTGCACCAGCGTGTCGAGGTTCTGGTTGACGCGGCAATAAAATTCCTCGTCGATGAAGGGCCGCAGCATGAAATCGTTGCCGCCCGCCTTCAGGAACCGCGCCGACAACAGCCGGTTGGTGGAGGAGGAAACGCCGATGATGCGCAGCTCGTGCGAGCCGCGCACCGTGCGGATGCGGCGTGTCAGTTCGAAACCGTCAATATCGGGCATGTTATAGTCGGTCACGACAAGCCCGATATCGGGATTGGCCTTCAGGATTTCGAGCGCCTTTGCACCGCTATCGGCAAGGCTGACGCGAAAATTATAACGCTTAAGGCGGCTCGACAGCAGCGCCCGCGCCGTCGGGCTGTCATCGACGATCAGCACATGGTGGCGGTGGTTGGTGAGGAACCGGCAGATGGATTCCGTCAGCATGTCCACGGCAAAGATATTGTCTTTCAGAATGTAGTCGACCACATTCTTGGCGATCAGCGTTTCGCGGGTCGCCTCGTGAAACGTGCTGGTGAAAACGATGGTCGGGATCGAAAGATCGATCAGATATTCCAGCGCCTCGCCATTTTCCGCCCCCGGAAGATTGATGTTGGAAATCGCCAGCGTCACCGGTTCGGCGGAAGTTTCGTAACACGCCTGCAACTCCTCGAAGTTGCGGCACACCTCCACGGAAACGCCCAGCAATTCCTTCAGGCGCAGGCTCACCATCTGGGTGAACACATTGGTGTCTTCCGCCAGCAAAATACGGCAATTGGTGAAAGGCACGCCCGAATATTGCATGCCCGTAATGCCCAGAAAATTCATTTTGTCCCAGTCCCCCGTCGTCTTTCACGGGAAATTAGCAGGCGTATTTTTCAAATTAATTAATAACACTTTTAGCGAAAAACAGTTGGGATACATGCTTACCCAAAAGAAAACACGGCCCGCGAAAGAAGGCCGTGTTTCGAACGCAGGAAGCAAGACGCCTCAGGCGCGCAGCAGCGCATTTTCGGTATCGAAGGGGCTTTCTTCCACCACTTCGGCATCGTAGAGCGTGCCGAGAATGCGGATTTTCAGCTTCGTGCCAATTGCCGCATAGTCGGGTTTCAGCATGGCAAGCGCAATCGATTTGCCGATACGCCAGCCGAAGCCGCCGCTGGTGACGCGGCCGGCAAGTACGCCATCCGCATCGAAGATCGCTTCCGAACCGCGCGCATCGACATCCGTATTGCCCGACACGGTCAGCGTCGAGAATACCGATTTCAGCCCGGCTTCCTTGTAGGCGACCAGCGCATCGCGGCCGATGAAGTTTTTCTCCGGGCGCAGGAAGCGGTCGAGACCGGATTCATAGGCGTTATATTCCACCGAAAGCTCGCGGCCCATGTTGCGATAGGACTTTTCGAGCGACATCGACACCATGGCGCGGATACCGAATGGCTTGATGCCGAATTCGGCGCCCGCTTCCATCAGCCGGTCGAAGATGTAGTTCTGCATCTCGATCGGATGGTGCAGCTCCCAGCCCAGTTCGCCAACGAAGTTGACGCGCAGCGCATGCGCCGTCGCCACACCCACGGAGATCTGCTTTGCCGTCAGCCAAGGGAAATCCTTGTTGTCGAGGCTGGTGCGGGTCAGCTTCTTCAGGAGATCGCGCGACTTCGGGCCGGCAAGCACCAGCACGCCGTATTTCTGGGTGATCGGCTGCAGCACGACGGAACCGTCGGTCGGCGCCAGACGCTGAAGCACGTCATGATCGTGCGCCTCAAGACCGCCGGCAGACACCATGTAGAACCGGCCCGGTGCCCATTCATAAACGGTGAACTCCACCTTCACGCCGCCATTCGGCGTCAGAAGATGCGTCAGCGCGATGCGGCCGCGCTTTTTCGGGACGATATTGGCCAGAATGCTGTCCAGCCAGGCGCGTGCGCCGGGACCGGAGACTTCCATCTTGGCGAAAGCCGACATATCGAGCACGCCGACATTCTGCGTGACGTTCTTCACCTCGTTGCCGACATGTTCGAAATAGTTCGAGCGGCGGAACGACCACTTCTCGACGATACGGCCATCGTCCAGCGGCGGCGCGTAATTGTGGCCGGTGATGACATCCGCACCGACGCCGAGGTCTTCCTCGCGCAGCGCATAACCTTCCGGCGCATACCAGTTGGCACGCTCCCAGCCGTAGACGGAGCCGAACACGCCGCCGAGTTTCTTCAGACGGTCGTAAACCGGTGTCGTCTTCAGCGGACGGGCAGCCGAACGTTCTTCATCGGGATAATGCATGGTGAAGACGTTGGCATAGGCTTCCTCGTTCTTGGCGATGAGGTAACCTTCCGTTGCGTGAGGGCCGAAGCGGCGCGGATCGACACCCATCAGATCGAGCGTCGGCTCGCCATCGACGATCCATTCGGCAAGCTGCCAGCCCGCACCACCGGCAGCGGTGATGCCGAAGGAATGGCCTTCGTTCAGCCAGAAATTCTTCAGGCCCGGTGCCGGACCGACAATCGGGTTACCATCAGGCGTATAGGCGATGGCGCCGTTATAGACCTTCTTGATACCCACTTCGCCGAAGGCCGGAACGCGCGCCATCGCCGTTTCGATATGCGGCATCAGGCGGTCGAGTTCCTCCTGGAACAGCTCGTATTCGCTATCGTCGGAGGGACCATCGACATAACAGACCGGCGCACCGACCTCGTAAGGACCGAGGATCAGGCCGCCCGCTTCTTCGCGCATGTACCAGGCCGAATCCGATTCACGCAGCACGCCCATTTCCGGCAGGCCCTGACGGCGGCGCTCCAGAATGGCCGGATGTGGCTCGGTGACGATATATTGATGCTCGACCGGAATGACCGGAATATTGATGCCAACCATCTCGCCGGTCTTGCGGGCAAAGGAGCCGGTGCAGGAGACGATATGTTCGGCGATGATCTCGCCCTTGTCCGTCGTCACCTTCCAGTGACCGTCTTCCAGCTGCTCGATGGCGGTGACGGTGGTGTTGCGATAGATCGTCGCCCCATGGTCGCGCGCACCCTTGGCCAGCGCCTGCGTCAGGTCGGCGGGCTGGATATAGCCGTCATCGGGATGCTGGATGGCGCCAAGCAGGCCGTCCGTCTCACACAGCGGCCAGACTTCCTTCACCTGCTCAGGCGTGAGCATGTTGACCCGCACGCCGATGGTCTCGGCAATGCCGGCATAATACATATATTCGTCCCAGCGATCCTTGGTGCGGGCGAGACGGATGTTCGAGACCTTGGAGAAACCGACATTCATGCCGGTCTCTTCCTGAAGCTCCTCATAGAACTTCACGGAATATTTGTGGATCTGGCCAACCGAGTAGCTCATGTTGAACAGTGGCAAAAGACCGGCCGCGTGCCAGGTGGAACCTGATGTCAGCTCCTTGCGCTCGATAAGGACGCTGTCGCTCCAGCCCTTCTTGGCCAGATGATAAAGCGTCGAAACGCCAACGACGCCGCCACCGATCACCACCGCCCGTGCATGTGTCTTCATTTACAGAACCCCTAAAAAGCGCCGGCATTACCTGTCGTACTGCCAAGTCGATGCGATGGAATATGAAGCGCCCAGCGGCCATTCAGCCGCCTGATTGCGACATGGCCATCAAGGTGCTGCGACAGGTGAGAAAATGCCGCATTCGGGCGGGCTTTCGTATTGCCGCCGCCTCTTGTGGAGACGGCAGCAAAGACGTCGAGAAATGTCCCGCGACAACAGATCGGGATTGCGACCTGCTACCAAGAGGCCAGCCACGGGCCGGGCTTGCCGACTATCGGTTTGGAACCTTCATTTGCAGCCCCCGCACATCCGGGCCGTCCAGCTTCAAACCCTTGAGGACATCATTGCCGGGAACGATGATCGTGTCCTTGAAGACAGCACCTCCTGGCAGGTTGTGTATCCCACCACCCCCGCCGGGCGGTGGCGGCGGCGGTGGATAACCGCTGCTGCCACATGGCGGAATGCGATAGATACAATCCGTAGTGAATTTCTCAAGGCCTCCGGCACCCAAAGACGGACGAACCGCATCCTGCGCATTTGCCAGAAACGGAAAAAACATGCCGAAGAGAAAAATGGTCCGTCTCATTTCGCGACCTCCTGTGAAGACGCACAAATCCTGGCGCGGTCCTTTACATCCTTGCCGGCGGCAGCTTTTGCCGCTGCATCCAGCCAGGCGGGCGTGCTGTTACGCATACCGATGGAAACACTGTTGAAACCTATGACGAGCGGCCGTGCAAACTGGCGATCGGAAAACAGGCCGGAACTGTTCGTGCTGCGGATGGTGCTGTCATTGCCGGCTATGTCCTCAGATCCCGGCTGTTGGCCCTTCGGACCCGTGGTCGCCGCCGCCGCCGCGCCATCCATATTCTTCTGGACGTCGCCCTTGTTGCCTCCAGCATCAAGGAAAGCCGAGCGGCCCCGACCATTCGTGACCTTCACCCCGCGTGTCAGAAACGCCTGACGCACGACGAGCAGACGTATGTCGTAAATATAGCGCGGACCACAATCCTCCGTCTCCGCAGTTCTCAAAATGTTGCGGCTGAGAATGTAGGATAGTTTTTTGCGAATATAGTCGTCGTCGCAATAGACCCTGGTATCGTCGTCGTCGCAAAACGCCATCAGTGCATTTTGCGCGTGGAAGGGATTGATCGCGTAGGTCTGAACATTCTGAAGCTCGATTTCCTCAATATCCGCCCGTGCACCACCGAAAGCGATGTTGCGCAGAAGACCCGTCATTCCCTCCTTGCGCTCGATCTTGATAACCGGGAAAAGCGCGTCCCTTACCTGCAGGCCCGAGGCCGTCCCATCCACTACAACCTCGGTGCGGGGCTGGGCAACCGAGAGCGACTTTTTATCATCCAGCCAGGTGCTGTCCCCGAAATAGGGTGCCTCCGGCTTGACCCGAGATACTCCTCAAATTCGGTATCTGGGTGATTTTGACGTAGCGGCCAATGAAGGATTCGCTTTCGAGATCGGCGGGCAAAGACTTGAAACTGTGGCCTGAATCCACGATCTCGGCGATGATGTCTCCCACATAAATATCCTCCGCCACGGAGGATAAACGGGCTCTATGCCCAGCCGGCGGATGGATTCGTTCCAGCGCTTCGGCAGGTAATCGTCGGTCACATCTGCCTCACCCATAAGCCAGAACAGACCCGTTGAGCCGATTACGACACCCGCTGCCAATAGAGACGTCTTGGCGGCAAGCGGTTTCACCCAGGTCTATGGAGCCTTTCGGCCGCTGCGCATCAAAAGTTGGGTTTGACCGGTGATGTCAGGCCCGGAGACTGGGCGGAGCTGGTGACGAACTGGGCAGGCTGGGGCAGACTGGGCATTTCCATCTATTGGATCCGACATATGAACCCCGAAAGAAAAAGAAATAAATTAAGCTATAACGGCAATATATCAACTTTGAGTTTAAGCGACAATACAGTCATCGCGAGTATCTCCATTATATTTTTACGACAAAACTCCGTCAGACATCTGCACCGCGCAAATAAAAATTTCGGGCATGTTTACGATCCGCCAAAGGCGCAGGGCATACTTCCCCGCCCTGCGCGAAAAAATATAAACACCGGCGGGACTACGGCAAAGATCGCCGCAGCCGCAGCCGGTCAGTTGCCCTTGGAGGCGTTTTTCGCCGCCGGCTTCATTTCCGGGCCGGCCTTGTCGCTCTCCTTGCCGGCCTCATTATCCTTGTCGGTTCCGCCCTCAGCCGCTGCCGCCCCCGTCTGCGCCACCACCGCCTTGTCGCCCTCTTCCGAAAGCAGCGCCGCCAGCATTTGCGGGTTGGCGTCGCCTTCCACGTGGATATTGAGGTTACGCTGCGGGAATGGAATATCGATCCCCTCCTCGCGGAAACGTTTGAGGATGGCGATCCGCAGCGCGTTTTTCACGCTAAGCCCGCTCGACAGATCGGCAAGGTGGAAACGCAATTCGAAATCCAGCGAGAAGTCGCCGAAACGGAGGAATTCCACGTGCGGTTCGGGGTTGCGCAGCACCGGCGGCTGGGTGCGCACCAGCTCTAGGAGAATATCCATGACCTGCTGCGGATCGGATTCATAGGCAACGGACACAGGGATTTCCGCACGCATGATGCGGTTGCGGTGTGTCCAGTTGCCGACCGAGGAATTGATGAATTCCGAATTCGGCACGATAATCGACTGGCCGCGGAAGGTTTCGATTTCAGTGGCGCGCACGGAAAGCCGCTTGACGGTGCCTTCCGTCGTGCCCGTCACCACCCAGTCGCCCACCTTGAAGGGGCGCTCGACCAGAAGGATAAGGCCGGACACGAAGTTCGAGACGATGTTCTGCAGGCCGAAACCGATACCAACCGAAAGGGCGGACGCCACCAGCGCCAGGCTGGAGAGGTTGAGACCGGCCGAGGAAATACCGAAGATGGCCGCAACCGCAATGCCGAGATAACCGATACCTGTCTTGACCGAGTTGCGCACGCCGGCATCCACCTGGCCCCGCGCCATGACGTTGTTATCCAGCCACTTCTGGAACCAGCGCGTGATGATGTAGCCGATGGCAAAGACGAGGACGCCGCCGAACAGGCCGATCAGCGAGATGGAGGCATTGCCGACGGTGATGCCGGTCAGCAGGCGGTAAGCCCAGCTTTCGATATCGCCCGGCTGGAAACCCCAGGAAAACAGGATGAGCGGCACGCCAAAGGCAAGTGCTACGCCATAGATGCCAAGCCCAGCCACAAGGCCGGCCTGATCCAGCGCAACCGGGCCGAGACCGTAGCGCCGCCCGAGATAACGCCCGGCCAGGGATTCGGAAAAGGCGCCCTGCCGCGAAATCGCCTTGCCGGAAAGAATGCCGATATACATCGTTGCGAGCACTGCACCGGTGGCGACGATCTGCGTGGCAAGGAACCGCGCCAGCCCCACATAACCCGTCAGGCACGCCCCGATGAGAACAAGCCCGCCGACCCTGAGCAGAATGACCAACCAGCGCGGCAGACGCTGGTTGCCGGTCTCGTAGTCCTGCCCCTCGCCGATCATCGGGCGCAGGAACGACACGGTGAGCAGGATGATGCCGATGATGATCGAGGCAATGAAGCTCTTGGCAACGGTGACGATCAGCGGTGAATAGAGCGTTTCGCTGATCGTGCCGAACAGATAATCGAGGCCGTTGACGAGCGCCATCAACAGCACCGCCGAGGACAGCGTGTGCGCGCCGCGATTGGAAACTTGCAACAGCCGCCATTCCGGCTGCGTCGGCGCAAAGATCGCATAGCTCAGCCGCGACACGAAATAAACGAAGCCGGTAATCGCCATCGCCCCGAACAGGATCGGCGCGATATCGGAGCGAAGCACGTTGAAATTATCGAGAAAAAACGCCGAGGTCACCAGAAACAGGAAAAGCGACAGCGACTGCA
>JAXHOC010000058.1:0-16553 GCA_034519725.1 Agrobacterium sp.
AGTTACGTATTGCTTTATCCGTAACAGCGGCGACGTCAGCTACTACGCAACCTTCGACAACTTCCAGGTTGGCGTTCTGCAGGCAACGTCGATCGTCGACAAGCTTGGTCTGAAGGACGGCAAGGGCCCGTTCAACATCGAGCTGTTCGGCGGTTCGCCAGACGACAACAACGCCTTCTTCTTCTACGATGGCGCCATGTCGGTTCTGAAGCCTTACATCGACAGCGGCAAGCTGGTCGTAAAGTCCGGCCAGATGGGCATGGACAAGGTCGGCACGCTGCGTTGGGATCCGGCAACGGCCCAGGCCCGCATGGATAACCTCCTGTCGGCTTACTACACGGACGCCAAGGTTGACGCGGTTCTGTCGCCCTATGACGGTCTGTCCATCGGCATCATCTCCTCGCTGAAGGGCGTTGGTTATGGCACGAAGGACCAGCCGCTGCCGGTCGTTTCCGGTCAGGACGCTGAAGTTCCGTCGGTCAAGTCGATCATTGCCGGCGAACAGTATTCGACCATCTTCAAGGACACTCGCGAACTTGCGAAGGTTACTGTTGGCATGGTCAACGCCGTTCTGCAGGGCAAGGAGCCTGAGGTAAACGACACCAAGACCTATGAAAATGGCGTCAAGGTTGTTCCGTCCTACCTGCTGAAGCCGGTTGCCGTGACCAAGGACAACTACAAGCAGGTTCTCGTCGACGGTGGTTATTACACCGCAGACCAGCTGAAATAAGCCTGAAACACATGCGGGGATGGCTTGGCGCCGTCCCCGTTTTTCCATAAAAATAAAAACGCCTGAATTAATCGGGCGCTGGATTGCGATATGGCCAATACCATTCTCGAAATGCGGAACATCACCAAGACATTTCCGGGCGTGAAAGCGCTGGAGAATGTCAACCTTCAGGTAAAGGAAGGTGAGATCCACGCACTCGTTGGCGAGAACGGCGCTGGAAAGTCGACCTTGATGAAGGTCCTTTCCGGTGTTTATCCCGCTGGCAGCTATGAGGGCGAAATCCATTATGAAGGTGCCGTGCGAAATTTTCGCGCCATCAACGACAGCGAAGATATTGGTATCATCATCATTCACCAGGAGCTTGCGCTTGTGCCGCTCCTGTCGATTGCCGAAAATATTTTCCTTGGCAACGAGGTCGCTTCGGGCGGCGTGATCAACTGGCAGCAGACCTTCAACCGGACCCGCGAACTTCTCAAGAAGGTGGGTCTGAAGGAATCTCCGGAGACGTTGATTACCGATATCGGCGTTGGCAAGCAGCAGCTGGTCGAAATCGCCAAGGCCTTGTCGAAGAGCGTGAAGCTGCTCATCCTCGACGAGCCGACGGCCTCGCTCAACGAGAGCGATTCCGAGGCGCTGCTCAACCTTCTGATCGAGTTCCGCAAGCAGGGCATGACGTCGATCATCATCACCCACAAGCTCAACGAAGTGCGCAAGGTGGCCGATCAGATCACCGTGTTGCGCGACGGCATGACGGTGAAGACGCTCGACTGTCACAAGGAAGAAATCAGCGAGGATGTCATCATCCGCAACATGGTCGGACGCGATCTCGAAGATCGTTATCCGCCGCGCGACGTGCCGATCGGCGAGACCATTCTCGAAGTGAAGAACTGGAACGCCTATCACCAGCAGCACCGTGACCGCAAAGTCCTGCACGACATCAACGTCACCGTGCGCAAGGGCGAAGTCGTCGGCATTGCCGGGCTGATGGGGGCAGGGCGTACGGAATTCGCCATGAGCGTGTTCGGCAAGTCCTACGGCCAGAAGATCACCGGCGAGGTGCTGCTGAACGGCAAGACCGTTGACGTCAGCACCGTGCGCAAGGCGATCGATGCCGGGCTTGCCTATGTGACCGAAGACCGCAAACATCTCGGTCTCGTGCTCAACGACAACATTCTCCACAACACCACGCTTGCCAATCTGGCCGGCGTGTCGAAGGCCAGCGTCATCGACGACATCAAGGAAATGAAGGTGGCGAGCGATTTCCGCACACGCCTTCGCATCCGCTCTTCGGGCATCTTTCAGGAAACGGTCAATCTTTCGGGCGGCAACCAGCAGAAGGTCGTGCTGTCCAAGTGGCTGTTCTCCAACCCCGACGTGCTGATCCTCGACGAGCCGACACGCGGCATCGACGTTGGCGCCAAATACGAAATCTACACCATCATCAACCAGCTCGCTGCCGACGGCAAAGGCGTTCTGATGATCTCATCGGAAATGCCCGAACTGCTCGGCAATTGCGACCGCATCTACGTCATGAACGAAGGCCGCATCGTCGCTGAATTGCCGAAGGGAGAGGCGAGCCAGGAAAGCATCATGCGCGCTATCATGCGCTCAGGGGAGAAGAACTCATGAGTTCGGCAAACACCACAAACGAAGAAAGCAACGTCATCTCGGTCGGGTCGTATATTCGCTCCAATATCCGCGAATACGGCATGCTGATCGCGCTCGTCGCTATCATGGTTTTCTTCCAGTTCTACACCGGCGGCATTCTGTTCCGCCCTGTGAACCTCACCAACCTCATCCTGCAGAACTCGTTCATCGTCATCATGTCGCTTGGCATGCTGCTGGTCATCGTCGCCGGGCATATCGACCTGTCGGTCGGTTCCATCGTCGCCTTCGTCGGTGCGATTGCGGCGATATTGACCGTGCAATGGGGCATGAACCCGTTTCTGGCGGCGCTGATTTGTCTTGTCATCGGCGGCATCATCGGTGCTGCCCAGGGTTACTGGATCGCCTATCACCGCATTCCGTCGTTCATCGTGACGCTGGCGGGCATGCTGGTGTTTCGTGGTCTGACGCTGTTTGTGCTCGGCGGCAAGAATATCGGCCCGTTCCCGACCGATTTCCAGGTCATCAGCACCGGCTTCCTGCCTGACCTCGGCGGTATCGAAGGTATCAACACGACATCGATGATCCTGACCCTTCTGATCACCGTGGTGCTGTTCTATCTGGCGTGGCGCCGTCGCGTGGTCAACGTGAAGCATGGCATCGACGTGGAGCCGTTCGGTTTCTTCATCGTCCAGAACCTGCTGATATCAGGCGCGATCCTGTTCCTCGGTTACCAGCTGTCCACCTATCGCGGTCTGCCGAACGTTCTGATCGTCATGCTGGTTCTCATTGCGCTTTACAGCTTCGTGACGCGCCGCACGACCATCGGCCGCCGCGTCTACGCCATGGGCGGCAACGAGAAGGCCACCAAGCTTTCCGGCATCAACACCGAACGCTTAAGCTTCCTCACCTTCGTCAACATGGGCGTGCTGGCCGGTCTGGCCGGCATGATCATCGCGACCCGCCTCAACTCGGCAACGCCGAAGGCAGGCGTGGGCTTCGAGCTTGACGTGATCGCGGCCTGCTTCATCGGCGGTGCTTCGGCCTCCGGCGGCGTGGGCAAGATCACCGGTGCCGTTATCGGCGCGTTCATCATGGGTGTGATGAACAACGGCATGTCGATCGTCGGCCTCGGCATCGATTTCCAGCAGATGGTCAAGGGCCTCGTTCTGCTCGCCGCCGTGTTCTTCGACGTCTACAACAAGAACAAGGGCTGATTGCCCGGCCACTATTGCAAGTCAAAAAAAGTGGCCGGTTTCCGGCCACTTTCATAAGGTGAAGGCGCAAAGCGCCGAAGAAGATAAGGCGCATGACGCCGGAGGAAGGAAATCCCGTGCTCATTTCACAGATCAAGGATACCAGTGGCAACATCACCGTCGCCGTTCGCGAAGAAGGCGGGCAGGCGCATGCCGTCAAGGGCGCTCAATCGGTTTACGCGCTCGCCATGGAAGCTGCCAATGGCGGCAAGAGCCTTGCCGATGTCGTCGCCGCCCATGGTCTCGGCGATGCCGTCGATCTTGAAAAGGCTTACGCGGAAGGTCGTTTCCTGCCGCCGATCACCCATCCCGATCCGGCGCATCTGCATCTGACCGGCACCGGTCTCACCCATCTCGGCTCTGCCGCCACCCGCGACAGCATGCACAAGAAGACCACCGAAGCCGCCGAGGAAAGCCTGACGGATTCCATGAAGATGTTCCGCATGGGTCTGGAAAACGGCAAGCCCAAGGCTGGCGAAAAGGGCGTTCAGCCCGAATGGTTCTACAAGGGCAACGGCTATGTGGCGGCTGCACCCGGTGCTGCTCTCACCTCGCCGTCCTTCGCGCTCGACGGTGGCGAAGAGCCGGAAATGGCCGGCATCTATGTGATTTCGGACAAGGGCGAACCTGTCCGCATCGGTTTTGCCGTCTCGAACGAATTTTCCGATCACGTCACCGAGCGGATCAACTATCTCTACCTTGCCCATTCCAAGCTGCGCCCGGCAAGCTTCGGCCCGGAAATCCGCGTCGGCGTTGCCCCCTCGGACATTCGCGGCACCTCGCGCATCCGCCGTGGCGACAAGGTCATTTTCGAAAAGCCGTTCGTTTCGGGTGAGGACAACATGTCCCACACGTTTGCGAACCTCGAATATCACCACTTCAAATACGGCCTCTTCCGCGCGCCGGGCGACGTGCATGTGCACATGTTCGGCACCGCGACGCTCTCCTTTGCCGAAGGCATCAAGCCGGAAGCCGGCGACGTGTTCGAGATCGAGGCCGCCGGTTTCGGCCTGCCGCTGAAGAACCCGCTTGCCGTGGACGCCGAAGAAGAGATCGCCGTTCGCCAGATCTGATCTGCCGGTATGTGTGTGAATACGGTTTAGGGTGGGGGGCGCCCGCGTCGCCCCATCTCGACGTCATCCTCGGGCTTGTTCCGAGGATCTGCATCCATTTGATTTTATGCAACGTGGATAGATCCTCGGGTCAAGCCCGAGGATGACGAGAGGAGGGATCGCAGTTCCCTTCCTCTTCAGTTGCGGCAGAGGCCTTGGCTTCCGCTAATCACCTCCGCTTTCCTTACCCTACTCCGACGGAACTGCCGGCGGGCGGCTCTTTTCCGGGTACTTCGACTTCACTCAAAACTCCACAGCCTGCCTTCCCCCACCTCCACGGAATTGCCTGCGGGGTCGCGGATGTAGACGGAATAGCTGTCGTTCGGCCAGCGGTGATAGTGTTCGATGGCAATTCCGAGCGCCTCGAAGCGGGCCTTCCAGCTGTCTACGTCCTGCTTGTCCTTCGCATAAAAGCAAAAATGGCCTTGCCCGGTCGTCCCATGACGCGGGATCGGATTGTCGGGCGTGGCGGTGCGCGATTGTTGCGGATCGAAGATCAGCAGCATCTGGCGGCCGCATCTGAAGAACACGAACTGGCCCGGCAGCTTTCGCACCACGTCCAGCCCGAAGACATCGCGGTAAAAGGCCTCGGCGGCGTCGAGATCGTCGGCGTAGATCGCGGTTTCCATGAGGGCGGCGGGTGGTTGCATGGTTTCCTCCGGTCGTCGATCGGCTGTCCGCATGCGGACGGATGGCTTATGCTTTTGTGCTGTAGGTCAGTACGGTCAGATCGTGTTTGCCGACACCGCGTTCGAGAACGATCCAGCCGCACTTGATATAATAGGGTTCAAGATTGCGCCGGCAGCAGAGATAGCTGGTGTCGTGGCCGAGTTCGGCGGCTCTTTGCGTTGCGGCCTGCATCAAGGCTCTCGCTACGCCGGAGCGGCGGTGGTTTTCTTCCACCCAGAGCGCGGCGACCCATGGCAGATATTGCGGCCGCTCTTCCAGATCGCAATGGATGAGGAAGGCGGAGCCGGCATAAGCTTCGCCGTCATGGGCGACGAAGCCGGTCGGCAGGGCGTGGGGGTTGGTCATATCCTTCAGATGTTCGGCCACATCGCCGATCTTTAGGCCGCTATCCTGCCACCATGCCGTCCAGACCCGTTCCGCAATGGTGGGGCCATGCGACTGGCAGTCGCGATAGTCGGAAATGCTGTACAATGTCGTCTCCCGGCAGGCTTTCGTCCCGAAGGCAAAAGCCGGATCAAGCTTTCAAATCGATGCGGCGATTAAACCGGGTGGGGCGGGCTTTCGCAACTGCCAACTTGTCGCGGCGGATTAGTGCGGGTCAGGGTTTGGTGGCCGTCACATGCAGCCATGCGGTGGGAAGCTGGTCGTAGCCGCTGCCCTGCCGGGCCTCGATCTCGATGCACTCCCAGATAAATTGTCCGTAGACATCCTCGAACCAGCTTTTCGAAGGATAATTGTAATAACGGTCGAACTTATCGCGGCCTTCGGCTTCTCCGGCCTTGAAGCTGGCATAAAACACGCCGCCCGGCTTCAGCGCCGTATGGATGCGGCCGATAATGCCTGGAAGGGCCGGGCGCGGCACATGCAGCAGGCAGGCATTGGCCCAGACGCCGTGATAGCGCTGGTTATCTTCGATATTCTCGAACAGCAGCGTTTTAACGGGAATGCCGAGCCGGGCTTGCGCCGCTTTGGCGATTTCGGGTGTTCCATCCGTTGGATGAACGTCGAAACCGGCAGCGAGCATGAATTCGCTGTCCTGCCCGCCGCCGCATCCCAGTTCAAGGATGCTGGCGTCTTCCGGCAGCCGCGCAAGGAATGTCTCCAGTTGCGGACGGTCGGCAGACTGGCCTCGGGTGGTGTAGGCGCTGGCGTTACCGCTGTAGAAACCGATCGTATTCTCGTCTTTTGCGGCCATTGTCTCAGCTTTGCGACTGGCTCTGCGATTGCTGCACGGTCACCGAAACATTCAGGGTTTCGCCGGCCGGGCCGATCCGCATGCCTGAGATCGGCGCGCAATCGCGGTAGCAGAGGCCAAGGGCAATGCGAACGTAACGGTCATCAGGGCAGATGTTGTTGGCGGCGTCGAAGCCGACCCAGCCGAGCCCCTGCAGATGCACTTCCGCCCAGGCATGCGTGGCCGTCTGTTCCGCCACGTCTTCCATCATCAGATAACCGGAAACATACCGGGCGGGCAGGCCCATCAGCCGGGCTGCGGAAATGAGGATGTGGGAATGGTCCTGACAGACGCCCTTGCCAGCCTCAAGCGCCAGTTCGGCGGTGGTTTCGGTGTCGGTCGACCCCGGCACGTACTCCACCTTGCTGTGGATCTTCTCCATGAGGTCGTGCAGGCGCTCAAGCTCGGTGCTGCCGGTGCTGGCCTTGGCCAGTTCGCGCACGAGTTTTCCCGGCTTGGTCAGCGGCGTTTCGCGCTGGAACAGCCATAATGGCGCACTGCCGGTGTGCGGGCCGACCATGCCGGCCTTGTCTTCGGTGATGACGCGGCCGCTTGCCACGACCTTGACCCGGCGTTGCGGGCCTTCGGTCTCGACCAATGCGACCCGGTTGCCGAAATGGTCGTCATAGCTCACTTCGACGGTGGCGCCGTCGACCGATACGTCCCAGTCTTCCACCGTCTGGCACGGGCCGGTCTGCGGCGTCAGGCGCAGCCGCTGCAATGCATAGGGCATCGGCTCGTCATAGACATATTCGGTCGTATGGGTGATGTTCAGACGCATAAGCTGTTCCCGTCCACGCGCTTACAGATAAAAGCGGTAGCCTTCCATGATTTCCTGCCCCAGCTGCCCGTTGCGGTTGACAAATCTCTCCAGAAACTCGTGCAGACCTTCATCCATGACGCGGCCGATGGTGGTCTTGCGCAGGCTGTCGCGAATGCTCTCAGCCGTCTCATGCGCCTTGTGCCTTTCGCCGTAATCCTCGGCTATGTGGTTGAGGTTGCTGGCGATCTTTTCGTAACAATAGGCGAGAGAGCGCGGCATGCGGCCATTGAGAATGAGGAAGTCGGCAATGTTGGCCGGCTTGTATTCGGCGTCATAGACCCAGCCATAGGAGCGGTGGGCCGAGACCGAGCGCAGGATGGATTCCCACTGGGCGTTGTCGAGCGAGGAGCCGACATGGGCGACGGCGGGCAGCAGCACGTAATATTTGACGTCGAGAATGCGGGCCGTGTTGTCGGCGCGCTCGATGAAGGTGCCGATGCGGGAGAAATTATAGAGATCGTTGCGCAGCATCGAGCCGTGGAAAGCGCCGCGCACCAGGCCGGCACGATGTTTGATGCCGTCGATGGTCTGCGGCATGTCTGCCGCCTTTACCCGGCGAGCAAGACTGCTCTTAAGCTCGATCCAGAATTCGTTGGTCGCTTCCCAGGTCTCGCGCGTCAGCGCCGTGCGCACCATGCGGGCATTGTTGCGGCCCGCCTCGATGCAGGAGAAGACGCTCGAAGGGTTGGCCTTGTCCCGCAGCAGATAATCGATCGCATCCGCCGTCGTTACCTTGTCGTGCGTTTCGAGAAAGGCCTCGCGCACACCCGCACTTTGCAACACGCCGTCCCAATCCTCATCGCCGCTGCCGCTGCGCGTCAGTGAAACGCGCAGGCCCGCATCGATCAGCCGGGCGATGTTTTCAGCGCGCTCGATATACCGGAACATCCAGTAGAGCCCGTTTGCCGTTCTGCCCAGCATGGCTTAGTCCTCCAGTACCCATGTATCCTTGGTGCCGCCGCCCTGGCTGGAATTGACCACCAGCGAACCCTCTTTGAGGGCAACACGGGTCAGCCCGCCGGGAATGATCTTCACCTTGTCTGAAACCAGCACGTAGGGACGCAGATCGACATGGCGCGGCGCGATGCCGTTCTTCACCATGATCGGCACGGTGGAGAGCGACAGCGTCGGCTGCGCGATGTAATTGGACGGGCGGGCTTTCAGCTTCTCTGCAAAAAGCGCCCGTTCCCGCTTCGACGCGGTGGGGCCGACCAGCATGCCGTAACCGCCAGACCCGTGAACTTCCTTGACGACCAGCTCGGCCAGGTTGTCGAGAACGTATTTGAGGCTGTCCGGCTCGGAACAGCGCCAAGTCGGCACGTTTTCGAGAAGCGGCTTGCGGCCGGTGTAGAATTCGACGATCTCGGGCATGTAGGAATAGATCGCCTTGTCGTCGGAAATGCCGGTGCCGGGCGCATTGGCGATGGTGATGTTGCCGGCACGGTAGACATCCATGATGCCGGGGACGCCGAGCGCCGAATCGGGCCGGAAGGTCAGCGGATCGAGGAAATCGTCGTCGACGCGGCGGTAAAGCACGTCGATCGCCTCATAACCACGGGTGGTGCGCATCTTGACCTTGCCGTCCATGACGCGCAGGTCGGACCCTTCCACCAGTTCCACGCCCATCATGTCGGCGAGGAAGGAGTGTTCGTAATAGGCGGAATTATAGCTGCCGGGGGTCAAAACCGCGACGCGCGGCTTGCCGGTGCAACCGGGCGGGGCGAGCGAGGCGAGCGATTGACGCAGCTGATAGGGGTAGTCCTCCACCCGCTGCACGCGGTTTTCATGGAAGAGTTCCGGGAACATCTGCATCATCGTTTCACGGTTTTCCAGCATGTAGCTGACACCTGACGGCGTGCGGGCATTGTCTTCCAGGACGTAGAACTGGTCTTCGCCGGTGCGGACGATATCCGTGCCGACAATGTGGGTATAAACACCGCCGGGCGGGGTGAAACCGATCATCTCCGGCAGGAATGCGACATTCTTTTCAATGATTTCGCGCGGAATGCGGCCTGCGCGGATGATTTCCTGCTTGTGGTAGATGTCGTCGAGGAACGCATTGAGAGCGAGAACGCGCTGTTCGATACCCTGGGCCAGTTTGCGCCACTCGCGCCCGGAAATGATGCGCGGAATGATATCGAAGGGGATCAGTTTTTCTGAACTGTCGGCATGGCCATAGACTGCGAAAGTAATACCGGTTTTTCGAAAGATGTTTTCCGCGTCTTTAGACTTCTGGATCAGGTGCGCCCTGTCCTGCCGGCTGTACCACTCGTTATAGTTTTCGTATGGGCTTCGCGGCGCGTTGTCCGCATTTATCATTTCGTCAAATGCCAACTTCGATGTCCCCTTTTTTGCCATATGAATACAACGAGAAATGCAATGCAAGAACTATGCGGAGGCCTCCGTGAAGATTTTTTACCGACCTAGAGTTTTAAAAAAGAAGCTGTTTTCCAGTTTCGGCCTATAAATGCGGCATTGGCATTTTGGTTGCGCGGCAAGGCGGGGTGGAATGGGGAGTGACGCTGTGTGCGCCGTGAGCGAATGCACAAATTTCGCTCATTCGCTTTCGGTTGATGGGTTTTGGGTCTGGTATCAGAAAATCTGAAAGATGCGGTCACGAAAACGCCTTTGACCTTTTCCCGGGATGGAGATACCGCATTGCCTGAAGGGCTGTGTTTCGCCTGTGTGGTGGGCGCCGGGGCCGCTCCCGGACATTGACCCGGCCAAAGACCCGGACATTGACCTGACCCAAGACCCGGCCAATGACGCGATTGCGTCCAGCCGTAAAATTGTCAATTCGCCGCATGCCTTATGTCCCGGACGCTTTGCGGTTGCGGAACATCGTGCGGCACAGGGGATGTTCCCATGTCGCTCGACCGTCTGGCTCCGGCCATCTTCGTCTTTCTCTGGTCGACCGGCTGGGTCACCGCCAAATATGCCGTTTTTTATACCGGGCCGCTGACTTTCCTCTGTCTGCGTTACGTGTTGGCAGGCGCGCTCTTGTGGGCGATCTGCCAGTTTTCTTCCATCCGATGGCCGGAACGGCGGCTTGATGTCTTCCGGGCGATCCTGTCCGGCGTGTTCCTGCACGGACTTTATCTCGGCATGATCTGGTGGGCGATCGGGCAGGGCGTGCCGGCGGCGATCGGCGGCATCATCGCCGGTTTGCAGCCGTTGATGACGGCGGTTGCTGCCCGCTACATGATCGGCGAAAAGGTCTCGGCCGTGCAGCGTGCCGGTTTGGTTCTCGGCTTTGTCGGCATTGCCATTGCCGTGCTGCCGAAGGTCATGGCGTCAGGTGCGCTCGGCCTTTCCGTGCCGCTTTATGCCGTGGCGGTGAACGTGCTGGGCATGACATCGGTGACCTACGGCACCCTCTACCAGAAGAAATACGTGCACGGCGGCAACATCATGGCGGTCGCCACGCTGCAATATGTCGGTGCCCTCATCGTCACCGTTCCCTTCGCGCTGTTGCTGGAGGACGGTCATGTGGACTGGAGCCTCGGGCTTGCCGCCACGCTCGTCTGGTCGGTGGGCGCGATCTCCATCGGTGCGGTGGCGCTGCTGCTCTATCTCATCAGGCGCGGGCAGGTCTCGCGCGCCGCCTCGCTGATCTATCTCGTGCCGCCGCTTGCCGCCGTCGAAGCGGCCCTGCTGTTTGGGGAAACGCTGACGCCGGCGATGATTGCCGGCACGGTTCTGGCGGTAACGGGGGTGTATCTGGCCAACCGCCGGCCCGCAACGCCGGTTGCCGCACGTTAATTCCCACAACCTCACATTAGAGGTTTGTTAACCATAAAATTATACCCCTCGTTAATCTAGAGATTTGGCGGGGGTTACATGTCTATTTCACGTCGTGGTGTTCTGTTCGGATTGCCGCTGTTGCTGGCCGGCTGCGCAAGTTCCGGCATCGGGCAGCAAAGGCTCAATTATGCGGCGAAGCCGGAGGAGAAATTCCCGCTTCCCGAAATGCATCTCGATAAGGTGAAGCCTGAGCTGCGCCGTCAGGAGGTCGCCTATCAGACCGCGCATCCGGCCGGAACGGTGATTGTGGATACGCCGGCACGGCGCCTCTATTACGTCATGGGCGATGGACGGGCGATGCGTTACGGCGTCGGTGTCGGGCGGCAGGGGCTTGCACTTAAGGGCGACGCTTATATCGGCCGCAAATCCGAATGGCCTTCCTGGACGCCAACAGCGAATATGATGCGCCGCGATCCGCGCCATCTGAAGTTTGCCGGCGGCATGCCTGGTGGCCCGAACAATCCGCTCGGCGCGCGCGCCCTTTATCTTTATCGCAGCGGTAACGACACCATGTTCCGCCTGCATGGCACCAACCAGCCGCAATCCATCGGCCACGCCATGTCGAGCGGCTGCATCCGCATGCTCAACCACGATATCATCGATCTTTATAGCCGCGTGCCGGTCGGTTCAAAGGTGATTGTGCTGCAGGCGTGAGGTGGGGGCGGATTTTTCCGCCTTTGCCATGCAAAAAACCGTCTGTACCCTTGAGTTGATTTTTTGGGTAAATCATCGATTTTGTACTGTAAAATCAACCATGTGTAGAATGCCTCCCTTTATGTATTTAAGGGAGTTCTGCTATATCGCAAACGTGATTTCCGGTGTTCGAGACGTGTATCCATAAAGGGTTAAATGCACTGTATCGAGCGCGGCACCACTTCAACGGGGACACATGAACATGGCAATTTTCGATAATCTTTCTCGCTATCGCCCGCAGGCACTCGGTGCGCTGCGCATCATGACGGCGCTGCTTTTCATTTCGCACGGAACGCAGAAGCTGTTCGGTTTTCCGGCATCGCAGATGGACGGCTCCCTGCCGACCATGCTGCTCGTGGCGGCGATTCTGGAATTCGTCGGCGGCATTCTCGTGCTGATCGGCCTGTTCACGCGTCCGGTCGCGTTCATCCTGTCCGGTCAAATGGCCGTTGCCTATTTCATCGCGCATGGGCCGAAGAGCTTCTTCCCGGCACTCAATGGGGGTGATGCGGCAATCCTGTTCTGCTTCATCTTCCTCTATCTGTTCGTCGCCGGTCCGGGCGCTTTCTCGGCGGACGAGCGCCGGGCCTGATCTGCCCGACCCGACCCGTGATCAATCTCCTTCAAGCAGCTCCGCATGGTCACCCCGTGCGGAGCTTCTTTTTAGGGAAGGATTGAAACTTCGGCCGTGGCCGAAGCATTGGTGCTTCTTTTCGGGTTAGGAACGGGTCACTCTGAACGCAGTTGGAAAAATGATCCCGTGACCACTCAAAACCCCATCGCCCGCGAATTGCTGCTGCTTGCCCTGTTGTCCACGCTGTGGGCCGCATCCTACACTTTCATCAAGATCGGGGTGGAAACCATACCGCCCTTGACCTTCATTGCCGCTAGAACCCTGATTGCCGGTCTGTTGCTGCTGGCAGTCATCCGCCTGCGCGGGCTGCGGTTGCCGAGGGATTTTGCGACGTGGCGGCTTTTCTTCGTTCAGGCCTGTATCAACAGCGTATTGCCCTTCACGCTGATCGCCTGGGCGGAGCAGAGCATCGATGCCGGTCTTGCCGTCATCCTCAATGCGACGACGCCGATCTTCACCTTTCTTCTCACCGCGCTTGTCATCCGGCACGAACAGGTCAGCGGCCGCAAGCTGTTCGGCACCGTTGCGGGCATGACGGGTGTCTGCCTCATCATCGGTCTTGATGCGCTGAGCGGCGCGGGTCAGGCGCTGTGGGGCCAGATTGCCGTCTTGACGGCGGCCTTTTCCTACGCTTGCGCGGCCATTTTCAGTAAGAACTTCAAACGGCTCGATCCCGTCATGCCGGCCGCCGGCTCGCTGATCTGCGGCACCGTGCTGCTGTTGCCGGTCAGCTTGATCGTTGACCGTCCCTGGACATTGTCGCCATCGACGGCGTCGCTCACCGCACTTGTCTGCCTCAGCGTCTTTTCAACCGCGCTCGCCTTCATGATCTATTTCCGGCTGATGCAGACACTGGGTTCGGTCGGCACCACGTCGCAGGCCTATCTCAGGGTACCCGTTGGTGTCGCCATCGGCATGGTGTTTCTGGGGGAAGTGCCGACGCCGGCCATGTGGGCGGGGCTCGTCTGCGTGATTGCCGGTGTGCTGGCCATGACCTTGCCATCGCGCCGCCGCCCGGTCGCGCAGGGCGGCTGAGGGCAAAGAAAAACCCCGCTGGCCGGTGGCTGCGGGGCTTGATTGCGAGCGTGTGCCGCTTGTGTCTTCTCCCCGCCGGGGAGAAGGTCGCGGCAGCGGGTTGAGGGGGCAAGCTCTCCGAAATCCGGCAACGTTGCCCCCTTGTATCTGCACATTGCTGATTTTGTGCGATGGAAGCGATTGCGCCTCTGGCCGGGTGGCCACCCTGCCAGAGGCTTGACGAAGTCGCCCGTCCCCCCTCCGGTTACAACCGTGGATGAGCCTGGGATCTTCGTCATCGTCACGTACGACCGAATAGTCGCTTGGTTCCAACCGCACGCACAAGGCAGGTTACCGTGAATAGAGTTATATGTGGAGTGGATGTTTCGAAGGACTGGCTGGATGCGTTCATCCGTCCGTCCGGGACGTTTGAGCGTTTCGGCAACGATGCGGCCGGCATCGGTGAGCTGGCTGCGCTGTGCCGGGCCGAGAATGTCGAGCTCGTCGTCATGGAGGCGTCGGGCGGCTACGAGCGGGCAGTCTTCCTGTTGTTGTGGGAGCTGGGGATCGCCTGTGCGCTGGCCAATCCGCGCCAGGTGCGCCACTTTGCCGGTACGCCATGGGCTTTCTGGAAAAGACCGACCGCATCGATGCGCTATGCCAACTGGCATGGCGCCACGGTAAACAAGTATGGCTACCGCACGTTTGCCTACGCAAACACGGCTTAGTGTGGCAACCGCTGAGTTATGCATTATGGCGTAGAAATCGGCGCTATAAGCATCCGCTAGGCATGTACCAATACAGTCCCAAACGCCTGCGTGTTCACACCCACCATTTACATCTGCTAAATAGTAACGTTGCTAGCATTTGACGCTAAGGGAATAGACTGGGTATGGGCGGTTGCTATTATGATGCTACCCTATCACAGCAACGCCAACCTTTGCCCACAAGCCTGTGCGCATTGGTTGTTGCGCATAGTTTTCAACAAATAGCAGCCATAACCGTAAGTATGCTTAGGACCAGCCACTACGTAGTAATTGCCCCTAAACGAGCGTTAATACGCACAAAATTGCAGCAAAAAAACCCCCATTCATCCAATTAGACTTGAAATTTTGGCAAAGTACCCTACATATATAGAGTGAGCATTACCCATAGGTACGGCAACATAAGCGTAAGTATTACCGTTATAAGTACTTATGTTGCTTTTATATTGTGGCGTAACCCTACACAATCGCCATGTTTTGTACCCCTTCCATAGGAATCTGACTATGCCTCCACACGTATCAAAGCAACAACCGAAGCACAAGCACAACCCGTAGTATTACCTCTATTAGCGCTACGCGACGTGGTGGTGTGCCCACGCTAATGCAAATTGCCTTATTTGTTGTTGGTCGCCCTCAGTCAATGGTGGCAGTAGAAATAGCGCAAAATGCCGACAACCGTGTATTTACGTACGGTAGCGCAAAAAGATGCCTTAGATGCAAGTATAGACCCTGCCAACCTATATAAATACGGCACAATTTCTTGACGATTATAGAAGTAATGACGACCAACCACGAAGAAAGAAAACTGCATTAAAGTGTTAATCGAGGAGGGGCGAGTCACGAGCGTTGCTAAATGAACTCATTACCCAATGATTACCTTGAAGCTTATATTACCGAACTGTCAGTGTTCAGGACGATAAAAAAGCCGATTTGGCGCATGAATTGAAGCCGACCTGCACAAGGCGTTTAACCAATACGCCGAAACCAAATTGCGTAACGCCAAAAGAGGTTATAGAAGCGCCGATAAGATTAAGCATATTGAAGAACTGATTTACTTTGTGGTTACCCGTGCGCCGATGAACATTTGAGCAAAAACACGCGCTATTTAGATAGTGCTAAAGTTAAGCGAGTATTTGGCGTTACTGCGGAGAAAATATTTATTTATAGTAACGAAGAGCGAGTATGGAAGAAAAGATTAGCGACAACGTTAAAAAAGCGATGGGGAAAAAAACCAGCGTGAATATTTTTAAATGAAAAAATTAAAGTGATACAAAAGAGTTGTCGGATATCAACACGGCATTGGCGACGATGACAAAAATGGTCGACTTGAAAACCGCCTTAAAGCAGCCATAAACTACCCGAAGCCGTACAAAAGAAAGCCGATGCCGAGCTACGCAAATTAAAAGCCATGCCGTCAACTACAGATGAGTCGAGTATGGTGCGTGGTTATTTGGACTGGATTGCTAATACACCGTGGACTAAAAGTAGCAAAACCATATTAATCTGACCAAAGCCGAGGCAGCTCTTAATGCCGACCATTATGAGCGTGACGATGTAAAAGAACGGGTGATGAATACCTCGCCGTACACAGTCGCGCGTTAAAAAAGTTAAAGGTCCAATATTGTGCCTAGTAGGTCACGGTGTGGGTAAAACCAGCTTAGGCGAGTCGATTGCCAAAGCAACGGGGCGTGGTTTATACGCATGGCGCTGGGCGGAGTGGGACGAAGCCGAAATACGCGGTCACCGCCGTACTTATATTGGTGCTATGCCTGGCAAGATTAGCGCAATCGCTTAGCAAAGGAAATGAAATTAAATAACCCACTGTTTTTACTAGATGAAATAGACAAAATGGCACATGATGGGTAGGGCGATCCCGCTAGTGCATTGCTAGAATTGCACGACCCTGCACCAAAACCACAAGTTTAACGACCATTACTTAGATTTAGACCTAGATTTGTCGAATGTTATGTTTGTTTGTACCGCCAATAGTATGGACATACCGCCAGCCCTACTCGACCGCATGGAGGTTATTAACCTGTCGGGTTATACCGAAGATGAAAAAACCAATATAGCGCAGCAGTATTTGGTACCCCGTGCTTTAAAAGAGATAGTCTCAGATGCCGTGAACGCTGGTAATTGAAGAGACAGCGGTGCGTGATTTAATTAGGCGCTACACCAGTAGCAATACGTAACC
>JAXHOC010000055.1:0-15536 GCA_034519725.1 Agrobacterium sp.
CCCTTCGGTGTCGGCCAGACGGTCACGAGCGGTATCGTCTCGGGTCTGGCGCGCAACCAGGTGACGCAGGGCGATTTCGGCTTCTTCATCCAGACCGACGCCTCCATCAACCCCGGCAATTCCGGCGGTGCGCTGATGAACATGGCGGGTGAGCTGATCGGCATCAACACCGCCATCTTCTCCAAGGGCGGCGGCTCGAACGGCATCGGTTTTGCCATTCCCGCCAACCTTGTGCGCGTTTTCGTCGCTGCCGCCGAGCGTGGTGACGCAAACTTCCAGCGGCCCTATATCGGCGCGACCTTCGACCCTGTCACCTCCGATGTTGCCGAGGCGCTCGGTCTGCACCGGGCGCGCGGCGCTCTCGTCGTCAGCGTCGTCAAGGGCGGCCCGGCGGAGAAGGCGGGCATCGAGCCGGGGCAGGTGGTTACGGCGGTCAACGGTTTCGAGGTGGAGCATCCCGATGCGCTCGGTTATCGCCTGACGACGGCCGGCATCGGCAAATCCGCCGAACTGACGGTGGTGGAAAAGGGCAAAGAGAAAAAGGTGACCATTGCGCTCGACACGGCGCCGGAAACCGCGCCGCGTGACGAACGCCTGCTCGAGGGCCGCAATCCCTTCGCGGGCGCGACCGTCGCCAATCTGTCGCCGAAGCTTGCCGATGAGCTGCGCATGCCGTCGCAGGTGACCGGCGTCGTCGTCACCGATGTGAAGCGCGGTTCGCCGGCCTATCGGGTCGGGTTCCAGCCGAAGGACGTCATCCTGTCGCTGAACGGCTCGGATGTCGGCTCCACGGCTGCGGTCGAAAAGGCGCTGGATGATAATCCCGGCTTCTGGCGGGTGGAAATCCTGCGGGACGGCCAACGCATCCGGCAGTTCCTGCGATGAGCGACGACCTCTTTGCCCCACAGGTGCCTGTCGAGGTCGCCAACCGGCGGCCTCTTGCCGATCGTCTCCGGCCGAAGACGCTGGCGGAGGTGAGCGGGCAGCCGCATCTGACGGGTGAAGAGGGCGTGCTGCGCCGGATGATCGATAGCGGCTCACTCGGATCGATGATCTTCTGGGGACCGCCGGGCACCGGCAAGACCACGGTCGCCCGGCTGCTTTCGGGCGAGGCCGGGCTGGCTTTCGAGCAGATTTCGGCGATCTTTTCCGGCGTTGCCGACCTCAAGAAGGTGTTCGAGGCAGCGCGCACGCGCCGGATGAACGGCCGGCAGACACTGCTTTTCGTTGACGAGATCCATCGTTTCAACCGTGCCCAGCAGGACAGCTTCCTGCCGGTCATGGAAGACGGCACCATCATTCTGGTGGGCGCCACTACCGAAAACCCGTCCTTCGAGCTGAATGCCGCTCTTTTGTCGCGGGCGCGGGTGCTGACGTTCGGTTCGCATGATGAGGAGAGCCTCAGCGAGCTTTTAAAGCGCGCCGAGGAGGCGGAGAGCAAGCCCCTGCCGCTGACCGAAGATGCGCGGGCGAGCCTGGTGCGCATGGCCGATGGCGATGGCCGAGCCGTGCTGACGCTTGCCGAAGAGGTGTGGCGCGCGGCGCGCAAGGACGAGACCTTCGATACCGAGGGGTTGACGCGCATCGTGCAGCGGCGGGCGCCGGTTTACGACAAGGGCCAGGACGGCCACTACAATCTCATTTCCGCGCTGCATAAATCGGTGCGCGGTTCGGACCCGGATGCGGCGCTTTATTATCTTTGCCGCATGTTCGACGCTGGCGAAGACCCGCTCTTTATCGGGAGGCGGCTGGTGCGCATGGCGGTGGAGGATATCGGCCTTGCCGATCCGCAGGCGCTTGCCGTCTGCAATGCCGCCAAGGACGCCTATGATTATCTGGGGTCACCGGAGGGAGAGCTGGCGCTGGCGCAGGCCTGCGTCTATCTCGCCACCGCGCCGAAATCGAATGCGGTTTATACGGCCTTCAAGTCGGCGATGCGGGCGGCCAGGGAAAACGGCTCGCTGGTGCCGCCGAAACACATTCTGAACGCCCCGACCAAGCTGATGAAGGGCGAGGGTTACGGCGACGGTTACCGTTACGACCACGACGAGCCGGACGCCTTTTCAGGGCAGGACTATTTTCCGGAAAAAATGGGCCGCACGACGTTTTACGATCCGCCCGACAGGGGGTTCGAGCGGGACATCCGCAAGCGTCTCGACTGGTGGGCGAAGCTGCGCCGCGAGCGCGGTGCGCGTTAGGGCTTTTTGCGCACTGTTCCTGAACTGCTGGATGCCTCGTTCTTCACAAAAAGAATCAGGCGCTTGCCAAGGTGAATCGTAAAGCCGCGCCATCCATTTGTTTTTAAAGATAAATCAGGACGCCTTGCGGTGTTGTACCATCTGCGATGGCGCAGGCAGCATCTTGACCGCGGATTCGGCCAGGCTGGTGTGTCCTTCGGCGTCGATCACCAGATGCCAGTGCAATGTTTCGGGGATGACGATGCGGATCGGCGATTTTTTCGCGACGCCACCGAGATATTTGAAGTCCAGCAATTCGGTGAAGCGCTGGAAATTTGCGCCCGTCATCAGCCGGACATTGTTGACGGCCGACAGCGACACTTCAATCGTTGTCCCAGCCCGCAATTCCTTCATGTCGTAATGCGTAAAGCGGAAATTCGGCCGTGCCATTGCGCGTCTCCCAGTACCCGTATTTTGGTGTGAGAGGATAGGCTTGCAGAGTTAACAGCGTCTTTAAAACGGCCGTGTCCTCGCAAAATTTCGGGCGGCTGTGCCGGCCTTGAAGGGTCGCGCAGAGTATTGGCGGTTTTGGGCGGAGGCGATTTTGAATAATACTAACGTATAATAAGCGCATTTAGTGATAATAAATTTTTTAACTCTACCATCGGCTGGTCGAAGTGCCGTCAGCGGCGTTGGGGGGAATATGAAAAACGTCACCATATCCATGCGCCTTTATGCGCTCGTTGCATTGTTTCTGGTAATATTGGCTACGGCACTGACATTCAGTCTGTTCGAGACTTTTCGCGAGATGGAGCGCGAGCGCAAAGCCGGGCTCGCATCCATGAACGAAACGGCCGTCGCCATTCTCGAACAGAATTACCGCCTGGAGCAGAGCGGCACCCTGACGCGGGAGGCTGCGCAGCAGCAGGCCAAGACGACGATCGCGGCGATGCGGTATGGCAAGGGCAGCGGCTATTTCTGGATCAACGACATGCATCCCAAGATGGTGATGCATCCGATCAAGCCTGAAATGAACGGCACCGATCTTACCGCCAACAAGGATCCGAACGGCAAGGCGCTGTTCGTCGAATTCGTCAATACGGTGAAGGCGGGCGGTCAGGGCTTTGTCGATTATTACTGGCCGAAGCCCGGCGCTCCGGATCCGGTCGAGAAGTATTCCCATGTCGCCGGTTTTGCGCCCTGGGGCTGGATTGTCGGCACCGGTGTTTATGTCGACGATATGGAAGCGGCATTCTGGAACGATGCCTATTTCAACATCGGTTTGTGCGTTGTGTCCGGCCTTCTGGTCATCGGCGTGGCTGCGGCCGTCGTGCGCGGCGTGACGCGGCCTATCGATCTCATTCGCAAGAGCATGGAGCGGATCGCCGATGGCGATGGCAATGCTGAAATCCAATTTGCAGACCGCCGCAACGAAATCGGCGCGATTGCCAAGACCTTGCTGGTGCTGCGCGACAGCGTCAACGAGCGCAGCGCCCTTCAGGCCCGCGAGGCGGGGCAGCAGCGGGCGCTGGAGGAGGCGCGGCAGGGCAATGAGATGGCGTTGCGCTCCGCATCCGAGCGTCAGGCCTATGCCATGACCCAGCTGGGCACTTCACTGGAAGCGCTCGCCAATGGCGACCTGACGGTCGAACTTGCCGATATCGGCGCGGATTACGAAAAACTGCGCACGGATTTCAACCGCGCCGTTGGCGCTTTGCATGGCGCGATCGAGGCCATTGCCAGAACCGGCCACGTCGTCAACGACAGCGCCTCCGACATCAGCGGTGCGACCGGCAATCTTTCACGCCGGACCGAACAGCAGGCAGCCGCACTGGAGGAGACGGCGGCCGCGCTGGACGAGATCACCGCGACCGTGCGCACCGCGTCCGAACGGGCGAATGAAGCGCGCCAGATGGTGCAGGATACGAAAACCAGCGCCGGCCGTTCCGGCGAGATCGTTCGCGATGCCGTTGCCGCCATGGGCCGCATCGAGGAGTCTTCCAGCCGCATCGGGCAGATCATTTCCGTCATCGATGAGATCGCTTTCCAGACCAACCTTCTGGCGTTGAATGCCGGTGTCGAGGCTGCACGGGCGGGTGAGGCGGGGCGCGGTTTTGCCGTGGTGGCGCAGGAGGTGCGTGAACTTGCGCAACGCTCCGCCAATGCCGCCAAGGAGATCAAGACGCTTATCAATCGCTCTGCGGAAGAGGTCGGCGGCGGCGTCGCGCTGGTGCGCTCCACGGGTGATGCGCTGAACGAAATCGTGGCGCTGGTCAATCGCGTCGACGGTCACGTCAATTCCATCGCCACGGCGGCGCGCGAGCAGGCGACCGGTCTTCAGGAGATCAACACCTCCGTCAACCACATGGACCAGATGACCCAGCAAAATGCCGCCATGGTGGAAGAGACGACGGCGGCCAGCCAGACGCTGGCCGAGGAAAGCCGCCAGCTGCGCGCGCTGCTGTCCCGTTTCGAACTTGGACATGGGGCAGGGCGCGAGGTTGCGCGGGCGGCCTGATTTCTGTCGATTTGAGATAGAGGGGGGCGTGGTTGTTGATCGACCTTAGTTCCCCATTCGACGTCATCCTCGGGCTTGTCCCGAGGATCTGCCACGTAACGTAAAATCAATCGGTTGCAGATGCTCGGGACAGGCCCGAGCATGACGGAGGAAAGGTTTTTGGACTTTCCCATCGTCGCAGGGCGCGGTCTTCGCTACGCTTTTTCCATTTCCCGGTTCGCGGAACAGCCCGGTTTATTATTTCTTTCCACTCATAAGGATTCGTTTACCCCGTTTCTTTAAAATTTACCTGTATTGCCGCGCGTAGCGGCCGCTGAAGGTACAGGTTCTCGTATGGCGTATGTTTCCCTTCCGCGTCGTTTTGTGACGTTGCTGATGATTTCCACGGTCATGGTGTCGTGTTCGGCGGAGGGCCTCGTGCCGCCGGCCGAGGTTGACGGCACGACACGTGTCGGCGCCATCCGCTCGTCGCGGCAGCAGGGTTACAGCGCAACGCCAAGCGTCGTCTATCAGGCAGAGCAGGCCGGGCAGGCCACCAACAATTACCCCGCAGCCGTGTCGCAGCCGATGCCGGAGCCTTACGCCTCGCAGGATCCTCTGCTGCAACAGCCACAGGGCGGTCAGGGCTATTCCACGCTCGATGGCCAGCATCAGGCGCGCATGGCCGCAAGCGGCCACAGCATGGCCTCCCCAGCCATGCCCAGCCAGCAGGCCGCCGCCAGCCAGAACGCAGAAGGCGAGGGTGGGGTGAACATGGATTCCATGCTGGGCGTCGAGCCGGTTCGCGGACTTGCCGAAGAACAGGATGCCGATATTGCCGAAGGCGTTTCCGCCCAGCCGGTGGTCGATGGCATCGGCACCGATAATCCGGTCGCCGTTTCTCCGGCTCGCCGGCAGCAAAGTGCCGGTCAGTCGCGGTTGATCCCGCCACCGTCGCCCGGCGCCTCTTCCCGTCGCCAGCCGGTGGAGGAGGTCGCGATGCTGATGCCTGACGATCCGATGGCGCGTGGCGGGCCGCAAAGCAACCGCTCGGCCATGCCGCCCGGCGTCATGCCATCCTCGGAAGTCGCCTACCGCTCCGAGCTGCGCCGTCTCGGCGTCGCCTTCCGCGATGTCGCGCGCATTGCCGACGGCCCGACCTGCGGTATCGATTATCCGATCGAACTCAGCGGCCTTGCCAGCGGCGTTGCCATCCGCCCGGCGGTGAAGCTCAATTGCCAGGTCACGCTTGCCTTCGCCAAATGGGTGAAGTTCGAACTCGTGCCATCTTCCCGCTTCCGTTATCTCTCGGGCGTCGGGCGCATCACGCCGATGGGCGGCTATTCCTGCCGCAAGATGAATTCGCGCTCCAGCAATCCCTGGTCCGAGCATGCACGCGGCAACGCCATCGATATCGGCACCATCACCCTGAACAACGGCAAGGAGATCGACGTTCGCAGCAAGAACTTCTTCGCCTTCCGGGAAAAGGCGCTGCTGAAGGCGGTCAGGTCCGATAGCTGCAAATATTTCTCGACGGTTCTCGGACCGGGGAGCGATCCCAACCACTGGAACCATTTCCACTTCGACCTGCGCACCCGCAAGTCCGGGTATAGGCATTGCGATTAGAGCACGCCCTGTTTAAACGGAATCGTTTGACGTGCTCTAACGCGTTGTTTTCAAGAATTTTCCGGACGTAAAACCGCTACGCACTTTTACTGGAAATGCTCTAGGTTGCACCGGTGGAAGGTTGACGGCTGAGTTTGAAAGCGTCTCCTCCGTCATGCTCGGGCCTGTCCCGAGCATCTGCAACGTCGAGAATGACGATACGTTGGCAGATCCTCGGCACAAGGCCGAGGATGACGTCGAATACGGAGTGCGGCTTGTCATCGGGCTGCCGCCGATGACAGAGGCGGCGGATTCTTGGGTCAGGCCGGAATGACGAAGGTTGGGGATGTTTCTCTGGCCGCTAGCTCGATAGCCGCCCGTCACATTTCCCCAAAAAAAGACCGGCCCTAAGGCCGGTTGAAGAAGACTGCCATATCGGGGGATATCGGCGTCTTTGCAAGGGCATGCAACGGGAAAAATCCCGTAAAACAATCAGTTCGGCGCGGATATGCGGCAAAAGACATCGCGCCGTACCGACCTGCGGCCAGCGTGGCTTGCCGCCCGTTTCTGATACGCTATGAGGGTCACATGTTTGTGACACCGGCCCGCTGGAGCCTGCTTTCATGCCCCCTGTTTCCGAGATAATGGTCTTTGCTGCGGCGCTTGCGGCAGCCGGTGTGGTCGCTGGTCTTCTGGCCGGGCTGTTCGGCATCGGCGGCGGCGCGGTGCTGGTGCCGGTCTTCTACCATGTGTTCGGGCTTTTGGATGTGCCGGAGGCGGTGCGCATGCATCTTTCGCTCGGCACCTCGCTTGCCATCATCGTGCCGACCTCCATTCGCTCCTTCCTGACGCATCGTCAAAAAGGAGCAGTCGATATCGACCTTCTGAAGGGCTGGATCGTCGCCGTGCCGCTCGGCACCATTCTCGCATCTGTTGTTGCCGCGCATGCCTCGAGCGTTGCGCTACGGCTGATCTTCGCCTTTATCGCACTGGCGCTCGCCTTCCGGATGATCGTCAACCGGGCAAGCTGGCATCTCGGCTCAGACCTGCCGAAAAATCCGGTCCGCTTTCTGGTCGGCACCGGCATCGGTCTTTTCTCCGGCCTGATGGGTGTGGGCGGCGGGGTGATGAACAATACGTTCATGACGCTTTACGGGCGCACCATCCATCAGGCGGTTGCCACATCCTCCGGTGTCGGGGTGCTGATTTCGCTGCCGGGTCTCCTGGGGTATATCTGGGCCGGCTGGGGCGATGCGGGCCTGCCGCCGTTTTCCACCGGCTTCATCAACTGGATTGCGGTGGCGCTGCTGATCCCCATCACGCTTGTCGTCGCGCCCTACGGCGCGCGGCTGGCGCATGCACTCAGCAAGACGCAGCTGGAACGGGCCTTCGGGGTGTTTCTGGTCTTCGTCGCAGCCCAGTTTTTCTACAGCGTCTACGGCTGATTTTCCTTCCCCGCCGAATGCAGTGTTCAGGCCCTCGGGCTGGCAATTGCGGGTTCTACGGCCTATATGGCGTGCATCTTACTCGTTTTTTCGAAAGATTCTCGATGAATGCCATTGTTTCGATACGGAATCTGACCAAATCCTACGCAAACGGCTTTCAGGCGCTCAAGGGTGTCAGCCTCGATATCAGAGAGGGGGAAATCCTTGCCCTTCTCGGGCCAAACGGTGCCGGAAAGACGACGCTGATCTCGATCATCTGCGGGCTTGTCAATCCGGGCGAAGGTTCGGTGCTGGTCGGCGGATATGATGTGGTGAAGGATTTTCGCCAGACCCGCGCCCTGATCGGCCTTGTGCCGCAGGAACTGACCACCGACCAGTTCGAGACCGTGTGGAACACCGTCAGCTTCTCACGTGGCCTGCACGGCCAGAAGAAGAACCCGGAACTGATCGAGCGCGTCCTGAAATCGCTGTCGCTCTGGGAGAAGAAGGACAATATGCTGCGGGAGCTTTCCGGCGGCATGAAGCGGCGCGTGCTGATCGCCAAGGCGCTGGCGCACGAACCGAAGGTCCTCTTCCTCGACGAGCCGACGGCGGGTGTGGATGTCACCCTGCGCCGTGACATGTGGAATGTCGTGTCCGAACTGCGCTCCAAGGGTGTCACCATTATCCTGACGACACATTACATCGAGGAGGCGGAAGAGATCGCCGACCGGGTGGGGGTCATCAATGGCGGTCAATTGCTGCTGGTCGAAGAAAAGACCGCGCTGATGAAGAAGCTCGGTCGCAAGCAGCTTTTCCTTGAGCTTTCGCAGCCGGTGGAGACCTTGCCTGACAGTCTCGCACCCTTCAACCTTTCGCTCTCTGACGACCGCAACACCATCACTTACGAGATCGAGGATAACGGCGAGCAGGAGCGCATGGCCGATGCTGCTGACGACGCTTTCCGCCGCCAATATCCATTTCAAGGATATTTCGACGCGGCAAAGTTCTCTCGAGGATATTTTCGTCTCGCTGGTAGGAGACCAGAAATGAATTTCGAAGCCGTCAAGTCCATCTACCTGTTCGAAATGGCCCGTACCCGCCGCACTTTGTTGCAGAGCGTCGTGTCGCCGGTCATTTCCACCTCCCTTTATTTCATCGTGTTCGGAACGGCGATCGGTTCGCGGATTCAGGAGGTTGGCGGGGTTTCCTATGGCGCGTTCATCACGCCCGGCCTCATCATGCTGACGCTTCTGACCCAATGCATCAGCAACGGCTCATTCGGCATCTATTTTCCGAAATTCACCGGCACGGTCTACGAGATATTGTCGGCGCCGGTGGCGATGACGGAAATTGTCGCCGGTTATGTCGGGGCGGCGGCGACCAAGGGGTTGATGATCGGCACGATCATCCTGATAACGGCCTCGTTCTTCGTGGATGTCACCATCGCCCATCCGTTCATGATGATCCTGTTCTTCGTGCTGACGGCCGTAAGCTTCAGCCTGTTCGGCTTCATCATCGGCATCTGGGCGACGAATTTCGAGCAGCTGAACCTCATACCGATGCTGGTGGTGCCGCCTTTGACCTTCCTCGGCGGCAGCTTCTATTCCATCGACATGTTGCCGCCCTTCTGGCAGACGGTTAGCCATTTCAACCCGGTGCTCTATCTCATCAGCGGTTTCCGCTGGAGCTTCTACGAGATCGCCGACGTCAATCCGATCATCAGTCTTGCGATGATCACGCTGTTCCTGGCGCTCTGCCTCGGCGTCGTCGGCTGGATGTTCAAGACCGGTTACCGGCTGCGCAACTGACCGGGAAAAGCTCTACCCTCAATGTGAAACGCCCGGTTTGCACCGGGCGTTTTCGTATTCGGATAACCAGAGGCGCGGATCAGGCGACCTGCCTTTGCGGTTCATTTTCCATGGATGCGCCCTTGAGATAAGAGACGAGGTCCTTGATCGTCACGATGAGCAGGCCATGGCGTTCGGCGAAGACTTCGAGCTGGGGCAGGCGGGCCATGGTTCCGTCATCATTGGCGATTTCGCAGATGGTGCCGCAGGGAAATTTTCCGGCAAGACGGCAGAGATCAACCGCCGCTTCCGTGTGGCCGGTGCGGCCAAGCACGCCTTTCGGGTTGGCGCGCAAGGGGAAGATATGGCCCGGACGGGCGAAATCTTCCGGCCGCGACCCTTGCGACACCAGCGCCCGCACGGTCTTTGCCCGGTCGGCTGCGGAAATGCCTGTCGTGGTGCCCGGAATATAATCCACCGACACGGTGAAGGCCGTCTTGAGGGATTCTGTGTTGCGCGACACCATCAACGGAATGTCGAGTGCATCGAGACGTTCGCCCGGCATGGCGACGCAGATCAGCCCACGCGCATGGTTCATCATGAACGCGATCTGCTGGGGCGTGATGCTGTCGGAGGCGGCGATGATATCGCCTTCGTTTTCCCGGTCTTCGTCGTCAACGACAATCACCATCTCGCCACGGGAAATGGCGTCGATCGCATCTTCAATTTTACTAATGGTCATTTTCTTTCAAGCCTTTCAAGGGTTATGCCGTTTTGCGGCATTTTCGCGCTTCAAGAAGCGCCAAATATCCCTTGGGCGAACAATGCAATGCGAAGCCCGCAGAGCGCGGGCGCCTTTATGCCTTGTCCTCTTCCATCCGGACTATACCGTCGGCTCCGGCCTCTCACCGGATCTGCTGACCTTCCGGCTTTGGAGACCGGAAGCGCTCGCGGGCTCCGGGAAAATCCCGATACCGCCGGTGGGGAATTGCACCCCGCCCTGAGAACATTATCAAGATAATTATCAAACGGGTCGGAGGCAAGCGGCAATGGTCTGTCAGGACCATGGCAGGCAAAAAGAATATCCCGATTGTGTCTAGAACGGGGTATTTCCTTTCGAAGGCTGATGGCCGAGCTGGAGCGGCCCGGATGACCTTAAAACAACTTTTTGTTTCACCGATCCCGCAACCGCAATTCATCGGTCTGCATCTGCATCGAACCGAGCGTCGACAGGAAGCTCATGCCGAGCAGGCTCTGGCCCAGCTGGCCGTCCTGGGTGACGAGGGCGGGGATGTTGCGGCGCATGATCGGGCCGATGCCGATTTCCGACAGGGTGACGGGGGCGGCGGCCGTGCGGCCGTTTGCGGTCAGGACGGGCACGGTGTAGCGCAGTTTCGTCGTGTCGATGCCGATTGTGGCGGCATCGGCATTGGCCAGCACCACGGAGCTTGCGCCGGTATCGACGAGCATGTGGATGGTCTTGCCTTCGACGCTGACATTCGCCTCGAAATGGCCGCTCATCGATTTGTGCAGCACGATCTCCTGTTCGCCGCCAGATGTCGTCACCACCACGGCGCGGCCGGGCAACAGGCCGCCCAGCAACCGGTCGCCGAAGGATTGCAGGTCGGAGCGATAGAGATAGACGGAGACAAGGCCGAGGATGATGACGAGCCAGACGGCGAGCTGGCGGATGACGCTACTGAGGCTGCCACGCCTTCCGGCCAGAATGCCGGCCGATAGAAGGGCGGCAATTGGCACCAGATAGAGCACCTGTGCGAATTGATCATTATCGATGCCGAGGGTGCGGCCACCGTCGTGATTGATGAGAAGCAGGCCGAGACCCACGGCGAGGATAAGGAGAACGATGGTCAGCCTGTTCATGCGGTATGCGTCTCCTTGGCGGTCTTGCTCAAATTTGCCAGTCTTTGCGGCAGCGCCTGCATGATCGCGCGGCGTTTCGCGTCGCTATAACCCGCCCAGCCGCCGATCTCGTTCAGCGTGCGGCCGCAGCCGATACAGAGGCTGTTTGTCAGGTCGAGGGAGCAGATGTTGATGCAGGGTGTTTCCATGGTGGTCTATATCAGGCCGTCACGCCGCAAGGGCAAGGGCGATGAGGGTAACGATCTCCGTGATCTGCTGGCTGGCGCCGATGGTATCACCGGTGTGGCCGCCGATCTTGCCGACACAGAGCCTGCCGAACAGCACCGTCGCGAGGCAGGCCGCTGCCACAACCATTACGATCGACACGAAGGGCAGGGCATGCAGCGTGAACAGCACGAGCAGCAGCAACCCTGTCGTCAGCGCGATGTTGCGCTCGCTTGTCCCCGGCTGGCCGGCGGCGGCAGCGATGCCGGAGGTTTTGGCGGCAGGCAGTGACTGCCAGTGCCACACCATCAGGGCGCGGCTCATCACCAGCGCGGCAATCAGGCAGGCGGCGGCGGTCTTGGCCGGCAGGGTTTCCAGCAGCGATGCGAGTGCCGTGGCGCGCAGCGCAAAGGACAGGATCATGGCAATCGTGCCATAGCTGCCGATGCGGCTGTCCTTCATGATCTCAAGCGTTTTCGTCTTGTCCTTGCCGCTGCCGAAACCGTCGGCCATATCCGCCAGCCCGTCTTCGTGCAGCGCGCCGGTGATGAGCGCGGTGACGGCGATGGCAAGCCAGGCGGTGAGCTGCGGCGAGGCGTCGAAACTTGCGAATAGCACCACGAGGAAAGCGGCAGGCAGGGCGATCAGCAGGCCAGCGGCGGGAAAGGCGCGGGAGGTGCGGCGCATCGAGGTGCCGTCACCTTCACTGAAAAAGCGCGAGGGGACCGGCAGGCGGCTGAGAAAGGCAAGGGAATGCACGACATCTGTTATAAAATCCCCGGCCTTCATGCTCTCTCCGCTGCTGTGCTTGCATTTCCGGTTGTTCCGCGGCGCGTCCGCGATTATGAGAGGCGCAACAAAGACCGATTTGCCGGAAAACACAAGTTTCCGCCAACCCGACGACGAGAAAGACAGATATCATGAGCATGAGCGGATTGCCCTTCGACGATTTCCGCGCGCTGCTGCGCGAGCTTCCCGGCCCGGACACGCATGCGCTGGTCGCGGCCAAGGAGCGCAATGCGCAGCTGACGAAGCCGGCCGGCTCGCTCGGCCGTCTGGAAGAAATCGCCATGTGGCTCGCCGCATGGTCGGGCCGTTCGCCCGCCGTCACCCGTCCGCTGGTGGCGATTTTCGCCGGTAATCATGGTGTCACCCGGCACGGCATCACGCCCTATCCGACCTCAGTGACGCAGCAGATGGTGGAGAATTTTGCCGCAGGCGGTGCGGCGATCAACCAGATTTGCGTCACCCACGATCTCGGTCTCAAGATTTTCGATCTGGCGCTGGACTATCCGACCGGCGACATCACCTGCGAGCCCGCCCTTTCCGAGCGCGATTGCGCCGCGACCATGGCCTTCGGCATGGAGGCGATTGCCGGCGGCACGGACCTTCTCTGCGTCGGCGAAATGGGCATCGGCAACACCACCATTGCCGCCGCCATCAATCTGGCGCTCTATGGCGGCACGGCGGAGGAGTGGACCGGTCCCGGCACGGGTTCCGAAGGCGAAGTCATGGCCCGCAAGATTGCGGCGGTGAAGGCTGCCGTGGCGTTCCACAGGGATCATCTGTCCGATCCGCTGGAAATCATGCGCCGCCTTGGCGGACGCGAGATCGCGGCGATTGCCGGCGCCATCCTGGCCGCCCGCGTGCAGCGCATTCCCGTGCTGATCGACGGTTATGTGGCGACTGCCGCCGCCGCACTTCTAAAGGCTGCCAATCCTTCGGCGCTCGACCATTGCCTGATCGGCCATGTTTCCGGTGAGCCCGGCCATCTGGCTGCCGTCGAGAAACTCGGCAAGACGCCGCTTCTGGCGCTTGGCATGCGGCTGGGCGAGGGCACGGGGGCTGCTTTGGCCGCCGGCATCGTCAAGGCCGCCGCTGCCTGCCATTCCGGCATGGCGACTTTCGAAGCTGCGGGTGTGGACACCCACACCATTCCGCGCACTGAGCACTGAGCATTTGGCATTGAGGTTGAAGATGGACGCCACGCCGCACAAGAAGCAACCGGAACCCGTCTTTCGCAAGGAAAAGGGCTGGCGGCATCTTTTTGCTGCTGCCCGCTATTCCGTGCAGGGGCTGGGACGGCTGTGGCAGGAAGCGGCGTTCCGGCACGAGGTTCTCGCCTTCGGCGTCGGTCTTGCCCTGCTTCTGCTCGCCGGCGCGCCATTTGCGCATCTTCTCGTCTTTACGGTACTGATGCTGCTTCTGTTTGCGGTCGAGGCGCTCAATACGGCGATTGAGGAACTGGTGGATCGCATCTCGCCGGAAATTTCCGCCGTCGGGCGACATGCCAAGGATCTCGGTTCCTTCGCCGTCTTCTGCCTGTTGATGGCAAACGGATTTTTCGTGCTTTATTCGCTGGTGACGGCGCTGTTCTTCTAAACGTCAGCCGGACTCTTATGCGAAGGAGCGGCGGCGCGGCTGGATGGCGTGGGTTTCCTCGACGGCCGGCAGGCTTTGCAGCACACGTTTTGCCGGCAGGATGGCGATGCCTTCGGTGCCTTCACGCAATTTCGATTTCAGGATGAACTGGCCGTCATGCTTGGCAAGGATCGCCTGAACGATGGGCAGGCCGAGCCCCGTTCCCTGTTCGGCGCTTTTGATCGCGATCGATCCCTGTCCGAAGGCCGACAGCACCACGGGGATTTCTTCTTCGGGAATGCCGGGGCCGTTATCCTTGATCGACACATATTGCCCGCCACCCGCCGTCCAGCCCGCCTTCACAAGGATTTCACCGCCCTGCGGGGTGAATTTCACGGCGTTGGAGAGCAGGTTGAGGATGACCTGGCGGATCGATTTTTCATCGGCCCAGACCTGCGGCAGGCTGCTTTCGAACTGCTGCGAAATCCTGATGGTCTTGGCGCGGGCGCGAAGCTGAATCATGCCGATGCAATCTTCGGCGATCTCAAGCATCGAGACCGCTTCCTCATTGAGGTCGTAGCGGCCGGCCTCGATCCGCGACAGGTCGAGGATTTCGTTGATGAGGTCGAGCAGATGCTGGCCGGAACGGTGGATATCGCCGGAATATTCCTTGTAGAGCGGATTGTTGAGCGGGCCGAGCACCTCTGCCGACATGACTTCGGAGAAGCCGAGGATGGCGTTGAGCGGGGTGCGCAGCTCGTGCGACATGGAGGCGAGGAAGCGCGATTTCGCCAGATTTGCCTCTTCCGCCCGCCGCCGGGCCTCGTCCGACATGGAGTTTGCGACTTCGAGTTCGGCGATCAGGTCGTCCTTTTCGGTCTGCGACGACAGAAGCTTGATACTGGTCTGGTAAAGCCGGCTGGTGATGCGATGACAGAAAAGGATCGCCATGCCGAACATCAGGGCAAGGCCGACATCGAAGGGATCGCGGGAGACGGCTGACGTGACGCACAGCGCCGCCAGCACCGGCATGAAGGTCATGAAGGTCGCCCGCCGCAGCATGAAATTGGCCATGGCGGTGAGCGAAAGCGCGATCAGCAGCGTCGCGCCCTTGAAGAAAAGAACGAGTGTCGGGTTGTTGCGCACCGGTTCGGCGAGCGCAAACATGGCCCAGGCGCAACCGATGAGGATCTGCGTGGCAAGGAAGAGATTGCGCCACTTCGGCAGGTTTTCCGCCGTGATCCCCTGTTTTGCGGCTTTTTTGGCCAGCACCAGAGATATGGCATGGAAACTCAGCGCAATCAGCGACCAGATGATCAGCCCAATGTCACCGGTGATATAGAGACCGATGATAGAGGCGAACAGGATGAAAAGCGGCATGATCATCGCGCCCTGAAGGGCTTCGGCGATGTGCATCGTCAGCATTTCACGCTCATAGGCTTCGCTGCCGCCGGCCCCTTGTTGCAAGCGTTCACGTGTCGTCTTCACCGTGTCGAAAACAGCCTTGTTACGGTGCTTTCGTGAACGGTCGACGATGATCTTATCTGTGGACGTGCTGACGCTTTTACTCATTGTTACAACGCAGGTGACATGAACT
>JAXHOC010000074.1:0-23037 GCA_034519725.1 Agrobacterium sp.
GCTACGGGCTGTTTCGGACATATTCCTTGAGGCCCGGAATAACGCCCAGGTGAGCCTTCTTCACGTAGAAGAACAGCGGGCGCGAAACCGGATACTTGCCGCTGGCAACGGTTTCCGTGGAGGGAACAACGCCGCTGACGGTCGCAACCTTCAGGCGGTCAGCGTTGTTTTCATAAAATGCCAGGCCGAAAACGCCGAGGCCGGTCTTGTTGGCGTCGATACGGGCAAGCGTCTCGGTGTAGTCGCCGTCGATGTCGACTGCAGCGCCGTCCTTGCGAACTGCAATGCACTTGGCAGCAGCCTGCTTGGCGTCGGGGACCAGCGTCTTGAGGGCGTCGGTCGCCTTGGCTTCCTTGCAGCCGTCAGCCATGATCTTCTCTTCGAAGACTTCGCGTGTGCCGTGCTTGGAACCAGGAATGTAAGCGGCGATCGCTACATCCGGCAGTTCCTTGTTGACTTCCGACCACTTCTTGTAAGGGTTGGCAACGAGCTTGCCGTCCTTGACGATTTCAGCGGCGAGCGCGAGGTACAGATCCTTCGGCTCGAGCTTGAGGTCCTTGTTGGAAGAGTCCATTGCGAAGACGATGCCGTCGTAGCCGATCTTCACTTCCTGAACGTCGGCAACGCCAGCAGCCTTACAAGCGGCAAGTTCGTCGCTCTTGATCTTGCGCGAAGCATTGGCAATGTCGATGGTGCCTTCGCCAACGCCGGAGCAGAACGCCTTCAGACCGCCGCCCGTGCCGCCAGACTCAACAACCGGAGCCTTGAAGTTCGGGAAAGTCTCGGCAAAAGTTTCGGCAACGATCTTGGCATAGGGCAGAACCGTGGAGGAACCAGCAACCTGGATCTGGTCGCGAGCAGCGGCGGCGCCAGCGAAGGCGACAGAAGCCACCAGAGCTGCTGCGGAAAATTTAACGAAGTTCATTTTTCTCTCCCGTCGTGGGCTTGTTTGTGGACGCAGCCGATAGCGGCAGACGCTGTTAGCATGCGCTCGGCGGTCTCTTTTTAACCACCGGAACCACTTCCTTTTATGTCACTTCGGTGAAAGATTTGTGACAGTCTAAATTATTGATTTAATTGATAAAATTTTATGTGCGTAAAAACTGAAACGCTCTCTATGTCAGAATCTGACGGTAAAGTCCGTGCCGTTGCCCAGTTCCGATTTAATAATAAGGCGGGCGCGGTGGCGGGTGAGGATGTGCTTGACGATGGCAAGCCCCAGGCCCGTGCCCTTTTTGGAACGGCTGTCAGCGACGCTGACGCGGTAGAACCGCTCCGTCAGGCGCGGCACATGTTCGGCGGGAATGCCCGGCCCCTTGTCGATGACGCTCACCTCCACCGGCTTGCCCGGTTCGGCACGCAGCCAGACATCCACGACCTTGCCTTCCTGGCCATATTTGCAAGCGTTTTCAACAAGGTTCTGGAACACTTGCACCAACTCGTCGCGGTCGCCCTGCACTTCCGCCGGACGGTCGGGCAGATGCAGGGTGATCACCACATCCAGATCGTTGGCGAGCGGCAGCAGCGCATCGCGGACATGGCCGATGACCGGCACGAGATCGACCCTCTGGTCCGGCGCGATATTCGCCCGCAACTCCAGCCTTGACAGGGACATGAGGTCATCCACCAGCCTGCTCATGCGTGTGGCCTGATCGAGCATGATGGCGAGGAAACGCTCCTGCGCTTTCGGGTCGTTGCGGGCCGGCCCCTGCATGGTTTCGATGAAGCCGCGCAGCGAGGCGAGAGGGGTGCGCAATTCATGGCTTGCATTGGCGACGAAGTCGCTGCGCATGCGGTCGATGCGGCGCAGCTCCGAAACATCGCGGAACGAAAGGATGTAGAAAGGCGGGCCCGACGCCTCTCCCGCATCCGCCCGCGCTATACGGACAATGAAGACCCGCTCGGAGGGAAAACGCTCGGAATGCTCGACCTGGTTGGGCTGGCCGGTGGTGATGGTTTCGCGAATGACATCCAGCAAACCCGGCGACCGCAGCCGGGCGGAAATATGGGCGCCGGCCGGAAGCTGGCCGAAGGCGCGTTCCGCCGCGCCGTTCTGATACAGCACGCCGGCGTTTTTATCGAGGATGAAGACCGGCGTGTCCAGAACGGCAAGACCCGCCCTCACCCCGGAGATGACGTTTTCGCCGGGCACATCGGGCTCTTCCGCCTCAGCAGCTGCGGTTTTATCCTTCGCCGGCTCCTCTGCCTTTTCGCGGACGGTCAAAATGGCGATGATGGCGCAGAGCCAGAGGACGGCGGGCATATAGGGGGTTTGCAGCTCCGAGACGGCCGCAACGGCAAGCATGCTGACGACGAGAACGGACAACCAGTTTCGGCCGAGCTTTTTCGCCAGGAGCTTCACTCCACTCTCGCCTTTCATGACTGCCATTTCAGCCCACTTTCCACTTTCACCTGACAGCGCATCGAAGTCTCATAGGCCAGCTTCATGACAGAGATTCATCACCGCGAATTTTCCACAGCGTATATGCGCAATATCTACGCCGCAATCGTCACTGCCACAGGACGCCGGCTAACCAATCCTCTTTCACTTGAATTCTGCGGGTGGTTATGAACTCATTGGCAGCGAGTTGCCTTTACACAACAACATCAGGAGGAAAACATGGGCGAAGAAACGAAGAAGCGATCGGTGGAGATCACCATTGGCGGCAAGCTGCGCAGCTTCGACGTCGACGATCCGGTTCTTCCCGATTGGGTGGAGGAAAAGAAGCTTTCCGCCGGTGATTTTCCTTACGACAAAAAGATGAAGCGTGAGGAATACGATGCAACCCTCGAGGCGTTGCAGGTGGAGCTGGTCAAGGTGCAGTTCTGGCTGCAGGCCACCGGCAAACGGGTGATGGCGGTCTTTGAAGGGCGCGATGCCGCCGGCAAGGGCGGCGCGATCTTTGCGGCCCACGCTTACCTCAACCCCCGCTATGCCCGTGTCGTGGCACTGACCAAACCGACGGAAACCGAGCGCGGCCAATGGTATTTCCAGCGCTATATCTCACATTTCCCGACCGCTGGCGAATTCGTTCTGTTCGACCGATCCTGGTATAACCGCGCAGGCGTCGAGCCGGTCATGGGCTTCTGCACCCCGGAGGAGCACAAGCGCTTTCTCAAGGAAACGCCGCGCCTCGAAAAGATGCTCGTTCATGAGGACATCCAGCTTTTCAAGTTCTGGCTCGATATCGGCCGCGAAACGCAGATCGAGCGCTTCCACGATCGCCGCCACAGCCCGCTGAAATGCTGGAAGCTATCGGACATGGATATTGCCGCGCTGACGAAGTGGGACGACTACACGCAAAAGCGCGACGAGATGCTGGAAAAGACCCACACCGAAGACGCCCCGTGGACGGTGGTGCGCGCCAACGACAAACGCCGCGCCAGGGTGAACCTCATCCGCCACATTCTCAACGCGCTCGATTATGAGGGCAAGGACAAAAAGGCGATCGGCGAGATCGACGACAAGATCCTCGGATCAGGGCCGGATTTCCTGAAATAAGACCCGAAGGAAGAAGAAGACAGGCGCGCCGGCTAGGCTGCGGCGCCTGTTTCCGTTTCTCGCTGAAGCCTTACTGACCCGGCAAAATGCGCACGGAATACAGATTGACCGGGCGGGCATTGCCATCGATATCGCTGTTGATGAAGATCTTGCCGGGCGCATTCGGGGCAAGCGAACGCTGGAACGTCGTGTTCAGCAGCATGTCCGCACGCTCGGCCGTGGCCGTGAAGCGGTGACGCGAGCAATCGCCCAATGTGGCGAAATCGCAAGCAACCGAAACCTGCGTCTGCCGGTCGCTGGAGGATTGCAGCGTGATCGATATGGTCGAGGATTTACCCGCCATGTCCCGCATCACTTCCACGGGAACCTCGACGCTGACTGCGCCATCCTGCGAGACGCTTCTCGACGTCACCCGTATCGCCTTGCCGGCGGGTGTGGCGATGTTCTCGACAGTGGCGCGCGGGCCGGCCGAAACGCCGGAACTGCCCCGCTCAGCGTTGAATATCTCCACCCAGTCGTCGGAAAAACCGCGGCCGGCGGAAAGGCTCGGGGCAGGCTCAGCCCCGTTGAAGTCCTCCGACTGGACTTGCGCCGGCGGGTTGGGCACGCTGGTATCGCGCTGCTCCGGCGTGAGCAGCAGGCCGGAAGAATAGACCCACCACGCGCCGAAACCGACAAAGGCAAGCAGCGTCACGAGCATGAAAAGCCGGGCAAACAGCCCACGGCTCTTGCGGCGGCCAACGGCACCTTCCGGGCGGAAAGCAAGCGAGGCGTCACCTGCGCTGGAGCCTCTTCTCGGCGGCTTTCCACCACTGCGGCGCCCGGCGCTCGGAGCTTCCGGGGCCGGAGCGGCAGCGGCACCAGCGGCGCGCGGTCGCACATCGCGCGTTTCGCCGCGCAATTCCGGCTCGACGGGCATATCGCCGTGATGCTGCGATTGTGAGACGGGATCGACCGAGGGATCGTCATGCGCCGCACTCTCAGGCGCAGGCGGCCGCAATTGCTGCTCCACCCTGTCCAGAAGACGGTTGCGCTCTTCATTCTCGATGACGTGAATGAGGCTTTCGAGCCGCTGGCGCTGCTGGGCGACAATCTGCGGATCGTCTATGCCCTGCTTGCGCAGGCCTGCTTCCAGTGCCTGACGGGACGATTGGTAAATCCGTGCACGAACTTCGGCGTTCGATCTGTCCGATTTTTCCAGAGCATTTCTGATTGCCGTTTCCAGTCCGCTCACGACCGATCCTTATTCTACTGCTCGTCGCAAAAATATGTGGCAGTGCGCCATTGGGTAACGATTCGGTAACGGCTATGCCGCGCCTCCGCAAGCTTCGTTTGCGATAAAGACCGGATTGCTTTGGGAAAAATCGATTCATTGTGGCGCTGCGAGCGCAGATTCGGCAGGCCGTTGCGGCGCTGTTTTCGCTTTCAATCCGCTGCCGAACACGATATTGACTTACGTGCGCGTAAACGTAATCCGTGGGAGGAGACATGCTGCCGTCCGTACTGAAAGACAATCTGCGTCTTCCGGTCATAGCGTCACCGCTATTCATTATTTCGCATCCGCAACTGACGCTGGCGCAATGCAAGGCGGGCGTCATCGGTGCTTTCCCGGCCCTGAATGCGCGGCCCGAGAGCCAGCTGGACGAATGGCTGGCAATGATCACCGAGGAGCTGGCCGCCCATAACAAGGTCAATCCCGAACGCCCGGCCGCGCCTTTCGCGGTCAACCAGATCGTCCATATGTCCAACCGGCGGCTGGAACACGATCTCGGCCTCTGCGTCAAATACAAGGTGCCGGTGGTGATTTCCTCGCTCGGCGCCGTGCCGGAGGTCAATGCCGCCGTGCATTCCTATGGCGGCATCGTGCTGCATGATGTCATCAACGATCGCCACGCCCGCTCCGCCATCCGCAAGGGCGCGGACGGGCTGATCGCGGTGGCGACAGGTGCTGGCGGACATGCGGGCACGCTTTCCCCCTTTGCCCTCGTTCAGGAAATCCGCGAATGGTTCGATGGTCCCCTGCTGCTGGCCGGCGCCATCGCCAATGGCGGCTCCATCCTTGCGGCACAGGCCATGGGCGCTGATATGGCCTATATCGGCTCCCCCTTCATCGCCACGCAGGAGGCGCGGGCTTCCGACAGCTACAAGCAGGCGATCGTGGAGGCGCAGGCCAAGGACATCGTCTATTCCAACTATTTCACCGGCGTCCACGGCAACTACCTGAAAAGCTCGATCGTCGCCTCAGGCATGGACCCCGACAACCTGCCGGAAGCGGACCCTTCCAAGATGGACTTCGAAACCGCCACCGGCGGCGCAAAGGCCTGGAAGGATATCTGGGGTGCCGGACAAGGCATCGGCGCGGTCAAGGCGGTGGAACCGGTGGCTGACCTCGTCGATCGGCTGATGCGCGAATATGAGGCAGCCAGACAGCGCATCTGCGCGAGGAGCTGAGGCGACCTATAAACAACGGACAGGCAAAGCTTTTTTCCGGAATCTTCAAAACCCGCGCATTCAAGGCTTGAAATCCGTCAGCATTGCCTGTATCAGCCCGCCATGAAGCTGATCCGTAACAAACGGGTCACAATCGGGCCGCTTTAGCTCAGTTGGTAGAGCACGTCATTCGTAATGACGGGGTCAGGTGTTCGAGTCACCTAAGCGGCACCATTTCTTCCCAAAAAATTCAATCTCGACACTCGCTTGCCTTTTACGCGGCCCTGTCGATTGGCGTGAAACGTCATCTGGTTTTGCGGCCCGCAATCACAAGAACCTTTGAAACCAAATCGTCCGCCACACGTTGAGCAGCAAGTCATAATCAAATGGAAAGACTGCCATCGTGGATGTCATTCGTATTCTCATCGCCATCATTCTGCCGCCGGTTGGCGTGTTTCTTCAGGTCGGGCTTGGCCTGCAGTTCTGGTTGAATATCCTCCTGACGCTTTGCGGTTATATTCCCGGCATCATTCACGCGATCTGGGTGATCATGCGCAGGTGAGATTTGCGTGGCGTGTGACGGGGTAACCGTCAGATGCACGCAAACGGACGCCCACAATATTTTAGTACGTTATTAAATTCTCATGTCGGCTGGAACCTCATCTTCTTCTTCACGTTATGGTGATGACACCAGCTAAGGAGAAAATCATGAACCAGATCATCTACATCGTCGGCCTCGTCGTCATCGTTCTGGCGATTCTGTCGTTTTTCGGCTTCCGTTGATCGCCGTTGTCATTTCGATCGTTTGAGCATATTCTAATCGGCGGTAACACACGGCTGCGTTGATGGGTTGCTTGGCTGTCGGGTGTATTTCGGGATCGCGTTGCTCTGGGAGGTGCACGATGAAGAACGAGAGATGGACAGAGCCTGTCGAGGTCAATCTCGAGGCGAAGGGCAAAAGCGTTATCGCCGGCCCGTTCGAGGCACTGATGTTATTGACGGAAGGCTGGCCTAAAATTGGCGGGTTGAGTTTCGTCAGAGCCAGAAGCGCCTGCCGCGCTGCCCTTGATGGACGCAAATCGCCGGAGGAAGCGCGCAAGTGTTTTACCGATGCGGTGTCCGAGATGCAGAAAAATCCGCACTAACCGTCTTCAATTCAAACGATAAATGGCCCCTCGAAGGGGCCATTTTCATATCCGCTATATCTGGCTCGCCTTACATCCAGTAAGGGGCGACGCCGTAATAGTCATAGACCTTGCGGTCTCGCGAATGCAGCAGGTCATCATCGTCGAGATTGGCGAAGTGCGGTGCATTTTCGATCTGCTCTTTGGTGAGATCGATGCGGTAGCCGTCAAGCTCTTCGTCATAATGGAGCTTTTCCCATGGCAGCGGGTAATAGTCGTCGCCAATTCCGAAAAAGCCGCCGAAGCTCAAAACCGCATAGGCAACACGGCCGCCGCGTTTTTCCAGGATAATGCGCTGGATCGAGCCGATATGCTTGCCATCTGCGCCATAGACGCGGGTGCCTTCAACCTTGTCGCTGGCGATCAGGCTTGGCGTATCCTTGACGTAAGGGTCCTGTCCGACACGGGGTTCTTGATGCAACATAGCGTCTTTCCTCCTTGGTTTTTCCTCGTGAGTGTCACGTCTGGTAAACCCCTCCACCGGCAATTCGTTCCGAAGCTTTTCCGGGCGCTGCGGATTGAACATGCGGATCAGGAGGCGCGGAAAAAGCCCTATTGGCGGATTTTTTGCCAGACAGACGGGGAAACGCCGACCATTTTGCGGAAGACGCGGGAGAAATGTGCCTGGTCCGAAAACCCGGCTGCGATGGCGATGTCGGTCAGCGCCATGTCGGTTCGCATCATCAGGTCCTTGACGCGATCGATCCGCGCCTGCATCTGCCACTGATGCGGCGGCACGCCTGTCGATGCCTTGAAGGCGTGGCTGAAATGCGATTGCGACAGGTTGGTGAGTTCCGCCAGTTCCTCCAGCCTTATCGAGCGAAGGCAATGTTCGCTGATATAATCGGTCGCCGCCCGCAATTGCCAGGAGGCGAGCTTGCTGCGTTTTTTGACCGGCTCCCGCTTCACCTTGAGAAAATCCGTCAACAGCGCCAGCACGAGACTTTCGCCGTAGAGATCGTGCAAGGGGTCGGGATTATCGCATTCAGCGGCAATCAGCCGCGCAAGCGCAAGCAGGCGCTCGTCCTCGAACATCAGATGCGGATCGAGCAGCCCGTGCGGATCGAACCCCTGCACCAGCCGCGCGCCCAGCAGTCCCGCATCGAAGTGCAGATCGAGATGGCGCACGAAGGAAACATTGCGGAGTTCCGCATGGACATCCAGATCGGCCGGCACGAAGGAAATCCGGTTTGCTTCGGACGAAGCGTAATTGTCGCGGCGGCTGCGGTTCATCATGAACCGGCCATCATCCGTCCCGTCCATATCCAGCAGGAAAACGAAACGCGGGTCCTTGCCGACATAACGGCCACCCGCTTTCGGCGCGCAGCGCACGTCCCAGAGATCGGCGACGATGCCGTTCCACACCCGTGAGCGCGGGCCGCCGATGACGGCAAAACCCTCGATCTCATTTTCCATCCGCACGCGGAAAGCCATGGCCTCTCGATCCCGCAAGGCGCAAAGGCGCCCCTATAAACATGATAAGATTATTCATGTTTATAGGGGCAAACTATTTTTCCCGCAACTGCCGGCCAGCCGTTACCACTTTTTGGCAAGCTTGAAGGTGATGGTGCGGCTATCTCCCCAGCCGCAAACGGAGACGCCGGCGCAACTCTTGACGTATTCCTTGTCGAAGACATTCGCGACGTTGACGGATGCCGTCCAGTCGTTCTTCTCGTACCGGATCGCGGCATCGAAGACCGCGGCATCCGGAACGCGCAGCGTGTTTGCCGCATCTGCCCAGGACTTGCCCTGATAACGCACGCCGCCGCCAATGCTGAGGCCTTCAAACGTATCATCGGTGAAGGCGTAGTCCAGCCATAACGAGGCGGTATGCGCAGGCACGATCCACGGCGATTTGCCGATCAGGTCGGGATTGGCATCCTTGGTGATATCGAGATCGGTATAGGAATAGGAGGCGATGGTTTTCCAGTTGTCGCTGAGATTGGCCTTGGCCTCCAGCTCGAAGCCGGTGGATTCCACCTGTCCGAACTGGCCGCTCGTGGTTATGCCGCCGGCCGTGTAGGACACGATGGCATTGTCCTTGACGAGCTTGAACACGGAGGCGGTGATGCTGCCGTCGAAGAAGGTGGGCTCGTATTTGATGCCGGCTTCGAACTGGTGTCCTTCTTCCGGTGCGGCAGAGCTGCCATCCGCGAGCGTATCGATCAGCGGATTGAAGAAGGTGGCAGCCGAGACATAGGGCGTCAGGCCATTGTCGAATTCATAAGCAAGACCGGCACGGCCGCTCAGCGCATCGTCATTGGAGCGGCGAGACACGCCGCCCGGCAGCCTGTTGTTCAATTCGGTATCGACATAATCATAACGGCCGTTCAGCGTGACCAGCCAGCCGTCGCCGAACCGCAGCTGGTCCTGCGCATAGATGCCGATCTGCTGCTGGGTCACGACGTTATCGGCGTAAACGAAATTCGTTCCCTGCGTCGAACCATAGACCGGGTTGAGCGCGCCGATCGCATTCGATCCGCAGCACGCCTGCACCTGATCCAGCTTGTAATATTTATAGTCGAGACCGACGAGCAGCGAATGGCTGACTGCGCCGGTATCGAACTGGCCTTCGACGCGGTTATCGATACCGAAGCTATCCACCTTGGACAGGCCGTCGTAACCGAAGCGGGTCAGCATGTAATCATTGGTGGTGGCATCGAGGACCGGCTGGCCATTGGCGTCCGTATTGGCCCAGCCGCCCGGATAGGGTCCGGTTTCGTGTTTGTAGAGGTGGCCGTAGCGGGCGTTCTGGCTGATCTTCACACCATTGTCGAATTCATGGCTGACGTCGTAACCGACCATGGACTGGTAGACGCGGCCATTGTCGATATCAGGCTCGCCATAAAACGCCTTGCGGTCGAGCTTGCCGAATGGCGCATCGACCACGGTGCCGACATAGGGCAGGAAGCCGTTGCCGACGTGCAGCTGATCGAGCGCGGAGAAATAGCCGTAGAGCGTGGCACTGGTCTGCGCATCCGGCTCGAAGGTGATCTGCGGCATGATGAAACCGCGCAGATCCTCGGAATAGTCGGTGTAGTTATCGCCACCCGAGACCTTGCCGGTGACGCGGTATTTCCACACGCCCTCACCGTCGATCTTGTCGCCGAGATCGAAACCGAAGAAGGCGTTGCCGAAATTATTGATGCCGATTTCGGTTTCGCGGACCGGCTCATCCTGCGGACGCTTGCGAACCATCTGCACGATGCCACCAGGGTTGGCGCCGCCATAGAGCACCGAAGCCGGCCCCTTCAGCACTTCCACCCGCTCCAGACCATAGGCATCCATCTGGAAACCGCCGAAACCGTAGCTGAACAGGTTCAGCCCATCCAGAAAGACCCCGGTCTGGGTTGCCTGGAAACCGCGAATGTAAAACCAGTCCGTATCCGGGTCGGCGCCAAAAGGCTCCGCCGTCACGCCCGGCGTATAGCGCAGGACCTCGTCGATCTTGGTCACGACGCCGCGGTCATCCATTTCCTTGCGGCCGACGACCGATACGGATTGTGGAATGTCCTTGGTTTCCGTCTCGGTTTTCGAACCTGTCGCGCTTTTCTTCGCGACATAACCCCGGACCGGACCCGTTGCGTTTTCCGCGCCCTGCCCCTCGACGGTGATCTCGCGCAGAACCGTCGTCTGCTGCGCGTGGCCGATCATCGGCGCCATCAAAACGACGGCAGCCGTGCCCAAAAACATCCCATGCAAATTTTTCAAGATATGCCCCGAAACAGATCACGGCCGACTTTATATACAGCAGGCCGCAGCACCTCAATTAAGCTGAGTGTTTACATCAGGATTAAGGCCGGATGCTTGTCGTTTTCTGGGGGTATTTGAAGCTTATTGGCTTCTCGCACAGTTTTGCGCCTGTCATTTATGGATCACTGCCCGCCATCAGCCCTTGCGCCGCCCGATCCTTGCAAGCTGCATGACTGGAAGGATGCCGATGACGACGATCGCCAGTGCCGCAATCGACGCTTCCTCGTAGGTACCGCGTGCCGCCTCACCGTAAAGATGCGTTGCGAAGGTCTCGAAATTGAGCGGCCGCAACAGCAGCGTGGCGGGAAGTTCCTTGACGCAATCGACAAAGATCAGCAAAGCGGCGGCGGCCAGCGATGCCTTTGAAAGCGGCAGATGAATCTGGCGGAACGTCTGCGTTGCGGATATTCCCAGCGTTCGTGAGGCGTGATCGAAGGATTGCGGGATGCGGCTGAGGCCGGCATCGACGCCACCCGCCGCAATGGTGAGGAAACGTGCCGAATAGGCGTAAATCAGCGCCGCACCGCTGCCGATGAAAATGAGGCCGGTAGATATGCCGAACCACTCGCGCATGGTCTGGTCGACGAACCGGTCGAAGCCGCCAAGCGCAATCAGCACGCCGATGGCGATGACCGTGCCGGGGGCCGCATAGCCCACCGTGGAAAGCCGGTAGGACCAGAGCGAGAGGCGTCCCGGAGCTAGGCGCATCGCATAAGCGACGGCAAGGCCGAGAACAAGGGTGATCGCCGTCGCCAGTCCGGCAAAGAGGATGGTATTCAGAGCCTCATCGGCAAAACGGGACGACAGGCCGCTGAACCGGAAACGCTTCCATGCCTCGGTGACGAGATAGCTGGCCGGCGCCACGAAGCCAATCAGCACCGGCAGGCTGCCAAGGGCAAAGGCACCGCAGGCTTTGAGGCCGGTGAGACGCACCGGCTCCAGCTCCCTGCTCTTCTGCGCCGACACCGTATAACGCTGCTTGCGCCGCGCCCATCGCTCAAATGCCACGAGGGCAACCACGATGAACAACATGGAAAGCGCGATCTGCGCCGCACCGGGCAAGTCCGATTTCGTGACCCAGGTGGTGTAGACCGAAACGGTGAGCGTGCGGACGCCGAGGAATTCCGAAGCGCCGATATCGTTCAGCGCTTCCATCAGGGCAAGGCTGATGCCGACCGCCACGGCCGGGCGGGCCAAAGGCACCGCAACCTTGAAGAAAGCCGCCCGTCTGGAAACGCCAAGCGTGCGGGCCGCTTCAAGCAGGTTGCCGGCCTGCGTGAGGAACATGGCGCGTACGGGAATATAGACGTAAGGAAACAGCACGAAGCCGAGCAGGACGATGCAGCCCGTCATGGACCTTATATCCGGCAGGCGGAATTCGCGCGGACTGGAATAACCGAGCAACCAGCGGATTGCCCCCTGCACCGGCCCGATCGGATGCAGAATATCGAGATAGGCGTAAGCGACGATATAGGTGGGCATGGCGAGCGGCATCAGCAGCGCCCATTCCAGTATCTTGCGGCCGGGGAAATCATAGGCCGTCACCAGCCAGGCGGCATATGTGCCGATAATCCCCGCCAGCAAACCGACGCCGAGCATCAGAACCACCGTATCCGGCAAGGCCGTCAAGATCACGCTGGAACCGAGATGCGACCACAGGCCTTCCGACCCCTGCACCGCCTGCGAGACGAGTGCCAGAACCGGCAACATGGCGCCACAGACCGCTGCCAGAGACAGGCTCAGCCACCAGAAGGAGGATGAAAACCTTGGTCTTGCGCGGGGCACTAATGGCTGGACGGCGTCTGGATTCATGAGCTTCTTGAAAATACAGGGAAAGGCGCCCGCGGGTGCGAACGCCTTCCAACTTTGTTGTCGCCAATTGGCCTTTACTGGTCGAAACCGACCTTGTCGACCAGCTCGCTCGCCTGTTTGCGATGCGAGACGATTTCCGTCAGCGACTTGGTGTCGATCTTGAGGGTGCCGAAGGAGGCGACGATGTCGTTGAGGGCTGCACCCTGCCTGACCGGATATTCGAAGTTGGCTTCGGCATAGATCTTCTGGGCTTCGTCAGAAACGAGGTATTCCAGAAGCTTGACGGCTTCGGCCTTGTTCGGAGCGTTCTTGGCAACAGCCGCGCCTGAGATGTTGACCTGCGTGCCGCCATTCTTGAACGTCGGCAGAACGACCTTGATCGCATCGCCCCACTTCACCTGCTCCTCGCCACCCTTGCCGGAGCGCATCAGGCCGACATAATAGGAGTTGGCGATGCCGATATCGCAAATGCCGCCGAGGATATCCTTGGCAACGTCACGGTCACCGCCGCCTGCCTTGCGGGCCAGGTTTTCCTTGACGCCAGCAAGCCACTTTTCGGTGTCCGCTGCGCCGTAGTGAGCGATGTAGTCGGCAAAGAGCGCCGTGTTGTAGGGATGCTGGCCGGCGCGAATGCAGACCTTGCCCTTCCACTTCGCATCCGCCAAGTCTTCATAGTTGAAGGCGGTGAGGTCGAGATCCTTCGCCGCATAAAGAACGCGGGCGCGCATGGAGAGCGCGAACCAGTGGCCCTTGGCATCGCGAAGTTCCGCCGGGACAGCCTTGCTCAGCGTCTCGGATTCAACCGGCTGGGTGACACCCTTTTCCGCGAGATCGACGAGGTTGCCGGCATCGACGGTCATCAGAACGTCGGCGGGCGAGCTTGCGCCCTCGCTCAGAACACGCTCTGCAAGACCATCCTTGAGGAATACGGTGTTGACCTTGACGCCGCTGGAGGCCGTGAACGATTCCAGCAGGGGCTGGATCAGGGCCGGCTCTCTGGTGGTGTAGATATTCAGTTCCGCAGCGCCGACTGATCCGGCTGCAAAAGCAACCGTGCTGGCAAGCAGGGCAAGTTTGGCAAATTTCGTCATGGTGTATCTCCCTCTTCGATGGCGCAATATAGGGGAGCAGACATCATACATGATGCATTAAATCAAGTTTTATTTAGCCGCTTTCTGGCAGCTTTTGATCACCAACAGTTGAAAATATGGCGGAAATAAACATGCAAATCCGCTCATTCAACTTCAGGTAAATATCAGGACCCCCTTGGGATCGATGCCGAAACGCACGGCCTTGGTCTTGGCTGGCGTGCGCTGCATCGTCCTGACGCGCAGGTCGGCTGGAAGGCCGGGCACGGCGATGCCGAGCTGTTCGATCTCGCCGAGGAACACGCGACTCGATATTTCGCCGGCGATCCCGTCTTTCGCAGCGCTGTCTTCGATGATCGAAATCGCATTGGGGCGAACATAGGCGATGGCGGCAAGGCCTTCCGCGAGACCGGATGCATCGCCCAGAGGCCCGAGCGGCGTTTCCACCCGCCCCTGCTTCACCCTGCCCTCGATCTTGTTGAAGGCGCAGAAAAAGTCTGCGGCGTAGCGGCTTTGGGGATGATCGTGGATTTCATAACCCGTGCCGCTCTGAACGATACGACCGCGCTGCATCAGCACCACACGATCACCTGCCGAAAGCGCCTCTTCCGGATCGTGCGTGACCATGATCGCCGTCGTGCCCAGTTGCCGCAGGATGCCCAGCGTCTCCTCGCGCACATTGTCCCGCAATCCCCGGTCCAGATTGGAAAAGGGCTCATCCATCAACAGCAGGCCGGGTTGCGGGGCAAGGGCGCGGGCAAGGGCTACGCGCTGCTGCTCACCGCCCGAAAGCGTGTGCGGGTAGCGCTTGGCCAACTCTTGGAGATGAACGTGTTCGATCATCTCCGCAGCCCGGCGGCGGGCCTCGGCCTTAGGCAAGGATCTGAGACCGAACATGACATTCTGTTCGACGGTCAGATGCGGGAAAAGCGCATAGTCCTGAAAGACGAAGCCGATATTGCGCTTTTCCGGTTCCACGAAACCAGCCGGACCGGCAACGACAGCGCCATTCAGGCAAACGCTGCCGTGATCAGGGGTTTCAACACCCGCGACGATGCGCAGCAGCGTCGATTTTCCACAGCCGGACCGTCCCACCAGACAAATGATTTCGCCGCGTTCCACGGTCAGATCGATATCGGACAAGACGTCGGTATCGCCGAATCTTTTTCCGATCGATTTCAGTTCAAGCGCTGCGTTGCCTGCCATTTCCAATCCTGCCCTGCTGTGCGGATTATGTTGATCGCTCAAATCAGGATTAAAGTCAAAAGGCGGGTAAAATAGGTTTCCCTTCACGAGGTTGCGAGATGTTCGGCAGCAATATTGACGTTTACGTTAGAGTTAATTAGGCTTTGCCGATACGATGGACGTCAAAGGATTAGACGTCTATCATTCGTCACCGGAGAGCGGAGGAGCAGTCGATCCGGTGACGCCACATGCGGTTCCCTCAATCCGGCCAGTACGCCGGTTGATTGCGGGGGGCCTCATGGTGATCAGGCAGCTTAAAGCGCCTTTCATGCGTTCCATCGAACGCGCGGCGCGACAAAGACTCTGGGAGGAGAAGCATGAGTGAATTGTCCCTGGGACATCCGGAAAATGCCATCGTAGCGAAGCGCTGGCTGGCGTCCTATCCGCCGGGCGTACCTTCCGATATCCCCGCATCCGCCAATGCCTCCCTTGTCGAGCTTCTCGAAAAGAGCTGCGCGCAATTTGCCGACAGGAAAGCCTTTTCCAGCATGGGAAAGTCGCTGACCTACCGGGAACTGGATGTTGAAACCCGCGCCGTGGCCGCATGGCTGCAATCCAGAGGGCTGGAAAAAGGCGACCGGGTCGCCGTGATGATGCCGAATATCCTGCAAAACCCCGTCGCCGTTTACGGAATCTTGCGGGCGGGCATGATCGTGGTCAACGTCAACCCGCTCTACACGCCGCGCGAGTTGGAACACCAGCTGAAGGATTCCGGCTCAAAGGCGCTTTTCGTGCTGGAGAATTTCGCCCATGTGGCGCAACAGGCGGTGCCGAAAACCGCCGTCCGACATGTGGTCGTTGCAGCCATGGGTGATCTCCTCGGCCTCAAGGGACACATCGTCAATCTTGTGGTTCGCAAGGTCAAGAAGCTCGTGCCCGCCTACGCCATTCCCGGCTCGATCAGCTTCAAGGCCATGCTGAAGGAAGGTCAGGGATTTTCCCTGAAGCCTACAAGCCTGCTGCCGCAGGATATCGCCTTCCTGCAATATACCGGCGGAACGACGGGCATTTCAAAAGGCGCGATCCTCACCCACGCCAACCTTCTGGCCAACAAGGTCCAGATCAGCCTGTGGCTGGATGCCGCCTTCAACCACCGCAAGGACCGCCCCGAAGTCCTCAATTTCGTCTGCGCACTGCCGCTCTGCCACATCTTTGCGCTGACGGTGAATTCGCTGATGGGCATTGCGCTTGGTGGCCATAACCTGCTGATCGCCAATCCGCGTGACATTCCCGGCTTCGTGAAAGAGTTGTCGCACTACCAGCCGCACATCTTCCCCGGCATCAACACGCTGTTCAACGCGCTGATGAACAATGAGGATTTCCGCAAGCTCGATCTCTCCTCGCTGATCCTCGTGCTTGGCGGCGGCATGGCGGTGCAGAGGCCGGTGGCCGAGCGCTGGCTTTCCATGGTCGGCTGCCCGATCGCTGAAGGTTACGGCCTGTCGGAAACCTCGCCCGTTGCCACCGTCAACAGGCTCGATGCCACCGACTTCAGCGGCACCATCGGCCTGCCGATTTCCTCGACCGAAATCGACATTCGCGACGAGGAAGGCAACAGCCTGCCGACCGGCGAGGTCGGTGAAATCTGCATTCGTGGGCCGCAGGTCATGGCCGGGTACTGGCAGAGGCCGGATGAGACGGCGAAAGCCATGACCGAGGACGGCTTCTTCCGTTCCGGCGACATGGGCTTCATGGACGAGCGCGGTTACACCAAGATCGTCGACCGCAAGAAGGACATGATCCTCGTTTCCGGTTTCAACGTCTATCCGAACGAAATCGAGGAAGTGGCCGCCAGCCATCCCGGTGTGCTGGAATGCGCGGCAATCGGGGTTCCCGACGAACATTCCGGCGAAACCGTCAAGCTTTTCGTCGTCAAGAAGGATCAGTCTTTGACGGAGGCGGAACTCAAGGCCTTCTGCGCCAAGGATCTCACCAACTACAAACGCCCGAAAATCATCGAGTTTCGAACGGAACTGCCGAAATCGAACGTCGGCAAGATTTTGCGGCGCGAATTGCGCAATCTGAATTGAGGGACGAGAGCCGGGTGACCGGCTCTTTTCTTTTCTGCCAGTTCCGTTCTTTTATCGAACTCGCCTTGATTTGGTCGCCTGAAAAAGAATAGTTTCCTCATCCTTCCACGGACGCCGAGGAGCACGAGATGCAGGCCACCATCGAAAAACTGAAAGCAACGGCAAGCAGCACAGCCGCAACCGATCTGCGCGCCGCTTTTGCGGCCGATGACAACCGATTCAGCCGTTTCAGCGCCAAATTCGATGACCTGCTGATGGATTTTTCCAAATGCGCGGTGAACGACGAGGTCGTCACGCTTCTCGAACAGCTGGCGCGCGAAGGCGGCGTCGAGGCCAAGCGCGAGGAGATGTTCTCCGGCAAGGCGATCAACTTCACCGAAGATCGCGCCGTGTTGCATACCGCGTTGCGCAACCGCTCCAACACGCCCGTCCTCGTGGACGGCAAGGATGTGATGCCGGATGTGAATGCGGTTCTCACCGCCATGGGCAAGTTTGCCGATGCCATCCGCTCCGGTTCGCTGAAAGGTGCGACGGGCAAAAAGATCACCGACATCATCAATATCGGCATCGGCGGCTCCGATCTCGGCCCCGTCATGGCGACACTGGCGCTCGCGCCTTTCCATGACGGCCCGCGCGCGCATTTCGTCTCCAACATCGACGGCGCGCACATTGCCGACACGCTGAAGCTGGTTGATCCCGAGACCTCGCTCTTTATCGTCGCCTCCAAAACCTTCACCACAATCGAAACGATGACGAATGCCGCCACCGCGCGCCGCTTCATCGCCGAAAAGCTGGGTGAAGAGGCCGTAAAGCACCATTTCGCCGCCGTTTCGACCGCGCTGGAAAAGGTCGCCGCCTTCGGCATCGAAAGCGATCGTATCTTCGGTTTCTGGGACTGGGTCGGCGGACGTTATTCGATCTGGTCGGCCATTGGCCTGCCGCTGATGATCGCCATCGGTCCGGAGAATTTCGGCAAGTTTCTGGATGGCGCACACGCCATGGACAGACACTTTCGCGAGGCGCCGATCCGCGAAAACCTGCCGATGCTGCTCGGCCTCATCGGTTTTTATCACCGCAATGTGCTGAACTATTCCACGCGGGCGATCCTGCCCTATGACCAGCGCCTGTCGCGTTTCCCTGCCTATCTCCAGCAGCTCGACATGGAATCGAACGGCAAGGGGGTTACCATCGATGGCACGCCAGTCGAAGGCCAGTCCGGCCCGGTCGTCTGGGGTGAACCCGGCACCAACGGCCAGCACGCCTTCTACCAGCTGATCCACCAGGGCACGAGCGTCATTCCGGCGGAATTCATGATCGCCGCCAATGGTTTCGAAACCGAGCTGCGCCACCAGCACCAGCTTCTGATCGCCAATTGCCTGGCGCAATCGGAAGCCCTGATGAAGGGCCGCACGCTGGCAGAAGCAAAAGCCCAGCTCACCTCCAAGGGCATGGAAGACAAACTCGCCGATTTCATCGCGCCGCACCGCGTTTTCACCGGCAACCGTCCCTCCATCACCTTCGTCTACGACAAGCTGACGCCGTTTGCGCTTGGCCGCCTGATCGCGCTTTACGAGCACCGCGTCTTCGTGGAAGGCGTGCTGTTCCGCATCAACTCCTTCGACCAGTGGGGCGTGGAGCTTGGCAAGGAACTCGCAACCGGCCTGCTTCCCGTCGTGGAGGGCAAGGAAAGTGCGGCAGGGCATGACAGCTCGACGCAGGGTCTGGTGAAGGCACTGTCGGGACTGGCCGGGTAAATCCTCGCGCCAGCCACCTTCTCCGGCTGAGAATAAAGCCAAAACAGCCACTTCCGTCATCCTCGGGCTTGTCCCGAGGATGACGGAAATTGGCCGGCACTGGCTCGCCAGCCGGGCCGGACGGTGCGTCAGCTCGCCCTGCCGCACCTCGGCTGGGCGCCGAGCGAGTTCCTTGCCAAGCTCCACGCCCGGGGACGATGCGGAGCAGCCGCCTTCCCAGACGCGGTGCTCGTAAAGCTTGCGTCGGCCGTCAGCGCAGCCCGGCGTCAGCTTTCGTGACGAAGGGTGGAGGGGCGTTGCGGTGGCGGTGCGGCGCGCTTGGCGGTTTCTTCCATGCCCTTGAGGTGAGCCTGGGCTTTGCTTTCTGCGCGCCCTTCGTCAGGGAGCTTCGGTGCGCCGGGCGATGGCGATCGGAAGCTGGTGCTGGTGGCGCAGCTCGGTTTCGAAACCATTGGCGGCGATCAGCGAATTCCGCCGGAATGACGCTCGTGCCTGGTGGATCAGCTGGTAGAAGGGTGCTGGCCGTTGGTGCCGGGTTCACCCCAGGCGACCGGGCCGGACTGGCCTTCGACTGGCGTGCCGGCGTTGGTACCCGCGCTTGCCGTTCGGTTCCATGTCGAGCTGCTGGGGGTAGGTGGGGAAACGCGACGGGCGCTGGTCCTAGGGCAGGTCGCCCGCGTCGAATAGTTCGGCACATTGCGGTGATAAAAGCCGATGAGGCCGAGCAGCATCGGCTGGTTTTCGCGGATCGGCGCCTCGCGAAAGTGTCTGTCCATGGCGTGTGCGCCGTCCAGGAACTGCCGAAAGGGGGGGGGGGGCTGGGATCATCAGCGGCAGGCCAATGGCCGACAGATCGAATAACGTCCGCCGACAGTCCAGAAACCGAGAATTCGATCGCTTTCGATGCCGAAGGCGGCGACCTTTTCCAGCGCGGTCGAAACGGCGGCGAAATGGTGCTTTACGGCCTCTTCGCCCAGCTTTTTTCGGCGATGAAGCGGTTTTCGGTGGCGGCATTCGTCATCGTTTCGATTGTGGTGGGGGTTCTGGAGGCGACGATAAAGAGGAGGTCTCGGGTATCAACCAGCCTCAGCGTGTCGGCAATGTGCGCGCCGTGATGTTGGAGAGGAATGGGGGGGCCGTCATGGAAAGGCGCGAGCGCCAGTGTGCCCATGACTCGGCCGAGGTCGGAGCCGCCGATGCCGGTATTGATGATGTCGGTGATCTTTTTGCCCGTACACTCCTCAGCGAACCGGAGCGGATGGTATCGGCAAACGTGCCCATGGCGGTGAGAATCGCATTCGCATCCGGCATCACATCCTTGCCGTCCACGAGGGTGGGCGTGTTGGAGCGGTTGCGCAACGCGGTATGCGACACGGCGCGATCCTCGGTGAGGTTGATCGCCTTGCCGGAGGACATCTCCTCGCGCTTGGCCTCGACGCCGCCTTCGCGCGCCAGGGTTCGAGAAGCGTGACGACCTGGTCGTTCACCGCGCATTTGGAAAAATCCATCAGCAGGTCATCGAATTTGGCGCTGAAACGGCCCAATCGGTTGTCATCGGCCGCAAAAGCGGCGCGCAGATCGGTTGCGGCTGTGCTGCTTGCCGTTGCTTTCGGTTTTTCGATTGTGGCCTGCATCTCGTGCTCCTCGGCGTCCGTGGGCGGATGATGAAGCTGTTCTTTTCAGGCGACCATATCGAGGCGAAGTTCGATAAAAGAACGGAACTCGCAGGAAGAAAATGCGGGTCAAAAGACTCTCGTCCCTCAATTCAGATTGCGCAATTCGCGCTGCAAAATCTTGCCGACGTTCGATTTCGGCAGTTCCGTTCAGAGCTCGATGATTTTCGGGCGTTTGTAGTTAATTGAGATCCTTGGCGCAGAAGGCCTTGAGTTCCATCCGTCAAAGAACTGATCCTATCTTGACGACAGAAAAGGCAGCGGTTTCGGCGGAATGTTCGTCAGGAAGGCTGATTGCCGCGCATTCCAGCACACCGGGGGAGATGGCGGCCACTTCCTAGATTTCGTTCGGATAGACGTTGAAGCCGGAGCTCTTTTGGCCCCGGTGTAACCGCGCTCGTCCATGGCCGGGTCGCCGGAACGGAAGAAGCCGTCTCGGTCGCCAAACCTCGCCGTGCTCTCCGGCCTACCACAGTGCAGATTTCGACCTCGCCGGTCGACGGCGTTGCCCTCTAGGTCGCAGTGGTGATCATCGGCAGGCCGATGGTGCCGCTAGTCTTGGCATCGGCCCTGTTGACGATTGACGACGGGCAATTTCCGGCGGGCCGCCCCTCGGCGGTGACACCGACCTCTGCACCGCCATGCAAGTCGGAGAAGATGCGGAAATCTCGTTGTTCTCGGCGCGTTGAACGCCAGCTGCCGAATGTGCGGCTGGTAGTGCGACAACGAGCCGAATGCGGGTGGCGATCAGCAGGTAAGCCGCCAAGCTGTCGCCCATCCTTCACCGTCAGCACAAAGATGTGCTGGGCGGCTTCGGGGCGTGCCCGTGGTTGAAGGCGACATCCAACAAGGACCTGTTGGCCAGAGGCGATCGCGCCTTTTGAAAACCCTAGCGCGTCGTTCCGCGGCCTGTGACCCCGGGAAGGTCGGCAGCAGGGCTAGGCTTCAAGGAAAATCCTAACGCTCAGCATGACCTTAGTCGGGCTGTGGCGCGACGCTAAGAACCTAGATGACGATGCGGTAATTCCCTTGAAGACGAGAATCACCCGTAACAACGACCGCATCGACGCTGTTGCACCGCATGGGCGGGCCATCCCGGCGCGCGAGCCGGATCCCTTCGGCGGTGTTGGCGCGGCGCCGTAGAGCAGGTTGACGTTGACCCCGATGCCCGCCCGCAAGATTCCGTAAACGGCGACGGGGTTTTGCAGATATTCGGCATCATGGCGACCCGGTCACCCTCTGGGCGGCATGCCGGATTCCCGGTAAGGCGGCGACTTCCCATTAGCGGAAGGCTTTCTGGCCCTCGGCGTGCGCATCGTTTTTCGAAGAGCTCGGCAAGGCCGGGCAGACGGAAGGCGCCGGAACGGACGCCAGCCAGCGCTTCCCGTGGCGGGTAGGGACGAACCGCTCCCAGGATAGCTGGCCGCGCGTTCGATGGAGACATGGCGGGCACTAGCTGCGCGGTCACCATGAGGCCCCGCCAATCGGCTGGCGCTGGCTGGATGAACACGTGATGCCGGATCGACGCTCTCTCCGGGCGGCAGGCTGATGGCGATCTGATCGCTGACGTCCATCTGTCGACGAAACCCCAGCGGCGTAGGCGTCGTGTCGCACCGCCGTTCATCTCCGCAGCCTCGTGACTTCCGCGGCACCCGGCACAGTCTGGTTTGAGCGATCCAGCACTGTCCGCACAGCGGGGCGGGATTGAAATGGCGGGCGGCGCAGCGCTTGAAGACGAAGTCGATCAGGCCGACGCCGGTCTTGATCCGATATCGATCTGACCGTGGAGCACGGCGAAATCGGCCCGGTCACCCAGACTCGGCTGTGGAAGATCGGCCTTGCTGCTGTCGTCACGGGTGTTGGGCCCTGATCGGCAGCGTTGCCTGAATGGCGCCGGTCCGACGAACTCGATCGGTGAGCGCGTATCGGTTTTCGGGGCCACGCGCACCCCACGTCGCGTTGGGTCGAACCGTGGTCGTGTTCGATCTCTCGAAGATCCCCTTCAAGGCGGACCTGCTGGGCTGCGGGATGATCGAGCACGTTCCTCTTCAAGCTACCACGCACGCCGGCGGTGGCCAGCGGCGCAGCTGCCACGCCGCGGCTGCTGACCGGATGACCGCAATGGGCGAGGCCTGCGAGGCAATGTGCGCGGGCGGCCGCTGAACTCCTGCAGGCGGCGGCGATCTGGTGGAGCTTTCGGCACAGGCGCCTGTCGACCAACGGTGCTGTTGCCGCGGTCGCAGAGCGGCGCAGTTCCCGTGAAATCCACGACCCCGCCGTTTCTGCGCCTTCAGATCGAGGAGCAGGGTAGCCGCTCGGGCCTCTGGTGATACCTTTTCGCGTCGGTTTCGATCATCAGCAACGTGTTCCTCGGCGAGATCAGCGTGCCCGGCCTCCAGCGACCTGCATGACGGACATTGATCAAGCTGCGGCTAAATAAACTTGATTTAGTACGTCGTATTATGTCTGCTCCCCTCCCTCATTGCGCCGTCGGCGGGAGACCCGAGCTTGCTGCCGAGCACGATTGCTTTTTGCAGCCGGACGGGCGGTGCACCGAACATTTTCT
>JAXHOC010000003.1:0-30000 GCA_034519725.1 Agrobacterium sp.
CGCCAGAATACGTTTCTGGCCCAGGAGGGATGGCTTCGATGACCCGCTGGATGGCGATCTGTTGGTAGTAGCGTGGTACCTTGCCAGAGACCAGGTTGAAGGGCTCCAGGAGGTGCGCCGTGGCGCCATCTGGCAGACCGGTCGCGGCCGTCAGGCGGGCAAATAGTTCATCCGGCGTGGCGTAGCGGTCCACCTCGCGCTCAGTACCTGCCGTGTAGTCGATTTCAATGATGTATGGCGGCCGTTAGTGGCGCCAGGCGAACCTGGAGCCCAAGGATTCCGGCATAGTCGCGCGCTTGCTGTACACCGCTTTCGGTCGGCAGGCTGCACGTGCTCGCGCAGACTCGACCACGGCCAACGGGTAGTCGCGGCGCAGGTACAACAGATAGTCGAAGCGCTTCTGCCGCCCCACTCCCACCTTGCCACCGGTCACGATGATGCGGCCATTGGTGAAGCTGTGCTGCTCGCCGATGAAGCAGGGGATGCGGCCCAGCCTGCTTCCACGAGCTTCGGTGTCACAAACTCGCGGCAGGTGTCTGCTTCGGTCAGAGCATGTTTGTGTTCTTGCTCCCTCGACATGCATCCTCCCCTTTATTATTCGTGCGCGCCCGGCCAGAGCCGAGCGAGAGTCAAATGACAGCTGTCGGTGGTGACACTTTTGAACGGCAGGTATACCGTGGCGTCCATCCCCTTGGCGGCATCCCTCACGGTGTACAGGATCAGGTAATCACCATGCGGGCACTCCCGCAGCGCGTCAGGCGCACCTGCTGCCAATGCTGCCAGCTGTGCCAGCGACTCGGTAGATTGCGGAGGATTGGCAAGGTAGCGCCGACCCACGCTGAGGAAAGCGACGCAAGTTAGGAATGGCCGTGGCGCGCAGCTCGGCCAGCAAGGCGTCGAAGGCAAAGCCTGCATCGGCTTCCATCAGGAATCACCTCGATGGCATCCGCAGCAGCTCCAAGAAACTCGCGGTCAGCTCGACCCGATACAACCTGGTCAACCCACGCTTCTTGGAAACGGGTTTGTCGGCCTTCGCCGTGGTGGAGACCTTGGCGGACGCCGGCGCGCCGGTGCTGCGGATTGGCCAATGGCGCCGTCGGCCTCGAAGGTGCGACCTGAAGCAATGGCATCGGCCAGGCCACGACGGGCGTCGTCAAGCAGCAGCAGATGGATGCGCTCGCGCTCCAGAGCGGTGGTAGTAATGCAACCGATCGGCATCGATCAGCGCGACATCGCTCTCCCCGTTCTTGGTGATGATCTTTTCAGCGTAGGCAGCGCGGCCTGCTCGGCCAGCTCGGAGAGGTTGGCGCATGCCTGGGTGAACGGCACCACATCGCTGGCAAAAATGCCCATGACACGCCTCCAATCAAGTTACAGAATAAGTATTGCAGTATAGGTTCCTTGCATCCGGGCTGAAGTGGCGCGAAGCTGGCCACGATGCCCGTCGTTTATCGGGTTGCACGGCATAGTCATGCCGAGAGGTGGGCCGAGTGGCATCCCATTTGCTGGCGCTCAGCCTATCCTGCCATCCACTAAGAACTTATCCGTAAATAATATTGACCGTCAATTTGACCTTACGGAACGCGATGATCGCAGCAGCAATGTGGTTGAGCGCGACGAAGCTCGTTCTGTTGATTTCCGCGCAATCCTGACCCCGGTTTTTCATCCAATATTGACCCCACCTGTTGGGGTGTAGCCGGGCTACGCGTCTGTGGATAAGTCTACCGCTGGTGCATCGGGTTCTCCTTTCTCAGTTGTGCCGTTCTGGGCTGTTCGTGGTTTCTTTTTCGGACCTGTCTTCGCTGCGGCGCTGGAGTGTTTAAAGCGCCAACTCTCATTGCCGGTCTCCACGATGTGGCAGTGGTGGGTCAGGCGGTCCAGCAGTGCGGTGGTCATCTTCGCGTCGCCAAACACCTGGCTCCACTCCCCGAAGCTCAGGTTGGTGGTGATCAGCACGCTGGTGCGCTCGTAGAGTTTGGAGAGCAGGTGGAACAGCAGCGCTCCACCGGCCTGGCTGAACGGCAGGTAGCCCAGCTCATCCAGGATCACCAGGTCCATGTAAACCAGCCGGTGGGCCAACTGCCCGGCCTTGCCCTGGCTCTTCTCCAGCTCCAGCGCGTTGACCAGTTCCACCGTCGAGAAGAACCGCACCCGCTTGCCGTGCTTCTGGATGGCCTCGATCCCGATGGCCGTGGCCAGGTGGGTCTTGCCCGTGCCTGGCCCACCGATGAGCACCACGTTGTGCGCCGCCTCGATGAACGGGCCGCCGTGCAGCGTGCGCACCAGCGCTTCGTCCACACCGGCCTGGCTGAACTCAAAGCCGGCCAGGTCGCGGTGGGCAGGGAAGCGGGCCGCACCCATCTGGTACGCCATGGAGCGCACCGAGCGCTCGGCCTGCTCGGCGCGCAGCAACTGGCCCAGGAAGGCTTCAGGACTGAACTCGGTGTGCCGCGCCTGCGCGGCCACCTCGGGGTAGTTGGCGGCCATGCCGTGCAGCTTCAGGGCCTTGAGCGCTGTGATGATGGCCTGGCTCATGGCTGTGCTCCTGGGGCATCGTCGCCATCCACTGAGCGCAGCCGGTCGTAGCGCTGCACGTTGGCCAGCGGCTGCACCGCCAGCGTCAAGGGCGTCTTGACCTCTTGGACCTCACCCGTCTGGCCGCCAGCCTTCAGACGCGCCAGCACATTGAGCACATGCTCGCCGCTGGGCTTGCCGCTCTCCAGCGCCAGCTCGGCGGCCACCAGCACCGGCTCCAGACCGTGCACCGGTACGGCCGCCAGCACCTGGGCCATGACCCGGTCGCCACCCTCGTGGCGCAGCAGGATGGCCTGCAGCTTCTTCAGCGGCTCGGGCAGGGTCTCGAAGGGCGCACCGTTGCGCAGCGCGCCGGGCTTGCGTTCGATCAGGCTCACGTAGTGGCGCCAGTCGTAGAAGGTCAGGCTGCGCTCGAAGCTGCGCGCATGGCTGGCGATGCGGGTGTTCTCGGCCACCACGTCCAGGCGATGCGGGTACAGGCGCAGGCTGACCACCTCGTGGGCGTGTTCGGTCGGCACGCTGTAGCGGTTGCGCTGCAGGTGCACCAGCGCCGTGCTGGAGACCCGGGCCAGCACCTCGATGTAGCCGTCAAACGGCCGGGGGTTGGGCATGAGGCGCAGTTGTTCGTCCTGCAGCACGTCGGCCACCTTCAGGGTGGGCCACTCGGGGTGGTTGAGCTCGCCGCCAGCATTGGGTGCTGCGGCTTTCCATTCCGTCGCAGCGCCTGCCTTCAGTGTCTTGTCCAGCGCGGAAAGCGTTGTCTCGTTGGAAAGATCGAGACCGGCGGAATTTGTCCGTTCCGGGCCGAACAGGCCGGCGGGTGCGGCAATGCGGTCGTGGCGGGCGCCGGGAACCGGGTAAGCCTTGACCACACTGACCGGATCTTCGAGCAGCGAAGCGACCGGCACGGCGGGATCGGCGATGCGGTTGACGAAGGAGGAGTTCGCACCGTTCTCCAGCAGGCGGCGGACGAGATAGGCAAGCAGGGTCTCGTGGGTGCCGACAGGCGCATAAAAGCGGCAGGGGCGGTCGAGCTTCTTTTTGCCGACGACTTCGCTGTAAAGCGGTTCGCCCATGCCGTGCAGGCACTGGAACTCATAATCGCCGAGCTTGAAGTCAGGGCCGGCCAGATGGTAGATCGTCGCCATCGACTGGGCATTGTGGGTCGCAAATTGCGGAAACACGACGTCACGCGCGGCGAGCAGCTGGCGGGCGCAGGCGATGTAGGAGACGTCGGTGTGCACCTTGCGGGTAAAGACCGGGAAGTCTTCCAGCCCGTCGACCTGCGCGCGCTTGATCTCCGCATCCCAATAGGCGCCCTTGACCAGCCGCACCATGATGCGGCGGCCGGCACGGCGGGCGAGATCGATGATGTAATTGAGAACGAAGGGGCAGCGGCGGCCATAGGCCTGCACGACGAAGCCAAGGCCGTTCCAGCCGGCGAGATCCTTGTCGAGCGCCAGTTCTTCCAGAATATCGAGCGACAGTTCCAGCCGGTCCGCCTCCTCGGCATCGATGTTGAGGCCGATATCGTATCTCTTGGCTGAGCAGCATCAGGGATTTCACACGTGGCAGAAGCTCCGCCATCACCCGCTCCGCCTGCGCACGCGCATAACGCGGATGCAGCGCCGAAAGCTTGATGGAAATGCCCGGCCCGCCATAGATGCCACGCCCGGCGGAGGCCTTGCCGATGGCGTGAATGGCGTTTTCGTAGTCCTTGTAATAACGCTCCGCGTCCTTCGCGGTCGTCGCGGCTTCACCCAGCATGTCGTAGGAATATTGGAAGCCCTGTTCCTCCAGCGGCTTGGAGCGCTTGATCGCTTCGCCGATCGTTTCGCCGGTGACGAATTGCTCGCCCATCATGCGCATCGCCATGTCGACGCCGCGACGAATGACGGGTTCGCCGGCCCGCGCAATCAGCTTGGTCAGCGCCGCCGAAAGGCCGCTGTCATTGACCGTCGAGGTGAGCTTGCCGGTAATGACGAGGCCCCAGGTGGCGGCATTGACGAATAGCGAGCGCCCGCCGCCGATGTGGGACTTCCAGTCGCCACGGGCGATCTTGTCGCGGATCAGCGCATCGCGGGTGGCGGTGTCGGGAATGCGCAGCAGCGCTTCGGCAAGGCACATCAGGGCCACGCCCTCATGGCTGGAAAGCGAATATTCCTGCACCAGCCCTTCGACGCCGGTGCCTTTGGTCTTGGCGCGCAACGCCTCGATCAGCTTGGTTGCCGTGGTGCGAATGGCCGTCGCCTGCTCTGACGTCACGGTTGCCGCCTCGATCAGGGGCGCCATGCACTCTTCCTCCGGGCGGCGGTAAGCGGCGGTGATCGCCTGGCGGAGCCGGTTCTGCTCGCGCACGGGCGGTGCAAAATTCTGGAAAATGCCGTTCCCCACCTGCTGCGGGTTACCATCGGCTTTGCTTGCACCATTGGCCATTCTGAAAATCCTGAAAAAGCGGTTGAAGGCAGACTGTCAGCGGCGTCGTGTCCCCCACTCGCCGCTTGTCACCCTGCCACGCACAATATCATCGCCGTAAAAATTGCTATGGTCCTATTTTGAGCGTAGAACAGGCCATATGAACTTTTATTATTCGGATTTGGTTTAAAATCACATGGCAAACAGTCATAAAACAGACGATCTGGATCACTTCGATCTCAAGATCCTCGAGGCTCTCAGTGAAGACGGGCGCATGTCGGTGCTGCAACTGTCGAAAATTGTCGGCCTCTCCAAGACACCGTGCCAGACGCGGCTCAAACGGCTGGTGGATGAGGGCTATATTCTGGGCTTCCGTGCGGTGCTCAATCCGCAGAAACTGGGCGTCGACCATATCGCCTTCGCGGAGGTCAAGCTTTCCGATACGCGGGAAAAGGCACTGGAGGAATTCAACACGGCGGTGCGCAAGATCAAGGAAGTGGAGGAATGCCACATGATCGCCGGTGCCTTCGATTATCTGCTGAAGGTGCGCACCAGCGATATCCGCAAATACCGAAGGGTGCTCGGCGAAAAAATCTCCAGCCTGCCATCGGTATCCAACACCTCGACATTCGTGGTGATGCAATCGGTCAAGGAGACCGGTATCTGACGAGGCGGCAAAGAAAAACGGGCAGGCGCGAGCCTACCCGTTCGATGCTTGGTAAATTGTGCCGGTTCAGCGCGCGGTGGCTGCTGCCGTCACGGCGCTCATCTGCGCGTCGGGACCGAACTCGTTTTCGTTTTCGATGCCGAGAAGTTCCTGCAGGCGCAAACGGGCGCGGCTGACACGGCTCTTGATCGTACCGACAGGGCAACCGCAAATTTCGGCCGCTTCCTCGTACGCAAAACCGGAGGCGCCGATCAGCAGGATCGCCTCGCGCTGGTCGTCAGGCAATTTTGCCAGTGCGGTGCGAAAATCCTGAAGATCGACGGAGCCATGCTGTTCCGGCGGCACCGACAGGCGCGAGGTGTAAACCCCGTCCGTATCCTGAACTTCGCGACCGGACTTGCGGATCTGGCTGTAAAATTCGTTGCGCAGGATCGTCACCAGCCATGCGCGCATGTTGGTGCCTGGCTGGAAACTGTCCTGTTTCGCCCAGGCCTTCATGATCGTATCCTGCACGAGGTCGTCAGCGCGGTCCCTCGAGCGGATGAGTGAGATCGCGAAGGCTCGCAGGTTTGGCAGTGCTGCCAGCATTTCCCGCTTGAAATTGTATTCTGTCTGCTCCGGCTCTTTCGCCATCATTCCCCCGACGCCTTTTCGTTGGCTCTGTTTTCGGCTTCATCGAGTTTTTCGAGAAGGTCGAGGAATTTATCAGGGATGCCTTCGTCCTGAACGGCATCGTAGAGTTCCCTGAGCTTGCGTGAAATCACCGCTCGCCCGGAGTGTGGTACCTGAGGGTTGGCCGGATTGTCCGGAGATTCTGTGTCCGATTGAAATATGTTCATAACGTCCGGTATTCCTTTTGTGTCGTGACAAGAATGCGCGATGAAAAAAATAGTTCCGGCGATCTGGAACTTTTTTTGCTATGCGCACGTTGCTATCTTGGGTTTGCGTTGCAGACCGCATGAAAGGGGAGAATTCCATGTCAGTTTCTACACGCATCGCACCGCACCTGCCATATCTGCGCAGGTTCGCGCGTGCCGTTTGCGGCTCTCAATCCACGGGCGACGCCTATGTTGCAGCAACACTCGAAGCTCTGATCGCCGATATCAGCATCTTCCCGCAGACAAGCAACGATCGTGTTTCGCTTTATCAATTGTTCGTATCGATTTTTAGTTCCGTCACGATCAATATTAAGGCCGATGAAAACCTGTCGGGTTGGGAAAAGCGCGCTTCCGCCAACCTCTCTGCGGTGCCAGCGCTCGCACGCCAGGCTTTCCTGTTGACCACGGTCGAAGAGTTCACGTCTTCGGAAGCGGCAGAGGTTCTGCAGGTGTCTGAAGAGCAGATCAGCCAGCTGATCGACGAGGCAGCCTCGGAAATCGCCCGCCAGGTTGCAACCGATATCATGATCATCGAGGACGAGCCTCTGATCGCCATGGATATCGAGCAGATGGTCACCGATCTCGGCCATCGCGTCACCGGCATCGCCCGCACGCATACGGAGGCGATCGATCTCTTCAATCGCACTCAGCCGAAGATGATCCTTGCCGACATCCAGCTTGCCGATGGCAGCTCCGGGCTTGATGCCATGAAGGACATCCTTCAGATGACATCTTTGCCGGTGATCTTCATCACGGCCTTCCCTGAACGTCTTTTGACGGGTGAGCGGCCCGAGCCGACATTCCTCGTCACCAAGCCGTTCAATCCGGACATGGTGAAGGCGCTTATCAGCCAGGCCCTGTTCTTCAACGAAAGCTCGCGCGTCGCGGCGTGAAATTTGCCGAAACATTAGACGGTCCGGGAACAAGTCCTGTTTCCCGGCGTTGGCGGTCATGGTCGTGGGGATTTTCCTGCGACCTTCTGCATGGAGGCGAATTTGCATCGGCTGGCATGGCATAACGCGGAGAGGAACGAGAGCGAATTGCACGATTCGCTCGTCCTCGCCTTGCTCGATTCGGGTGAGACAGTCATGTTGCAGGACTGGAACCGCGATTACATATTCGTGGCCAACCTGCCGGATGTCTGGCGTTTGCCGACCGATTCCCATCCCACCGATGAAAATGTGTTCGGCACCGATCTTTCCGAGCGGCTTGCCGAACTGAAAAAAGATATGAATGTGGCGGGCAGCCGGGGCATGCTGGAAGTCAACGCCGGCAATGACCGGGTTTTCCAGTTCCAGATCCATTCCACCCTTAACCAGGCGAAACAGACGGTGATGAAAACCACCATTCGCGAGGTGACGGCGGAACGGCGTCGCGAGCAGCTGTTGCGATCGTTGCTGCGCGAGGTCAGCCACCGGTCGAAGAACCTCTTGGCGATCATCCAGAGCCTTGCGGGCCAGACGGCCCGTTTCAGCCTGACCAAGGATGATTTCCTGCGCAAATTCCGCGGCAGGTTGCACGCTCTTGCCCAAAGTCAGGATCTCATCACCGATTCCGACTGGAGAGGCGCCCGCATATTCGAGCTTCTTCGCCAGCAATTCGATCTCTATGTGCCGGAATATCCGAACCTCATCCACATGGAAGGCGAAAACCTGCTGCTCAATCCGAATGGGGCACTGTACATCGGGCTGGCTTTCCATGAACTGGTCGTCAATACGGTCAGCCATAGCGGCAATCTTGCCTATCACCAGCCGATCTCACTGCAATGCCGCCAGGAAGGTGATCTTTGCATCGTCGAGTGGGTAGAGCCGATCACACCGTCGAAAGAGCCGGCACAGGCGCGGCGCGGCAGTTTCGGCAGCGTCGTGCTGGAAAAGGTGGTTCCATCCGCATTGGGGGGAAGCGCCGAATATCAGCTGACGCCGGAGCGGATCGTCTACCGGCTGAAATTTCCCGCCGCCGACGTGGCTGACATCTGAAATTTGGAAATGATGGCTCGCGGTTCGCAACGCGAGCCGTTTTTGTGAGCGCACAATAAAAAAGCACGGCCCATGAAAGAGCCGTGCTTTTTCTAACGACAGGTTTTCAGGGCGAAACCTGTTTATTGTCAGCCAAGCTTCAGGCGGGGACGGGGGAATTGCTTGGCCTGCAGTAAAAATGCATCCGCCCGCATTCGGTTCCACAAAAATGCATTTTTTTAACAAGGAGCGAAATTGCCAGCCGTTTTTTGTCTGGTGATGCGGATCCGGTCCGGCAAGCAGCCTTCAATGCGGGCTCGTCTGATCGGATCGCCTGGGCGTAAAATAGCGCATCGGCGCTTCCAGCGACCATTCGAACCCGGTTTCGCGATATTCCGTCACCACCTGTCCGCCGAAGGCGCCTTCCGCATGCCTTTTGATGACCGTGGTGCCAAAGCCCTTGCGGCTCGGTTCCGCCGCCGGCGGCCCGCCCGTTTCCGTCCAGACGATATGCAGCATCTGCCGTCCGTCTTTTTCGAGCGGCTTCCAGCGCACGGTGATTTTTCCGGGCGCAACCGACAGCGCACCATATTTGATGGAATTCGTCGTCAGCTCGTGCACCACGAGCCCGAAATTCTGGGCCGCTTCCGGGGAAAGCATGAAATCGTCTCCCGACAGCTCGAAACGCTCCGAAACGGAGCCGAAGACCTCGAGGTGGGTCTCGATCAGCTTACGGATCGGCAAGCCCTGCCATTGAACCTCCGCCAAGGCCCGGATCGACATTCCAAGCCCGCGCAGGCGGTGATCCACTTCCTTCTGGAACTCCGGGATGCTTTTGTTCTCACGCCCCAATTGCCGGATCATAGCCTGAACCAGCGTCAGAATGTTCTTGGAGCGATGAACCAGTTCGTGCAGCAGGAGTTGCAGCCGTTCTTCCGACTGGCTTCGGTCGAAGGAAGCGTTGGAAAGCGCAACGGCGACCTGGTTGGCCTCCTTGATCTTGGTATCGACGGGCGCCACGATCTCGCCTTCACCGATGCGTTCAGCCATGCGGGTGAGGTCGCGGATCGAGCTGCGCAATTGCCGGCCGACAAGATAAGCGCCGCCGATGGCGATCAGCACCAGCATCGTGCTGCCGATCATCATTTGCCGCCAGGTATCGACAAGTGCTGCCTGACTTGCGGCCAGCGGTCCCCACATCACCGTGCGCCATTGCCAGCCCGGCAATTGCGCATAGGCGTAGAGGTTGCCCTTATCGTCGAAGAAATTGCCGCTGAAGGCCTGCATTTCCGAAAGAACGGCGGCTGAGGCAAACGGCTTGCCCACCTCCGCCTCCTTCTGCGCGCTGGAAACGACAACGCGATTGGTGCCGTCGATAATCGCGACCGCCCAGTTGCGCGGCAGGTTTTCCGTGGGGATCAGCCGGCTCAGGTCGCTGGCATTCTGCGTCAGGATCAGGGCATCTCCGGCAGAACCCAGATTGGGGTCGAGCGGCAGGGTAACGTTGAAAACCCATTCCTTGCTCGTCGCGCCGAAAAACATGTCCGAGACGGTGACGCGGCGGGAGTCGATTGCCTTTGCCAGCTTGGCGTCGTCCGACACCTTGCCGAGCGGTTGGCCAAACGGTAGCCGGGTATTGAGATACTGTTCGCCCTCCCTGTTGGCGAGAATGGCGTACAGGCCCTGCCGTTTCAGGCTTTCGGCGACACGTCCCTGAAAAGCGGAGAGATTGCCGCTCTCAAGTTCCGGGAATTGCGACAGAAGATTGAGCGAGGTGGCGATTTCCTGCAGGCGCCGGTCGATGTTGCGGCTGACGACGCGGACATCCTCGATCGTCTCCCGTTGCAGGTCGTCGCGTTTTTCGGCTTCAAGGCGCAGCATCAGATAACCGCCGAAAAGGATGAGCGGCAGGGTGATGACGGTTGCCATCACCACCAGATAGGTTCCAATGGAGGCAGTCGGGAAAAAATTCGCGCTGCGTCGCCGCAAAACCGAGAACATGTCTTTCAATCTGTTGCCGGGTTGAGGCATCCAAAAACTCCGGCAGTTACGGCATTGTTACGCCAAGGATAATACCGCGCCGTCCTCCTTTAGCAATGCCTGATTTTTTTGCTCAGTCGCCGCAATATGTAGCAATTGCCTCGCTGCGACGGAAAAAATCGGAACCATTTCAATGGCCCACCCGTTTGCAAAGCGAACCGGTCATGGAGCGGAAGCGAAATTCGCCACCGCCCCGGCCAGTCGAAAACGATGAAAGGAAGGTACGAAAATGGCAAAGAAACTTACGATACTCGTCACCGCCGCCCTGATGGGCACGACGGCTTTCGCGCCGCTTGCCATCGCCCAGGGTACGACCCAGCCTGCACCGGCAAATCCGAGTGCGCAGACGGAACCGGCAACGCCTCCGGCCACCCCGATGGCGCCTGCGGCTCCCATGGCCAATGATAGCGCCGCCGCGACCACTGGTGGAGCTTACATCTCCCAGCAGGGCGAAACGCAGATCAGCGCCAATGACTATATCGGCAAGTCGGTTTATACCGCAGCCGATGAGAGCATCGGTAACGTCACCAACCTCATCATGGAAAAAGATGGCGGTCTCGTCGCAGCCGTGATCGGCGTTGGCGGTTTCCTCGGCATCGGTGCCAAGGACGTTGCTGTTCCGATGGACAAGGTAACGATGACCCGCAATGCGCAGGACGGCACCATTCGCCTGACGACCACGGAAACGGCGGAAACGCTGAAGGCCGCGCCGGAATTCAAGACGCTGGAACAGCAGGCCAGCGAAAAGAATGCGGCAACGCCGGCTGCTCCTGACAGCAGCACGACGTCCGCCACCAAGCCCTGATCCCCTTACCTGGGAGGCGGGAGCGGGACCGACCTCAACAGGCGTCCCGCGAGAGACACCGGCCAAAGGCCGGTGTCTTTTTTGTTTTGCCTAGTCGTCGATCAATCGCCGGCGTTGCGCGAGGAATGCCAGGCCCAGGCGGATTTGATGATATCGGCCAGGGAATAACGCGGCTCCCAGCCCAAGACCGCCTTTGCCTTGTCGTTATTGGCGACGAGGGTGGTGGAATCGCCATCGCGGCGGTCGGTATATTCCACGGGGAAGGGGCGGCCGGATACGTCCGAGATCGCTGCCAGCAATTCCTTGACCGTCGTGCCGGTGCCGGTGCCGAGGTTGAGTTCAACCGTTTCACCGCCTGCCAGCAGATAGTCCACCGCCCGCACATGGGCGTCGGCAAGATCGAGAATGTGGATGTAGTCACGAACGCAGGTGCCGTCGCGGGTGTCGTAATCCGTGCCGAACACCTTGAAGCCCTGACGCCGACCGAGTGCCGCCTCGATGGCGAGCGGGATCGCGTGGGTTTCCGGCTTGTGCCATTCGCCGATGCGGCCTTCGAAATCCGCGCCGGCGGCGTTGAAATAGCGCAGCATGACCGAGCGCAGGCCCTTATAGGTGCTGTAATCCTTCAGCGCCTGCTCGACCACCCATTTGGTGCGGCCATAGGGGTTGATCGGCGCCTGACGGTGCGTCTCGTCGATCGGCACCTGTTCCGGCAAACCATAGGTGGCGCAGGTGGAGGAGAAAACAAATGCCGTCACCCCGGCATCGATTGCGGCGGACAGAAGGTTGAGCGAACCGATGACGTTGTTGTCGTAGAAAGCCACCGGCTGCTTGACCGATTCGCCGACTTCGATCAGCGCCGCAAAGTGGAGCACGGCCTCCGGCTGGTGCTTGGCGAACACTTCGTCCAGCCGCGCGCGGTCGCGAATGTCGCCTTGCTCGAAGGGTCCCCAGCGGACGAATTCCTCATGCCCATTGGACAGATTGTCGAAAACGACCGGTTCATATCCTCGCTCGGACAGGAGAAGGCAGGTATGCGAACCGATATAGCCGGCACCGCCGACGACAAGGACTTTCTTCTTCATCAATCGCCTTTCAGAAAAAATATGGGACGTGCGGGAGACTGTATTTCACTTTGTTCAAATTAAGGGCGGTGTGGCACCGGGTACCATCAACCAATCTATCCATCGCGGGTAACATAAAAAAAACTGCGCATCCATGGTCTGGATGCGCAGCAGTAAATCAGAGTTTGAGAAAAGCCGGAAACACGCCCGAAGGCGTGCCTAATTCTTTTTCCGGGTATTGGCTCTGGTCGCCAGAAAACCGGCGGCCATGGCAACGGCCAGCGTTGCATAGGGGCGTGCCTGGATCGCCAGCGTCAGCAGCGATTGCAAGGCGAGAGGCGCTGCGGTCAAGGGAGCCGCCGTCAAGGATGCGACGGGCCGCCTTGTGGCATAGGCTCGGGGACGTTTGACGATGGCCAGCGCCACCAGCATGATGACGCCGAGCAGAAACGCCGTGCCGGCGACCACGAGCGCCGCCGGACCCGCGCCGACATGCCGGGCAAGATAAATCGACCCCGCTACGACAGCAGCGACAAAGGCGATCAGGAAAAATACCCCGGTCAATACCCAGAGGATGATCGTGGCGCGCAGGCGCCGCGTCACGACGCGTCCTTCACGCTGGGTGTCTCCCAGATAGACCAGCAATGCCTCAAGCATGATGCGGCCTTATCGACGTGTGAGAAGTGCGAGCACGAAGCCGACACCGACGGCGATGCCGAGGGACTGCAACGGGTTCTTCTGGACCTGATCCGTCAGATTGTCGTTCAGCGAGGAAATTTCGTTGCGAACGCTGTCGGCCATCTCGCCGGAAGCGGTAAGCGCGTCGTCGGCCACACGGGCGGCCTGGGCCTTCAGTTCATGCGAGGCACCCACGCCCAGAGCTTTGACGCTCTTGGCAAGATTTGCCAGATCTTCGCGAAGCTGGGCAAGCTGGGCTGCCACATCGGCTGCATCGCCGTTTTCGAGGGATTGCTGGATCTTGTCGTTGACGCTGCTACGCACGCTTGCCATAGGTGAAGTCCTTCCTGGAACATCGTTGATGGAAATGGCGCCAAGTCAAACAGACTGCCGCCACGGATGTACGCCACCGCTTACGAACTTTCGTAACGGCAGCTGGAACTTCCGCTTGTCCGCGATTAAAACGCGCCGATGCGTGCTTGGTTCCGCAGCCCGGCGCGTTTTCTCCCGGCGATTTCCCGGCGAGGGCAATTTTCCGGGAATTCGATGCCGGACATTTGTTTTCCTGTAACAAGCATCATATAAGGCCCATCATCCAGACGGACCTTGACTTCAATCAATATGTGAAACGCCATGCTTCAGACGCCCTATTACCTCATCGACAAGACAAAACTTCTTCGCAACATGGAGAAGATTGCCTATGTGCGGGAAAAATCCGGCGCCAAGGCGCTTCTGGCGCTGAAATGTTTTGCCACATGGTCGGTGTTCGATTTCATGTCGCAATATATGGACGGCACCACCTCATCGTCGCTTTATGAAGTGCGTCTCGGCCGCGAGAAATTCGGTGGCGAAACCCACGCCTATTCCGTCGCCTATGCGGATTACGAAATCGACGAGGTGGTTTCGAACGCCGACAAGATCATCTTCAATTCCATCAGCCAGCTTGAACGCTTTGCAGAGAAGGCCGCCGGTATCACCCGTGGTCTGCGCCTCAATCCGCAGGTCAGCTCCTCGAGCTTCGATCTTGCCGACCCGGCGCGTCCCTTCAGCCGTCTCGGCGAATGGGATGTTGCGAAGGTCGATAAGGTCATGGACCGGATTTCCGGTTTCATGATCCACAACAATTGCGAAAACGGCGATTTTTCGCTGTTCGACCGCATGTTGACGCAGATCGAAGAGAAATTCGGGTCGCTCCTGTCGCGGGCGGAATGGGTCAGCCTCGGCGGCGGCATTCATTTTACCGGCGACAATTATCCACTCGACCAGTTCTGCGATCGCCTGCGCGCCTTTTCGGAAAAATATGGCGTGCAGGTCTATCTGGAGCCGGGCGAAGCCTCGATCACCAAGAGCACGACGCTCGAAGTGACGGTTCTCGACACGCTGTTCAATGGCAAGAACCTCGCCATCGTCGACAGCTCCATCGAAGCGCATATGCTCGACCTCCTGATCTACCGCGAAACCGCCAAGGTTTTGCCGAATGAGGGCGAACATCCCTACATGGTCTGCGGCAAATCCTGCCTTGCGGGCGATATTTTTGGCGACTTCCGGTTCGACAAGGAGCTGAAGGTCGGTGACCGTATCTCCTTTGAGGATGCGGCCGGTTACACCATGGTCAAGAAGAACTGGTTCAACGGCGTGAAGATGCCGGCGATCGCCATCAAGGAACTCGACGGCAGCGTCCGCGCCGTTCGCGAATTCGACTTTGCCGATTTCGAGCAAAGCCTGTCTTAAACCCTGTTTTAACATGAAACGAAGCTCATCCCTGCGGGGAAAAGGAGGCATCACCTGAAATGAAGAAGAACGTTCTGATCATCGGCGCCGGTGGCGTAGCACAGGTCGTGGCGCATAAATGCGCCCAGAACAGCGATGTATTGGGAGACATTCATATTGCGTCACGGACTTTGGAAAAGTGCCGCAAGATTGTCGAGTCCGTACGCGAAAAGAAGAGCCTCAAGACAGATGTGAAACTTGAGGCCCATGCGCTTGACGCGATGGATATCGAGGCGACGAAAGCCTTGATTGCGAAAACCGGCGTAGAGATCGTCATCAACGTCGGTTCGGCTTTCGTCAACATGTCCGTTCTTCGTGCCTGCATGGACACGGGTGTTGCTTATATGGATACGGCGATCCACGAGGATCCCACCAAGATTTGCGAGGCGCCGCCGTGGTACGGAAACTACGAGTGGAAGCGCGCTGCCGAATGCAAGGAAAAGGGCGTGACCGCCATTCTCGGCGTGGGCTTCGATCCGGGCGTGGTCAATGCCTATGCCCGCCTTGCCAAGGATGAATATTTCGACAAGGTCACCTCGGTCGATATCGTCGATATCAATGCCGGCAGCCACGGCCGCTGGTTCTCCACCAACTTCGATCCGGAAATCAACTTCCGCGAATTCACCGGCGTTGTCTATTCCTGGCAGAAGGGTGAGTGGCAGACGAACCAGATGTTCGAAGTCGGTCAGGAATTCGATCTGCCTGTCGTCGGCAAGCAAAAGGCCTATATGACCGGCCATGACGAAGTGCACTCGCTGTCCAAAAACATGGACGGCGCCGACGTGCGCTTCTGGATGGGCTTCGGCGATCACTACATCAACGTCTTCACCGTGCTGAAGAACCTCGGTCTTCTCTCGGAAAAGCCGGTCAAGACCGCCGAAGGTCTGGAAGTGGTGCCGCTGAAGGTGGTCAAGGCTGTCTTGCCGGATCCGTCTTCGCTCGCACCCGACTATGTCGGCAAGACCTGCATCGGCGATGTCGTCAAGGGCATCAAGGATGGCAAGGAACGCGAAGTCTTCATCTACAACGTGGCCGACCATAAGGAAGCCTACGAAGAAGTTGGATCGCAGGGCATTTCCTACACGGCCGGCGTTCCGCCGGTCGCGGCCGCAATGCTGATCGCCACCGGCGAATGGGATGTGAAGCAGATGGCCAATGTGGAAGAACTGCCGCCGCAGCCTTTCCTGAACCTTCTGAACAAGATCGGCCTTCCAAGCCGTATCAAGGACGAAAACGGCGACCGCGCCCTGACGTTCTGATCCACCAAGACAATAAAAAGCCCGGCAGCGATGCCGGGCTTTTTTTGTGAGGAAATCCACCGGTTATCTGGCGTTATCCCCGGCCTCAAGCCGAGGATTTACCGGAACGGTACTGGCCGGGCCTCAGCCCTTTGCCGGTTTCGGTCCGCGCTTTTCGAAAGGCCGGTCTTTCTTGCCTTCGAACTTGGGCTTGTCGCCGAAGGTCTTTTTCTTTTTCCAGGGCTTGTCGTCAGCCTTGCGGTCGTCGCCTGCGCCACCAGCATTATTGGCAACATTATTGGGTTTGTTGAACTTCCGCTGGGCCGTGGCCGGGCGGGTGTCTTCACGGGCGCTGCCGGTCATTTCCGGCTTGCCTTCCAGCTGCTTCAGGCGAATGCCCTTTTCGAGCATCATGTCCTTGCCGATGGCGGAGGTGAAACGATCGACGGCATCGGCCGCCAGTTCCACGAAGGTCTCCGTCTGCTGCATGCGGATGGCGCCGATATCCTGACGGGTGATCTTGCCGAAACGGCAGAGCATGGGGATGAGCCAGCGCGGCTCGGCGCTCTGCTTGCGGCCGACCGAAAGCGAAAACCATGCGCTGTCGGAAAAGTCGGACCGTTCGCGGCGCGGTGCATCGTTTTCGGTGGTTTCGAAGCTGTCGCGACGCGGCTTGCGGGTATTGTCCAGCGCGACTTCGGTGATGTCTTCCGGGGCGGAACGTCCTGCGTGGTAAAGGCGCACGAAGGCGGCGGCGACTTTTTCCGCGCCATGCTGCTCAAGCAGCTGCTTTACGAAATCGCGTTCGTCGTCGGCCACGGCCTCGGTGAGCGCCGGATCGGCCAGAAGCCGGGCGCCGTCCCGTTCGACGATCTCTTCGACCGAGGGCGGGCGAACCCACGCGGCGCTGACCTTGGCGCCTTCCAGCAGGCGCTCGGCCTTGCGGCGCTGGCTCACCGGAACGACAACGGCGCTGACGCCCTTCTGACCGGCGCGGCCGGTACGGCCGGAACGGTGCAGAAGCGTTTCCGAATTGGTCGGCAGGTCGGCGTGGATGACGAGTTCCAGACCCGGCAGATCGATACCGCGCGCGGCAACGTCGGTTGCCACGCAAACGCGGGCGCGGCCGTCACGCATGGCCTGCAGGGCGTGCGTGCGCTCGTTCTGGGTCAGTTCGCCCGAGAGAGCCACGACAGAAAAGCCGCGATTGTTCAGGCGGGCCGTCAGGTGATTGACGGCTGCACGGGTCGAGCAGAAAACGATGGCGTTGCGCGCTTCGTAAAAGCGCAGCGCATTGATGATGGCGTTTTCCCGGTCGGAGGGCGACACCAGCAAGGCGCGATATTCGATATCGACATGCTGCTTCTGTTCGGAGGCGGTGGCGATACGGACCGCATTCTTCTGGTAGCTTTCGGCAAGCTTGGCGATGCTGCGCGGAACGGTCGCCGAGAACATCAGCGTGCGGCGGCTCTCGGGCGATTCGTCCAGAATGAATTCCAGATCTTCCCGGAAGCCGAGATCGAGCATCTCATCAGCCTCATCAAGCACCACGGCGCGCAGCGACGACAGATCGAGCGCGCCGCGCTTGATGTGGTCGCAGAGACGGCCGGGGGTGCCGACGATGATGTGGGCGCCGCGCTCCAGCGACCGGCGTTCGCTGCGGATATCCATGCCGCCAACGCAGGACGCGATCGACACGCCAGCGAATTCATAAAGCCATTCCAGCTCGCGCTTGACCTGCATGGCCAGTTCGCGGGTTGGCGCAATGGCAAGGGCCAGGGGCGCGGAAGCCTGACCGAAACGGCCGGTGTCGCGCAGCAGCGTCGTCGCAAGCGCGATGCCGAAGGCAACCGTCTTGCCGGAACCGGTCTGCGCGGAAACAAGCGCATCCTTATCGGCCAGTTCGGGCGAAAGCATCGCCAGCTGTACGGGGGTCAAGTCTTTGTAACCGCGTTTTTCCAACGCCTGCGCGATCGCCGGGGCGATACCCTGGGTGTCTGTCATCTACCGTCTTTCGGATATGGAGCTGCCCACATCCGCCCGAAACCAATAGGTCCTAAAGTGTCCGGGGCAGCCAATGCGGGCCATTTCGGCCATCTGGCCGGTTGCATTGCCGCGCTCCATACTGCGAATATGCCCGTTTGTACAGTGCACGGCGGTACGCTCTTTCATGTCGCGGCCTCAGAGCGTGTGTTTTCGTGCCATGCCGTTCTTTTGCCGACGTGCAAAATAAAGGCGTACCGCATGGTTCATAAACGGCATTGCGTGGCCTCCACCTTTTCGCTAAGAGACCCGCAACTTCAGGCTCTTTATCGGAAAGAGCCGACTGGATGTGTTCTTGTCCGCCCGCCCGGAAGGGTCTGCGGGAAAATGGGATGGTACTGGTCAAGGCTATGGCTCGCATTGTCATGAAATTCGGCGGCACGTCCGTCGCGAACCTCGAACGCATTCACAATGTCGCACGGCATGTGAAACGCGAAGTGGATGCCGGCCATGAAGTGGCCGTGGTCGTTTCCGCCATGTCCGGCAAAACCAACGAGTTGGTGGACTGGGTGCAGAATGCTGCGAAGGTGGCCGGCGCCAACGCCGCTTCCTTCTACGATGCGCGCGAATACGACGCGGTCGTGGCATCCGGCGAGCAGGTGACGTCAGGTCTCCTGGCGATCACGCTGCAATCCATGGGTATCAACGCACGCTCCTGGCAGGGCTGGCAGATCCCCATCCGCACCGACAATGCGCATGGCGCCGCCCGCATTCTCGAGATTGACGGTTCGGATATCGTCCACCGCATGGGCGAGGGCCAGGTTGCCGTCGTTGCCGGTTTCCAGGGCATCGGCCCTGATAACCGCATCGCGACGCTCGGTCGCGGCGGTTCGGACACATCGGCCGTTGCCATCGCCGCCGCCGTCAAGGCGGATCGCTGCGATATCTATACCGATGTCGATGGCGTCTACACCACCGATCCGCGCATCGAGCCCAAGGCTCGCCGCATGAAGAAGATCGCTTTCGAGGAAATGCTCGAAATGGCGTCGCTCGGTGCGAAGGTTCTGCAGGTTCGCTCCGTCGAACTTGCCATGGTACACAAGGTGCGCACCTTCGTTCGCTCCAGTTTCGAGGATCCCGATGCGCCGGGCATGGGCGACCTCATCAACCCGCCCGGTACTTTGATTTGTGACGAGGAAGAAATCGTGGAACAGGAAGTCGTAACCGGCATCGCCTATGCCAAGGATGAAGCACAGATCTCGCTGCGCCGCGTGGCCGACCGTCCTGGCGTCTCCGCCGCGATCTTCGGGCCGCTGGCCGAAGCGCATATCAACGTCGATATGATCGTGCAGAACATTTCCGAAGACGGATCGCGCACCGACATGACCTTCACCGTTCCCTTCGGTGACGTTGCCAAGGCTCTGCGCGTTCTGGACGAGAACAAGGCCCAGATCGGCTTCGACGTCGCGCAGAACGAGACCGGCCTTGCCAAGGTTTCGGTCATCGGCATCGGCATGCGCAGCCATGCGGGCGTTGCCGCCAGCGCCTTCAAGGCGCTTGCCGAGAAGAACATCAACATCAAGGCAATCACCACCTCCGAGATCAAGATTTCGATCCTGATCGACGGCGCCTATGCCGAACTTGCCGTTCGCACTTTGCATTCCGCCTACGGTCTCGATAAGGCTTAATCCGAGACATCGGTTTCCGATGCTCCGATTCTTCGGGGTTGCGTTCTTCCGATGTGGCGTTTCATGAAAGCGTGTCCCTTGCGGGACGCGCTTCTCGCGCTATAAATTTTTTAAATGACGTTTTGATTCTCGAATATTATGACATTCGGATCGGAAGCGTCGGGGAGCAAACGCGATGAGAGATCTTTCCGCAGGTCCGCGCGTCCTGCTCAAGCGGCTGCGCGAGATGATGGCGGAGCACCTTGAGCCGCAGGACCGTCTCGACCAGATCGTCCGTCAGATAGCCAGCAACATGGTTGCGGAGGTTTGCTCGGTCTACGTGCTGCGCTCCGACAGCGTGCTGGAGCTTTACGCCACCGAAGGTCTCAACAAGGATGCCGTGCATCTTGCCCAGCTGAAAATGGGGCAGGGTCTTGTCGGCACCATTGCCGCTTCTGCCCAACCTCTCAATCTTTCCGATGCGCAGGCGCATCCAGCTTTCCGCTATCTTCCTGAAACCGGTGAGGAAATTTATCATTCCTTCCTCGGCGTGCCGATTTTGCGCTCCGGTCGCACTCTTGGCGTTCTTGTGGTCCAGAACAAGGTCAGCCGAACATACCGGGAGGATGAGGTTGAGGCGCTCGAGACGACCGCAATGCTCATCGCTGAAATAGTGGCGAGCGGCGAGCTGAAAAAGATCACCCGCCCCGGCGTGGAACTGGACCTGACACGTGCCGTTTCCATCGATGGCGACGCTTATGGCGAAGGCATCGGCCTTGGTCACGTCGTGCTGCACGACCCGCGTATAGTTGTCACCAATCTGCTCAACGAGGATGCCGATACGGAAATCCTGCGTCTTGCCGACGCCATCGGTTCGCTGCGCCTGTCGATTGACGACATGTTGCAGCGCCGCGACGTGCCGACCGAGGGGGAGCACCGCGAGGTTCTCGAGACCTACCGCATGTTCGCCCACGATCAGGGCTGGGTGCGGCGCATGGAAGAAGCCATCCGCAACGGCCTGACGGCGGAAGCCGCTGTCGAGAAAGTGCAGAGCGACACCAAGGCGCGCATGATGCGCCTGACCGATCCCTATCTGCGCGAGCGCATGCATGATTTCGACGATCTCGCCAACCGCCTGCTGCGCCAGCTGATCGGTTTCGGCGGTCGCAGCCCCGAGCATGATTTTCCGCTGGACGCCATCGTTCTGGCGCGCGCCATGGGTGCCGCCGAATTGCTGGATTATCCGCGTGAGAAATTGCGCGGCCTGGTGCTTGAAGACGGTGCGGTGACGAGCCACGTCGTCATCGTGGCGCGCGCCATGGGCATTCCGATCATCGGCCAGGCGACGGGCATCGTCGCACTTGCTGAAAATAACGATCCCATCATCATCGACGGTGATGACGGCCAGGTGCATCTGCGTCCCATGTCGGATTTGCAGCGCGCCTATGAGGAAAAGGTGCGCCTGCGCGCCAAGCGCCAGGAGCAGTTCCGCGCGCTTCGCAATGTCGAGCCGATCACTAAGGATGGCCAGAAGGTCAACCTCAAGATGAATGCGGGCCTCCTCGTTGATTTACCGCAGCTCGAGGAATCGGGTGCCGATGGCATCGGCCTCTTCCGCACCGAGTTGCAGTTCATGATCGCCTCCAACATGCCCAAGGGCGAGGAGCAGGAAGCGTTTTACCGTTCCGTGCTGCGGCAGGCGAAGGGCAAGAGCGTCACTTTCCGCACGCTGGATATCGGCGGCGACAAGGTCGTTTCTTATATGCGTGGCCAGGAAGAGGAAAACCCGGCGCTGGGCTGGCGGGCGATCCGCCTGTCGCTCGACCGTCCGGGCCTGATGCGCACGCAGATGCGCGCGCTTCTCCGCGCAGCGTCCGGTGCGGAACTGCGCATGATGCTGCCGATGGTGACGGAGGTTTCCGAAATCCGCGCTGCACGCGATCTGCTTCAGAAAGAAGTGCAGCATCTTTCGAAATTCAGCCATGCGCTGCCGAAAAAGCTGCAATTCGGGGCAATGCTGGAAGTGCCGTCCTTGATGTGGCAGCTCGATGAGCTGATGCAGGAGGTGGATTTCGTCTCCGTCGGTTCGAACGACCTGTTCCAGTTTTCGATGGCGGTCGATCGCGGCAATGCACGGGTTTCGGATCGTTTCGACAATCTGGGCAAGCCGTTCCTGCGCATTCTGCGCGATATCGTGCGCGCCGGCGAAAAGCACCACACCGCAGTCACGCTTTGCGGCGAAATGGCAAGTAAGCCGCTTTCGGCCATGGCTTTGATCGGCCTTGGGTTCCGTTCGGTTTCCATGTCGCCGACGGCGATCGGCCCGGTCAAGGCCATGCTGCTCGGGCTTGATGCCGCGCGCCTTGCCGACGAGCTGAACGCTGCGCTTGACGATCATAATTCGCTGGAAAGCGCGCGCGAGGTGTTGTTACGCTTTGCCGCGACGCATTCCATTCCCATTTAAAAGACCTGTATTCATAATCGGAGTGACTGGTGGCGAAGCTTCCCGTCGAAAAAATGCGCGAACTGGAAAGGCGTTTCGGAGAGATCGAAGCGCGGATGTCGGCTGGTCCGGCAGCGGACGTCTATGTGAAGCTGGCTTCGGAATATTCCGAACTTGAGCCGGTCGTGAAGAAAGTCCGCGAATACGAGAAGGCCATCTCCGAGGCCGCCGATCTCGAGGCGCTGCTTGCCGACAAGACGACCGACAAGGACATGCGCGATCTGGCGGAAATGGAGCTGCCGGAGGTCGAGGCCCGAATAGGCGAGCTTGAGAAGGAGATGCAGGTCCTGCTGCTCCCGAAGGACGCGGCGGACGAAAAAAGCGCCATCCTCGAAATCCGCGCCGGCACCGGCGGGTCTGAAGCGGCCCTTTTTGCGGGTGACCTGTTCCGCATGTATGAGCGCTTCGCATCGAACAAGGGCTGGAAAGTCGAAGTTCTTTCCGCCAGCGAAGGCGAAGCGGGCGGTTATAAGGAAATCATCGCCACGATTAGCGGGCGAGGGGTGTTCTCCAAGCTGAAATTCGAATCCGGCGTGCACCGGGTGCAGCGTGTGCCGGAGACCGAGGCGAGCGGCCGCATCCACACCTCGGCAGCCACCGTTGCGGTGCTGCCGGAGGCCGAAGATATCGATGTCGAAATCCGCCCGGAAGACATTCGCATCGATACGATGCGCGCTTCCGGTGCCGGCGGCCAGCACGTCAACACCACCGACTCGGCCGTTCGCATCACCCATCTGCCTACGGGATTGATCGTCACCAGTTCTGAAAAGTCGCAGCACCAGAACCGCGCCAAGGCGATGCAGGTGCTGCGTTCGCGTCTTTACGACATCGAGCGTCAGAAGGTGGACAGTGAGCGTTCGGCCGACCGCAAGAGTCAGGTCGGCTCCGGCGACCGTTCCGAGCGCATCCGCACCTATAATTTTCCGCAGGGGCGGGTCACCGATCACCGCATCAACCTGACGCTCTACAAGCTCGACCGGATGATCGAAGGCGAGATCGACGAGCTTGTCGATGCGCTGATTGCCGATTATCAGGCCGGCCAGCTTGCCCAGCTCGGCGAACAGCAGCTTTGAGCGGCGGCGCTGACGGAACCGTTTCGACCGAGCTTGCCGCAGCCCGCAAACGGCTGCTAGCGGCGGGCATCGCCGATCCGCTTCTCGATGCGCGCTTGCTGATTGCTGATGTCACCGGCTTTTCCTTGACCGATTTCGTGATGAAACCGGACCATTCCGTCACTCTGGAAGAAAGCGCCCGCATCGCCACCATGGTCGAAAGGCGTGCAGGCGGAGAACCGGTCCATCGCATCCTCGGCCACAGGGAGTTTCACGGGCTCGATCTTCTTTTGTCGAAGGAGACGCTCGAACCTCGCCCGGATACGGAAATTCTCGTCGATACGTTGCTGCCGGCATTGAAAAAAACTGCTGCCGACAAGGGCAGCGCCCGCATTCTCGATCTGGGTACGGGCACGGGTGCTATCTGTCTGGCGCTTCTCAAGGAATGCCCGCAAGCGACTGGCATAGGCAGCGATATTTCCGCCGATGCGCTGGAAACGGCCGCCAAAAACGCTACCCGCAATGGTCTCTCCTCGCGTTTTGAAACCCTGCGGAGCGACTGGTTCGAAAAAATCTCCGGCAGCTTTGACATAATTGTGTCGAATCCGCCTTATATAAGAAGCGATATCGTGACAACGCTCGACCGAGAGGTTCGCCATCACGATCCGATGGCGGCGCTGGACGGAGGTCAGGACGGCCTTGCACCGTACCGCCTCATTGCTGCCGATGCAGGCCGCTTTCTTGTGGAAAACGGGATAGTCGGTGTGGAGATCGGTTTCGATCAAAGGCTTGATGTTTCCGCGATATTTGCATCCCACGGCTTCTCTCTTCTGGACGCCGTGAAGGATTATGGCGACAACGACAGAGTTTTGACCTTCCGGAGATAGTTGTTCGCGGTATGATTGCGGATTATTTGCAAGGATATTTTGCACAGCAAAAGAAAAGGCTTGGATTTCCGCATGAAGCGGGATAGTTTGCCGCCACATGCCGGGTGGCTGAGGACGGATTTAGATTCGTCAGGGTATGGGTCAGTCCCGAAGCGGGTTCTTTTGAGAACCCTGAAGGCTGGGCGTTTCCGGCATGTGAATCAGTAAACTTTGTTCGCAGGTGGCTCGTTGCAGCATTTTGCGCGACCGGTCGTCATACGCGGGGTCTTGTCTGGGGTTATCTCCAGCGGGGCGCGTAATGGAGCAATTTCAGGAAAAGTTTCCAGCGGTTTTCCGCCCGGAATTGCATGAAAATAACCAGATTGTCAGCAAAACAGAATTCAGGTGAGCAATTGATGAGGCCAGGACAGCAAAACAAGCGCGGCCGGGGGCGTGGAAGCAACAACAACAATAACAATGGTGGCGGTAACAATAACAACTTCAACCGCAAGGGCGGTAACCCGCTCACCAGGACTTATGACAGCTCCGGTCCCGATGTTAAGATTCGTGGCACAGCCCAGCATATAGCGGAAAAATACGCCACCCTTGCGCGGGACGCGCAGAGTGCCGGCGACCGCGTGATCGCTGAAAATTATCTGCAGCACGCTGAACATTACAACCGTATCATCGCCACGGCTCAGGCCCAGATGCAGGAGCGCTTCCAGCGCGACGAGCGTGGCGAATACAGTGGTTCGGATGCCGACGATATGGATATGAACGACGGCGACGATGGTGCATCGCAGCAGCAGTTCGAACAGCAGGAACGGGTTCAGCAGCAGCCGGTTCAGCAACAGCCGGAGCGGCAGGAGCGGTCCGAACCGCGTCAGGAACGCCGCGAGCGTCCCGACCGTCGGGAACGGCAAGAGCGCCAGCCGCGCCAGCCGCAGGCTTCGGATGAACGCCAGCAGCCGGTTTACGACGCCAGCCAGGCGCCTCAGCCCGTGATCGAAGGCACGCCCATGGAAGTGGCCGTCGAGGAAGAACAGCAGCAGACGGAAGCACCGGCAACCGAGCGCGCACCGAAGACCCGCCGCGCCACCGGCCCGCGCCCGCGTCGTCCGCGCCGCACTGCGACTGCTGAAGGTGCCGAAGGCGAAGATGCGCCAGCCGGCGACGAGGCAACACCAGCCACACTTGAAAACGCTGCCGAATAAGCAGGGTTTCAAAAAACGCGATTGAAAAACTCCGGCTTGCCGGAGTTTTTTTCGTTTCCGGGGCCGGACATAAACGCCTTGGCGGCGGCCGAACGGGGAAATAGCGGCGAGCGGGCTTGATGCCTGTCAAGTCCGGCGAAAATTTCGCGATCAGTCGTTTTCCTTGCCCCCTTTAAACCGATGAAAATGCCTCCCATATTCGTGCAGGAAGGCCGGATGTCGCGCTCAGCGGTATCCGCCCATCAAGAGGCGGCAATCGTGAAATCTGTAAAACGCGACTGCCGTAGCGGGGCTTGCCTTTGAGGGAGCCTCAACCCAAACACCCGGAGCCGTGCCGAAAGCGGGCGGGCCGGTATATGGAGGTTCGACTATGAATATTGAAAAATACTCCGAGCGTGTGCGCGGTTTTCTGCAATCGGCGCAGACTTTTGCGCTTGCGGAAAATCACCAGCAGTTTTCTGCCGAACATGTTCTGAAAGTTCTGCTTGATGACGAGCAGGGCATGGCGGCATCCCTGATCGACCGGGCCGGTGGCGACGCCAAGGAAGTGCGTCTTGCCAACGATGCGGCACTGGTGAAAATGCCCAAGGTCTCCGGCGGTAATGGTGGCCTGTCCCTGACGGCACCGCTTGCGAAAGTGTTTTCGACGGCGGAAGATCTTGCCAAAAAGGCGGGTGACAGTTTCGTTACCGTAGAGCGTCTTTTGCAGGCGCTGGCGATTGAAAATTCTGCTTCCACCTCGGCGTCCCTGAAAAAGGGCGGCGTGACGGCGCAGGCGCTCAATCAGGTCATCAATGAAATCCGCAAGGGCCGCACGGCTGACAGCGCCAATGCCGAACAGGGCTTTGACGCGCTGAAGAAGTTCGCGCGTGACCTGACGGAGGAAGCCCGCGAAGGCAGGCTCGACCCGGTGATTGGCCGTGACGACGAAATTCGCCGCACCATTCAGGTGCTTTCACGCCGTACCAAGAACAATCCCGTGCTGATCGGTGAACCCGGCGTCGGTAAAACCGCGATTGCCGAAGGCCTTGCGCTGCGCATCGTCAACGGCGATGTGCCCGAAAGCCTCAAAGACAAGAAGCTTATGGCGCTGGATATGGGCGCGCTGATCGCCGGCGCGAAATATCGCGGCGAATTCGAGGAGCGCCTGAAAGCTGTGCTGAACGAAGTGCAGGCGGAAAATGGCGGCATCATCCTCTTCATCGACGAGATGCACACGCTGGTCGGCGCCGGCAAGGCCGATGGCGCGATGGATGCGTCCAATCTGCTGAAGCCGGCTCTTGCCCGCGGTGAACTGCACTGCGTTGGTGCGACCACGCTGGATGAATATCGCAAACACGTGGAAAAGGACCCGGCCCTTGCCCGCCGTTTCCAGCCGGTGCTTGTGGATGAACCGACCGTGGAGGACACGATCTCGATCCTGCGCGGCCTGAAGGAAAAATACGAACAGCACCACAAGGTCCGCATTTCGGATTCGGCTCTCGTGGCGGCTGCAACGCTTTCCAACCGCTACATTACCGACCGGTTCCTGCCCGACAAGGCAATCGACCTGATGGACGAAGCCGCTTCGCGCCTTCGCATGCAGGTGGATTCCAAGCCGGAAGAACTGGACGAACTGGATCGCAGGATCATTCAGCTCAAGATCGAACGCGAAGCCCTGAAGCAGGAAACGGATCAGTCATCCGTCGATCGCCTGAAGAAGCTCGAGGACGAGTTGGCCGATACCGAAGAGAAAGCCGATGCGCTGACGGCCCGCTGGCAGGCGGAAAAGCAGAAGCTTGGCCATGCCGCAGACCTCAAGAAGCGGCTGGACGATGCCCGCAACGAACTGGCGAGTGCCCAGCGTAACGGCCAGTTCCAGCGCGCCGGCGAGTTGACCTATGGCATCATTCCGGGCCTTGAAAAGGAACTGGCTGCGGCGGAAGCGCGTGACAGCAGCGGCGCTGGTTCGATGGTTCAGGAAGTGGTGACGGCTGATAATATCGCCCACATCGTTTCCCGCTGGACCGGCATTCCGGTCGACAAGATGCTGGAAGGCCAGCGCGAGAAGCTGCTGCGCATGGAAGACGATCTTGCCAAGTCCGTGGTCGGGCAGGGCGAGGCCGTGCAGGCGGTTTCCAAGGCGGTTCGCCGTTCGCGCGCCGGTCTTCAGGATCCGAACCGGCCGATCGGCTCGTTCATCTTCCTTGGGCCCACGGGCGTCGGCAAGACCGAGCTGACCAAGTCGCTTGCCCGGTTCCTGTTCGATGACGAGACCGCGATGGTTCGCCTCGACATGTCGGAATTTATGGAGAAACACTCCGTTGCCCGGCTGATCGGTGCGCCTCCCGGCTATGTCGGTTACGAAGAGGGCGGTGCGTTGACGGAAGCGGTTCGCCGCCGGCCCTATCAGGTCGTGCTGTTCGACGAGATCGAGAAAGCGCATCCGGATGTGTTCAACGTCCTGTTGCAGGTGCTGGATGATGGCCGCCTGACCGATGGCCAGGGCCGCACCGTCGATTTCAAGAACACCATCATCATCATGACTTCGAACCTCGGTTCGGAATTCATGACGCAGATGGGCGACAATGACGATGTGGATTCGGTTCGCGATCTGGTGATGGAACGGGTCCGGTCGCATTTCCGGCCGGAATTCCTCAACCGTATCGACGATATCATCCTCTTCCATCGCCTGCGGCGCGACGAGATGGGTGCAATCGTGGATATCCAGCTCAAGCGCCTCGTCTCGCTTCTGGGTGATCGCAAGATCGCGCTCGAACTGGATGAGGATGCCCGCAACTGGCTTGCCAACAAGGGTTACGATCCGGCCTACGGCGCACGTCCGCTGAAGCGGGTGATCCAGAAAACGGTTCAGGACCGGCTTGCCGAAATGATCCTTGGCGGTGAAATCCCTGACGGATCGCGGGTCAAGGTGACCTCGGGCACCGACCGGCTGCTCTTCAAGGTCAAGCCCCCGAAGGGTGAGGCCGAGACCGAAACAGCCGATGCGGCATAAAACGAAAGGGCTCCGGTAACGGAGCCCTTTTTTCGTATGGCGGTCTCTCTGGTCACAAGGGCGGCGGACTAAAGCATTTCCAGTAAAAGTGCGCAGCGGTTTTACATCAGGAAAATGCGTAAAAACAAAGAATTAGAGCACGTCAAACGATTCCGTTTAAACCGGACGTGCTCTAACGGTTCGCCACCTGATTGGATTTCTCTTCGATGTTGAGCAGATTGTCGATGCGCTTTCTCTCGTCGGAGAACCGCGCGAGGGCTACGCCGGAAAGCGATTTGCCGCCCGGCAGGCGCACTTTCATCGCATCCACTTTTGTGCCGTTGACGATCAGCTCGTAATGCAGATGCGCGCCGGTCGAAAGGCCGGTCGAACCGACATAACCGATCACCTGGCCCTGCCGGACCTTGGAACCCTCGGTGACACCCTTGGCGATCGCGCTTTGGTGATTATAGGAAGAGACGTAGCCATTGGCGTGGCGGATGAGGGTCTGGTTGCCGTAACCCGACGCCCAGCCGGCCTTTTCAACAGTGCCGTTGCCGGTCGCGATAATCGGCGTGCCGCGGGCTGCCGCCCAGTCGGTGCCGGTATGCATGCGGCTGAATTTCAACACCGGATGGCGGCGCATGCCGAAACCGGATGTCATGCGGCCGTTCGGAACCGGGTTGCGCAACAGGAACTGCCGGATGCTTTTGCCATTTTCGTCGAAATAATCGACGCTGTTATCTTCCGGGTTCTGGAACCGGTAAAACCGCGTTTCGTTGTCGCCGAACTTGGCGTTGACGTAGAGCAGCTCGGACTTGTCCGTCGCCTTGCCATCCGCATCTTCCACCGAGAAGAAGGCTTCCAGCGTATCTGCCGGTTTCAACTGCGCCTGAAAATCGACGCTGCTGGCCAGAAGCTTGATGAGCTGGGAGACCATGCCCTGGTTCATGCCATAGGCGAGAGCCGCCCGGTAAACGCCGTCGTAGACGCTGGGCAGATCGCGCCCGGCGGCCGGCGCCGGGGTGCTGTCGAAGGCGGTTGCCACCGCATCGAGCTTCGGCGGCTCGCTGGCCTTGATGAAATTCTTGCGGTCGTCCACGGCCATGGTGACCATGTGGCGGCCCTTGCGGTAGAGGCTCCACGCGGACGATGTCGCTTTTGTCGTCTTCCTGAATGATGCCGACGCGGAGCACATCGCCGCTTTCGACATTGTTCGACTGGAGTTGTGGTGACAACAGGGCGGCGATTTCCGAGGATTGCGCCTTCGAATACCCCGCGCCGAACAAAGCGGCTTCGATGGTTTCGGCCTGGCGGGCAGGGATCACGTCGTCGGCATATTCCTTGACCGGAACCGAGGGCGATTGCGGGGTCGAAACCGACATGTTCTGTTCGACGACACGGGCGGCAAGGCCGGCGGTGATATCGACATCGCCTTCATCATTATCGAAACGGCGGGGGTCGATGTAATAAAGCGCGGCAAGCTGCTCGTTACCGTCAGTCAGGATCGAGCCGTTCGAGCGCACCGCTTCTTCCACCTCGTCGAAGCTCAGGGAGCCGGCAAAGGGATATTTGGAGTGCTGGGTCGGAAAGGCCACCGTTTTCAGGCTGACTTCGGATTCGACCTCGGAGCCGTAGATCGTCCCCGTGCGGCTCGGCGCCGGCGCCGGGGCGTCCTTGTCGTCACCGCTTG
>JAXHOC010000003.1:35000-40280 GCA_034519725.1 Agrobacterium sp.
CCAGCTAAGGTCCCCAAGTCATGGCTAAGTGGGAAAGGATGTGAGGATCCCAAAACAACCAGGATGTTGGCTTAGAAGCAGCCATCATTTAAAGAAAGCGTAACAGCTCACTGGTCTAAATAAGGGTCTTTGCGCCGAAAATGTAACGGGGCTAAAGCCATGCACCGAAGCTGAGGATGCGACAGTTATAGTGACTGTTGCGTGGTAGCGGAGCGTTCCGTAAGTCTGTGAAGGCGGACCCGTGAGGGCTGCTGGAGATATCGGAAGTGCGAATGTTGACATGAGTAACGATAAAGGGAGTGAGAGACTCCCTCGCCGAAAGACCAAGGGTTCCTGCTTAAAGTTAATCTGAGCAGGGTTAGCCGGCCCCTAAGACGAGGCGGACACGCGTAGTCGATGGGAACCACGTTAATATTCGTGGGCCTGGTGGTAGTGACGGATCTCGTGTGTTGTACATTCTTACTGGATTGGATGTGCAGCGAAGAGGTTCCAGGAAATAGCTCCACCGTATAGACCGTACCCGAAACCGACACAGGTGGTCAGGTAGAGTATACCAAGGCGCTTGAGAGAACTATGTTGAAGGAACTCGGCAAATTGCACGCGTAACTTCGGAAGAAGCGTGACCCCATTTTACGCAAGTATGATGGGGTGGCACAGACCAGGGGGTAGCGACTGTTTATCAAAAACACAGGGCTCTGCGAAGTAGCAATACGACGTATAGGGTCTGACGCCTGCCCGGTGCTGGAAGGTTAAAGGGAGGGGTGCAAGCTCTGAACTGAAGCCCCAGTAAACGGCGGCCGTAACTATAACGGTCCTAAGGTAGCGAAATTCCTTGTCGGGTAAGTTCCGACCTGCACGAATGGCGTAACGACTTCCCCGCTGTCTCCAACATAGACTCAGTGAAATTGAATTCCCCGTGAAGATGCGGGGTTCCTGCGGTCAGACGGAAAGACCCCGTGCACCTTTACTATAGCTTTACACTGGCATTCGCCAAGGCATGTGTAGGATAGGTGGTAGGCTTTGAAGCAGGGACGCCAGTTCTTGTGGAGCCATCCTTGAAATACCACCCTTATCTTCGTGGATGTCTAACCGCGGTCCGTTATCCGGATCCGGGACAGTGTATGGTGGGTAGTTTGACTGGGGCGGTCGCCTCCGAAAGAGTAACGGAGGCGCGCGATGGTGGGCTCAGACCGGTCGGAAATCGGTCGTCGAGTGCAATGGCATAAGCCCGCCTGACTGCGAGACTGACAAGTCGAGCAGAGACGAAAGTCGGTCATAGTGATCCGGTGGTCCCGTGTGGAAGGGCCATCGCTCAACGGATAAAAGGTACGCCGGGGATAACAGGCTGATGACCCCCAAGAGTCCATATCGACGGGGTTGTTTGGCACCTCGATGTCGACTCATCGCATCCTGGGGCTGGAGCAGGTCCCAAGGGTATGGCTGTTCGCCATTTAAAGCGGTACGTGAGTTGGGTTCAGAACGTCGTGAGACAGTTCGGTCCCTATCTGCCGTGGGTGTAGGAATATTGACAGGATCTGTCCCTAGTACGAGAGGACCGGGATGGACGTATCTCTGGTGGATCTGTTGTCCTGCCAAGGGCATAGCAGAGTAGCTATATACGGAATGGATAACCGCTGAAGGCATCTAAGCGGGAAACCAACCTGAAAACGAGTGTTCCCTATCAGAGCCGTGGAAGACGACCACGTTGATAGGACGGGTGTGGAAGCATGGCAACATGTGAAGCTTACCGTTACTAATAGCTCGATCGACTTCTTCGTTCCCATTGATTATGTTCATCGAACAAAGTTCGATGAGATCTGTTCTGTCTTCACGGGCCATAGGCCCTGCGGACGGCGCGCGCCACAGGGCGCGACGGACTAATGTCCTGTATGGCTGCCATACTCAACCTCGAGTGTGCCAGACATACGGATGGGTCACAGAAAGACGTGTTAAATTAAATAGAGCCTCGGCTCTCCAGCTTCTCGAAACAACAGTTTCCATGCGTTCCGCATGGATCTTATGTTGCGTTTTGCCGACCTGGTGGTTATCGCGGGGCGGCTGCACCCGTTCCCATTCCGAACACGGCCGTGAAACGCCCCAGCGCCAATGGTACTCCGTCTCAAGACGCGGGAGAGTAGGTCGCTGCCAGGTCTGCAAAACGCAACAAATATCTTCTCAATCACAAAAAAACGGCCGCAAGCCAAACAATCAGGCCGCGCAAGCGGCCTTTGTGCTATAATAATCTGAGCACAATGTGCCAAACATTTTTGCTGACGCAAAAAGTCGGTTAACGCGGGGTGGAGCAGCCCGGTAGCTCGTCAGGCTCATAACCTGAAGGCCGCAGGTTCAAATCCTGCCCCCGCAACCAAACTTTGCGAAGACTATAAAGATTTTGTCGGCCTCCCTAGTGGAGGCCGAAGTCGTTTTTAGGCCTAGCACAACGCTAGCACAAATCCGGCCCGTGATTTGACTGGTCCCTTGCTCGTGTGATTCCCTATTCCCATATCGAAGACGGAAACAAACAGGGGGCCGGTATGGCGAGCCATGAAATCCTCGGAGGAAAGGTCAATGGGCTCTGTTGCAAAAATCCCGTTGATGTCCGAAAGAGCGCCGAAGCTTTTCAGCGAGACTATTGATGAGCGATTTCAAGTGGCGTCATTTTGAGGGTGAAGTGATTTTGTGGGCGGTGCGATGGTATTGCCGCTATGGGGTCAGCTACCGCGACCTTGAGCAAATGATGGGCGAGCGGGGTGTGTCCGTCGATCACTCCACGATTTTGTCAACGGCGGAGTAAAAACCGGCCACGCGGCGGCGCAAAAGTCGGCCACCTTGGCCCGTGCATGAGACCTCCGTGAGGGCGTAGCCCGAGCGGGGGTCTCATGCACGGGCGGCGATTTTTGAGAGGGCTTCAGCCGGCCTTTTTTGCTCGGCTTTGGGCGAGACGATAGCTGTCGCCATTCATCTCCAGGATACTGACGTGGTGGGTGATGCGATCAAGCAGTGCTCCGGTGAGACGCTCCGACCCCAAGGTTTCCGTCCATTCGTCAAATGGAAGATTGCTGGTGATGAGGGTGGCACCTCGTTCGTAGCGTTGCGATATCAGCTCGAAGAGTAATTCTGCGCCGGTCTTGGAGAGTGGCACGAAGCCCAGCTCGTCGATGATCAGCAGGTTATAGGCGGCCATCTGCTTCTGGAAACGGAGAAGACGCCGCTCGTCGCGCGCCTCCATCATCTCGCTGACCAGGGCGGCGGCAGTGGTGAACCCGACGGACAAGCCCTTCTGGCATGCTGCCAGGCCGAGGCCGAGAGCAACATGGGTCTTTCCTGTACCACTCGGGCCGAGAGCGATGACGTTCTCCCGGCGCTCGATCCATTCGCATCGCGCCAGTTCCAGCACCTGCATCTTGTTGAGTTTGGGGATGGCTGCGAAGTCGAAGCCGTCGAGGCTTTTGACGACCGGGAACCTGGCCGCCTTGATACGGCGTTCGACCTTGCGGCGATCCCGTTCGATCATCTCCCGCTCGGCAAGCCGGGTGAGGTATCCGACATGATCAACGCCTTCGGTGGCGCATAACCGGGACAGTTTCTGATACTCACGCTGGAATGTCGGCAGCTTCAGGGTCTTGAGGTAGTGGGAAAGCAGGATCTCTGGGACTTCGGTGCTCATGCCGCTTCTCCCGCATCCGATGACAGGAGGCGCATGTAGGCCTTCGCCGACGTCGTCTCGACCGTCGCCTTCGGCAGGTAGGGGTAGATGGACAGGTCCAGGCGAGGCGGCCGGCGCTCCACCCGGCACAGGATCAGATGCTTGACGGCGTCGAAGCCGATGGCTCCGAGCTGGAGGGCCTGCTTCACCGCCGCGTGAAGGTCGGCAAGCTCAAAGCTCTCCAGCAGGCGCAGGACCTGCACATACTCACGCCGGCCATGCTTGGCCATGCGGCCCTCCATCAGACGGCGCAGCGTAGCGAACTCTTCGGGCAGGTCCCAGCCCTGGAGAGGCGCTGCCTGATCCAGCGAATTGATCTTCTGCTCGATCAGCGGCAGGTAGTGCACAGGATCGAAGACGACGTCTTCCCGGTCCCAGTTCCGCGGATGGCGGGCGATAATCTCGCCACGGCAGCCAATCACCACTTCATCAACATAGCCCCGGACCCAAACATCCTGATGGCCGTAGGCGACCGGGACGGAGTAGTCGTTGGTCTTGTAGCGAACGAGCGACTGGGCCGTGACTTTCGCACTCGCCTGGTCGCAGGCATCGAATGGAGATGCCGGCAACGCACGCATAGCAGCCAGATCACGCTGCAGTCGCTCTCCGATCGTCTCGCTCTCGCCGCGCAGCCTGTCGCGCTGACGCTTGCGGCATTGCTCCTCGAGCCAGATATTGAATGCACCCCATGTCGGAAACTGGGGGATCGGAACCATGAAGTTGCGCCGGGCATAACCAACAAGCCCCTCGACGTTTCCCTTGTCGTTGCCCTTGCCTGGCCGCCCGTAACGATCCCGGATCAGGTAGTGGGACAGGAAGCCGCTGAACAGTGTTGCCCGCTTGCGTGTGCCATCGGGCAGGATCTTCGCTACAAGGCAGCGGTCGTTGTCGTAGACGATCGACTGCGGCACGGCCCCGAAGAAAGCAAACGCATGGATGTGGCCATCGACCCAAGCTTCCGACACTGCCGCCGGATAGGCCCGCACATAGCAAGCGTCGCTATGCGGCAGATCCAGTACAAAGAAGTGCGCCTTCCGCTCAACGCCACCGATCACCACCATCGCCTCGCCGAAATCGGCCTGCCCATGGCCTGGCGGATGAGCCAGCGGCACGAACACCTCTTGGCGACGCTGATCTCGCTCGCGCATGTAATCCTTGATGATCGTGTAGCCGCCGGTGAACCCGCGCTCGTCTCGAAGACGGTCGAACACTCGCTTGGCCGTATGGCGCTGCTTGCGCGGCACTCGTCTGTCTTCCTCCAGCCAATGCTCGATGGTTGAAACGAACGCATCCAGCTTGGGCCGCCGGATCGGCAACTGACGCTGATAGCCGGGCGGTGTCGAATACGACACCATCTTGGCAACGCTGTCGCGCGATATGTTGAAATGCTTCGCAGCCTGACGCCGGCTCATCCCTTCAGAACAAGCAAGTCGAACCTTCAGATATAATTCCACGGTGTAGATCCCCAAGCCCTCCTGCATTCGTCGCAGAAGGGAAATAGGTGGCCGGTTTTTACTCCGCCCGAAGCGGGACAATCCCGCCGCTACCGTGGACTAATTTTGCACCGCCGCTCT
>JAXHOC010000075.1:0-23614 GCA_034519725.1 Agrobacterium sp.
TATGGACCAGCATAAATGCACCCATGCGATTTGACAGCCGTCTGATTCTACCGATTTTCCGACGGGAATTTTCTAGATAAAACCCAAACCGGACGATTACGAACGTCAAATCCACCTTCAGGATTGCGATCCCACTCGATTTGGCGATGATGCGCAATCCGCATCGCTCAGAAGAAAGCCGCCGTGAACGCCGATCCTTTGCAAATTCTCAAGACCGTCTATGGCTACGATACTTTTCGTGGACAGCAGGCCGAAATCATCCGGCATGTCATGGCAGGCAATAATGCTTTCGTGTTGATGCCGACCGGCGGCGGGAAATCGCTTTGTTACCAGATTCCGGCACTCGCCCGTAACGGTATGGGGCTGGTTGTTTCGCCCTTGATCGCGCTGATGGTCGATCAGGTTGCCGCCTTGCGTCAGGCAGGTGTGCGGGCGGAGGCTCTCAACTCCGATCTTTCGCCGGAAGAGCGGCGGGCACTCTGGCAGGATATGCGGGCTGGCAAGGTCGATATTCTTTATGCGGCACCGGAGACCCTTCTGAAGCCCGATGTGCTGGACGCGCTTCAGCCCATTGCCCTGTCGCTGATCGCGATCGACGAAGCCCACTGCCTGTCGCAATGGGGGCACGATTTCCGTCCGCCTTACCGCCAGCTCGATACGTTGATCGGGCGCTTTCCGGATACGCCACGCATGGCGCTGACGGCGACTGCCGACGAGCCGACCCGCGCCGAAATTCTGGGTCATCTCGGGATCAACGGCAATGACGCCTTTATAGCCGGATTCGATCGGCCAAATATCCGCTACGCGATCATGGAAAAGGATAATCCGCGAGCGCAGCTGAAGCGCTTCCTCAGAGGTCGGGAGGACGAAAGCGGCATCGTCTATTGTCTTTCCAAACGCAAGGTCGATGAGACGGCGGCCTGGCTTCGTGAGGAGGGGCGCGATGCGCTGCCCTATCACGCCGGCATGGACAAGGCCGCCCGTGAGGCGAACCAGACCCACTTCCAGCATGGTGAGGCGGTCATCATGGTTGCAACCGTCGCCTTCGGCATGGGTATCGACAAGCCGGATGTGCGTTTTGTCGTTCATATCGATCTGCCGAGCAGCATTGAAGCCTATTATCAGGAAACCGGCCGTGCCGGCCGTGATGGTCTGCCCTCCGACGTGCTTATGCTCTACGGTTACGAGGACATCGCATTGCGGAACCGCTTTATCGAAGAGTCGGATGCGGGCGACCAGCGCAAGAACATGGAGCGGCGGAAGCTCGATGCGTTGCTGGGCCTCGCGGAAACCGCCGGTTGTCGCCGGCGGGTGCTACTGTCTTATTTCGGAGATCGTTGCGAACCCTGCGGTAATTGCGATACCTGTGCGGAGCCGCCTGATCTGTTTGACGGGGCCATTGCCGCGCAGAAGCTGCTGTCCTGCATTTACCGCACGGGAGAACGTTTTGGTCAGGCCTATGTCATCCGCGTATTGCTGGGCATGGACGATGAACGGATTTCAAGTTTCGGGCACGATAAGATCACGACCTACGGCATCGGCAAAGAGTACGACAATCGCACCTGGCGGGCGATTTTGCGCCAGATGGTCGCGCTGCGCCTGATTGAGGTTGATCTGGCCGGCCACGGGGGATTGTCCATTTCCGAGGAGGGCAGGCAGTTCCTGCGTGAAAAGCCTTCCCTGATGTTGAGGATACCGTCCGCGCCCCCCTCTAAGCGACAGCAGACGACCGGCAAGGCCGCCGCCACTGTGTTGCCGGAGGCTGATCGCAGTCTTTTTGAGGCGCTGCGTGCGAAGCGCATGGAAATTGCCCGCACACAGAATGTTCCGCCCTATGTGATTTTCCACGACAAGACGCTGATCGAGCTTGCAGCAGTGAGACCGGCCACGGTGGGTGAAATGGCGCAGATAGCCGGCGTGGGAGACACCAAGCTGGAACGATACGGCCCCGCTTTTCTGGCGGCGATCGTGGAGCATGCTGCCAGCGAGTGAGGGTTTGGTGGCGGCAAAGGGTGGTGCCAGGAAAGATCGGTAAGGCCTGGAGAACGTCCAAAACAGAATCTTTGGACACGCTCTATCTCTTTGTTTTTACGCATTTTCCTGATGTGAAACCGCTACGCACTTTTACTGGAAATGCTCTAAGGCCTCACCCTGTCGTATCCTTGAACAGAACGTTCTGGTCTATCAGATAACGGGAAAACAGCGGCAGGCTTGCTCCCCCGATGGCCCGGGCCTGGCTGCCGACCGCACCCTCGATGATCTCAGGCAGCGTAACACCCTGGAGATCGTGATGCTTGAGGGCAAGCCGGGTGGCGGAGACTATCCTTGCTCTGACCCAATCCGGAAAACCGCCATCGATGATGACGCTGGAAAAATCGATGATGGAGGCTGCGGCAATGACGGCCTGCGCAAGTGCAGCAGCGGTTTTTCCGATCCAGCTTTCGAGAGGTTCACCGAAATCGATCCACTCATCCGGCGAGAACCACAGGGGGCGTGGATCGATGCCGCGTTCGCGCAGCATGTTTTCGAGAACGAAGATGGAAGCGATTTTCAGAAGCTGGACCGTGTTGCCGTCCTGCCCCTGAACCGGCAGGGGGCCGATTGCACCTGCTGTACCCGACTTTCCGGAAAACAGCGCGGAATTTAAAACGACACCGCCGCCGATGAAGGATCCGATGAAGATATAGAGAAAATCGGGGTAGTTCTGGCCTGCGCCGAAAACCAGTTCTGCACCGCAGGCGCTGGTGGCATCGTTCTGCAGGAAAACCGGGTAGCTGATGCCATCCGCGATCCCGGAACGGATATCGACGTCGCGCCAGCGCTCCATCTCGTTCTGCGGGGCGCCCACTTCCTGCGCCCAGTTCCACAATTCGAACGGTGCGGCAATGCCGACGCCGGCAATTTTTTGCCGTTCGGCGGCAGTGAGTTTGGATTCGAGTTCCGTTATACCCTCGATCACGAACGGCAAAATCCATTCGGGCATGGGATAGGGATAGGTTCTGCGCAGCTTCAGCTTGATCCGGCCGACAAAGTCCATCAGCACGAGATCGACGCTGCGGCGGCCGATTTTCACGCCGAAAGAGAAAACGGCATCGGGATTGAGGCGCATCGGCGTGGAAGGTTGCCCGACTTTGCCACGCAGTCTTTCGCCACGAATAAGAAGACCGTCGCTTTCGAGCGAGCGCATGATGACCGAGACGGTCTGCGCCGAGAGGCCGCAAAGCCTTGATATTTCGGCTTTCGACAATCCGCCGTGGCGGCGAACGAGGGATAGCACAAGCCGCTCATTATAAGCGCGCACCCCGATCTGGTTTGCGCCGCCGCTCATATCCATGATGGTGGACGGCGCGGGCGGCGTCGTCTCGACAGATTGTCTCATAGTGTCTTCCTCCCGCCTGACATATCCGTCGCAACCGATACGGCAGGCTTTATGGCAATCTTACTATCGCAACGTTAAACGCCGCCGCGATATTCCTCCCTGCCGCATATTAGAATGCCATACGGAATTAATAATTCAATCGGATTTATTTATTGACAGCCGTTTCCTTTGGTGGTTCCATCTGTGCCAACGGTCGCTGCTCTCGGAGGAGACGAGACCGTCGGGTAACCGTCACGGTACTCAAATATTCAATGGGAGGATTACAATGAAGACGACCGTTTCCGCTCTTCTGGGCGCGCTCGCGCTCGGCGTTTCTTTCGCGTCCGTCGCGTCCGCCGCTGATACTTCGGTTTGCCTTATTACCAAAACCGACACCAATCCCTTTTTCGTCAAGATGAAGGAAGGCGCCACCGCCAAGGCTAAAGAACTTGGTGTGACGCTGAAGTCCTATGCCGGCAAGATCGACGGCGATTCCGAAAGCCAGGTTGCCGCAATCGAGACATGCATCGCCGATGGCGCCAAGGGTATCCTGATCACTGCATCGGACACCAAGGGTATCGTGCCGGCCGTGCAGAAGGCGCGCGATGCGGGTCTTCTCGTCATCGCCCTCGATACGCCTCTTGAACCCGTCGATGCCGCCGATTCCACCTTCGCCACCGACAATCTTCTGGCCGGCGAGCTGATTGGCAAATGGGCTGCGGGCACCCTCGGCGACAAGGCCAAGGATGCGAAAATCGCCTTCCTCAACCTCACGCCTTCCCAGCCGACTGTTGACGTTTTGCGCAACCAGGGCTTCATGAAGGGCTTCGGCATCGACGTGAAGGACATCAACAAGATCGGTGATGAGGACGACAAGCGTATCGTTGGCAATGATGTTACCAACGGCAACGAAGAAGGCGGCCGCTCAGCTATGGAAAACATGCTGCAGAAGGATCCGACCATCAACGTCGTTCACACCATCAACGAACCCGCAGCTGCCGGTGCTTACGAAGCGCTGAAGGCGGTCGGCCGTGAAAAGGACGTTCTGATCGTGTCCGTCGATGGCGGTTGCCCAGGCGTCAAGAACGTCGCGGAAGGCGTGATTGGTGCGACCTCGCAGCAATATCCGTTGCTGATGGCTGCTCTCGGCGTGGAAGCCGTCAAGAAATTCGCCGAAACGGGCGAAAAGCCGAAGCCAACGGCTGGCAAGACCTTCTTCGACACCGGCGTGACGCTGGTGACCGATAAGCCGGTCAAGGGTATCGATTCGATCGATACCAAGGAAGGCATGAAGAAGTGCTGGGGCTGATACCTCGCCATTGACACCCGCGGGGGCATTTATGCCCCCGCCCTTGGTCGAGAATGATGTCAGGCACGATCCGGGGGATCGGACAAAGGAACAACCAAGCGTGCCGCGCGTCCCGCGAGGGAGTGATAGAGGCCCGCTTAACAACACTTTGAATCTACGCATCACTCTCTCTGGAGATAGACCTCACTTCGAGGGCTGATGCGATGGAGCGATCGGGAGGAAAATCCATGAGCGATCAGCCAGTGCGGGCTCAACCGCATAATGAATTTGAAAAAGTGCTGTCGGGAAGTTCGACCCAGGTCGCTGCTTTCGATACGCAGAACAAGAGTTTGCTTGAGAAATTCCAGCATTTTCTGCATTCCAGCCCGGCGGCCGTGCCGCTGATCGTTCTGGTGCTGTCGCTGGCCATCTTCGGCATGACCCTGGGCGGCAAGTTTTTCTCGGCCTTCTCGCTGACCCTTATCCTTCAGCAGGTGGCAATCGTCGGTATCGTCGGTGCGGCGCAGTCGCTGGTCATTCTGACCGCTGGTATCGATCTTTCCGTCGGCGCGATCATGGTCCTGTCCTCCGTCGTCATGGGGCAGTTTACCTTCCGTTATGGTCTGCCTGCGGAGCTTTCGATCATCTGTGGCCTCGCAGTCGGCGCATTTTGTGGCTTTATCAATGGCGTGCTGGTGTCGCGCATGCGGCTGCCGCCGTTCATCGTCACGCTCGGCATGTGGCAGATCGTGCTGGCCACCAATTTCCTCTATTCGGCCAACGAGACGATCCGCTCACAGGACATTGTCCAGCAGGCACCCATTCTCCAGTTCTTTGGCAACAATATCCGTATCGGCAGCGCCGTCTTCACCTATGGCGTCATTGCCATGGTTCTGCTCGTTGCCCTGCTTTGGTACGTGCTCAACCGCACCGCCTGGGGCCGCCATCTCTATGCGGTCGGTGACGATCCTGATGCGGCCGAACTTGCCGGCGTTAATGTCAAGCGCATGCTGACGACCGTCTACACGCTCTCCGGCCTTATCTGCGCTTTCGCGGGCTGGGCTCTCATCGGCCGTATCGGCTCGGTGTCGCCGACTGCCGGTCAGTTCGCCAACATTGAATCGATTACCGCGGTGGTCATAGGCGGCATCTCGCTGTTCGGCGGACGCGGTTCCATCATGGGCATGATCTTCGGTGCGTTGATCGTCGGCGTGTTTTCGCTCGGCTTGCGGCTTATCGGAACAGACCCGCAATGGACCTACCTGTTGATTGGCGTCCTTATCATCTTGGCTGTCGCAATCGACCAGTGGATCAGAAAGGTAGCAGGCTGATGGCAAAAGAACCTATCCTCACAGCACGCAATATCGTCAAACGCTACGGTCGCGTGACAGCACTCGACAATGCTGATTTCGACCTCTATCCGGGTGAAATCCTTGCCGTCATCGGTGACAATGGCGCAGGCAAATCGTCCCTCATCAAGGCGATTTCCGGCGCGGTGACACCCGATGAGGGCGAGATCAGGCTGGAAGGCCAAGTTGTGCAGTTCCGTTCGCCCATCGAGGCGCGCAAGGCGGGCATAGAAACCGTCTATCAGAACCTCGCATTGTCTCCGGCATTGTCCATAGCCGACAATATGTTTCTCGGCCGCGAACTCCGTAAACCCGGTATTCAGGGAAGCCTGTTCCGGGCGCTGGACCGCCCGGCAATGGAAAAGTTTGCTCGCGAGAAGCTGTCGGAACTTGGGCTGATGACGATCCAGAACATCAATCAGGCGGTGGAAACCCTCTCCGGCGGCCAGCGCCAGGGTGTCGCGGTGGCACGTGCAGCCGCCTTCGGCTCCAAGGTCGTCATCCTTGACGAACCGACGGCGGCGCTCGGCGTCAAGGAAAGCCGCCGCGTTCTTGAGCTTATTCTGGATGTGCGCTCGCGAGGACTGCCGATCGTTCTCATCTCGCACAACATGCCGCATGTTTTCGAGGTTGCGGACCGCATCCATATTCACCGGCTGGGCAAGCGTTTGTGCGTCATCAATCCGAAGGACTACACCATGTCCGACGCCGTCGCCTTCATGACAGGCGCCAAGGAAGCGCCGAAGGAAACGCTGGCCGCATGACGCTGAAGCTTGAAACGATCGTCGAGGACGTTCTTCGGCGGGCACAGGATAAATCGCGTTTCATCATTGCCATTGCCGGTCCCCCTGGGGCCGGCAAATCCACGCTGGCGGATGCCCTGTGCAATGCCCTCGTGGCGCGCGGCGAGGCTGCGGCCGTCCTGCCCATGGACGGCTTCCATATGGATAACGGCATTCTCGAGGAGCGGGGGCTGCTGGCGCGAAAAGGCGCGCCGGAGACTTTCGACGTTCGCGGTTTCCTAGATATCGTTTCCGCCGTCCGTCAGGGCGGACAGGAGGTGCTTGTTCCGGTGTTTGACCGATCCCGCGAAATCGCCATTGCGTCTGCCCGCGCCATTGCGCCGGAGACGCGCCTCATTCTGGCAGAGGGCAACTACCTGCTGTTGAATGAGACGCCATGGACAACGCTTTCCGCCAGCTTCGATCTCACCATCTTCGTGGGACCAACAGTTTCGGTGCTCGAGGAGCGCCTGCGGCAAAGATGGCAGGGCTATGGTCTCAATACGCATGAAATCCATGCCAAACTGTACGAGAACGATCTTCCCAACGGAAAACGGGTGATCGAGAACTCCCGTCCCGCCGATATTCACATCGATATCTGGGAATAGTTTAACGTTTCCCGTTCTTCAGCGGCAGAGCGCATCCGTTGTTAAGCCTTTGTTGACCATGTGTTGAATCTTTTTGATCCACAAGGTGTGGCTTTTGCATGTCTAATTATTGACGAAAAAATTTCCTCATATACTATATGTGGTGTTCAAGGTTCTTTCGATTCGCAAAAGTCGGGAGCTAAGACGGGAATTCGGTGCGTAACACCATCATGGTGAAGCAAGGCCGAAACTGCCCCCGCAACTGTAAGCGGCGAGCATCGTTCCGATTTGAGCCACTGGCGCCAAAAGCGCCGGGAAGGCGGGAATGGATGTTTTGACCCGTAAGTCAGGAGACCTGCCTCAAGCGAAAACGTCCACGGGCGGGGTGTCCGGAAGGAAGGTGTATGACGCAAATGATTTGCGTGCGCCCTTTTCTGCCCCCTCCAGAACAGCTTCGGGGTGAAGTCATGCCAGTGCATTTTTATGAGTTTCTACGCTCGTCGGCGTAGACAGCGATCTTTCGCGGCTTGGAGCATTTCCAGGAAAAGTGAACCCCGGTTCACCGTCCGGAAATGCGAAAAACTCTAAGCCGCGCGCCTCGCCTAAATTACAGAACCATCACCACCCGATTGCGATTGCACTCGGCAATGTTGAGCCGTGCGTAACGCGGCTTCGAAAGAGGAAACAATGACCGTCACCGTTTACAGCAAACCCGCCTGCGTCCAGTGCACCGCCACCTATCGTGCGCTCGACCGCATCGGCGTCAGCTACGAGATCGTCGATATCTCCGAAGATGCGGATGCGCTCGATCACGTTCGTGGCCTCGGTTACATGCAGGTTCCCGTGGTTGTTGCCGGCGAACGCCATTGGGCTGGCTTCCGTCCCGATATGATTGGCTCGATCGGCTGAGGAGGCGGTGCGATGGGGCTGATCGTCTATTATTCCAGCCGGTCTGAGAACACGCATCGCTTCCTTCAGAAACTGGGGCGACGGTTGCTTCGCCTGCCGCTCGGCGCTGACGAGGACGTACCTCATGTATCGGAGCCCTATGTGCTCGTCACCCCCACCTATGGGGGCGGCGGCATGAAAGGAGCAGTGCCGAAACCGGTCATCCGGTTTTTGAACGAGCCCTCCAACCGAAATCTCATTCGCGGCGTCATCGCGGCGGGAAATACGAATTTTGGCGCAGCTTTCGCATCTGCCGGAGATATCGTCGCGCGCAAATGCGCCGTGCCGTTTCTCTACCGCTTCGAGCTTCTCGGCACGGAAGAAGATGTCGCCAACGTCAATCATGGATTGGAACGATTTTGGACACGCTGACCTCGAACGCCCAGCGCAACACGGATGCCAAACAGTCGGCACCCGCACCCCAGAAACCCGTGGATGCGGGGCTGGACTACCACGCGCTGAACGCGATGCTGAACCTTTACGACGAGGATGGAAAGATCCAGCTCGACAAGGATCGGCTGGCGGCGAGGCAATATTTCCTGAGCCACGTCAACCAGAACACCGTCTTCTTCCATAATCTCCGGGAGAAGCTCGATTACCTCATCGACGAGGGCTATTACGAGCAGGCGGTGCTGGACCAATATGCGTTCAATTTCGTGCGGGATCTGTTCGATCACGCTTATTCAAAGAAATTCCGCTTCCCGACCTTTCTCGGTGCCTTCAAATATTACACCAGCTACACGCTGAAGACATTCGACGGTAAACGTTATCTGGAGCGTTATGAGGACCGCGTCTGCATGGTTGCGCTGGCTCTTGCGCGCGGCGACGAGCAGCTTGCCCGCGATTTGATGGACGAAATCATTTCCGGCCGGTTCCAGCCCGCCACCCCGACCTTTCTCAACGCCGGCAAGAAGAGCCGTGGCGAATTGGTCTCGTGTTTCCTGCTGCGCGTGGAGGACAATATGGAGAGCATCGGCCGCTGCATCAATTCGGCTCTGCAGCTTTCCAAGCGCGGCGGCGGTGTGGCGCTGTCACTCACCAATATTCGCGAGTTTGGCGCGCCCATCAAGCAAATCGAAAATCAGTCTTCCGGGATCATTCCGGTGATGAAGCTGCTTGAAGACAGTTTCTCCTACGCCAACCAACTCGGCGCGCGCCAGGGCGCCGGTGCTGTCTATCTGCATGCCCACCACCCAGACATCATGCGTTTCCTCGATACGAAACGCGAAAACGCCGACGAAAAAATCCGCATCAAAACCCTGTCGCTCGGCGTGGTGATCCCCGACATCACCTTCGAACTCGCGAAGAACAACGAGGATATGTACCTGTTCTCGCCTTACGATGTGGAGCGTGTTTACGGCGTTGCCTTGACCGAGATTTCGGTCAGCGAAAAATATCAGGAAATGGTCGCCGACAGCCGCATCCGCAAGAAGAAGATCAAGGCGCGCGAATTCTTTCAGGTCATCGCCGAAATCCAGTTCGAGAGCGGTTATCCCTACATCATGTTCGAGGATACGGTGAACCGCGCCAATCCGATTGCCGGCCGCATCAGCATGAGCAATCTCTGCTCGGAAATCCTGCAGGTCAGTGAAGCGAGCGAATTCAACGCCGATCTCTCCTATAGCCATATGGGTAAGGATATTTCCTGCAATCTCGGCTCGCTCAACATTGCCGCAGCGATGGATTCGGCCGATTTCGGCAAGACCATCGAGACCTCCATCCGGGCGCTGACGGCGGTGTCCGATATGAGCCACATCTCGTCGGTTCCCTCAGTGGAAAAGGGCAATGATGCCAGCCACGCCATCGGGCTCGGCCAGATGAACCTGCACGGTTATCTGGCGCGCGAGCGCATCTTCTACGGCTCGGAAGAAGGCATCGATTTCACCAATATCTATTTCTACACGGTGACCTATCACGCCATCCGCGCCTCGAACCGGATTGCCGTCGAGCGCGGTCAGACATTCAAGGGCTTCGAAAACTCGACCTATGCCTCGGGTGAATATTTCGACAAATATACCGAGCAGGCTTGGACAGCTGAGACGGAGCGGGTTCGCGAGCTGTTTAAGAAGGCTGGCGTTGTCATTCCGACGCAAGACGACTGGCGTGCGCTGAAGCAGGCCGTGATGGTGGGTGGTCTCTATAACCAGAACCTTCAGGCCGTGCCGCCGACCGGCTCGATCTCCTACATCAACCACTCTACGTCTTCGATCCATCCGATTGTTTCGAAGATCGAAATCCGCAAGGAAGGCAAGATCGGCCGTGTTTACTACCCGGCCGCCTACCTCAACAACGACAATGTCGAATATTTTGAGGACGCCTATGAGATCGGGCCAGAGAAGATCATCGACACCTATGCGGCAGCTACCCAGCATGTCGACCAGGGCCTGTCGCTGACATTGTTCTTCCGCGATACGGCAACGACCCGCGACATCAACCGGGCGCAGATCTATGCCTGGAAGAAGGGCATCAAGACCATCTACTACATCCGCCTTCGCCAGATGGCGCTGACCGGCACGGAAGTGCAGGGCTGCGTTTCTTGCGCGCTGTGATCTCAAGGATTGAATCCATGAACATTCAACTGAAGACCAAGTCCGCTCGCGCTGCTAATGCCGTCCGTGCCGTCAACTGGAACCGCATCGAGGACGACAAGGATCTTGAGGTCTGGAACCGGCTGACTTCGAATTTCTGGTTGCCGGAAAAGGTGCCGCTGTCGAACGACATTCCGTCCTGGGTCACGCTGAAACCCGAGGAGCAGACCCTGACCATCCGCGTCTTCACCGGTCTGACGCTGCTCGATACGATCCAGAACGGCGTCGGCGCTATCAGGCTGATGGCCGATACGCAGACACCGCATGAAGAAGCTGTGCTCTCCAACATCTCCTTCATGGAAGCGGTGCATGCCCGCTCCTATTCCTCGATTTTTTCGACGCTCTGCTCGACGCCCGATGTCGACGACGCCTATCGCTGGTCGGAAGAAAACGAGTTCCTGCAGAAAAAATCTGCGCTGATCATGGAACAGTATGACGGCGCCGATCCCTTGAAAAAGAAGGTGGCTTCCGTTTTCCTCGAGAGCTTCCTGTTCTATTCCGGCTTCTACCTGCCGATGTTCTGGTCCAGCCGCGCCAAGCTCACCAACACGGCGGACTTGATCCGTCTCATCATTCGCGATGAGGCCGTGCATGGATATTACATCGGCTACAAGTTCCAGCGGGCGCTGGAGCGTCTGGGCGAAGCGGAAAAACAGGAGATCAAGGATTTCGCCTTCGATCTCTTGCTGGAGCTTTACGACAACGAAGCGAAATATACGCAGGACCTCTATGACGGCGTCGGCCTGACGGAAGACGTCAAGCATTTCCTGCACTACAACGCCAACAAGGCCTTGATGAATCTGGGTTACGAAGCGCTGTTTCCGGCCGAGGCCTGCCGGGTCAATCCGGCGATCCTGTCGGCGCTCTCTCCCAATGCCGACGAGAACCATGACTTCTTTTCCGGCTCCGGCTCGTCCTATGTCATCGGCAAGGCGGTCGCCACCGAAGACGAAGACTGGGATTTCTGAATCTGGATGTCAGCAGGAACCCGCGAAGCTATTGCGGGTTCACCACCTGGCTTGCAAGACGGAAGGGACTGGAAACGGTTGCGCCGATCGCATCAAAAACGAAGGCGCCAGCGCGGCCTATGCCGTTTCCGCCATTCCCGTTGCGGCCGGCCTCCAATTGCGGCACCAGAGACGCCAGCGCCGCGTAGCGGTCGTGGTTGAGCGGATCCGACGCCTTGAGGTTGGAAATGTCGACGAACTGAACGCCTTCTTTCAGGGCGGCTTCCTGCACTTGCGGGTCGGTAACATCAAGCGCGCCGATGCGGGTGACGTCGGCGCCCAATATCGAGGATGCCTTGAGCGCCCGGTCGTCCTTGGACACCAGCACGGTGAGCGGCGGGTTGAGCCGCCCGACCACCTCTATCTGCTTGCTGAAGACATCGGCATCGATGTCCGGCGCAGCCAGCACCACCTGAAGTTTGGCAATCACATCGTTCCTGCCTTCAAAGCGCAATTGCCGCAGCGCCTCCATAACCAGCCAGCCGCCCATGCTGTGACCGAACACGATGATGCTTTTTCGTGGGGTCTGCCGGGCAAGATCGGTCAACACTGCGGCGAGCGCATCGCGCGAATAGGTCGCCGATTCCTTGTCGGCCACGTAACCGGTGACGCTTGCCTGCGACGGCCAGGAAAATACCAGCGGCACGCCGTCCATATTGGCATCGGCTGCCATTTGCGCCGCACGGAATAAGGCTTCCTGATAGCTGTAATTATAGCCATGCACAAAAAGCGCGATCTGCTTGCCGGAGCGGGCGACTTCGCCAAGATCGGCGTTGAAGCGCGTTTTCGTCAGCATATCGGCTTGGGTGACGACAAAATCCTTGCTCGGGTTCGGCTTACCTTTGGACCATTCGATATTTCCGCTTTTATGGCTGGGCGGAATGGAAGTATCGAAGCGCGCATAATTCAGCTCGGCCGCCCGTCCGGCGCCAAAGCCCTTCGCGTCGTTGTTTTTCTCCCGCGTGCTCGCCACATAGGCGGTGACGATCTTCGTATCGCGGGTCTTGGTGTTTATGGCCTGCAACACATCGGCGCCCGGTCTGCCCGCACAGGATGAAAGAAGGCTGAAAGCGAGAAGGAGCGAAAAAATCAGGCGCATGGAGGGGGTTACCAATGAATGAGGGACCACACATAAATAGCTGGTCGCTCAAAAAGTTGCTACTGGAGAGTGGATTGCGGTGTGGTGACATATCTTCAATGCAGACAGGACATTCCCCACCTTGCTATCCACCTATGTTCGTTTTAGGCCGTACAGATGACGAATAAGGTGTCGCTTTTACGGCTGAAACTCACGGACTTCCGCAACTATGCGGCGGCGTCGCTTGCGCTGGATAACCGCCATGTGGTGCTGACGGGTGACAACGGTTCCGGCAAGACCAATCTACTCGAGGCGGTTTCGTTTCTTTCACCGGGAAGAGGCCTGCGTCGCGCCATTTTGTCTGATGTAACCCGCGTGGGTGCAGAGGCCACCGGCTTCTCGATTTTTGCCGATGTCGACGGCATGGATGGCGAGGTGGCCATCGGAACCGGGATCGAGGGTGACGGCGAGGTGGTGTCGCGCCGCCTGCGGCTCAACGGGACATCGGTGAAATCGGTCGATGAGCTGACGGATCATCTGCGGGTGCTGTGGCTGACGCCGGCCATGGACGGGCTTTTTACCGGTTCGTCGTCGGATCGCCGGCGTTTTCTCGACCGGTTGGTGCTCTCGCTCGACCCCGCCCATGGGCGACGGGCAAGCGACTTTGACAAGGCGATGCGCGGCCGCAACCGCCTGCTTTCGGAAGGCCGTTTCGATCCGGTCTGGCTGGATGGTATCGAGAAGCAGATGGCGGAACTGGGTATTTCCATGGCGCTTGCGCGCTATGAAATGTTGGGTCTGTTGAAGAGCCTCATCGAAGGCCGTTCCGGCAACGCCGCCTTCCCCTCGGCGGCGCTGGCGCTCTCGGGTTTCATGGACGACACGCTCAACCGGCCGGCAGTCGATCTGGAAGACGAGTACAGGCTGATGTTGCGCGAAGGCCGGTATCGAGATGCTGCGGCGGGCCGAACGCTCGATGGACCGCACCGCGTCGATCTGTTCGTGCGCCATGCGGAAAAGAACATGGAAGCTGAGCGTTGCTCAACCGGGGAACAGAAGGCGCTGCTGGTGGGACTGGTGCTTGCCCATGCGCAACTTACCGCCAATATGACCGGCCATGCGCCGGTTCTGCTGCTCGACGAAATTGCCGCGCACCTGGATGAGGGCAGGCGCGCTGCTCTGTTCGATCTCATTCACGCGCTCGGTGGTCAGAGTTTCATGACCGGAACAGATGCGGCAATGTTCTCCGCCCTTGGCGACAGGGCGCAATTCTTCACTGTTTCCCACGGGGGCATCACGGCATGACGGCGAAAAAATGGAGTGCGACATGGACCCGCTGAGCCAGGACGAAATCGAACGCTACAAGCGCCATATTCTGTTGCCGGAAATCGGCGGCGCCGGGCAGCAGCGGCTGAAGGCGGCGCGGGTGCTGGTGATCGGGGCTGGCGGCCTTGGTGCGCCTGTCCTTCATTATCTCGCCGCAGCCGGTGTCGGCACGCTTGGCCTGATCGATGACGACGTGGTCTCCCTGTCCAATCTCCAGCGGCAGGTGATCCACGATACCGGCACGATTGGTGAGTTGAAAACCGCAAGCGCCCGCGCAGCCATCGCTCGGCTCAACCCGCATGTCCGCACCGTTGTTTTCGAGGAGCGCTTTTCGCCGGTCTGGGCCCATACCCACCTGCAATCCTTCGATCTCCTTATCGACGGTTCTGACAATTTCGATACACGTTATGCCGCAGCCGATGCTGCGGAGGCTGCGAAAAGGCCGCTGGTAACGGGCGCTGTCGGCCGTTTCGATGGGTCGGTCACGGTGCTGAAACCCTATGCGGCTGATACCGATGGCAATCTGCTGCCGGGGTATCGCGATCTGTTTCCCGAGCCGCCGCCGCAGGGGCTTATTCCGAATTGCGCCGAAACGGGCATCGTCGGGGCGCTTACCGGCGTGATCGGCACGATCATGGCCATGGAGGCGATCAAGGTGATCACCGGTGCCGGCGAGCCGTTGATCGGCCGCCTGCTTCTTTATGATGCCCTGTCGGCCCGTTTCGAAACAGTGCGCTACAAACGCCGCCCTGCCGGAAAGAAACCATGATCGAGATCACAAGGATTGGCGGAGAATTCGAGCGCTGGCAGGAGCTGCTTGCGCTTATCATGTCGTCCTTCGCCTATATGAACGGTGTCATCGACCCACCATCGTCGGCCCATCGCCTGACGCTCGAAAATCTCACCGAGAAGGCGAGGGTGGAGACCGCTTTCGTGGCGCTTGATGGCGATCAGATAGTGGGTTGCCTGTTTTGCCGGCCAGAGCCACCGGCTTGCGCTTTACGTCGGCAAGCTGTGCGTCTCGCCGAAAGCGCAGGGCAAAGGCATCGGCAAAATGCTTCTGGAGCGGGCCGAAACGCTGGCGCGTGAACTGGCGTTACCGGCGCTGCGGCTGGAAACTCGCATCGAGCTTGTCGGCAATCACGCCAAATTCGCCGCCTGGGGTTTCGTCAAAACCGCTGAAAACGCTCATACCGGTTATGATCGCACGACCTCGATTGAAATGACGAAGTTCCTCGGTTGAGGCCGTTCAGTTCCGCCCCGGCAGAACCCGGTTTGGCGGGCGGTGCCCGTCGTAAAGCGTGCGGATGTTGATGATGACCTTGTCGCCCATCTCGATACGGCCCTCGATCGTTGCCGAGCCCATATGGGGAAGCAACACGACCTTGCCTTCTCTCGCAAGCTTGATGAGCTTGGGATTGATGGCGGGCTCGTTCTCGTAGACATCGAGACCGGCGCCGGCGATCTTTCCGTCGCGCAGGCACTGGATCATTGCTGCCTCATCGATGATATCGCCGCGTGCCGTGTTGACGATGTAGCTTGTCGGCTGCATCAGCGCGAGCCGTCGTGCCGAGATCAGGTGATAGGTCGCAGGCGTCGAGGGGCAATTGACGGAAACGATATCCACCCGCGCCAGCATCTGGTCGAGGCTGTCCCAATAGGTCGCCTCAAGCTCGGCTTCCGTTGCCGGGTTGACCCGTTTGCGGTTGTGATAGTGAATGGAGAGGCCGAAAGCCTTGGCGCGCCGCGCAACTGCCGTCCCGATGCGGCCCATGCCGACAATGCCGATGCGCTTGCCGGAAATGCGCCGTCCCAGCATCCAGGTCGGCGACCAGCCCAGCCATTCGTCCGCACCATTGGCCAGCACGCGCGTGCCCTCGATCAGGCGGCGCGGCACGGCCAGCACCAGCGCCATGGTGATATCGGCGCTGTCTTCGGTCAGCACGTTGGGCGTGTTGGTCACGGTAATGCCCTTTCGGGCGGCCGCGTCCACATCCACATGGTCTATGCCGTTGGAAAAGCTGGCGATCAGCTTCAGCTGCGGCCCGGCCTTCTCGATCATGGCGGCGGTGATGCGGTCCGTGACGGTCGGCACCAGAACGTCGACCCGCTGCATGGCGGCCACAAGCTCTTCCTCGCGGCGCTGCGTATCATCGATGTTCAGTTCGGCATCGAAGAGTTCCCGCATTCTGGTTTCGACGACATCAGGCAATTTGCGGGTGATATAGACTGTCGGTCTCTTCTTGTGGGTCATCGTTTGCCGCTGCCTTGTTCAGAAGTCATTAACCAGAAAGAGCGATAATTTCTTTCAATCAGGGCGTTTCTACCAGACCCACCGGCGAAGACAAATAAAACTCGCCGAAGCTTGAGGCGTGTGGAAACGAGCCTCCTCGAATTTAATCCGGTTTGCAGAAGGCAGGAAACGGAAAATGGGCATGCGCAGTGTGGTTTCTATGGTTTGCATTGCATTGTCTCTGGGCCTCTTTGGTGTGGCGAGCGAGGCCATGGCGCAAGGCGCTGCCAAGGGCGCAAGTGGCCTGCCTTTACCCCGTTTTGTCAGCCTTAAATCCAAGCGCGTCAACATGCGCATCGGACCCAGCACGGATTATGCCGTCTCCTGGATGTATATGAAATCAGGAATGCCGGTTGAAATCATTCAGGAATATGAAAACTGGCGGCGCATCCGCGATGCCGATGGCACGGAAGGCTGGGTTAACCAGGCGCTGCTTTCCGGCGAGCGCACGGCCGTTGCCGCACCCTGGATGCGCGGCAAGGGCAAGGATGTCTACGTGAACATGCGCCGCGACGCGCAGTCGGGCGCCTCGGTCATCGCCCGGCTGGAGCCGGGTGTCGTCTTCAGGATCGGTGAATGCAACGGCGACTGGTGTCGCGCCGAGGCCGGTCAGGCCTCGGGCTGGGTGTCGCAGGGTGAAATCTGGGGTGCCTACCCCGGCGAGGCCTTTAAATAAGACCGTGTTTCTCGCCCAGCGCCTTCAGGGATGACATCGGGCGCGGCCCGACCTGCTGAATGACGGCGGCGGCGGCAAGGCAGCCGAGCTTGCCGCAATCTTCCAGCGACCGGTCCTGCGTGTAACCGAACAGGAAGCCGGCAGCAAAAAGATCGCCGGCACCAGTCGTATCGACCACGTCATATACCGGATAGGCGTCTACCTTGACGCGCTCCGTGCCGCGCAGGATAACGGCGCCTTCTTCGCTCATCGTCACGGCTGCAATCTTGCAATCGGCGGCGATTTTCGTCAGTGCCAGCTCGAAATCGTCGGTTTCGTAAAGCGAGAGAGCTTCCTGCTTGTTGGCGAAAACGATGTCCACCGTGCCGGAACGCATCAGGTCGAGAAACTCTTCGCGGTAGCGGCCGACACAGAAACTGTCGGAAAGCGTCATGGAGACTTCGCGGCCGTTCGCATGTGCAATGCGGGCGCAATCGCGAATGGCATCCTTTGCGCGCGGCGGATCCCAGAGGTAACCTTCGAAATAGGTGACTTTGGTCTGCGCCACGACGTCTTCTTCCACGTCTTCGGGACCCAGATCGACGCAGGCGCCGAGATAGGTGTTCATCGAGCGCTCGCCATCTTCCGTGACGAAGATCATCGAGCGGGCAGTCGGCGGAAACGTGCCTTCCGGCTTCGTCTCGAAATAGACGCCCTGTGCGCGGATATCGTGCTGGAAGATTTCCCCGAGCTGGTCTTCGGCCACCTTGCCGAAATAAGCGGCCCTGCCGCCAAAATTTGCCAGGCCCGCCGCCGTGTTGCCGGCACTTCCGCCGGAGGCTTCGAGAGCCGGTCCCATCAGCGAATAAAGCAGTTCGGCGCGTTCCGCGTCGATGAGGTTCATCGCACCCTTGGTAATGGCGTTGTCATTGAGGAAGCGATCGTCACAACGGGAAATGATGTCGACGATGGCATTGCCGACAGTCAGTACGTCGAATTTCGTCATAGGCCCTATCCGGTTTGCAGGGATGCATATTTTCAAACGGTCTTAAACAAATCTGGCGGCAAGAAAAGCCCAAAGGGAAAATATGCAGTTCTCCACGAGAGCCAGAAACGCGTCATGTGTCTGTAATGTGGTTAAGCTATCACTCCGATCAGAGCAAACGGTGTGTGAATACATACCAGAATAGGAGACATGAGGTCTTCTGGCTCAACCGTTATCTCCGTCACGGATGTACTGACGGCATATAACGGCTATGACAAAAGGCGGGGGAAACCCCGCTTTTTCTTTTGCTCCCTGGGTTTGGCGCCCATTTCAACACGCCATAGGCCCGGTTTTCCTGACGGACGGCGCCCGACGACCCGACGGCAGCATCCCTTGACGGGCAAGCGGTTGAGAGGTGCTTTCGGCGAAAACACCTCACGGGTTTGCGTCACCTACTGCATGAAACAGCAGGGCAGAGCGTTTTCGCGATTCCATTCCCGTGGAAAAGGCTCTAAAGCGGAGTATCTCCCGCAAAAGCCGCGAAAGCTTTCCCTCCATGTCTGCCGTTGCCGCCAACGTCGCTCCGATTTTCATTCTCATCCTGATCGGCTGGCTCACCGTTAAGGCCGGTCTGTTCAGAGCGGATGCCGGTGAGATCCTCAGCGATTTCGTGTTCAAGATCGCCGTGCCGACTTTGATCTTCCGCACCCTTGCGGAGGCGAATTTTCACGGTGCATCGCCGTTCCGGCTGTGGATGGCCTATTTCGCCGGCGTTGCCGTTACCTGGACGGTTGGGCATATCGTCACGCGCTATATCTTCAAGCAGGATAGCCGCATTGCTGTCATCGCCGGCATATCCTCGGCCTTTGCCAACAATATCTTCATCGGCCTGCCGCTCGTCGGGCGGTCCATCGGCGATGAGGGGCTGGTCGCCCTCTCCATTCTGCTGGCCATCCATCTGCCGGTCATGATGATTGCCGGCACCATCCTGATGGAAAACGCCACGCACAAGGCGGTTGGCGGCGAAAAGCGCAGCATGGCTTCCGTCTTCAGGCAGGTCGGCCGCAACCTCGTCACCAATCCTCTGGTAATAGGCCTTTTCATCGGGCTTTCCACCAATGTTTCAGGCGTGGCGCTGACGCCGATCCTCAAAACCGTGGTTGATCAGGTCGCTTCCATGGCGGGACCGGCAGCGCTCATTTCGCTCGGCATGGCGCTGACGAAATACACCATTCGCGGCAATCTGGGGATTGCCGTCACCATGACGGTTTTCAAACTGCTGCTTCTGCCCGCCTGCGTCTGGGCCATGGGCCATGCTCTCGGCCTCAGCCGCGAATGGACCGCTGCCCTCGTGCTCACCTCGTCGGTGCCGACGGGGGTGAATGCATGGCTGATCGCCAACCGCTTCGGTATCGGCCACAGCGTCGCTGCCTCCACCATCAGCATTTCCACGGCGACCGGCGTTATTTCCGTGTCGCTGTGGGCATGGCTGTTGAGCTGATTATTCTGCTGGATTGATTACTTCTGGGCGCTCAGGATCTTGAAGCGGGCGTTGCGGCACACCTCGGCGCTGGTGCGGAATTCCGCTGCGAGCACCGGCTCATAGGGCATGCCGCGATTGGCGACCATCAGTAGCTTTCCACCGCTGCGAAGCGCGCCGGCCGCCGTCTTGATGAAGGCCTGACCGAGTGCGGGTTCTGCCGCTTGTCCCGCCGCGTGGAAAGGCGGGTTCATGATGATGAGGTCGTATTTTTCCTTCGGCGGCTCATTTGCAAGGTCCTGCCAGAAGAAGCGTGCCGTCAGTCGCGGATTGTTTTCGAGAAGATTGGTCTTGGCGAATTCGAGCGCGTTCCAGTCCGCTTCGAAAAGATCGATGCGGGCCGTGCGCGGTGATTTTTCCGCCAGCATGACCGAGAGATAACCCCAGCCTGCGCCGAAATCGGCAGCGTTGCCGTCGAAGTCGGTCGGCAGGCGCGACGCGAGCAGCTCCGAGCCATCATCCACGCGGTCATGCGAGAACATTCCGGGCATGGCGGTGAAGCGGCCAGCAACCGTAACGGCATGTTGCGCGAGCTTCGGCACGGCAGAGGAGACATCGTCCGGCCGTCTGAACCAGAGGGCGACGCCGTGGTACTTCGGGGTCGATTCCGCCTCGATGCCAAGCTTTGACAGCGTCTTGCGCAGCGTCAGGATGCCGTCTTCCTTGGATCCCGCCGCGACGATCAACCCGCCAGCCTTGACGCGCGAGAGCGCTTCGGCGACGCGGTTTTCGTTCTCGCCGCGATGTTTGCCGCAAAGCAGCAGTGCCGCATCGTAGTCCTCACCGGAAATATCGGGGGTGACCTCTGCATTCTGCGCCTGAAGCGCCCGATAAAGCGGCCGAAAATTCTGAACCGCGACGATGTCAGCGTTAAAACCGTCTAGCCGCGGGCCGGCTTCCGCTCCCAGAAACAGAACGCGCTCGCCCTCTTTCGGCATGTCGAGCATCTCTGCGGCAAAGGGATGGAAAAGGGTTTTAACTGCATCACGGCTCATTGGAGCGTCCTCAAGATGGAATAGAAAAAAGGCGCGGGCAAAACCCGCGCCTCGATAGGGTCTGGCGAGGCGGCCTTATTCGGCAGCGGCTTCGCCGTCTTCCTTCTTCTTGTCTGCAGCAACTTCCTTGCCGGTTGCCTGGTCGACAACCTTCATGGACAGGCGAACCTTGCCACGCTCGTCGAAGCCCATCAGCTTGACCCAGACCTTGTCGCCTTCCTTGACGACGTCGGAGGTCTTGGCGACACGCTCGGAAGCGAGCTGCGAGATGTGAACGAGGCCGTCACGGGCGCCGAAAAAGTTGACGAAAGCGCCGAAGTCAGCGGTCTTGACGACCGTGCCTTCGTAGATCTGGCCGACTTCCGGTTCTGCAACGATCGAGTGGATCCACTTGCGGGCCGCTTCGATTTCCTTGCCGGAAGCAGAAGCGATCTTGACGGTGCCGTCGTCTTCGATGTTGATCTTGGCGCCGGTCTTTTCGACGATTTCGCGAATGACCTTGCCGCCCGAACCGATGACTTCACGGATCTTGTCGACCGGAATGTTCATCACTTCGATGCGCGGTGCGAATTCACCGAGCTGGCCACGGCTTTCGGTGATGGCATTGGCCATTTCGCCGAGGATGTGCTTGCGGCCACCCTGTGCCTGCTCCAGAGCGATCTTCATGATCTCTTCGGTGATACCGGCAATCTTGATGTCCATCTGCAGCGAGGTGATGCCATCGGCAGTACCTGCAACCTTGAAGTCCATGTCGCCGAGGTGATCTTCGTCACCGAGGATGTCGGAGAGAACCGCAAAGCGCTCGCCTTCAAGGATAAGGCCCATGGCGATACCGGCAACCGGCTTGGCCAGCGGAACGCCGGCGTCCATCAGTGCAAGCGAAGTGCCGCAGACAGTTGCCATCGACGAAGAGCCGTTGGATTCGGTGATTTCGGAAACGACGCGCAGCGTGTAGGGGAACTGTTCGGCAGTCGGCAGCATCGGGCGGATAGCGCGCCATGCGAGCTTGCCGTGACCGATTTCGCGACGGCCCGGGGAGCCCATGCGGCCTGTTTCACCGACCGAGTAGGGCGGGAAGTTGTAGTGCAGCAGGAAGCGTTCCTTGTACATGCCAGTGAGGCTGTCGACGTACTGTTCGTCTTCGCCGGTGCCGAGCGTCGCAACAACGATCGCCTGGGTTTCACCGCGTGTGAACAGCGCCGAGCCGTGCGTGCGCGGCAGGATGCCGACTTCCGAAACGATCGGACGAACGGTGGACAGGTCGCGGCCGTCGATACGGCTCTTGGTGTCGAGAACGTTCCAGCGAACGATCTTGGCCTGAAGATGCTTGAACACAGCGCCGATTTCTTCCGGGCTGTACTTTGCTTCGCCTTCTTCCGGCAGGAAGTGAGCCTTGACCTTCGCCTTCACGGCGTCGACGGCGGCGTAACGGGCAGCCTTTTCGGTGATCTTGTAGGCGGTGCGCAGTTCGGCTTCGGCAAGACCGAGCATTTCGGTTTCGAGCGCGGAGAAATCTTCCGGTTCGAATTCGCGCGGTTCCTTGGCGGCAACTTCAGCGAGCTTGATGATCGCGTCGATAACCGGCTGGAAGCCACGATGGCCGAACATGACGGCGCCGAGCATGATGTCTTCGTTGAGTTCCTTGGCTTCCGACTCCACCATCAGGACGGCGTCCTGCGTGCCGGCAACAACCAGATCCAGAACCGATTCATCCATCTCGTCGAGATGCGGGTTGAGGACGTATTCGCCGTTGATGTAGCCAACGCGTGCGCCGCCGACCGGGCCCATGAAAGGGATGCCGGACAGGGTGAGTGCTGCGGATGCGGCAACCATGGACAGAACGTCGGGGTCATTTTCCAGATCGTGCTGAATGACCGTTACGACAACCTGCGTGTCGTTCTTGTAGCCTTCAGGAAACAGCGGGCGGATCGGACGGTCGATCAGGCGGGAAACCAGCGTTTCCTTCTCCGACGGACGGCCTTCGCGCTTGAAATAGCCGCCGGGGATCTTGCCGGCTGCGTAGGTCTTTTCCTGGTAGTTCACGGTAAGCGGGAAGAAGTCCTGTCCCGGCTTCGGAGACTTTGCGGAAACCACCGTCGCAAGAACCATCGTCTCGCCGTAGGTTGCGATGACGGCGCCGTCAGCCTGACGGGCAACCTTGCCGGTCTCGAGCTTCAGCGGGCGGCCGGCCCATTCGATTTCCACGGAGTGTTTATTGAACATATCTTGTCCTTGTTTGTGTATGCCCGCCTTGCAGGGGGCAACGAATGACACAATCACGGGCAAGACAGCCGGAGGCTTCCAAGGTGCAAGCATCCGGCAATCCTGCCCCATGACAGGTCTGCGGTTGAAAAGGCTGCACCGGCCCATCCGGGGCTGCCTTGTCGTCCGGGGGCCACATCTGTGGCGAACGCCCGGAAATTCATGTTGGCCTTCAAAAGGCCTGATATAAAAACCGGCGGGTATCGTTGCGAAACCCGCCGGATAAGGTTTTAGCGGCGAATGCCGAGAGCACCGATCAGCTTGCTGTAACGGGCTTCGTCCTTCTTCTTCAGATAGTCGAGAAGCGAACGGCGGCTCGAAACCAGCGTCAGAAGGCCACGACGGGAGTGGTTGTCCTTCTTGTGGTCCTTGAAGTGACCGGTCAGGTTGTTGATCCGCTCGGTCAGAATAGCGACCTGAACTTCCGGAGAACCGGTGTCGCCTTCGTTCGTTGCATATTCCTTGATGAGGGCGGCTTTGCGCTCTGCAGTAATCGACATCGGACGATCCTTTCTATTTTAAGGAAAAAATGGGACGCCAAGAGCTGGACGACATCCTGGCTCTGGCGTCCCA
>JAXHOC010000007.1:0-4693 GCA_034519725.1 Agrobacterium sp.
CGGCCAGCGCATTGAGGTAGACCGCAAGGGTCGCCACCAGCGTCTTGCCTTCACCGGTCTTCATTTCGGCGATGGCGCCGCCATGCAGGATCATGGCGCCTGTCAGCTGCACGTCGAAGGGGCGCATGTGCAGAACACGGCGCGACGCCTCGCGGGCAACGGCAAAAGCCGGGATCAACAGATCGTCCAGCGATTTGCCGTCCACAAGCTGCTGGCGGAACTCCGCCGTCTTTGCCGCCAGTGCTTCGTCGGAAAGAGCCTGGGTGGCTTCCTCCAGCGCATTGATGGCTGCAATCTTGCTTTTATAGGAACGGACGCGGCGTTCATTTGCCGAACCGAACAATTTGCGGGCTATTCCGCCGAGGCTGACCATCTTACTGGTCCTTTCTGAAGTTCCGTTTTCGCAGGCGCTGTTTTCCATCACGCCGATTTCGGCAACAAATGACGGACTTCGCCCTTCAACGTATCTGGACGCGAGGTTGCGTGACAGATAAGAGGGGGGGCAAATGATGTCAACGGTTCTGCCCGTTACAGAATGGCCACAATCAGGTGTTTGGAAGTTTTTTCAGAGCCGGAAACCATGTCTGGAGCCGGCATTGTCCCCGAAAGGTTCAAAATGTTGCGCTATAATAAAATTGCGGCTGCGGTGATTGTGGCCACGCTCGGCCTCCAGTTCCCTGCCTTCGCACAGGAAGACAAGGTTGTGGCCAAGGTCGGCGATCTGGAAATCCACCAGTCGGAACTCGACCTTGCCATGGGCAATCTCGACCCGCAGCTCGCGCAGCTTCCCGACGAGCAGAAAAAGGTCGCGGCCCTCTCCGGCGCGATCGACGTCAAGCTTCTCGTGAAGAATGCCAGCGCCGAAGGTCTGGAAAAGACCGAAGATTTCAAGAAGCGCATGGAGTTCATTCAGGACCGTGAGCTGCACAACGCCTATTTCCGCAAGCATGTGGTTGATGCCGTCACCAGTGAAGAGGTGAAGGCGCGCTACGACAAGGAAGTCGCAGCCCTGCCCAAGGAAGAAGAAATCAAGGCAGCCCATATCCTGGTTGCCAGCGAAGACGAAGCCAAGGACATCATCAAGCAGCTTGATGCCGGCAAGGATTTCGCCGCACTCGCCAAGGAAAAGTCCACCGATTCCAACAAGGATGACGGCGGCGATCTCGGCTGGTTCGGCAAGGGCCGCATGGTTCCGGAATTCGAGGAAGCCGCTTTCGGTCTCGAAAAGGGCGCCTACACCAAGACACCGGTGAAGACGCAGTTCGGCTTCCACGTCATCAAGCTTGAAGACAAGCGCATCGCCCCGCCGCCGGCTTTCGAGCAGGTCGAGCCGCAGGTTCGTCAGCTTGTCATGCGTGACAAGTACGTTGCCCTCATCGAAAAGGCAAAGGCTGACCAGAAGATCGAAATCATGGATGAGACGCTGAAGAAGGGCTACGACGAAGCCACGAAGGAACAGCAGGCACAGCCGCAGCAGTAATAGAACCATGTTACGGGGCGGCCACGGGCCGCCCCGTTTCATCTAAAGGCACTTTCAAACCTCCCCCGTTTCCAGAATATCAGGCGCTTTCCCATGTCCGTTGCCGTTTCCCCGCTCGCTCCGAAATCCTATCCCGACATGCCCGCGCTGCGTGGTGTTCGCATGGCAACGGCTGCCGCCGGCATCAAGTACAAGAACCGGACCGATGTTCTGTTGATGGTCTTCGACAAGCCGGCAAGCGTGGCCGGCGTCTTCACCAAATCGAAATGCCCCTCGGCCCCCGTCGATTTCTGCCGCGCCAATCTCGGCGGCGGCGTGGCGCGTGCCGTGGTGGTCAATTCCGGCAACGCCAACGCCTTTACCGGCGTCAAGGGCAAGGCCGCGACCGAGTTGACGGCGAAATCCGCCGCCGCTGCTGTCGGTTGCTCTGAAAACGAGGTGTTTCTGGCGTCGACGGGCGTGATCGGCGAGCCGCTGGATGCCACCAAGTTCGCCGGGGTTCTGGGCGACATGCAGGGCATGGCTGACGCCGATTTCTGGCAGGAAGCCGCAAAGTCAATCATGACGACCGACACCTACCCGAAGGTCGCGACCCGCACGGCCGAAATCGGCGGTGTCGTGGTCACCATCAACGGTATCGCCAAGGGTGCCGGCATGATCGCGCCGGATATGGCGACGATGCTTTCCTTCGTTGTCACGGATGCCGATATCGATCCGGCCGCCCTGCAATCGCTGCTGTCCGCCGGTGTCGGCCCGACCTTCAATTCCGTGACTGTCGACAGCGATACCTCCACCTCCGATACGCTGATGTTGTTCGCCACGGGTGCGGCGGCTGAAGACGGCCAGGTGAAGGTGACGAGCGCCGATGACGAGCGGCTTTCCTCCTTCCGCGCGGCTTTGAACGATCTTCTCAAGGATTTGGCCTTGCAGGTGGTTCGCGATGGCGAGGGCGCACGCAAGATGGTCGAAGTGACCGTTACCGGTGCTGAAAACGATGCCGCTGCCAAGAAGATCGCCCTGTCCATCGCCAATTCACCGCTGGTGAAGACCGCCGTTGCCGGCGAAGATGCCAATTGGGGCCGCGTCGTTATGGCCGTTGGCAAATCAGGCGAAATGGCCGACCGCGATCGTCTCGCCATCTGGTTCGGCGGCGTGCGTGTGGCCGTTAACGGCGAACGCGATCCGGACTATTCGGAAGCGGAGACCACCGCCGTGATGCGGCTGGAAGACATTCCGGTGAAGGTCGATATCGGTCTTGGCCAGGGTACGGCGACCGTCTGGACCTGCGATCTCACCAAGGAATATGTTGCGATCAACGGCGACTACCGGAGCTGACCGTTGGAGCCGAAGGGAATGCAGGACAATAAAATCGTCAATCTGCCGCTGGTTCGCCGTCTGGAAGCTGTCAGTTTCCGGGCATGGCCGGCTTCGTCGGTGATTTATGACGGTAGCTGGCAAATCCGCCTGACGGGTTCGCATCCATCCAAACGCATCAATTGCGTGGTGCCGCTCGATCCTTCCGATTACGGAAACTGCGCGGTGCGGCTGGAAAAGGCGCGCAAGCGTTTCGAGGATTTCGGCCGTCCGCTGGTGGTGCGCGAAACGACGCTGATGCCGCCGCAGCTCAAGGATTTTCTGGTCAGGGATGGCTGGTCGGTGATCGAGGAGGTCAGGGTCATGACAGCAGATCTCACCGGCATGGAACTGCCGGAAACGCTGGTCAGCCTGCCAAGCCATGACATTGGCCGTTTTGTCGAAGCGAGTATCAAGGTCAGCGACGGCGACCCGGCGCTGCGCCCGGCGATCGCTGAAATCCTCAGCTCGATCAAGCCGACGCTCGGCCTGTTCATCAATGAGGAAGTGGGAGGCAGCGCGCTCGCCACCGTCATCTGCGTGCAGGATAATGATCTCGCCGGCATTCTTTCCCTCGATGTCGAGAAATCGCAGCGGAAAAAGGGGCTCGGCACCCAGCTTCTGGCGTCAGCACTGCGGTGGAGCCGCATCAGCGGTGCCAAAAATGCCTGGTTGCAGGTCGTTTCCACCAATGCGTCGGCGATCGCGCTTTATGAAAAATTCGGTTTCACCGATGCCTATTCCTATCGTTATTGGCGCAAGGCTGGTGAAGCATGAGCGAGGCGGGCAAAAAAATCCTGCTGGTTGTCGCCTGCGCGCTTCTCGATCAGGACGGCCGCATTCTTCTGGCGCAACGCCCTGAAGGCAAGTCGCTTGCCGGCCTGTGGGAGTTTCCGGGCGGCAAGGTGGAGCAGGGCGAAACACCGGAAGAGACCCTTGTGCGCGAGCTGGACGAGGAGCTTGGTATCAAGACCAAGATCGCCTGCCTTGCACCGCTGACCTTCGCCAGCCACACCTACGAGACGTTTCACCTGCTGATGCCGCTTTACGTCTGCCGTCGTTACGAAGGCATGGCGCATGGACGCGAAGGACAGGCCATTAAATGGGTAAAACCGCAGGCTCTGCGCGATTATCCCATGCCGCCGGCCGACGAGCCGCTCATCCCCTTCCTTCAGGATCTGCTTTAGAGCATTTCCAGTAAAAGTGCGTAGCGGTTTTACGTCCGGAAAATGCGTAAAACAAAGAGATAGAGCACGTCCAAAGATTCGGTTTAAACCGGACGTGCTCAGGCAACCGCTGACAGGTTCCATCCCGTCCAGCCTGTGGAAAACAGCCCGCAGCTTCCCTTTGCCGTGCCAAAACGAGGCTGTGTTAACAGATCGTTCAGCACCCTCTGGCAGATTGTTAAGCTAAAGAAGCGGTAAACTGCGCGTATGAGGTTGGCTATGAACGAGGATTTCTGGAAGACGGTGGAAGGTCGTCAGTCTTACTCCAACAAATCCCGTCGCACCGGCGTGCTCAATGTCGCGCTGCTTTTCGGGACGGCGGTGATTGCCCTTTCCCTGATCGTCACCCCTATGCTGGCCGGAAAATCATCGACGCGGGTGGCGCAGTTCAACGACAATTACGACATGATCAGCACCGGCTCCATCAAGAAGACCGATGCGGGCAAGACCTATTCCATCCGCCGCAGCATAACCCAGCCGATGCCGGAGATGCCCTGTGTCGTGATCGGCTATAACAACGAGACCGGTTGCTGATCGTTTACCATCATCGGTAACGAATTCCTCATGCCTGCGGCATAGTATAAATTCAATTTTAGTAAAGCAATATGCTGTAAAAAAAAAAAAAAAAAAAAAA
>JAXHOC010000070.1:0-10586 GCA_034519725.1 Agrobacterium sp.
CAGTTACGTATTGCTAAGCAGCAATGGCTCCCTCGCTGCCATCTCAGCATGGGCCTGGATGCCCATGTCGAAGGTGAATTTCGCCGGTGCCGGGTAGCGCTGTCATAGCCGACTGGGCCGTCGGCATCCTCATCGCGGGCGTCGTTCGATGCCTTGGCGGTCGCGTCACGGGCCTCTGAGACCGCGTGAGTCACGGAACTGGCCAGCGCCGTGCGCTGATCCTCCGACACGCAGCGCGCCACCAGCGCTGGAGATGCATGGCTTTCTCGCCGAGGCCCTCGCTGAGGCTTGCGGCGCTCTCGGTGAGAGGCGTTCGTGGTTCGTCGCGGATGCCATCGCTGTCGACGACGACGTTGCCGAAACTCCGGCGATCTGAGGGCCTGCGCAGTGTCGGGGCAAGTGAGCGGACCATTTCGCGCTGGGCACCCTGCGGAGTGTACGGTGCTGGCCGCAGGACGGTGGAGTTCGCTTGCTTGGTCATGTCGGTTTCCTTTGTTTCGGCTCTGCGAAGCGGCTCCGGCCCCGTGCCGGTTTGCCCTTCGGTGCGGTCAAAAGGAACCGGCGGAAGGCGGGCGCTTTCACAGGTCCGGGACGGCTGAGGGCGCACATCCGGTTTGCGGCCAAGCGGGTGGCACACGTGCGAAGGACGCGGGCCTGATGTGCGAAACGAGGCTGGTCCGGCCGCACCGCGGCGCGAAAGCGGCCTTGAAACGACCGGTCGCCGGTTCAGACCGCAACGAACACGAAGGGCAGTCCGGCACGGGCTCGCGACCTGCACCCGAACCGATGATGAAACACCTGGCCAGGATCAGCACATAACCGTTCGGCGGCGCCGTCCACACGGCTCTGCGTGGGAACGCTCCAGGATTCGCCTTACGCTGCCCGTCGCAAACCGACGATCGCAAGCTTCGAGCGGACGACTTCGATGGCGCGGTCCTGCCGTTTGAGCTTGCAGACGAGCGCTTCGATCTCTGCGCGCCGCATGAAGACGAGGGTATCGACGTGGCTCTGGAAGAGCATTTCGTCAGACCGTGTCCAGCGGCCCCCGGATCGCTTGTGGCTGCGATTGCTGGCCTTTGCTTTCTGCGTAACCGTCAGATGCTCGGCACGGCCATCGATCTGTCGCTGCAGTCGATCGAGATGATGCGCGGTCTCGCGCCGGGCAGCCTCCACGCGCGCAAGCAAGTTTTGCGGGTTCGCGGGGCTCATGGCCCTGTCCTTCGCCGCTGCAAGCCGAGGAAGTCGGACGGGCCATTATAGATGACGTGCCGCTGCTCATCGATAACGAACCCGAAGCGGCCGCGTGTCTCATATTCCTTGGCCGGCACCAGAAAGTATTGCTCATCGTTCTGGCCGATTTCGGCCCTGCTGCGGTGTGCCACGACCTCGACCATGCCGGCGTGGTGGCTGGACCGTATCGCGGAGGTCACCACCCAGTCGGAAGCGTGTTTCTGCTCGAAGGCAGTTTTGTCCTTCGCCCAGGACTCGCCCGGCTCCAGTTGACGGCCATGGATCCGCTCCCATTCAAATGGCCAGTTGTTGCGGATTGTGTCATCGGCACAGGTCCGCTCATAGGTCGTGAAGAGATCCGGAGATGTCAGGGCGACGATGGCCCACTCGGCATCCTCCTCGTACCAGCCGGAGGTATTACTCAAGGCGTCGAGAACTATGGCATTGCGCGCGGGTGAGAGATGGAAGCCGCCATGGCCTGATGTCGCATGGAGCACGATGCCGTCGGCATAGATGGTCGCATGCTGCGACGTGCCCCAGGGCGTGCTGCAGGGCATGCGGACCTGGTGGCGAACGAGAACGGCGAGTTCGGCCTTGTGCCGCGCCATCTCCAGGACCCGAGCGCGAAATTCCGCCTCGCTGTCGATACGACCTTCATGTCCGAAGAAGTCCGGTCGCTTCAATTCGGATAAAGCGCGGGTCGAACGCCACGCACTGGCGAGAAAGCCTCCACTGCCGTCGGCCGTCGGTACCATCGCCAGGGTGGTGTCGCCGACCCGTGCGATGGGTAATCCATCGGCGCTGATGCCGAAGGTGACATCGTATTCGTCCAGTTCGGTCGGTGTGTAGTCTTTGACATGAGACGCGTTCATTTGCGTGCTCTCCTTTTTGGCATTGAAACAAAAACGCCGCCGGAGATGCCGGCGGCGTGGTTCGATCGGATATGGGAGGGTAACTATTCCGCAGCGATGCCGAAGGCCGCGTCGTCCTCGGAAACCGGCTCATCATCCGGTTCAACAGCGTCGGCCGGGCCGCCTGTCACCTCGTCCTCAAGTCCGTCCTCCTCCAAGCCAGTATTGTGCTCGCCGGCCTTGACGAGGCGGATCACCTCTTCAGCGTCCGGTGTAAACAGGGCGCTCGGATGAACGAGATGCTCTTTTCCGAAATGATCGACGAGGGCTGCCCGCGTATCGCGCACCCGCGCGCCCGGCTGCACATTCGCTTCCTTAGCCGTGGTTTCCAGCGCCTGACGCGATAGGCACGACAGGAAATCATCCGTTCCCATGTTCGGCAGGAAGGCGTCGGCGCCGATGGATTCGCCAGCGACACGAGCGACAACGCCACTGTTCGACATGCCGCGCCGGCAAGACAGGACGTCGATCAGGGCGGAGCGGGCCGCAACCCGGACCGTGTCCATGTCGAAGGATAGCCGCCCATTATCTCCGAACAGGCGGGCCGCGTGACGTTCGAACCGACCCCGCCCGAAAACCTGATCGTTGGCGCCGCTGTCGATCCGTACGTTAAGACCGGCAAGTGAAAGCACGAGCAGGGCCATCAGCATGTCGTCCTCGATCGGTGCGCGGGCCAGAACCTCGTGCAGCGCGTCGGTGCGGAAGTCACCGATCATGTCCAGGCCCTTCTGGGTGACGTCGGGCCGGGCTTTCGACACGACCGCCGTGTTATCAGCTTGCGAGCTATCACCGGCTGCGTCCGATTGGCCCTTGGCCGGCTTCACCTCGGGCAAACGATAATGCACGGTCTGAACCTTGCCCTCTCGATCGAGATACATGCCTGTGTGGTCGCCCTTGCCTGGCTTGCCATAAACCTGGCTTGCTTTCTTGGGCAGTTCCGGCTGGCCCCAGCTGTTGACCTCGACGATCGCGCCTTTCTTCGGCAGGTTGCTTGTCATCCACTCTTGCTGCGCGCCGAGAAAGGCTTCGACATCCGTCGTGTAGCGGTTGTCCTGGTCGGCAGGGCCAAACAGGTCTTCCGCCCATTCGATGCCATAAGCCGTAGCGAGATCATCGCCGAAGCTCGCATCCCTGGCATACATCCGCTTCCTGTTCAGCGCGTTGGCGACCGACCACCATTGCGCGGTATCGCCTTTCTTCGGCTTATGAGCCTTCCAGACCTCCTTCTGCTCGTCGAGCGAGGCCGCAGCGATCGTCCGGAGCTGCTGCTCGTTCGGCATGTCACCCCTTGCCATCTGGTCGAGCATGGCCGGCAGGACATTGGCGAGAAGCCGTAGCTTACGGATCTGGCGGACGGGAAGGGCAAGCGCCACGGCGATGGCTTCCTCGGTCCAGCCGAGTGCGACCAAGCGTTCGATCCCGCGCCACTGGTCGACCGGATTGAGCGGTTCACGGGCGATGTTTTCGATCATCGAGCGCATTGCGCCGTTGTCGTTGGCCGGCTCAATGACAAGGACGTCGATTTCCTCCAGACCCGCAGCGATAGCCTGGCGCACGCGGCGATGGCCCGCCTGGATGATATAGCCGTTTCCACCGTCGAGTTCGGGCGCGATGACCGGCGGCTGGATGATGCCGACGGCCTTCACCGTTGCCAGCAGCAACGCGTCCGATTGCGGCGATGATTTCGAGCGGCGCGCATCGTCGGGATTTTCTTTCAGCGAACGCGGATCGACCTTGATGACTTGCATGGGAGAACTCCTTCAGGGCTTCGGGGCCGGCCAAGCGCCAGCCCTTCCTGTCTTCATTCTTTTCGAAGACACCCCCCGAACCGCGGGGCGGGCGGGCCGGCGCAACTGTCAACGAGCGTCCCTGCTGCGAAGAACGAGCGGGGCTCACAGCCCTGCGAGGGCGAGTGGCCGGGATGCGCAGGTGACGGTTGAGCGCCAGCGGCGGCGGCAAGACCGATCTGCGAGAAATTCTCTCTTTCCTTCTTTCCTCTTTTCAAATCCGCTTTGCGCCACCCCGTTGACGGCCCTGCAGTGATGAGCGAAACAAACCTCTTTTATCGCTCACTTTATTGCGGCATAGTGGGCGATAAATACGGAGTTTATCGCCTGTGGCATGGAACTGGGAATGTGAGGGGTGGCCCAGTTTTGATTGGCAGCCCGAGCTGCTGCGGGGCAGGGAGCAAGCATTCATGGAGAATGCGGCTGTCGCCGTTGGCGCCATGCGCCATCTCGAGAAAGACGACCGCGAAGAGGTCGTGATCGAGCTGCTCAGCTCCGATGCTGTGAGCACGTCGGCCATCGAGGGGGAAGTGCTTGATCGCGACAGCGTGCAATCATCCCTGCGGCGGCAACTGGGAATGTCTGCAGCAGCCTTTCGCAGCAGGCCTGCAGAGGCAGGCATTGCTGAAATGATGGCCGATCTCTACCGCCACCCTCTTGAACCCATCACCGAGGAGCGGCTGTTCGAATGGCACCGGATGGTGATGAACGGTCGCCGGGACATCGCCGATATCGGAAACTATCGTCGCCACGACGAACCAATGCAGATCGTGTCTGGGGCGCACGGGCGCGTGCGTGTGCACTTCGAGGCGCCGCCGTCCGATCACCTGGCGGTCGAGATGCGCAGGCTTTTCGAATGGCTCGCGCAAACATCCCCTGAAGGGCCGACACCGCTTGCCGCCCTTGCGCGCGCCGGCATCGCCCATCTGTGGTTCGAGAGCATCCATCCTTTCGAGGACGGCAATGGCCGTATCGGCCGTGCGATCGCCGAAAGTGCCCTTGCGCGCGCAATCTCAACGCCGACCTTTAGCGCGTTGTCGAAGTCGCTGCTGAGGCACCGCAAGGAATATTACGCCATGCTGGAGGCGGCGAGCACCACGCTTGTCATCGATGACTGGCTCTTATGGTTCGCGGACCGTGCCCTCGAAGCCCAGGCATCAGCGGAGGAGCTGGTACGCTTCCTGATCGAAAAGACGCGGTTCATGGACAGGCTCCGCGGCGCACTGAACGAGCGGCAGGAAAAAGTTCTGCTGCGGATGTTGGCCGAAGGGCCAGAAGGTTTTGCCGGAGGCCTGAGCGCCGGCAACTACGCAACAATCACCGGCGCTCCGCCCTCGACCGTCACCCGCGACCTTTCCAATCTTGTCGAGACGGGTGCGCTTCTCCGCACCGGCGAGCGCAAGGCGACGCGCTACCGGCTGAAGATCGCGACCGATGCAGAGACGACCTGATCGAGGCGTTCCATCAGGAGGATTAGACCGAGACACTATACGGCTCAGAGTCATCGCGGGCGGATTTCGCGAGCGACTCCTCGACCGTGCGCAACGTCTGGCGCTTTTCAGCCAGTTCATCAGCAAAGGCAAAACTGCCGCCTTGGCGAGAGCGATAGGATGCGAGGCGCCGGTGGGCTTCATCGAGCCGGAGGCGATACCGGTCGCGCTCCTCATCAAAACCTTCGAGAGCATGTTCAAGCCGGGAGATCGCGCCGAGAGGCGTGAGGGTCACCGCCAGATCGACCTCGCAATCCGCGCCGGTTCGCTGAAGAACCGTGGTGTAGTGGTATCCGTCGCTTTTGCCAAAACGCTCGCCGTCATAGACCAGATCGAAGCCGCCAATCGACGCGAGATGGATTTCGCCCACATGCTGCAGCTGAACGAGGGTCAGGATCTCCTTCATCAACGCCCGACCAGCGATCTTGCGATCCTGACGGAGGTCTCCCAACACTGTCATCGTGAACGCATCGCCTGATGTCGGGACATGGCGTTCGATGTCCTGACCCATCTCTGCGATCCGACGCTGCGAGACGTCGATATCGCGCTCGGCGTCGCGGATCTGACGGCGAACAGCATGCTGATCGTCGTCGTGTGCTGCGCGCAGGCGTTCCAACCGGGCGATGTCGGCTTCGAGACCAGCCTTCTGCATCAACCGTTCATCGCCCGATGCAATGGCCTTGGCCATGGCGAACTGATTGGCCGCACCCTGGCCGAGATCGTCAAGACGGCGGATAGAGGTGTCGCCAGACAACGCTGCTGCGATAAAGCGGGCCTTGCGCTCATTGTTCTGCCACATGGACGCGTCGAGCGAACCTTGCGTGGCGTAGGCGAAGATATCGACCACGTCATGCTGATTGCCCTGGCGAACGATGCGGCCCTCACGCTGCTCGATCTGCGATGGCAGCCAAGGCACATCGAGGTGATGCAGCGCCTTCAACCGGAGCTGGGCGTTGACGCCGGTGCCCATGGTTTCCGACGAACCGATCAGGAAGCGGACCTTGCCGGCTCGAACATCCGCAAACAGTCGCTGTTTGGCCTCGGTCTTCTTAAAGTCCTGCATATAGGCAATTTCGCCGGCTGGCACGCCACGCCGGATCAACTCGTCGCGGATCCAGCGATAGGCCGAGAAGCCCCGCGATGCCTCGACATTGATCGTGCCGAGATCGGAGAAGATCATCTGTGCAGCACCGGGAAGATCGAACGGTTTGCCGTCCGGTCGGAGATAGCTTTGCACGCCGGTTTCCTGCCAGATGCGATATGCGTTTTCGACCAGGACGTTCAGCTTGTTGTCGGGCTCGTTGTCATTGTCCGGATCCACCAGACGCAGATCGATCGCCGCGTGCCGGCCATCGGTGATGACGGACAGCAGGATGTCGTCGCCGGGCTTGGCCGGTCCCTCGCGTTTCTCGATCGCCTTGATGCGGGCGGCAAGGATTGTCTGGTAATTCTTGAAGGCCTGGGTGGGTCTGGCCGTCAGGATCTGCCGGCGCCCGGTGGAGATATCAGGCACCTTGACGTACTGGCGCAAGTCTTCCGGCATCACCACATCCGCGAACGATCGGAACATCGCAATCAGCTCCGGCACGTTGACGAAGCTCGCAAAGCGGCTGACCGGCTTGTATTTGCCCGATGGCTGGATTTCCAGCTCGGTCGTCGTATCGCCGAAGGTCGAAGCCCAGGCGTCGAACTCGTGCAACCCGCGCTCTGCAAGCGCCGCGTGCCCCAGAAGACGCTTGATCGAGAACATCTCGCCGAGCGTGTTGGTGATCGGCGTGCCGGAGGCAAGCACGAGTGCGCGACCCGGGTTTTTGGTCTCGATAAACTGGGATTTGACATAGAGGTCCCAGGCGCGCTGCGAACCGTTCGGGTCGATGCCCTTCAGCGTCGACATGTTGGTGGCGAAGGAAAGCTTGCGGAATTCCTGCGCCTCGTCGACAACGATCTGGTCGATGCCGATCTCCGAGATCGTCAACAGATCATCCTTGCGCGTCGATAGCGCTTCAAGCCGCTCCTTCAGGCCTTCCTTCAACCGTTCGAGACGCTTGCGCGAGACGCGGTCTTCGCTGTCGGCCTTGGTCAGCAGATCCTCGTAGAGCTGCAGCTCGTCGTGGATCATCTGTTGCTCAAATGCTGACGGCACGGCGATGAACCTGAATGCAGAGTGCGTGATGATGATCGCATCCCATGTCGCCGTCGCCGCGCGCGATAGAAAGCGGGCGCGCTTTTCCTTGGAAAAGTTGGTCTCGTCGGCAACGAGGATGCGGGCGTTCGGATACAGCGCGAGGAATTCACGCGCCGCCTGTGCCAGGCAATGGCCGGGAACGACCAGCATCGCCTTGGCGATCAGGCCGAGCCGGCGCTGTTCCATGATGGCAGCAGCAAAGGTCATCGTCTTGCCGGCGCCGACGGCATGGGCGAGATAGGTGGAGCCGGACGAAATGATGCGCCAGATGCCGCGTTTCTGATGCCCGTACAGAGTGAAGGCGCTGGACGCACCGGGAAGGTTCAGATGCGAGCCATCGAATTTCCGTGGCGCAATATTGTTGAAGCGATCATTGTAGATACGCGCCAGCCGATCGGTGCGATCCGGATCCGTCCAGACCCAGGTCTGGAAGGCTTGCTTGATCCGTTGCAGCTTGTCGCGCGCAGCCTCGGTATCAACAACGTTCAGCACCCGGCGCTCGCCATCGGCATCCTTGAAGACATCATAGATCTGCGGCACGCGGCTGTTCAGCGCATCAGCCAGAAGCTCGCCGGCATGCCGGCGGCTGGTGCCCCATTCGGACGTGCCGACCGCACTGTATCCAAGTTGCCGTGCTTCCACGGTCCAGCTGCCAAGTTCCGGCATATGGTGGATACGGATATCGACGCCCATCGTCTCGCGAACGAAGGCGACGACGTCGGCGGCAGGAATCCACGGCGCCCCGAGGCGGGCGGTGATATCAGAGGGCCGCAGGTCCGTCGGTTGCACATCTTGCAAGGCCCGGACGTTTCGCTCGAACACCGAGTCAAGTGCTGCAGCCGCTTGGGCCAGTCCAAGCTTGGTGCGCACCGCACCAGAGAGGTAGGCGTCGGAGGTTTGCCATACGCCGTCAGACGGATCCTGGAAGATCGCATCGCCGAGTTCGAAGATCACTTTAGCAGCGTCGACGTGTAGAAGCTCGGCGATATGCTCGACATCGACGCGGCCACGCTCGTTGAGCACGACGGCCAAAGCATCCGCGGCAGACGTGATGACGGGTGGGGCGGGTGGCGCGATGACCCGTTCGGAGAAAATCGGACCGGGGCGGGCGGTATCCGTCTCGAGGTCGTAGTCCTCGATCGGGGCAACGAGGCGGCAACGTGGATCGTCTAGAAAGGCTTGCAGGTTCAGCCGCCGATGCGTTTCCCCCGCGCCTCGGCCGTTTCCGCATATAATAATTATTTATATTTTTTATTATAAAGATTCAATCAAATATTTTATATTTAATTATAATATAAAATGGTGAAATAATCCCGAATTCTCTGGCTTTATTTAATTTTATAATTAACTTAATTTTGTGGTAATGGCTGGATAAAAGTGTGAGTTCCTAAAGGCAAATTCTTAGAAAAAAATAATAAAGAGATCAAAAAATCTCAGCTTGGCTCTTCAACAGCAAAGACAACAAGAGGAAAAGCTATAATAAGAGCTGAAGACAATAAATTACTCAAAAAGCTCAACAATATGAAGCTCAATACCAAGCCTGCCAAAAGCTGAAGCTTTAGCAAGAAAACACTTGATGTAGGTCAAATTTTTGTACCAGCTGAATCTAAATTAACAATTATTCCAATTCGAGGTGTCAACAAATTAAATCCAAAGTCAGTTAGAATTTTGAGACTTTTAAGATTAAGACAAATTCACAACGGTGCTTTCGTTAGAGTAAATAAGGCATCAACTAATTTATGAGAAGAGTTGAACCATACATTACTTTCAGTTATCCATCTCGAGAAACCTATCAAAAATTAGTATACAAAAGAGGTTACAGTAAAGTTGACAAACAAAGAATTCCACTTACCAACAACGCTGTTGTAGAAAGTGTTTTAGGAAAATTAGGAATAAATTGTGTCTAAGACTTAATAAATGAAATATATACAGTTGGACCTCACTTCAAAGAAGCCAATAACTATGGCCATTAAACTTAGATGTCCAAGAGGAGGATTTGCTCCACCGAGACACCCTTTCAAAGAGAGGAGATTGGGGAAATAGAAGAATACATTAATCATTAGTACTAAGTATGATATGATTATTTTGTAGCCTATTTAAATTGACATTTTATATCTTATTCAGGTTTTGAATATAAATATAATTTCATTGATGTAAAATTTATGATTTAATAAGGAAATATAAAAATTATGAATAATTTCTATAATTCAAGTTAAAAAATCACTCTTAATAACAGTAAGTTGATCTCCTTTTTTCAAGAGTCCATTTTAACCGCCATTAAATGATATTGTACATTGTTGCCCTTTTTTTCTTAGTTTTAATCTTTTTTAAAGACTTTTATAAAATCTGCATAAAAAACTCTTTTGATAATGGAATACCATTACGAAAAACATAAAATTTATTCTTTTTTTATAATTTACCATTTGTAATTTTTAATCCTGCTACACACATAGTTTATGATTTTTTTCCTTTTTTTAATTTGAAAATTTCCATTACTTATCCATACCCTTTTTATATACCTTTTATGCCTGTTCTTTTACGCTTTATTGCCAGGTCTTCGATCTATTTTAAAAATGTGTGAATTAGTTCATGAGATTTAGGCTGGATTGAATATTAAAGTATTATATTTTGAGTGTCAGGAGCTAATCCGACTCCAAAAGTTACAATTTAAGCATTGGAAAGTTTTGCGTTTTATATGTCGCTTGAGGTTGTATCTCCAATATCGGTGCTTATAATATTGATTTTCATCTCATAATTTTTTAATATCTTTTCAGCGACTCCTTCAACTGTTCTAAAATAGTTTCTAAATTCCTCTGTTACTAAATTTTAAAATAAGATTTAAAGTATTAGGTTTATCTTTAGTATTCATAGATATTCTTAAACAAATTTTTTATGATTTTACATTTCTAGTTATTTTTGCAAAATAAGTTATTCAATTTCAGGAGAACTTGGAATGCTTTTCAATCGTTATATTTATTGTAAT
>JAXHOC010000034.1:0-9749 GCA_034519725.1 Agrobacterium sp.
CGGTGGCGGCAATGCCGAACAGATAGTCCAGGCCGCGCAGCCGCCTGCTCGCGCAGCCCAGCCGAGGTGGCGCAGGCCGAACAGGGTGGCGAACACCGCGAGGATGTCGATGATATGGCCCGGCCAGCCCCAGACGCGTTCGCCGAAGATCGGATAGAAGATCGAGCGCAGCGTCAGCGGCAGGCCCTTGTTGTAGGAGAACAGCGCCAGCGCCAGGGCGACGATGGCGTAGATCGCCCAGGGGTGCAGGCCCCAGTGGAAGATGGTCGCCGCCATGCGCCAGGCGTCGCGCGCCTTCGGGATCGCCGACGGCGCCGCCCAGCGGCGCCCAGTCGGTGCGGCATGCCGTCTTCGAAGACCGGGCCGCCCAGCGCCGGCGGTGAAATGCGCCCATCGGCTCGGCGACGCCGTAGAACATCAGGCCGATGCCCATGCCGGCGGCGAACAGCATGGAGAACCAGCTGGCGTAGGCTGTAGTCGGGCGTCGCATCCGGGTCCGCCAAGGCGCATGCCGGCCAAGCGGCGAAACGACCAGGCCGCGGCAGACGAGCACGAGGACGTTGCCGGTGAGCAGGAAGAACCAGTCGAGATTGGCTGGTGAGGACATCCGCGCAGAGCCGGTGAAGAACCGAGCTCCAGTGTCGTCTGGAAGGCGAGCGTCAGGAAGGTGAATGGCGACAATTGCGATGGCCGCGGACACGGTGAAGACCGCATGTTGTGGATGGCCGGGCTCGTCACGGGGCCAGCCGCTTCGCTTGTAGCTGATGTTGTCCTGGCCGATCTCATAAGGGCGTCTGGATGATCTGCGGTGTCACCCTCCGGCGCGGGGATCGCGTCTTCCTGATGCAACCGACGGTTGGTCGGTGGTTACATTGAGTCAACGTTCCCGGTATCCCTTTCGATCCTGTCCGGGCAATGAGCTGGTATGCCCGAAGAAGAACGGCTGCGAGAGCCGCTGGAAGCCGTGGCCGGCGCGGGCTTGAATACGCCGCTTTTTGTGCCACAATTCGAATAGGGCAACCACTCAGCGGGGCAGGATTGTTCCCTCATGGTGCCGAACTGATTCCGTATGCGGTGCCGCCCGGCCGAGAGGCATCAATGGGGCCAGATAAGAAGGCGGGCCGTTGTCCGGCCCTCGGGATTTCGACGTTGATCCGCTCGAGGATCAGATGGTCTTTGCGAATGCGACGGCCGTATCCGACATGCGGTTGGAGAAGCCCCACTCGTTGTCGTACCAGGACAGAACGCGCACGAACTTGCCGTCCATGACCTTGGTCTGGTCGATCGCGAAGATCGAGGAATGGCGGATCGTGGTTGAAGTCGATCGAGACCAGCGGCTCGTCGGTGTAGCCGAGGATGCCCTTCAGCTTGCCGTTGGAGGCCGACTTGATCGCTTCGTTGACTTCCTCAACCGTCGTGTCGCGCTTGGCGATGAACTTGAAGTCGACGACCGAGACGTTCGGGGTCGGAACGCGGATCGAGATGCCGTCGAGCTTGCCCTTGAGCTCCGGCAGCACGAGGCCGACGGCCTTGGCGGCACCGGTCGAGGTCGGGATCATGGACAGGGCTGCGGCGCGGGCGCGGTACAGGTCCTTGTGCATGGTGTCGAGCGTCGGCTGGTCGCCGGTATAGGAGTGGATGGTCGTCATGAAGCCATTGTCGATGCCGATGACGTCATCGAGGACCTTGACAACAGGTACGAGGCAGTTGGTGGTGCAGGACGCGTTGGAGACGACCAGGTGGTCCTTGGTCAGCTGGTCGTGGTTGACGCCGTAGACGACCGTCAGGTCGGCGCCGTCAGCCGGAGCCGAGACGATGACGCGCTTGGCGCCGGCCGTCAGATGGGCGGCGGCCTTGTCGCGGGCGGTGAAGATGCCGGTGCACTCGAGCGCGATTTCGACGCCGAGTTCCTTGTGCGGCAGCGTTGCCGGATCGCGAACGGCCGTCACCTTGATCGGCTTGCCGCCGCCAACGATGATCGTGTCGCCTTCGACCTTCACATCTGCCGGGAACTTGCCGTGGATCGAATCGTAGCGCAGCAGGTGGGCGTTGGTTTCGACCGGGCCGAGGTCGTTGATGGCGACGACTTCGATGTCGGTGCGGCCGGATTCGACGATGGCGCGCAGGACGTTGCGGCCGATGCGGCCAAAGCCGTTGATGGCAACTTTTACAGTCATTTACAGTCTCCCGAACAAGATATGTGCTTGGTCTTTGTTATAGGGTGAGGGCTTGGGAAGCCCTCATGCAAGTTTTGCCTCGACTGCGGCGACGACGGCTTCCGCCGTGATGCCGAAGTGCTTGAAGAGATCCTTCGCCGGTGCGGAGGCACCAAAGGAATGCATGCCGACAAAAGCGCCGTCGGAGCCGATGAAGTAATCCCAGCCCTGGCGGATGGCGGCTTCCACCGCAATCTTGACCGGAGCCTTGCCGATGATGGCGTTGCGATAGGTTTCCGGCTGTTCCTTGAAAAGCTCGAAGCAGGGAACGGAAACGACGCGGGCGGAAATGCCCTTGTCCTTCAGCGTTGCTGCTGCCTTGAGCGCGACTTCGACTTCCGAGCCGGATGCGAAGATCGAAACCTTGGCATCGCTTGCCGATAAGAGTTCGTAAGCGCCGTAAGCGGAAAGGTTCTTTTCTTCATATTCCTTGCGCGACGGCGCAAGGTTCTGGCGGGTGAGCGCCAGCGCCGAGGGACGATGTTTCTGCTCCAGAGCCAGCTGCCAGCATTCCGCCGTCTCGGTTTCATCCGCCGGGCGGAAGACGAGCAGGTTCGGAATGGCGCGCAGCGCCGCGATCTGCTCCACCGGCTGGTGGGTCGGGCCGTCTTCGCCGAGGCCGATCGAATCATGGGTCATGACGTAGACGACGCGGATGCCCATCAGCGCCGCGAGGCGGATCGACGGACGGCAATAGTCGGAGAAGATCAGGAAGGTGCCGCCGTAGGGGATGAGGCCGCCATGCAGCGCGATGCCGTTCATCGCCGCCGCCATGCCGTGCTCGCGGATGCCGTAGTGGATGTAGCGGCCGGAGAAGTCCGTCGGCGTGATGGACTTCATCTGGCTGGTCTTGGTGTTGTTGGACGGCGTCAGGTCAGCCGAACCGCCGATCATTTCCGGCAGGATGCCGTTGATGACTTCGAGCGAGTCTTCGGAGGCCTTGCGGGTGGCGACGGTCGGGTTGTTCTCGATGATCTTCTTCTTGAAGGCATCGATCGCGCTGTCGAAGTTGCCGGGCAGATCGCCGGCGAAACGGCGCTTGAGCTCGGCCTTCTTGCCGGCTTCGGTGGCTTCGAGGCGAGCTTCCCAGTCCTGACGCGTCTTTGTGGAGCGCAGGCCGGCCAGACGCCATGCATCCAGCACGTCTTCCGGAATGACGAAGGCTTCGGCTTCCCAGTTGAGGTTCTTGCGGGCGGCGGCGATTTCTTCGGCGCCGAGCGGGTTGCCGTGCACCTTGTGGGTGCCCTGCTTGTTGGGCGCGCCGAAACCGATCACGGTCTTGCAGGCGATGAAGGTCGGGCGGTCGGATTTATGTGCAGCTTCGATCGCAGCGGCAATCGCATCCGGATCATGGCCGTCGACGCGGATGGTGTTCCAGTGAACGGCCTGGAAGCGGGCGATCTGGTCTGTGCTGTCGGACAGGCCAACTTCACCGTCGATGGTGATGTTGTTATCATCCCAGAACAGAACGAGCTTGTTGAGCTTCAGGTGGCCGGCAAGCGCGATGGCTTCGTGGCTGATGCCTTCCATGAGGCAGCCGTCGCCGCACAGCACATAGGTGAAGTGGTTCTGCAGGTCGGAACCGAATTCTTCTTCCAGCTTGCGTTCGGCAATTGCCATGCCGACGGCGTTGGCGATGCCCTGGCCGAGCGGGCCGGTGGTGGTTTCGATGCCGGTCGCATGGCCATATTCGGGATGGCCGGCGGTCTTGGAGCCGAACTGGCGGAAGTTCTTGATCTCGTCGATCGTCATGTCCTCGTAGCCGGTCAGATAGAGCAGCGAGTAGAGCAGCATGGAGCCGTGGCCGGCCGAGAGCACGAAGCGGTCGCGATCCGGCCACAGCGAGCTCTTGGGATCGAACTTCAGAAAGCGGGTGAAAAGCACGGTGGCGACATCAGCTGCGCCCATCGGCAGGCCGGGATGGCCGGAATTGGCCTTCTCCACGGCATCCATGGCAAGAAAGCGGATTGCATTGGCCATCCGGTCGTGTTTGTCGCGAGAAATCATGGCTTTTCCGTCTGTTTCCGGGTGAAGGGAGATAGTTTACGCAACTATCCAAAAAGCGGGTTGATCCATAGCAGGTGAGGCAGGCAAGTCAATAAATCCAAGGGCAATTGCGGTTCTCTCAAGGATAAAAATCGTTTAGTAAATCGCTCGCCTTCAGAAAATTCGTGCGATAAGTGGCGCCTCTTCCTCGTTCATCCACAGAGCAAAACGCCTCAATGCACTGGTTTGATTGACGGGATGATAAATCGGGTAATAACCTCCTGAATGGTGAAAAGGCCTGAAACTGGACGATTCGGCCGGTTGCTTGCGAGTTGGAAAAAACGATGTCGGCTGAGAAGACCGTACAATCTGCGGTGACGGAGCTGAGCGCTGCCATCACAAATCTCGAAAATGCCATCGATATGCGTATCGAACGGCAAAGGGAGACGGGCGAGATCGATAACGAGGTCAAGCGGGTCCATGTCGACCGCGCAAGGCTTGCGCACGAGCTTGATCAGGCCGAGTTTCGCGCCAACCGTCTCGAGGAAGTCAACCGCGAGGTCTCCCGCCGTCTGGTGACGGCGATGGAGACGATCCGCGCGGTGCTGGATCGATAGGGGAGCGGGTTCATGGCGCAAGTGACTGTTATGATCGACGGCAAGGCCTATCGCATGGCGTGCGAGGCGGGGCAGGAGGAGCACCTGACCGACCTTGCCACCCGTTTCGACCGGTATGTCGGGCATCTCAAGAGCCAGTTCGGCGAAATCGGCGATCTGCGCCTGACCGTCATGTCCGGTATCATGGTGATGGACGAGCTTTCCGAACTCAACCGCAAGATCGAAAAGCTCGAAGGGGAAATCGCGTCGCTGTCCCGCAACCGTGACGGCATGGCCGAACACAAGGCGAAATCGGACGAGATGGTGGCCGTCGCCATCAGCGATCTGGCCGACCGCCTGAACGGAATTACCGAAAAACTGCTGGCGCGGCCGAAGCCTGCGGCGCATTGATCGCCGGCAAAGCTTTTGAGCGGCAAAATTCGTTGCTTGCCCTCTGGTGGTTTGGTTCGATCCGTCCTATATCTGAGATGCGTTCTGCGCTTCCCGACAGGAACCACAATCCCTGGGGCCATACTCGATCCAAAGGGAGCTGTCCCTGGCCAGTCCCGTGGGACTGGACATATGGCGCCCACCTACATTTGTAGGCACCCAGGATCGTAAATCTCCATCGGTCGCCGTGGATCGCACTTGAAGTTTCGGGTCACTCCCCGGTTCTTCTTCTGGTTCATATATTGTCGACAGTTATTTTTCATTGCTGCCGGAGGCGGCTTTTTTATGCTGCTGTCATTGCATTGGCGGAACAATTCCCTATTATCTCAATTGGTATGTCTGTCATGTCCTTTTTTGAAAAAGGGCGCTGCGGCCAAAACCGCGACGTGCCGTTCAACAGCCCAAAGAGCTAAACTTGTTTACTGAAATTATGATCGTGGTTCTGCTCACCGTATTGAACGGTGTGCTTGCCATGTCCGAGCTTGCCGTTGTCTCCTCCAGACCGGCGAGGCTCAAGGTGCTTGCCGCGCAGGGCAGCAAGGGCGCAACCATGGCGCTCGGTCTTTCCGATAATCCCGGACGCTTTCTGTCCACGGTGCAGATCGGCATCACGCTGGTCGGCGTTCTCTCCGGTGCGTTTTCCGGTGCCACCCTCGGTGCCCGCTTCACGGCGTGGCTGCTGGTGCAGGGCGTGCCCGACCGGGTTGCCGATGCGCTGGGCGTGGGCTCCGTGGTCGTCGCCATCACCTACCTGTCGCTGATCGTCGGCGAACTGGTGCCAAAGCAGATTGCGCTGCGCGATCCGGAAAAAATCGCCGCCCGCGTTGCACCCACCATGGTGATGCTTTCCAAGGTCGGCGCGCCGCTGGTCTGGTTTCTCGATAAATCCGGCAAGGCTATCCTGGCACTTCTCGGCCATAGCGGCACGTCCAACGCATCGGTCACGGATGACGAAATCCGCACGGTTCTGGCGGAAGCCCATAGCGCCGGCGTGATCGAGACCGAGGAATCGGCGATGATAACAAGCGTCATGCGCCTTGCCGACCGCAATGCGCGTGGCCTGATGACGCCGCGCCGCGACGTGGAGGTTGTCGATATCGAAGACAGTGCGGAAGAAATCCGTGTGCAGCTTCGGGAAACGCAGCGTTCGCGCCTGCCGGTGCGCAACGGCGCTTCCGATGAAATTCTCGGCGTGCTTTTCGCCAAGGATGCTTTCGATGCGCTGGCATCCGGCAATGAGCTGAATGTCCGCGAGCTTCTGCGCGAAGTTCCCGTCGTCTCGGATCTGACGAGCGCTGTGGATGTCATCCAGTCACTGCGCCGCTCCACCGTCCATATGGTGCTGGTCTATGACGAATACGGCCATTTCGAAGGTATCGTCAGCTCCGGCGACGTTCTGGAGGCCATCACCGGTGCCTTCCAGGAAGACAATGACGAGGAGCCGGCAATTGTCGAGCGTGAGGACGGTTCGTTCCTCGTTGCCGGCTGGATGCCCGCCGACGAGTTTGCTTACCGCATGGGCTTCCAGATTGACGAAGACGCCGAGTTCGAGACCGTTGCCGGTCTGGTGCTCGACGAGTTCCGCCGCCTGCCGGAACTGGGCGAACACATCACCCGCAATGGCTGGCGTTTCGAGGTCATCGACCTCGACGGACATCGTATCGACAAGGTGCTCGTGAGCCGGGCTGCTTGATGTCCGGCGACATCGCCGAAAAAGCAAGGCTGCGCGGCGAAAGGCTTGCCGCGCGCGATGCGTTGACACAGGCCGAGCGTCAGCAAAAAAGCGAGGCGATGACGGCATATGGCGCATCCGCCATTCCGTTCGCGCCGGGCGCCGTTATTTCCGGTTTCATGCCGATCCGCTCCGAGGCCGATATTCGGCCGTTGATGGCGGCATTGCGGACAAGAGGCGGTCGCCTCGTCCTTCCCGTCGTGCTGAACCGGGAGACCATCGTTTTCCGAGCCTTTGATGCGGATGCTCCGCTGGTGAAGACGGGCTTCGGAACGACCGGTCCGGGTGAGGGCGCGGAAGTTCTCGATCCGGACATTCTGCTGATGCCGCTTTCCGCCTTCGACGGTGAGGGTCAGCGTATCGGTTATGGCGCGGGTCATTATGACCGCGCGATTGCGAGATTGCACGGCAAGGGCCGGGTTCCCATCCTCATCGGCGTCGCCTTCGATTGCCAGGAAGTGCCATCGGTGCCGGCGGAGCCGCATGACGTGCCGCTTCAGGCGGTTCTGACGGAGAGCGGCCTGCGCTGGTTTTCCGCACAGCCGTTGATTCCAGGCGGGAAAATGGCGCTTTAGCACTTTTTAAAAGACGGATTACCCGCTAGAGGGACGCAATCCAAAGAACATACGCAAAACGGGGCGTTGAATGAGACTTCTTTTTTCTCGGAGATATGGTTGGCAAGACCGGACGCACGGCAGTCTGGGACAGGTTGCCTGGGCTTGTTTCCGATCTGAAGCTCGATTTCGTCATCGTCAACGGTGAAAACGCCGCCGGTGGTTTCGGCATCACCGAGGATATCTATCTCGAAACCATCAATGCCGGTGCCGATGTGGTGACGACCGGCAACCATGTCTGGGATCAAAAAGAGGCCGTTTCCTTCTGCGAGCGGCACGACCAGTTCCTGCGGCCAGCCAATTATCCTGATGGTACGCCGGGCAAGGGCTCGGGACTTTTTTATGCGCGCAACGGCGCGCGTGTGCTTGTCGCCAACATCATGGGCCGGGTGTTCATGCATCCGGAACTGGACGATCCCTTCAAATCGGCGGAAAACATTCTCGCTGCCTGCCCGCTGAAGGAGCAGGCCGACGCCATCATTTTCGATTTTCATGCGGAAGCGACGAGCGAGAAGCAGTGTTTCGGCCATTTCGTTGATGGGCGCGCAAGCTTTGTCGTCGGCACCCACACCCATGTTCCGACTGCCGACGCCCAGATCTTGAACGGCGGCACCGCCTATATGTCTGACGCCGGCATGTGCGGCGATTATGACAGCTCGCTTGGCATGGAAAAGGAAGAGCCGATCAACCGCTTCATTTCCAAAATGCCGAAGGGCCGCTTCGAGGCCGCCAGCGGACCTGCGACGATCTGCGGCGTCGGCGTCGAGATTTCCGACAGCACCGGCCTTGCGGAAAAGATCGCGCCGCTGCGAATTGGCCCGAGGCTCTCCGAAACCCTTCCGTCCTTCTGGGCGTAAGGTTTCCTCGTCTCGACCCCGTCACCCGTTCACAATGACGAGATCGTGAGCGTTCCGCCGCTGTTGGCGCTGGACGCCCTGTAAAACCTGCCTCATCCTCCCTTCTTCGCAAGTTCGAGGGAGTGGCATGATGCTGCGCGTGCTAATGCTTGCAATGACCGGATTGGTTGCCTGTGCGGGAACCGCCTTTTCCCAGGCTGAAAGCCGCCCTCCCGTCAGCCAGTGCCAGGCAATCGCCCAAAACATTCCCGGCGTCACCTTCGCCAGCTTCAAACCTGTTGGTCTCCAGCTGGCGCAGGCCACGGCGAAGGAAGAGGTGAAGATCAGCTTCATCGGCCATTCCACCTATCTCATCGAAAGCCCCGGCGGCGTGACGATCGCTACGGATTATAACGGCGTCTATCGCCCACCCGTCACACCGACGGTGGTGACGATGAACCGGGCGCATTCGACGCATTTCACCCTTAATCCCGACCCGGCCATTCAACACGTGCTGCATGGGTGGAGCGATACGCCGGGCGAAAAGGCCGTGCACAAGCTTCTGGTGGGTGATGTCTATATCCACAATGTCGCGACCGACATTCGCAACCGCTGGGGCGATTACGAATCCTTTCAGGAAAACGGCAATTCCATTTTCATCTTCGAGATTGCGGGCCTGTGCATCGGCCATCTCGGTCATCTGCATCACGAATTGACGGATAAGCATTATGCCGAGATCGGCCGTCTAGATGTGTTGATGGTGCCGGTGGATGGCGGGTTGACGATGGGTGCCGATAGCATGAGCCGGGTGGTCAAGCGCCTGCGCTCAGCTCTGATTTTGCCCATGCACCGCACCGGGCCGCCGCTGGAGCAGTTTCTGACGATGTTTGGCGAAAGCTTCCAAATTGCCTACGCAAAAGATACGATCATCCGGGTCTCGATGAGAAACCTTCCCCGCCAGCCGCAGATACTGGTGCCAAAAGGCATGTAATACCGCGACCGGCGAGGAAGGCCGGGGAGCCCGTTCGTCAGGCGAAGGAGAGATGCTGGCGTACGCCGACATCTGGGGTTTTGTCGTCTGACATATTGGCCTTGGCGATTTCCCAGCCGAATTTCAGCGTGCTGTCGGTTGACGCCCAGATTTCCGCGTCGTCGACGTGAAGCGCCAGCATGGTCAATTGCGGATCGCTTTTGCCGTGCTCATACCAGGCGGCGGTGACGGAGTTCCAGTATTCGTCGATCTTCGCCTTGTCGTCGCGGGCCTCGAGCACGCCCGTAAGGCAGGCATGATAGCAATACGTAACCGGAACGAAGTACAT
>JAXHOC010000018.1:0-62649 GCA_034519725.1 Agrobacterium sp.
GGCTGTTGGCGTGGTCCTCACCCGGTGCCGCCGTATCGGCATCGGCTTTTTCGAACCATGCCGCCTTGAGCTTGGCATCCGGTGCCGCAAAACGGTGGCTGCCGAGGGCATCCAGACAAAGTTTTCAAGCGGAATTTTCGCATCCGCCGTCAGGCTGATCGCATCATGCTGGTGCTGTCATAATGCTGCACATTGAGGGCGAGGATCTTGCGATCAGGGTTTTTGAACAACGCCCAGGGAACCGGTGGTGAAATCCTGAAAACGGGTGCCGACGCCGAAGACCAGATCGGCCTTTTCACTGACGATATTGGCGCTTTCCGCCCCCGTCCGCGCCGACCGGGCCGAAATTGAAGATCGGTGATCCCAGGCCAGCGCCGCTTTGCCGGCTTGCGTTTCGCACGACAGGGATCTGGACGGGTTTCCGCAAACCGCTTCGAGCCGTGTTCGGTCGCGCCTGCATAGTGCGCGCCGCCGCCGGCAATGATCAACGGGGGTTCTTTGCAGCCTTCAGCGTGGCGACCGCCTCTTCGATTTCTGCCACGTCTGGCTTGCGGCCGTACGCTTTGCCGCCAGACGCGGCTTCTCAAAGAAGTGCTGGCCGGAGTAGTCGTACGCCTCCGCCTGCACGTGCTGGCAGAAGCCCATCGTGGCCGGGCCGCAATCGGCCGGGTCCATCATGCGTGCGCAAGGCGCGGGGCAGGGCTGTCAGCAAATGTTCGGGACGCATGATGCGGTCGAAATAACGGCTGACCGGGCGGGAAGCTAGTCATTGGCGGACATGGTGCCGTCGCCAAAATCTTCGATCTGCTGCAAAACCGGGTCCGGTCTGCGATTGGCAAACATATCGCCGGGTATCAACAGCACCGGCAAACGGTTCACATGGGCAAGGGCTGCCGCCGTCACCATGTTGGCTGCGCCCGGGCCGATCGGACGACGTGACCACCATAGCGCGCCGCCGACGCAGCTGCTTTGCATAAGCGATCGCGGCGTGGGCCATGGCTTGTTCGTTCTGGCCGCGATAGGTCGGCAATTCCTCGCGGGTGCCGTAAAGCGCCTCGCCGATGCCGGCGACATTGCCATGGCCGAAAATGGCCCATACACCGGCAATATAAGTTTCGCCGTGCTCATTCAACTGCGTGGCGAGGTACCGAACCATAGCCTGCGCAGCCGTCAGTCTGATTGTTTTCATGCTGCCACTTCTCCTTTGTTGCAGTTTGGCCGCGGCGCCTGCATCCCATATGGCACACAGGCGCTGGTATAGCGCTGCGCCATATCCTTGACCGCTTTCTCATCGGTCATCGTGCCGGCGAGCCAGGGCCCGCGCGGCGTCGGCAAAAATCGTGCGGCCGACGGCGTGAAACCCTTGACCAGATCGAAGCCGGCCGCAAGGCGCGGAAGCTCTCCTCCTCCAGTTCGTTTTGCGGCGCGTCGAGACCGAGAACGACGATGCCCCGCACGTAAGGATCGTTGCGATGCACGGCATCGCAGGCGTTTTTCCAGGCGGCGCGGGTTTTCATCGGCTCCAGTTTCCACCAGTCGGGATAAACGCCGATCTCGTAGAAACGTTCGATGATGCGGGCCGCGGTCAGATCGTCGGTCGGGCCAACCTTCGAAGGAATGACCTCCAGCAGCATTTCCAGCCGGTTGCGGCGTGCCGCCTGGAACAGACGCATCACCGTCTCCTCCTGTGCGGCGCGCATCTCGTCGGTATCGTCGGGGTGGTAGAAACACAGAACCTTTACGACATTTTCCAGCGGCCATTCGGACAGCCCGCCAAAATCCTTGCCGATTTCGGGTTCCAGCGTCAGCGGGCGCGAACCCGGCCATTCCACCGGCCGGCCGATCCAGAGGCCGGAGCCGCTGGCGGCAAAAAGCGCGTCGCGGCCAAGGCGGCCGTCGCAGAGAATGCCGTAACCGGGCTTGCCGCCGGCAACCTGTTGCGCGGCCTCAAGGCAGAGCTTCTTGAATTCGCCGATGCGGCCGTGCTTCAGGCCCAGCTCGTCGGCAATGGCCTCCAGCTGCATGCGGTGGTCAAAGGCGAAGACGCGCATCGTGTCCCAGTTGCCCTTGCGGTTTGTCGCCCAGTGCACCTGCTCCAGCGCCTCGTCCTTGCGCAATGCCTTGTTGCGGATGCCGGCCTTGAAGAAATATTGCAGTTCTTCCCAGCTCGGATAAGCGGGCGTGCAGCCGTGACGGGAGACGGCAAAAGCGCCGCAGGCATTGGCGTATTTCAGCGTTGTCGGCCAGTCTTCGCCGCGCAGCCAGCCACGGAACAGCCCGGCCATGAAACCGTCGCCAGCGCCGAGAACATTGAAGACTTCAATCGGGAAACCTTCGCCCGTCTGGCCGTCATCGAGGCTTGCCGGAATATTGCCGGTGAAAACCGAAGCCCCCATCGGGCCGCGCTTGCACACCAGCGTCGCATTCGAAACCTTGCGCACGGCATTGAGTGCCGCCAGCGTATCCGTCGAGCCGCCGGCAATGTGGAATTCCTCTTCCGTGCCGACGATGAGGTCGAAGAGATGCAGGGTGGATTGCAGCTTGGCGGTGACCTTTTGCGATTCAACGAAGCGGCTTTCGCCATCGCCATGGCCGGCGACACCCCAGAGATTGGGCCGGTAGTCGATATCGAGCGCTGTCTTTGCGCCGTTTTCGCGGGCAAGGTTGAGCGCCTTCAGCACCGCCGCTTCCGTCTTTGGATGCGACAGATGTGTGCCGGTGGCGCAGACACAGCCTGCTTCCGCAATAAAGGCGGGATCGATGTCGTCTTCGCTGAGCGCCATGTCGGCGCAGTTTTCACGATAGAAAATCAGCGGAAACTGGTTCTGGTCGCGAATGCCGAGCAGCACCAGCGCCGTCAACCGCTCCGGGTCCGTCTTGACGCCGCGCACATCCACGCCTTCGCGCACCAGCTGTTCGCGGATGAAGCGGCCCATATGCTCGTCACCGACGCGGGTGATGACGGCGCTGGCAAGGCCGAGCCGCGCAGCGCCCGCCGCGATATTGGTGGGAGAGCCGCCGATATATTTGGCAAAGGAGGCCATGTCCTCCAGCCGGCCGCCAACCTGCGAACCGTAGAGGTCGACCGACGAGCGCCCGATCGTGATAAGGTCAAGTTTCTTCAAAAGCTTCCTCCTTCGGACCCCGCCTCAAGGGGGAGCCTGATGCCAGTGGGCCTCCTCCGCCCACCTTCTGTCTCACCACCTTCGGGTGCATTCACGAGACGGACGATTATGGAATGCCCGTTCATTAATTTGGATCATAAATTCTATTTTTCATGTTTTCAATAAAAATATTCAGACAGTTTTGCGTGTTCCCACAGCGACGGCCAAAGTGATGGCGAGACAGAGCGTCGCTGAAAGCGAGCGGAATGCGCCGAAATCGATCTCCGTGACCGTCAGAAGCGTGGCGCCGGATTTGCGCAGCGGATTGACGGCCGAATCGGACATGGCGACGACCGGAATGCCTTTGGCGCGGGCCATCTCCGCCAGTTCCAGCGTTTCCGTCGAATAGGGGGAGAAGGTGATCGCAATCAGCGCGTCGTCGCGCGAGATCGCGCTGAGATTGCCAAGGCCACCGACGGCGCTGTGCAAAACCGCCGGCACCTTCATTTTTTCAAAGGCATAGGCGAGATAGCTGGCAATGGGGAAAGACCGCCGCAAACCGATGATATGCACGGTGCGCGCCTGTGCAAGCGCCGAGACAGCCTCTTCCAGCTGCCGCGTATCGACCGATTTCAGCAGCATTTCCAGCGAGGAACGCCCGGCCTCCACAAATTCCGCCAAGAGGCCCGCCGAGCTCTCGTCGCCCTTTTCGCGCAGGTGGTCGAGCCTTGTGGCATAGTCAGGCCACCCCCCCACATAGGAATCGCGAAACAGCCGCTGCATCTCCGAGAACCCGGAAAAACCCATGATCTGGCAAAACCGCATGAAGGCAGACGGCTGAACGCCGGCCCCTTCGGCCATTTCGGCGACGGTGGACACGGCGATACGATCCTGATTGGACGCGACATAATCGGCACATTGCCGCAATCGTTTCGGCAGGCCTTCCGCGACCTGAAGCAACCGCTCCTCAAAAGCCTTCACGGAGTCTGGCGCATCGATTGCCGTCATGGTCGTTCCCTTATGCACATTGAAATCATGCGCACTTTAGCTGTTGTGGAATTTTTATTCCATTGGGTTTTTTGGGAAGGGGAAATTTGTGACGAGATGGGGGTCGGATGGGGCGGCGTGCGCTCCGGCGCATTCTCCCTTGTATCTGCACATTGCTGATTTTGTGCGATGGAAGCGATTGCGCCTCTGGCCGGGTGGCCACCCTGCCAGAGGCTTGACGAAGTCGCCCGTCCCCCCTCCGGTTACAACCGTGGATGAGCCTGGGATCTTCGTCATCGTCACGTACGACCGAATAGTCGCTTGGTTCCAACCGCACGCACAAGGCAGGTTACCGTGAATAGAGTTATATGTGGAGTGGATGTTTCGAAGGACTGGCTGGATGCGTTCATCCGTCCGTCCGGGACGTTTGAGCGTTTCGGCAACGATGCGGCCGGCATCGGTGAGCTGGCTGCGCTGTGCCGGGCCGAGAATGTCGAGCTCGTCGTCATGGAGGCGTCGGGCGGCTACGAGCGGGCAGTCTTCCTGTTGTTGTGGGAGCTGGGGATCGCCTGTGCGCTGGCCAATCCGCGCCAGGTGCGCCACTTTGCCGACGCCATGGGCTTTCTGGAAAAGACCGACCGCATCGATGCGGCGGTGATCGCCCATTTTGCCGAGACCAGGCGGGTTCTCGCCCTGCCGCCGCCGACAGCCGCGCAGCTGCGGCTGTCGGCGCTGGTGGCGCGGTTGTCCCCAGGTTACGAGCGACCTGATCGTCCAGAAGCAGCGCCGAAGTGCGGCCAGAGACGGCGAGACCGTGGAAAGCCTCAACGAGGTGATTGCGCTGCTGGTGCGCCAGAGCCGCTCGCTCGAAGGCGAGATCGCCTCGATGATCGACGACGATCCGCTCTGGGGCTGCCTCAACCGGGCCTTTCGGTCGGTCAAGGGTGTCGCCGACCGCACCGTTGCCCGGCTGATGGCCGAGCTGCCCGAGATCGGCCTGATCTCCAACAAGGCGATCGCCAAGCTGGCCGGCCTGGCGCCGATCGCCAACGACAGCGGCAAACGCAGCGGTCCCCGGCCGGTGCGCGGCGGACGCCGCGGACCGCGCGGCATCCTGTTCCTGGTCGCCGCCATCGCAGCCAGATATGATCCGCACATGGCCGCCTTCCAGCAAAGGTTGCAAAGCGCCGGCAAAGCCAAAATGGTCATCCGCATCGCGCTCGCCCGAAAACTCCTGGTTATTCTCAATGCAAAAGCACGAGACGCGCGAAGAGATTTCGAATATGCAACTTGACAGCCCAGATAGTCGCTCATCCCTGTGCCTGTCACAGGGATCCAGCCGACGCGCGTCGGCGCGACGAAGGGAGTCTTTTCAGCCCAAGGACTTGGGCTGGCTGGGTTCCTGTGACGAGCACAGGAATGAGGGGAGATGCGAGGGACCCGCCTGAGCCTCCAAAGCCGCTCCGGCTGAAACCCGCTCCGGTTTCACTCTGATGCACTCAGTGCAACCCACCCACACCAAGATGCGTATCAACAATTTCAGGGTTCGCGGCAAGATCGTCGGACGTTCCCTGCCAGACGATGCGGCCGCGTTCCATGATGATGGCGTGGTCGGCGAAATCGATGGCCATCTGGATGCGCTGTTCGATGAGGAGAATGGTCATTTCGCCCGATTGCGCCAGTTTCGAGAAGGCTGCCATCAGTTCCTCGCAGATGACGGGGGCGAGACCTTCGAGCGGTTCGTCGAGAAGCAGCACCTGCGGCTGGCCAAGGATGGTTCGGGCGGTGGAGAGCATCTGCTGCTCGCCGCCGGAGAGTTGCGAGCCGAGATTGCGGCGGCGTTCCTTCAGCCGGGGAAACAGCGTGTAGGCTTCCTCGATGGCGGATTTCGACCGGCCCTTGAGGCCGACGAACAGGTTTTCCTCAACCGTGAGCGTCGGAAACACATCGCGGGTTTGCGGCACGTAACCGAGACCGGCGCGGGCGCGGGCAGCACTTGGCATTGCCGCGATGTCCTGTCCGCCCAGACGGATATCGCCGGCAAAACGTTTGGTCTGGCCGGCAAGCGTGGCAAACAGGCTGGTCTTGCCGACGCCGTTACGGCCAAGCACCGCGAAACGCGAACCGGCGGGAACGGCAAGCGACAGCCCCTCGATGACGCGGGTGGGGCCGTAACCGGCGGTGAGGTTGGCGATTTCAAGCGGCGCTGCGGGCATTGGCGTAACTTCCGAGATAGGCCTGGCGGACTTCTGCATTGCTGGTGACTTCGCCCGGCGAACCGTCGAAGATGACGGCGCCTGCGGCAAGCACCACCACACGTCTGGCGAACCGGAAAACCAGATCCATGTCGTGCTCGATCATCAATATGGCAAGGTCCGAGGGCAGGCGATCGAGCGCCTGTTCGATGCGTGCGGTTTCCGTCGAAGGCACGCCGGCTGCCGGTTCGTCCAGCAGCAGGATTTTCGGGCGGAGCGCCATGGCAAGCGCGATCTCGATCAGCCGCTGCTGGCCATAGGCGATTTCACGCACCCGCGTTTCGGCAATGGCAAGCAGGCCGAGCGTGCCGAGAATGTCGCGCGCTTCCGCCATTACGGCCGGCATGGCGCGGTAACGGCCGAAAATCCGTCCCGTCCGGCCTTCCCGTTGCAGGATGGCGAGTGCGACGTGTTCTTCAGGCGTCATGTCCTGAAACAGCCGCGTCACCTGAAACGAGCGCACCAGCCCGCGCTTCACCCGCTGACTGGCGCTGAGACCTGTCACGTCTTCCCCGGCAATGCGCACGGTGCCGGCCGATGGCTTGATGTTGCCGGTGACGAGGTTGACGAAGGTGGTCTTGCCCGCACCATTGGGGCCGATCAGCACCGTGCGGTCGCCGGGCGAAAGCGACAGCGAGACATTGTTGGTGACGACGAGACCGCCGAAATTTTTCTGCAGGCCGGAGACTTCGAAAATGGCGCTCATGTGCGATCTCCCCGCAGCCGCGCGATGATCTGTTCGCCCGCGCCATAAAGGCCGCGCGGCGCAAACAGCACGACGGCGATCAAAAGCAGGCCGACGATGGTCAGCCAGTGGAACGGATTGGCGGCCGAGACGACATCCTCGAACCACATGAAGGTGACGGTGCCGATCAACGCGCCATAAAGCGAGCCCGCGCCGCCGAGAACCAGCATGACCAGCGCTTCGGCCGAAAGCGTGAAGGAAAGGCTGTCGAGGCCGACGACTTGCGTGGAAATGGCGTTGAGCGCGCCGCCAATGCCGGCGACGATGCCTGAAATCACGAACATCTTCAAAATCGTGCCATTGACCGAGCCGCCCATGGCCTGAATGCGGATGCTGTCCTGCTTGACGCCGCGACACAACATGCCGAACGGCGAATGGACGACGACCCGCAGGGCCAGAAACACCAGAAGCAGCAGGCAGACGCCGTAAATATAGGCGGTACGGCCGTAAAGATCGAATTCGAAGCTGCCGAACAGCGCGTCGGGCGAGACACCGGCAAGCCCGTCGCTGCCGCCCGTCCAGTTTGACGCCTTGTTGGCCGCCTCATGGAAAAGATGGACGACGGCGATGGAAAGTACCAGTTGCGGCAGGCCGTGCGCACGCAACAGCACGGTGCCGGACAGCAACCCGGCAATGCCGCCCGTGGCTGCGCCGATGAGGGTCATGAGCAGCGGATCGGTGATGCCGAAATGGGCGGCGGCAATGCCGGCGGCATAGGCACCGGCCCCAAACAGGGCGGCATGGCCAAGTGTCGCGACGCCGCAATAACCGGTGACGAGATCGATGGAGAGTACCAGAAGCGCAATCGCGGTGATGCGCGTCAACAGCGCCAGATTATCCGGAAACAGGAAATATCCGGCGATGGCGGCGATGATGATGACAAGCGGACCGCCAATTGCGCGCAGGGGCGAGCGCGCCTTTTGCGGTTTTGCGGTTTCAGTGACGTCGTTCATGAGCATCGCCATCTCATTTCGCCCTTCCGAGAAGGCCGCGCGGGAACAGCGTGATGATCACGATGACCGCCAGATAGAAGAAAAATTCGCCATATTCGGGGGCGAGATACCGCCCGGTCGTATCGATGGCGCCAAGCAGCAGACAGGCGATCAGGGCGCCGGGGATCGAGCCTGCGCCGCCGACCGAGACGACGACCAGGAAGGTGACCATGTAGCGCAGCGCATAATAGGGTTCGACCGGCAGCAATTCCGCGCCGATGACGCCGCCCATGGCGGCAAGGCCGACGGCGATGGCGAAGCTTACGGCATAGATGACCTCGGTGCGCACGCCGAGTGCGGCCGCCATGGCGGCATTGTCCACCGCTGCCCGTAGTTTGATGCCGAAGGCGGTCTTTTCGAACGTGAACCACAGTACCGCCGCCACCACGAGGCCAGCGACGATGGCGAAGATGCGGTGGGTGGCGATGGTGCGGAAACCGAGATCGGTCGGACCCGCCAGTTCCGGCGGTAGCGGAATGGTCTTGAGCGTCGGCCCGAATACGAAATTGGCAATGCCGATGATGCAGAAGGTGATGCCGATGGTCATCAGCACCTGCGTCAGTTCGGGCGCGCCGTAAATGCGCCGGTAGAGAAACCGCTCGAGCGGTATGGCGATGACGATGGTGCCGACGATCGCAACGAGGATCGCTGCGGCATAACCGAGGCCGAGGCCATGGGCGGCATAGGAGGCGAGATAACCGCCGATCATGGCGAAGGCGCCATGGGCGAGATTGACCACCCGCATCAGCCCCATCGTCACGGAAAGGCCGATGGAGATGATGAAAAGCACCATGCCATAGGCAAGCGCATCGACAAGGATGCTGAAGACCGTCTGCATGTTCGAAAGCTCCTCCCGATGCGATTGCGCCCGTGCCGGAGCCGCCCGCAAAGGCGGCGCCGGTCATTTCCGTCTCAAACCTTACTTGGCGGCGGCAAGGCCCGGATCGCCCTGCTTTTCGAAAGTCTGGACTTCCTTGTTGTAATAGCTGCCGTCATCGTCCTTGGAGACTTCGCGCAGATAGATGTTCTGCGTGATGTGGCGGCTCTGCGGATCGATGCTGACAGGGCCGCGCGGGCTTGTCCAGGCAAGACCCTTCACTGCCTCCACAGCCTTTTCCGCATCCTGTTTGCCGCCGGTCGCCTCGATCATCTTGCTGATGACATACATGCCGTCAAACGCGCCGACTGCGGGGAAGGACAGTTCCTTGGGGTTGCCGATGGCCTTGGTTGCGGCCTCCACGAAGGTCTTGTTTTCAGGCGAATCATGGGAGACGGCGTAATGGAAGGTCGTCTGCATGCCGAGCGCTGCCTCGCCAAGGGCCGGCAGATCGGACTCCTGCGTCAGATCACCCGGCGCGAACAGCTTGATGCCAGACGATTTCAGGCCGTTGTCGTTAAAGGCCTTCACGAAGCCGAGCGTCGTCGGGCCTGACGGCAGGAAGGCAAAGACGCCTTGCGCGCCGGAATCCTTGACGCGCTGCATGATCGGGCTGAAATCATTGGTGGAAAGCGGCATGCGAATGCTTTCCACAACCTCGCCGCCGGCGGCGGTGAAGGCCGCCTTGAAGGCGTTTTCGGCATCAACGCCCGGGCCGTAATCGCTGACCAGCGAAATCACCTTCTTGACGCCGCCATCGAAAGCCACCTTGGCGATGGGGGTGGATGTCTGCCATGTCGTGAACGAGGTGCGCACCACATAGGGGCTTTTGGTAACGATGGCCGATGTGGCCGCATTCATGATGACCATGGGCACATTGCCCTGTTTCAGAAGCGGCGTAACCGCCATCGCATCTGGCGTAAAATAGAAGCCGGCAAGATATTGCACGCCTTCCTTCACCACCAGTTCCTGCGCCAGCGCCTTGGATTGCGCCGGGTCTGCCTGCGGCACATCGCGGTAGACGACCTCGATCGTGTCATTGCCGACCTTGTTGCCGTGAAGCGAAAACCAGGCGTCTATACCGGCCTTGAAGTTCTTGCCCTGCAGCGCGAAGGGGCCGGAGAACGGGCCGACCACGCCGACCTTGATCGTTTCGGCATAAGCAACGGAACTGAAGCAGATGGCCGCGATTGCGGCGGTGATCCGTAATTTCATGATTTCCTCCCAATTGACCCGTGGCTCCCTCCACCGATCCAGCCTGTCAGACTGGTAAGTGCAATGGCCAAAGTAAAATGAAAAAAAGGGGAGAATAGATAACCCATTGGTTATAAATCGCCGCCTTATCCGGTTCTAGCAGATATTGGACCACACAATAGGGATAGTCAGGCGATTCTCAATTGCCGGAGCCGTTGCAGCCATCACGAATGTCTCGTTCCCGGCATGCCGCACCCAAATGCGACCGTTATGAAACAGGCCCTGCGCCACGTTGCCGGAAAATGGCGATAATATGCACGCACTCCGGGTGCCTTAACCAGTTCTAAGGGGATTGCCCCTAGTCTCCCGAAGAATATTTCGAATTTCATTTGGTGTCTTGATGGGCGAATATCAGAATAAAGCCGTTGAGCTTATGCGAAACCGTGTTGGCGACAGTATACTCAACAACAAGATCGAGCGCCGCGAAGCATTTCTGCGCAAGGCGCTGGCGCTGTATCACGTCATGGGCGGCACGGCCGAGGGCGTTCACGCCGCGGCGAAGGACGTTGGCAACCAGCCGCCACCGACCGTCGATGTGGCTGTCGGCGACGTCATGTACAAGCTCGCCGCAATCGGGCACGTTGCCGATCTCGACATTATTCAGGCGGGTTATAACAAGCTCGATGCCGCCAATCTGCATATTCTGAGCAAGGGCAAAAAGCTGTTGCAGAAACAGCGGGAAAAAAAGATCGCTGTCGCTTCGGTGAAATGAGCCGTCCCTTGAGCGCAGCGGAGTGTGGTCATAACTCCGCCCTCGGAACCAGCATCATCCTTGGGTGTGTCCCAGGGATCTGATCACGTCCCATATAATCGAAACGTTGCAGATGCTCGGGACAGGCCCGAGCATGACGGACGAGAGCCTTGAGGACGTCAGGCGACTTCCGTGACGAAAATCTCCTGCCAGGCGTCATAGGCGGAAAGAACCGTTTCCATCTGCGCCGTGTGGCCGGTGATGAAATCGTCGCCGTAGATCGTTTCATCGGGATATTCGGTAATCAGCGTCATCGGCACGGTGTGGCGGTCGTCGATGGACGACAGGCAGGGAAAGCCGTTGATGATGCGGAAACCGGTTTCGCCGGCGTGGATTTCATAGAGCGCGATCTGGCGGTTGTTGTAGTCCAGCAGGCCGGGAATGGCGCCGAGATGGCGGGTAACCCGGTCGAGCAGGGCTTCCGCCTGCCTTTCCCAATCCGCATGGTGACGGATGATGAGGAAGAAGCCCTTTGGCACGGTCCACATCGCAAAATTGCGCGGCACATAGCCGGAGAGCGGCCGGGTCCATTCGTGCGAGGGATAACCGTGCAGGTTCACATGCAGGCTGGCGCCGCTGATCTCCTGCGCGCTGAAACGGATTGCCTTCTCGTTGAGATGCACGCCCGAATTTTCCCGCGTGCGATATTCGAGGTCGTCGCCGAGTGCGGTGTAGCGCGCCGCATGGTGCATGTGGCGCGGATTGTCGGCGCGCAGCCGCTGGTGCAGGGCATAACCATCGGGGTTTTCCAGCGGTGAAATGGTGAAATGCGCACCCTTGCGGTCTGAAAGCGTGCGGGCGGCACGGATGGCGCCAACGATGCCGGTGGTTTCGTTGGGATGCTGGCCGCCGCTGATCATCACGGCGGCATCGCTGCCCGCGACATAACGGGCGGCAACGGCGCGGCCGGAACGCGAGCGGGCCGTGAAGGCTTCACCGCCGATTGTCTCCAGCAGTGCGGCGATCTGGCCTGCCGCCACCGGTTCTCTTGCCGCATCGATCGGCTGCTCGCTGCCATCGCGGAAAGCGGTGGTGAGCGTCCGGGTCTCGATGCGAACCGAAACGTCGCCGCTGCTTTTGATGATTTCCGGGACGATCTGGCCGGGTTTCAGGCCCCGGTCGCCCAGCGGCCGGCCGGATTTCTTCTGGAAAAATTCCAGCAGCGAGAAATAGAAATCCTCGTGCAGCGCTTCGCGCAGGCTGACGACCTCGTCACCGACAGGCAGCGCCATGTCTTCGGCAGGAAACGTGACACGGATGTTCAGTTCCTCGAAATAGGGTTCTTCGTTGTCCCAGTCGTGGTGGGCGACGGCCCCGATCGCCGCTTCGAAAAGCCGCTCGTAATCCGTCTCCAGCCGTTCGCCTGCCTCGTTGTCATTGAGCCTGAACCAGCCGGTCGGCGAGACATTGGTTTCGCCGGCGATATCGTTGTGAACGCGGTTTGGCGCCAGAACCGTCAGCGTTTCGGTGCGGTCGCCACGCCTGAGCATCACGTCATAATGGAAGGCATCGTCGTTTCTGGCAATGAAGTCGATCTTCGCGTCGCCGACCAGTGCCGCCAGCGGATAGGCTTCCAGCCGGAACCGGTTGGCGGGGGCGCTTGCATGCACCGGGTAACGCACCTCTATGGCCTCAACGCCACCAAGGTCGATCTCCTCGAGAAAGGTGAAGAGAAGCGGCTTGTAGGCGCTGCGGATGCGGGCGCTGACACCTTTTTCCTTCAGCCGGTCTTCGGCCTCGCGGCGGCTGTTCTTGTCGTCGAAGGTCCAGGCCTCGAAGGACTGGCCGGGGGTCGCACGCGCAATGAGGTCGTCGAGGCTGCGGTCGAAGGACTGTTCGAAAATCTGACTCATCGCAATCACCTTGAGGTTCTGCCTGTGGGGTCGAGGCTGTCGCGCAGCCAGTCGCCGAGAAGGTTGAGGCCAAGCACGGTCAGAAGAATGGCAAGGCCGGGGAAGACGCTGACCCACCATGCGGTTTGCAGATAGGTGCGGCCATCCGCCAGCATACCGCCCCAGCTCGGAATGGTCGGATCGACGCCGAGGCCGAGGAAGGTGAGGCTGCTTTCCAGCAGGATATTGTTGGCGACGTTCAGCGTCATCAGCACGATGACAGGGCCGATCAGGTTCGGCAGCAGGTGCTGGAGGATGATGCGCCAGTCCTTCACGCCGATGGCGCGGGCGGAGAGAATGAATTCCCGTTCGCGCAACGTCAGCACCGAGCCGCGCACGAGGCGGGCATATTGCACCCATTGCGAGACGATCAGCAGGATGATGGTGTTGGTAAGGCTGCCGCCGACAATGGCGATGAAGGTAATGGCGAGCAGGATGAACGGCATGGCGAGCTGGATATCGGCAAAGCGCATGACCAGCATGTCCCAGAAGCCGCGATAATAACCGGCGACCAGACCGACGATGACGCCGAAGACCACGGCGCCGATGACCGAGGTGAACCCGACCAGCAGCGAAATCTTGCCGCCGGCGACGACACGGGCGAGCACATCGCGGCCGAGCGGATCGGTGCCGAGCGGATGGGCGGCCGTGGTAAAGGGTTTGGCAAGACGCGCCATCAGGTCGATCTTTTCGGCCCCGCCCGGAAACAGCACGTCGGAAAAGACGACGGCAAGGCAGATGACGGTGGTGAGAAAAGCGCCGAGAACGAATTCGAGATTGGTGAAGCGCGACAGGCGCGAGGTTTTGGCAGCCATCGTCAATTACTCCGTGCGGATGCGCGGATCGACCAGCCCGTAGGCGATATCGACCAGAAGGTTGATGCCGACGATCATCAGTGACAGCACGGTGATAACGGCCTGAAGCACGGGATAGTCGCGCGCGCCGACCGCATCGAAGGCAAGCGTGCCGAGACCCGGCCAGTTGAAGACGCGCTCGATGACGACGATGCCGCCGAGAAGTCCGCCGAATTGCAGGCCGAAATAGGTGATCAGCGGAATGGCGCAGTTACGCAGCGCATGTTTGTAGAGCACCTTGTTTTCGCTGAGGCCCTTGGCGCGCGCCACCATGACATATTGCGAGCGCAGCGTATCGAGCATGGCCGTGCGCACCAGACGCACATTGGTGGCCGTCAGGATCACGCCCATCGTCACTGATGGCATGATGTAGCTTGCAAAGCCGCCCATGCCGCTTGGCGGCAGCCAGCCGAGCGTGATGGAAAACAGCAGCACCAGCATGGTCGCCAGCCAGAAATTGGGGAAGGACAGGCCGACGAGCGAGAAGATGCGGATCACCTGATCGGCCGTCTTGCCGCGCGAGGTTGCGGCCTTGATGCCGAGCGGAATGGAAAGCGCAATCGACACCGCCATGGAGATGAAGGCGAGGATCAGCGTGGCGGGCAGGGCATCGGCAATCAGCCGCGATACCGGCGTGCTGCCGGTGAAGCTGCGGCCGAAATCCAGGGTCAACAGACCCTTCAGGAAGCTGAAATATTGCACGAAGAACGGCCGGTCGGTTCCAAGCGCTGCACGAATGCGCGCCAGATCGTCTTCCGTCATGCTGCCGCCGCCCTGGAACATGGTGACAGCCGGATCGCCGGTCAGGCGGATCGCGAAGGAAACGAGAAGGGTGATGGCGATGACGACGAAAATCGCCTGCAGCAATCGCTTGATGAGGAAACCGGCCACGTTTTTTACCTTGAAGAGGGACCCGACCTTGCCCGCAGAATGGCGGGCAAGGCGCTTTTGGGGTGGATGAGGCTGATTATTCGACGGTGACGTCGGTCAGCTTCAGGCGGTTATCCGGCGGCGCCACGAAACCCTTGACCCGCTTGTTGATGCCGTAAATGGCATTGGTGTTGTAAAGCGGAATTTCCAGCGCGCGCTCGGCGGTATAGCTGCCGATTTCCTTGAGGATCTTTTCGCGCTCGGCACGGTCGGTGAGCGGACGCTGCGATTCCAGCAGCTTGTCCAGCTTTTCGTCCTTGTCATAAGGGTTCCACTTTTCACCGGAGTGGTACATGGAATAGGCCGTGTTGTCGTAATCGAAGGTCCAGCCGCCCCATTTCTGCTGGAACATCGCGCCGGTCTTGCCCTGCGGGATGATGTCGTTCAGCAGAACGTTGGTCTCATAGGGCTTGATGGTGGCGGTGATGCCGACCATGGAGAGGTAGCTGGAAATGACCTGCGCCACTTCGTTCATCGTCGCGTCGTTGCCTCTGATATCGATCTGCAACGCCGCACCCGGCTTGACGCCGGCTTCCGCGAGCAGCTTCTTGGCACCTTCAGGATCGTAAGGCAGCGGCTTCAGATCGGCGTCGTAACCGAAGGACAGCGCGCTCTGGAAGCTGGCGATCTCGGAGGCCTGACCGGCAAGGATCGATTTGACGATGGTGCCACGGTCAACGGCCATGATGATGGCCTTGCGCACCTTCGGATCGGCAGTGATGCCGTCACGGGTGTTGAAACGCAGCGCATCGACAGTCGGGCCGGGAACGCTGACGATCTCCAGCTTGGAATCGCCTTCGATCACAGGGATCATGCCGATGGGGATGGTGGGCGGAATGACGAGATCGACGCGGCCGGCCTGCAATTCGGCAACGGCGGTCGCCGGTTCGGCGATGAAGCGATATTCCAGTTCGGAAAGCTTTGGCGCGCCGCCCCAGTAATCCGGGTTGGCTTCCAGCTTGATGTTGGTCTTCGGCGCATAGGAGACGAATTTGAACGCGCCGGTGCCGACAGGATTGAGGTTGAAATTGTCCTCACCCTTTTCCTTGATGTAGGCAGGCGGAACGATCATGCCGCCATAACCGGCAAGCTTGGTCAGAAGCACCGGATCGGGGGCCTTCAACTTCATGTCGACGGTGTAGTCGTCGATGACGTCGACGCTTTCGATGGCGACATAGTTGGAGCGCTGCGGGCCTTTGGCACCCTGTTCGCCGAGAAGGCGCTCGAAGGTGAACTTGACGGCGGCGGCGTTGAAGGGCTCGCCATTATGGAACTTGACGTTCTGGCGCAGCTTGAAGCGGATGCGCTTGCCCTCGTCCAGCTCTTCCCAGGATTCTGCGAGGCCGGGCACGAGTTTCAGGTCGGGACCGCGATAGGTCAGGCCATCGAAAATGTTGGTGGCCACAGCCGCCCATTGCACCAGGAAGGTGTCGATAGGGTCCCAGCTGCCGGGGTCCTGCGGGCTGGAAATGGTCATTTTGCCGGCGGCGAAAGCCGGTGCTGCGGTCAACGCTGTGCCTGCCAGCGCAAGCGCGACGAACGTTGCCGTCATCCCCTTTTTGATTTTTGTCATTTACCTGTTCCTCTTCAGATTGTTGCGGTTTTGGTTATTGTTCAGGCGCTCTTTGCGATGAAGTGACCCGGATTGATTTCCTCATGGGCGAGAATGGCGGGCTCATCGCCGACGCGGCGCACGGGATTGGGTATCTCGCCCTCGATCATGGCGATGCGGCGCTCGATCAGCGGATCGGCAACCGGCACTGCCGAAAGAAGACGGCGCGTATAATCATGCGTCGGCGTTTCGAAGACCTGCTGGCGGCTGCCCATTTCCATGATCTGGCCGAGATAAAGCACGGCGACGCGGTGGCTCATCTTTTCTACGACCGCCATGTCATGGCTGATGAACAGGTAAGCGAGACCGCGTTCCGCCTGCAAATCCATGAACAGATTGATGATCTGCGCCTGGATGGAGACATCGAGCGCCGACAGCGCTTCGTCGGCGATGATGAGCTTCGGATCGGAGGCAAGCGCACGGGCAATGCAGACGCGCTGCCGCTGGCCGCCCGAAAATTCGTGCGGATACCGCGAGGCGTGCTCCGAGCTGAGGCCGACCCGTTCCAGCAACTCATCCACCCGGCGGCGCACCGCCTTGGCATCGTTGATCAGGCTGTGGGTGTTGATCGGCTCGGCAATCGAGAAACCGACCGTCTTGCGCGGATCGAGCGAGGCGAAGGGGTCCTGGAAGATATATTGCACTTCCTGGCGCATGCGGAACCGTTCCGCCGCCGACATCTGCGAGTAGCTGCGGCCGTTGAAGGATATTTCACCCGACACCGCCGATTGCAGCTGCTGGATGGTGCGGCCGATGGTGGATTTGCCCGACCCGGATTCGCCGACCAGCGCCAGCGTCTCGCCGGCATGGATGTCGAAGCTGACCTTCTGCACGGCGCTGCAACGATGCGTCGCCTTGCCGAACAGGTTCTTGCGAATATCGAAGCGGACATACAGGTCCTTGACCGAAAGCAGCGGCTTCTCGTCATATTTCGCGGTGTTCTGTACCCGCTCCTCACCAACCACGACCGGCTGGCCATCCTGCAATACGGTGAGCGGCAGGCGCTTGGGAAACTCTTCGCCGGTCATGCTGCCGAGGCGCGGAACGGCCGAAAGCAGAGCGCGCGTATAGGGGTGCTGCGGATTGGCGAAGATGTCCTTGACCGGGCCTTCCTCGACCTTCTTGCCCTTCCACATGACGACGACGTCATCGGCCATTTCCGCCACCACGCCCATATCATGGGTGATGAAGACCATGCCCATGCCGAGCTTCTTTTGCAGGTCGCGCATGATGTTGAGGATCTGCGCCTGAATGGTGACGTCAAGTGCCGTTGTCGGTTCGTCGGCGATCAGCAGCTTGGGGCGGCAGGCGAGCGCCATGGCGATCATCACGCGCTGGCGCATGCCGCCGGAAAGCTGGTGCGGATAACGGTGCAGAAGCTCTGCCGCATCGGGCAGGCGCACCATGTCGAGCAGCTTTTTGGCTTCCGCCATCGCGGCCGTCTTGCCGAGCTTCTCATGCAGGATCAGCACTTCGCAAATCTGGTCACCGATGGTGAAGACAGGGTTCAGCGACGTCATCGGCTCCTGGAAGATCATGGCGATCTCCTTGCCGCGGATCGAGCGCATTTCCTTCTGCGATGCCTTCAGCAGGTCGCGGCCTTCGAACATTATGCGGCCGGCGGGGTAAGTCGCGCCCATCATGTCGGCAAGACGCATGGTCGACAGCGAGGTGACCGATTTGCCCGATCCGGATTCGCCGACGATCGCCACTGTCCTTCCGGCTTCCACGGCAAAGGAAATATCGTCCACGACGCGGCTGTCGCCGAACTCAACGCTCAGGCTTTCGACCGAGAGGAGGACGTTGCGGTTTGCGGCAGTCATATCAGCGTCTCCGGCTTGGCCTGCGCGGTAATGCCGGCGCGGCCATCTGAAATAGTGAGGGGGCAGGAATTTGGGGCAGGGGCGTTGGACAGGTGCGCAGGACAAAACGTACCGCCGGAAGATGGGAGTGTCAGAAGAAAGCGCATGGCGTTTCAGGCGCGACGGACGCCGGCTGCTGCCGGTCGATCAAGCAATTGCGGCCTGATAAAAGCGCGATTGCCAACCTCGTCGCTGCCGGCAAAATGCTTAGCGTCGGCCTCAGAATCGATCATGTCCATAAGCTTGTATTCCCCACCCGTATTTTAAAAAAAGCTAACAAAACCGAACAATCATGTCCAGAGTGTTGAACAATTTTTGTATACTGCTCTACAAATACGCAGGTGCATTTATTTTGGGCGCGGGTGTGCCTGACTGCGCGAGGCGCGTGCCACGGCTTATTCTCGGGGAAGACTGTCGCCGGTCGGCGCGTGTCGGAGATCGGTGACAAATCCGATATATTCGACGTCATCCTCGGGCTTGACCCGAGGATCTATAACCCGTCGATGGATCCTCGGGTCAAGCCCGAGGATGACGGAGGAAGGATAAGCGGGCAAATCTTATCGCGATGTCGCGATTGTAGACGATTGTATCGTTGCCCGTGCTACAGGCGGATAAATAATAATCCAGCAGGGATACCGAACATGACGAACAGAACCGGTGCGGTCAGACTATCCGGCTTCCTGCGTTGCGCATCGGTGCAGGATGTCCAATGTGTGGCAAGCCATTTACCCGATCACATTCGCCTGACCAGAGCGGAGCCGGGCTGTCTTTCCTTTGAGGTGTCGCAGACCCAAGACCCGCTGATCTGGCGGGTGGAAGAGCTTTTTGTCGATCGCGCCGCTTTCGATTTTCATCACCAGCGCACGCGCGCCTCCGAGTGGTTCGTCGCGACCTCCGCCATTGCACGCGACTATGAGATAACGACACTGGCGTGAATGAGAGAGCGGCCGCAGCGGCATTCCTGCCGGCTGCGGCGAGATATCTGGGGACGGGTCTGCCCCTAGTCCTTCGGCATGCCGACCGGTGGGGCAAGACGCCGTTGCGCAGCGATGCGGAAGGGGGCGTTCATCGCGCCATAGCCGCCATAGGCACCGCGCCTTTCGATGATTTCAAAGAAGAAACCCTCGCCGAAAGTGCGGCTATAGATCTGGAAATATTCGCCGTTGTCGTCGCGATCGTAGAGAATGCTGGCTTCCCGCAGCGCATCGGAGAATTCCGGTTCCAGCCCGAAGCGGGCCTCTAGGTCGTCGTAATAATTGCGCGAGATCGGCAGGGCGTGAAAACCGCGCGCATAGAGGGCCCTGGCGGTGGCGAAAATATCGTCGGTGGCAAAGGCGATGTGCTGAATGCTGGTGCCGAAACCCTCGGCCAGAAATTTGCCGGCAAAGGTCTTTCGGTTGTCGGCGCCGTTCATGGTCAGGCGGAAACGCGGCGAAGGCACGCTTTCGATCGCCTGGCTGCGCACCAGACCGCCGGGATCGACCACATCCACCATCGGCGTGCGACGCGTCGAAAACAGCGATGTGTAGAACAGCAGCCAGGTCAGCATTTCATCGTAATGCGTCGTTTGCGCCAGATGGTCGATGCGGGTCAGTCCGGTATTCCCCGCCGGTGCCGCCACGTCTACAGGCACAAATTCAGTGTCCCAGATGGAGGCGAGCGCCGGTGATCCGTCGAGGAAATAGATGACGCCGTTGCCAACGCCCTGAATGGCTGGAACGGCGACTTCGCCGGATTTGCGCGGCTCGGCGAATGTCGGCGCGCCAAGCGCTGCCGCCCGCGCAAGCGCCGCCTGCGCATCGTCGACCTTGAGGCCGAATGCATAGGCATTGGTGCCGTGGATGGAATAGGACGCACCAGCGAAGCTCTCGCCGGTGCCGCCGGTATTGATGACGATGCGAGTATCGCCCTGCGTATAAAGATCGACATCGCGATTGCGGTGCCGGGCGGTTTTATCAAAACCGAGCGTGGCGAGCAGCGCTTCCAGATTGGCCTTTTCTTCCGGCGCCGTGGTGAACTCGACGAACTCCACCCCTTGTGTTTGCACCCGTTCCGGCATGGCCGGCACATCGATGCGGATGTCGGGTTCCAGGCGGCGCACCTGATCCATGAGGTTGACCAGCGAACGATGGCCGTCTTCAGCCAGCAGGCGGGCGGAACCACCGCGGAACTGGTCGTTGAAGATTTCGAGCGACAGCGGGCCGCTATAACCGGTTGCGGCGACAGCGCGCATGAAATCCACCACCGGCAAATCGCCTTCGCCCGGCATGTTGCGGAAATGGCGGCTCCAATACAGCAGGTCCATGTCGATCAGCGGCGCATCGGCCAATTGCACGATGAAGATCTTGTCGCCGGGAATGGAGCGGATGGAATTGGGATCGATCTTGCGCGACAGCGTGTGGAAGCTGTCGAGGATGATGCCGACATTGGCGTGATCGGCGCGGCGCACCACTTCCCAGGCATCGCGGTGATCGCTGATGTGGCGGCCCCAGGCCAGCGCTTCGTAACCCACCCGCACACCATGTTTGGCCGCAAGCTCGCCAAGCTCGTGGAAATCGGCAGCGGCGCGGTCTATGCCGCCCAGCGACACCGGCGAAACGTTCGAGCAGATCAGCATCAGCTCGGTGCCGAGTTCGCCCATGATGTCGAATTTGCGCCCGGCGCGCTCAAAGGTGCGGGCGCGCAGCGGCTCCGGCATGCCTTCGAAATCGCGGAACGGCTGGAAAAGCGTAATATCCAGGCCATGATCCGCCGCCATGGCCTTTACCTCGCGCGGCGAGGCGTCGTAGGTCAGGAAATCGTTTTCGAAAATCTCCACACCGGTGAAACCGGCCTTGGCAATGGCCGCCAGTTTCTCGGGGAATTCGCCGCTGATGGAGACGGTGGCGATGGAGGTGCGCATGGGCACGCCCTGTTTGCCTGTGTCATAGCTCGCCATATTGCGTTCCTTTTCAGCGTTATGTACTAATTGGTTAATAATAAGGGTGCGGCGGCACGCCGTATACCCTGCTGATGGATGGATCATGACAAAAAGCGCAACTTCGAACGGCACCAGCGAAACCCGGCAGGCGAAGCGCGATCCGGAAGGCGTGCGCCGCGATATTCTGTCCGTTGCGATGGAGGAGTTTTCGCAAAACGGCCTGTCGGGTGCGCGCATCGACGAGATCGCCGCCCGCACGCGCACGTCCAAGCGGATGATCTATTATTATTTTACCGACAAGGAAGGCCTTTACCAGCGCGTTCTCGAGGAAGCCTATGCCAAGGTGCGTGGCGGCGAAAGCGATCTGGAGCTGGACGGCCTGGAGCCGATTGCGGCGCTGACGAAGCTCTGTCGGTTCACCTTCGACCACCATCGCCGCAACCCGGCTTTCATTCGCATGGTGATGATCGAGAACATCCATCACGGCCGGCACATGCAATCGTCCGAAACGATCCGCCAGCTCAACCGGCCGGCCATCGATGCGCTTGAAAGCGTGCTGCTGCGCGGCCAGAAAAGCGGCATTTTCCGCAATGGCATCACTGCGCTGGAACTGCACTGGCAGATCAGCGCGCTGTCCTTTTTCAACGTCTCGAACGTCGCGACCTTCTCGTTCATCTTCGGCGACGGGCTGTTTACCGATGACGGTCAGGAAACATTGTCGCAGCACGTCAGCGACATGGTGTTGCGATATGTGCTGAGCCCGGACCATATCACGACGACAGGGAAAGACGGTTGATGAGGTGGCTGAGCGCCACCCCGTAACCTTCGATGCCGAGACCGGCGATCACGCCTTCGGCGCGCGTCGAGACATAGGAATGGTGGCGGAATATCTCGCGTTTGTGGATGTTGGAGATGTGCACCTCGATGACAGGCGCCTCGAAGGCATTGAGCGCATCGAGGATCGCAACCGAGGTATGGGTGAAGGCACCGGGATTGATGACGATGCCCGCCGATGTGCCGCGCGCCGCATGGATCCAGTCGATCAGCTCATATTCCCGGTTGCTCTGGGCAAAGAATATCTCGTGGCCGGCGGCGTCCGCAATCGCGCGGCAATTGGCCTCCACATCGGCCATCGTCTCGTAGCCGTAGATTTCCGGCTGGCGTTGACCGAGCAGGTTGAGGTTCGGCCCGTTGAGGATGGTAAAAAGGCTCACGCGACCCCCTCTTTCGTGCAAATTTCGGTAAAATGCGCCGTCATGCGCTCGGCGTCGGGTTCACGGCCGCAGAACAGGCGGAACGCGCCGACAGCCTGAAAAACCGTCATGCCGCCGCCGGGCAAGGTGCGACAGCCTTTTTGCGCCGCCGTCGCCAGAAGCTCGGTCACCAGCGGCATATAAACGATATCCGCCACCCATTGCCGTTGTTCGAGGAGGTCTGCCTTGACTGGCATGCCGGGATGGGCGGGCATGCCCATCGGCGTGGCGTGGATCAACCCGTCCGCGAAGGGGAGGGAGCTTGCCGGGTCTTGCACGGCAAAGGCGTGGCCCTCGCCGAAACGGGCGTTGAGTTCGCCAGCCAGATGTTCGGCGCGGCCGAAATCGCGGTCGCAGATATCGAGATGGCTGATGCCGAGTTTCAGCGCCGCATGGGCCACCGCAACGCCGGCACCGCCGGCGCCGACCAGCAGCGCCCGGTCGCGTTTCGCATCCGGCAGGCCGCGCATGAAGCTTTCGTAAAATCCGTACCAGTCCGTATTGTGCCCGATGCGGCGGCCGTCCTTGAAGACGACGGTGTTGACCGCGCCGAGCATGCGGGCATCGTCGGACAATTCATGCAGATGCGGCAGCACCGCCTGCTTGAACGGATGGGTGATGTTGGTGCCGGCAAAGCCGCGCTCTTCCAGCTCATCGAGCAGATCGGGAAGGGCGCTCTCCGGCAGCTTGCGCGCCACGACATCGACAAGCTCATAGGAATAATCGAGGCCGTGGGCCGCCCCTTCGCGCATGTGCAGCGCGGGAGATTTGGAAAGCTGGATATCGGCGCCAATCAGGCCGACCTTGAAGGATGTGGTGTCTGTCATGATCCGGTGTCGTTCGTCGGTTCGGGGCAGGCGCCGCCTGCCTTCAGGTTGCTGACGAGGTGTTGAAACCTCTCCTTCGTCATCCTCGGGTCATCCCCGGGTTAAACTCGAGGACGGGGAGGACGTTGCGTATGCCGAGAGGTCGCCACAAGTCTGAGCGCAGACAGGCGAACCTCAGTGATGGGCGAGAATTTCGCCGAGGAACGTGCGGGTACGCTGGTGCTTGGGATCGCGGAAGAACTCTTCCGGCGGGCCTTCCTCGATGATCTCGCCTTCCGACATGAAGACCACGCGGTCGGCAACCTGCCGGGCAAAGCCCATTTCATGGGTCACGCAGATCATCGTCATGCCGTCACGCGCAAGGCCGATCATCGTGTCGAGCACTTCCTTGACCATTTCCGGATCGAGCGCCGACGTCGGCTCGTCGAACAGCATGGCTTTCGGTTCCATGCACAGCGCCCGGGCAATCGCCGCGCGCTGCTGCTGGCCGCCGGAAAGCTGAGCCGGATATTTGTCGGCCTGATTGAGGATGCGCACGCGCTCGAGATATTTGCGCGCGGTCGCCTCCGCATCGGCTTTCGACAGGCCCTTCACCCGCATGGGTGCCAGCGTGCAGTTTTCCATGATGGTCTTGTGCGGGAAGAGATTGAAGCTCTGGAACACCATGCCCACTTCGCGGCGAACCGCATCGATGGCGCGGCTGGAGCCCGAAAGCGTTGTTCCCTCGACCGTGATCTTGCCCTCCTGGATTTCCTCCAGATGGTTGATGCAGCGGATAAGGGTGGATTTTCCCGAACCGGACGGGCCGCAAAGAACGATTTTTTCGCCCTTGCGAACCGTCATGTTGACGCCTTTCAGCGCATGGAAGGCTCCATACCACTTTCCAACCCCTTCAAGGGCGATCAGCGGAGCCTGTGCGGCGGAGGACTGCGACATGGAACTTTCCTTCATGCTGGGAAGCAGCGTTAGTTGACGGTGTCGGGAATGTCGGGAAGCGACGCCGGAAACTGCGGCACTTCCCGTTTCATTCACCTGGCATGGACCTTTGCGAGGTCGCCATTCGCCTTGATCCGGTGGAGATCAATCCCTCACTTCACGGTGAAAGGAATATCCGGCAGGCTTTCCGGGAAGGCCGGAACTTCGCGCTTCATCCACTTGTCGTAGATCTTGGCCAGCTGGCCATCCGACTTGATCTTGTCGAGGAAGGCGTTGACGGTCTCGTTCCAGTCCTTTTCACCCGGACGGGTGCCGGCGCCGTTATAAAGCGTCGTCAGGTCGAACTTCGACTCGTATTTGCCCTCGGCTGCCTTGTTGAGGCGGTCGCCATAAAACTGGTTGCCGCCGACGACATCGACCTGGCCGGAAATCAGCGCCTGGATATTGGCGGCATCATCGTCAAAACGCAGGATCTTGGCCTTGGAGCCTGCACCCGCCGTGATTGCCGTGTCCATGGCGCTGGACTTGGGAACGCCGACCGAAACGCCGGTCAGATCGTCGTAATTGCCGATCTTCTTGTCCTTCGGGCCGTAGACGGACAGCACGTTACCGGCATAGGGCTTGGAATACTGGATGGTCTTGGCGCGCTCTGCGGTCATGCCCATGGTTGCAAACAGCAGATCGACCTTGCCGGTCAGAAGCGCCGGAATGCGGTTTGCCACGGCAAGCGGTACGAACTCCACCTTGACGCCGAGATATTCGGCAAACGCCTTGCCGATATCGGCATCCAGACCGTCCTGGACGCCGCTCGAATTGACGAAGCCCCATGGCGAATTGTCGCCCTGAATGCCGATGACGACCTTGCCCTTGGCCTTGGCCTCATCCACCGTGCCGGCGAAGGCATCGACCGGTGCGATAAAGGGCAGGGCGACCGTTGCTGCGGCGAGCGCGAGCAGGGTGCGACGTGAGAATTTACCGTTGGATTTCATCTTTTGCTCCTCCTTACAAAGCTTGATGACATGGTGACTGGTATTAGCGGGACGCGGCTTGCATCCGCTTTTCGACACTGGCGCCCCACAGGGAAAGCGGCCAGCAGATCAGGAAATACATGATGCCGACGATGGCAAAGACCGTCAGCGGACGGAACGTCTGGTTGGAGACGATCTGGCCGGCGCGGGACAGTTCGACGAAACCGACGATGGCGGCAAGCGACGTGCCCTTGATGAGCTGCACCAGAAAACCGATGGTGGCGGGCAGCGAAATCTTGAAGGCCTGCGGCAGGACCACGTCCTTCATGCGTGACATGTAGTGCAGGCCAAGGGCGTTGGCGGCTTCGGTCTGGCCCTTCGGCACCGCCTGGATGCCGCCGCGCCAGATTTCACCCAGAAAGGCGCTGGCATGCAGGGTGAATGCGATGGCGACCGCGACCCAGGCATCGACATTGAGGCCCGCAAGCGCCACGCCGTAATAGACGACGAAAAGCTGCATCAGGAGCGGCGTGCCCTGAAAAATCGCGATGAAGCCGGTGCTGGCGCGCTGGATCGCCGGGCTTTCGGCAACGCGGCCAAGCGCCACGCAGAGACCGAAAATGCCGCCGCCGATAAAGCCGATCAGGGTCAGCGCAAGGGTCCATTTCAGGCCTTGCAGCAGGAAGAAGAATTCGTTGGGACCGATGGATTCCATTGTCTTTTCCTCACTTGACCGGATAGCTGAACGATGTGCGGGAGATGAGGGAAAATATCCCCATCATCAGCGAGGAAATGACCAGATAAAGCAGGGTGATCGAGAAATAGACCTCAAAGGAGCGGAAGGTGTCCGCTTCGATCTGCTGGGCGACCGATGTCAGCTCGTAAGCCGCAATCGAGGTGCAGACCGAGGTGGTGAGGGTGAGCATGATGAACTGGCTGGTCAGCGACGGATAGACCGCGCGCAGCGCAGGTTTTAGAATGATGTGCCGGAAGATCTGCGCCGGGTGCAGGCCGAGCGCCAGCCCCGCCTCAACCTGGCCCTTGGGAATGGAATCGACGCCACCACGAATGATTTCAATGGCATAGGCGCCGCCATTCAACGCAAGCGCGATGATGGCCGTGACCGTCGGGTTAAGCTTGATGCCGATTTGCGGCAGGGCGAAGAAGATGAAGAATATCTGCACCAGAAACGGCGTGTTGCGGATGGCTTCCACAAACCCGATGACGAGACCGCGCAGCAGCTTGAAACGCGAACGGCGGGCGACGACGCCGAGAACACCGATGACGGTGGCAAGCGACATGCCGGCAATTGCAAGACCTATCGTTGCAAGACAGGCCAGAAGCAGCTCGGGCAGGCGGTCTATGACCGCCGAAAAATCGAGACTGTAAGACATATTTCCTCCCAACCCCTTCGGGTCCGAACAGACGTTTCGCCTTGTTCGTATCGCTTTGGAAACCCTGCGGCTCCAAAGCCCTCCGTTTGTTTTTGTCAGGCTGGGGAAGCTCCACACTTCTGTCTCAGCATAACGTTAACCTGAATGTTTGTACCAGTTAGTTCAATTTTGTGTCAAGCGTCAACTCCGGTTTAAAACAGCTTCAAACGCATTTTTTATCGATTTCTGCTGTCCAAAAAAATCTTTTATTATCAATAACTAATGCGATAAAGCGCAAGCGCTTTCAACGCGCGCCTCCGCCATTCCCATCTTGCCGTCAAGAGCGCCCGAAGGCGGCTCAGTTCTGGCGAAAACCTGCCAGTCCCGCGTTATTTTTCGCTCGCTCCCAGCCGGTCGATCTGCGCCGCGAGGCGTTCGGCGATCAGCAGTGAGGACCCGGTTGCCGTCACCATTTGCGGCAGCGTCATCCATTCGAGCATCCAGCCCGCGCCCGAACGCTCCTGTTCGTGCACGAGAGACTGGTGCACTGCCGAGATCTGCACGGCGTTGAAGCGCGCCAGCGTCACCAGCGTTTCCGCATTGACCGGGTTCTGCTTGTGCGGCATCGCCGACGAACCGCCGCCGCCGCTCATGCGGATTTCAGCGCCGATTTCGGCAAGAAGCGCGACATCCTGCCCGAATTTGCCAAGCGTGCCGGTGACGAGCGACAGCAGATTGCCAAGCTCGGCGATGCCGTCGCGCTGGCTGTGCCATTGCGGCCTGTCGGACAGGCCGAGCCGCTTTGCGAGATCGGCGCGGACGGGGCCTGCCTTGTCGCCGAGCTTTTCCAGCGTACCGGCCGCACCGCCGAACTGAACGGCAAAGCCATTCTGCAAAAACGTATCGAGCCGCACCAGATGCCGTTCCAGCGGTGCAATCCAGCTTGCAACCCTGTCACCGGCGCTGATGGCGATGGCGGCCTGCATGCGGGTATATCCCGTCAGCGGGTTGCGGCCGTCGCGGGCCGCAATGTCCCCCAGCGTGTCGATGAAATGGCCGAGCCGGGCCGCAATGATTTCCGCTGCCGCCTTCAGCCGCAGCATCAGGCTGGTATCGATGACATCCTGGCTGGTGGCGCCGAAATGCAGCTTTTCCGCCGAAGCGCCGGCAACCGCTGCCCGCATCTGCCGCACGAGTTCCGGCACCACGACGCCGTCTCTCGCGACCCCATGGCGAAGTGCGGTGATATCGGCGGCGAAATCGGTAAGCCCCGAGGCGATCGCATCCGCTGCATCCGCTGCAATGACGCCCGCCCCGGCTTGCGCCTGCGCCAGCGCCGTCTCGAAACGGATCATCGCATCGACATCCGCCCGTGCCGAAAACAGCTCGACGATGTCGCTGTCGCCGAAAAGGCCGGAGAGAAACGGATGTTCGAAGGGGGAAAGGCTCATCTCGGGTTACGGCTCCGCTCAGATATCGAAAAACACGGTTTCGCCTTCGCCCTGAAGGCGGATATCGAAACGATAGATGTTTCCTTCCTCCTTTTTGGCGACAAGCGTGGCGATGCGGCTTTTCTGCTCGACGCGGGCAAGGACCGGATCGGCCGCATTGGCTTCCTGCTCCTCGGGAAAATACATGCGGGTCTGCAGGCCGATATTGATGCCGCGCGCCACGATCCAGAAGGTGATGTGCGGCGCCATCCACCGGCCATCGCGGAAGGGCACCTTGCCGGGCTTGATGGTGTCGAAGATGAATTCGCCGGTATCCATGTCGCCGGGCGAGCGGCCCCAGCCGGTGAAATTCGGATCCGCCTTGCCGCGCGTTTCGCTGGGGCTGTTGTAATAGCCGTCCGTATCCGCCTGCCAGATTTCGATCAGCGCATCCTTCAGCGGCATGCCAGCGCCATCGTAAACCGTGCCGCGCACGCTCACACGTTCGCCGCGCGCCTTGTCGTTATAGAGCGCGCCGGAGCCGAGATCCTTTTCGAACACGCCTTCGATGCCGACGAAATTGGGGGTGCAACCGATATGGACATAGGGCCCTGCCGTCTGCGAGGCGGATTCCTTGAGATAACCGAGCGGCTGGACCATGATCAGTTGCCTTCCTTGCGGTTTTCGAAAAATGTCGAGCGGCGGCCGCGAAGCACGATGTCGAACTTGTAGGCCAGCATGTCCATCGGAATGTTCGAATTCATGTCGAGCGGCGCGATCAGCCGCTTGATCGCATCCTCGTCCGGGATGGTTTTGACGATCGGACATTTCCAGATCAGCGGATCGCCTTCGAAATACATCTGGGTGATCAGCCGCTGGGCAAAACCGTGGCCGAAGACCGAGAAGTGAATATGGGCAGGCCGCCAGTCGTTGACGCCGTTCGGCCAGGGGTAGGCGCCCGGCTGGATGGTCTTGAACCAGTAATAACCGTTCTCATCCGTGATGGTGCGGCCGACGCCGCCGAAATTCGGGTCGATGGCGGCGAGATAGGTTTCCTTCTTGTGGCGATAACGCCCGCCGGCATTGGCCTGCCAGAATTCCACCAGCGCGCCATCCACACCGCGTCCGCGTTCGTCCAGCACCCGGCCGTGGACCAGAATGCGCGGGCCGATCGGCATTTCGCCGGGGCGGGCATAATTGAGGATCAGGTCGTTATCCAGCTCGTTCAGCAGGCTGTGGCCGAAAACCGGCCCGGTGATCTCGCTTTTGGTACCTTCCAGCGAGATCAGGGCGCGCTGCGGCGAACGCAGGATCGAGGTCTTGTATCCGGGGGCAAAGGCCAGCGGATGAACATCGCGGTCGCGTGCGAAGAACGGCCCGGTTTCGGGCTTGGTATTGCTCATTTCGTCTCCTCCTCGTCGCGGGAACTATCGGCTTTCATACCGGCCAAGGCAAGCTTGGCGGTCTTGAAAGCGTGGTTGGCGGCGGGCACACCGGCATAGATTGCGACATGCAGCAGCGCTTCACGAATATCCGCCTCGGTCGCGCCGGTATTGGCGGTGGCGCGCACATGCATGGCAAGTTCCTCGTCCTGGCCAAGCGCGGCCAGCAGGGCGATGGTGACCATCGAGCGCTCGCGCTTCGTCCAGTGGTTGCCGGACCACACCGTGCCCCAGGCCGCTTCGGTGATGAGCTGCTGAAACGGCTGGTCGAAGCCGGTCGTCACCGTCTGGGCGCGGTCGACATGGGCGTCACCGAGCACGGCGCGGCGCGTTTTCATGCCCTGCTCAAATCTCTCGTTCTTGTCGCTATTGTCCGCCATCTGTCAGTGCTCCGGCAAGGTCTTCAGAAAATCACCGACCGCCTGCGCATAGGCGAGCGGCTGTTCAAGGCATGGAATGTGGCCGCAGCGCGCAATGGTGACGATGCGGCTTGCAGGGATGAGGTCCGCCAGCGATTGCACCACAGCCGGCGGCGTCGAGCCGTCTTCATCGCCCGCCACGCACAGCGTCGGAACGGTGATGCGGCCCGCTTCGCGCGTAAAATCGGCATCGCGTATGGCAGCGCAGGTGCCGCTGTAACCCGCCTGCGGCTGTTGCGACAGCATGTTGCGCGCACCCGCATAAGCCATGTTGTCCGGCTGGCGAAAAGCGGATGTGAACCAGCGCTCCATCACCGGATCGATCAGCGAGGCAAGGCCGTCGGCGGCAATCTTGTCGATGCGCGCGTTCCACATCTCGGCGGTGCCGATCCTGTGGGCGGTGTTGCTGAGCACCAGGGCCCGCACCAGATCGGGACGGCGGGCATAAAGCGCCTGCGCGACCAGTCCACCGACCGACAGGCCCCAGATCACCGCATTTTTGACCGAGAGATGATCGAGGATGGCGATCAGGTCGTCCGCATGATCGTCTATCGAATAGGCAGGGCGGCCAATTTCAGAAAGGCCGTGGCCACGTTTGTCGTGCAGCACGAAAGCATAATCGTCGCCCAGTGCCGCCGTCACCGCATCCCAGATACGGAAATCGGTGCCCAGCGAATTGATGAAGGCGATGACCGGCTTGCCGCTTTCCAGTTCGTGCGCACGATAATGGATCGCGTTTTCGCCACAGCGCAGAAAATGCATGATGTACGTCCTCCTGTTGACGATATTGCAAGCACGTTCCGGTTAAGTAAAATGACATTATCGGTGAAAAGCATAACCAATGGATTATATGTGCGATGGTCGAGCAGCGTATCAAGTTCCGGCATCTTCAGACCTTCGTGGAGGTGGCGCGCCAGAAAAGCGTCATTCGTGCAGCGGAAATCCTGCATGTCAGCCAGCCGGCGGTCACGAAAACCATCCGTGAGCTGGAGGATATTCTCGGCGTCTCGCTGTTCGACCGCGAGGGACGCGGCATCCGCATCAGCCGCTATGGCGAGGTTTTCCTGCGCCATGCCGGTGCGACGATGACGGCACTGCGCCATGCGGTCGATTCCGTCTCGCAGGAGGCGGCGCGTGCCGGTCCGCCGGTGCGGGTCGGTGCCTTGCCGACCGTTTCGGTCAGGATCATGCCGAAGGCGATGGCCGGGTTTCTGTCGGAAAAGACCGGCAGTCCGGTCAAGATCGTCACCGGCGACAACGCCGTACTTCTGGAGCAATTGCGCGTCGGTGACCTCGATCTCGTCGTCGGCCGTCTGGCTGCGCCGGAAAAGATGACGGGCTTTTCCTTCGAGCATCTCTATTCCGAAAAGGTGCGGTTCGTGGTGCGCGCCGGTCATCCGCTGCTGTCGCCGGGCATTTCGGTGTTCGATCACCTGCACGAGTTCCCGGTTCTGATCCCCACCCGCCAGTCGGTGATCGGCCCCATCGTCGAGCAGTTCCTGATCGCCAACGGCGTGCCGGCTCTGCCCATCCGCATCGAAACGGTATCGGACTCATTTGGCCGTGCGTTCCTGCGCACCAGCGATGCGGTCTGGATCATTTCGGAAGGGGTGGTCGCGGGCGATGTGGCGGATGGAACGCTTGCGATCCTGCCGGTCGATACCGGCGATACCAGCGGCCCGGTCGGATTGACGGTGCGCGCCGATACGCAGCCGTCCTTGCCGCTGTCGCTGCTGATCCAGGCCATTCGCGAGGCGGCGCGCGAATTGCTGGACCCGAAGTCGGAAACTATTTCCTGATAGAGAAACTTTGGGGGCCAAAATCCGGGCAATTCCTTGCCGTCATTCCGGCCTTGAGCCGGAATCCAGCCACGGCGCGTCGGCGCCGTGAGGAATTCAGTCTTTTGCGATCAAGGACTTGATCGCGCTGGACCCCGGATCAGGTCCGGGGTGACGGAGACGGAAATGCTACGGATTAACCAACTGCCCCTGTCTTATGCGGTTTTGTTGCTTGGATCCCCTAATAAGGAAGGCCGACATAGTTTTCCGCAAGCGCGGTGGAGGCGGCGCGGGAGTGGACGAGGTAGTCCAGCTCCGCTTCCTGAATGCGCTGGCCGAATTCGTCGGTATCGGGAAAACGGTGCATCATGGTGGTCATCCACCAGGAAAACCGCACGGCCTTCCAGACGCGGGATAGCGCTTTCAGCGAATAGGAATCGACGCCCGCTTGCGACCCCTCACGGTAAAATTCGATCAGCGCTTCGCTGAGATAATGCACGTCGCTGGCAGCGAGGTTGAGGCCCTTGGCGCCGGTTGGCGGCACGATGTGGGCGGCGTCGCCCGCCAGAAACAGCCGTCCGAAACGCATCGGTTCGCAGACGAAGGACCGCAGCGGCGCGATGGATTTTTCAAACGACGGCCCGGTTACCAGGGCATCGGCGTGGTTTTCCGGCAGGCGGCGGCGGATTTCATCCCAGAAGCGCTCGTCGCTCCAGTCCTCCGGCCGGTCTTCCAGCGAACATTGCAGGTAATAACGGCTGCGGGTGTGCGAGCGCATGGAACAGAGCGCAAAACCACGCGGATGGTTGGCATAGATGAGTTCGTGGCTGACGGGCGGTACTTCGGCCAGAATGCCGAGCCAGCCGAAAGGGTAGATTTTCTCGAATTGCTTGATCGAGCGCTCCGGCACGGATTTGCGGCTGACGCCGTGAAACCCGTCGCATCCGGCAATGAAATCGCAATCGATCCGGTGGCTTACGCCGTCTTTCTCATAGGTGACATAGGGGCTGGCGCCATCGAAATCATGCGGCTCGACATTCAAGGCGTCATAGATCGTCGCAAGCCCCGCTTTTTCGCGGGCATCCATCAGGTCGTGCGTCACCTCGGTCTGGCCATAGACCATCACATTGCTGCCGCCGGTGAGATCAAAGAGGTCGATGCGGTGATCGCGCCCGTCGAAGGTCAGGGAAAAACCGGCATGCGGCAGGCCTTCCCTGTGCAGGCGTTCGTCGGCGGCGACTTTTTCCAGAAGCTGCACCGTGCCCTGTTCCAGCACCCCGGCGCGGACCCGGCCGAGGATGTAATCCTTGCCGGCGCGGTCGAGAATGACGGTGTCGATGCCCTCATTGGCAAGTAGCTGGCCAAGCAGCAGGCCCGATGGGCCGGAGCCGATGATGACGACCTTGGTGCGCATTGTTTCCTCCCGGACTTCTCTCCTGTCAGAAACTTGACCAAAGCCAGCCGGAAGCTCAATGGACTTTCTGCGCCGTAAATTGCACAATTCGACCATGATGCGGGGAGACGGGGTCAGATGCGGGTTGCGGTGAATGACGGTCTTTACGGTGAAGAGGCGGCGCAGAGAACGGCTTTTCGCTTTCATTGCGAGACGCTTTTTTCCAGAAGCAGCCTGCATCGTTTTGAAATCGGTCTGCACCGGCATGCCGCCTTCCTGCAAATCTTGTACATTTGGGGCGGCGAGGGCGATGCCTTGCTGGATGGCCGCACCGAGGCGATCCGCCCGCCGGTCGCAATCGTCGTGCCGCCCGGTTTCGAGCACGGCTTTCGTTTTTCGCGCGATATCGGCGGGATGATCGTCACCGTGCTGCCGGGCGCGCTTGCCGCATCCGTGCAGGCGCTGCTGCTGCGGAATTTCCAGCAGCCGGTGGTGTTGCCGTTGCAGGATTTTCCCGAGGGCGAGCGATTGCGCCGCGGTTTCGAGCATATCTCCGCGGAATACGAGACCCGCGAGATTGGCCGCGAGGCGATGATCGAAGGCGCGCTTGCCACCGTGGTTGCGCTTCTGGCGCGCGCGGCGCGGCCTCTGTTGCAAAGAACCGGGGACGGCCCTGCCGAGCAGCGCTTCGAACTCCTGCTATCGCTGATCGCCCGCCATATTCGCGAGCAGCATAAGGCAGAGTTTTATGCGCAGAAGCTCGGCCTTTCCGAGACCCATCTCAACCGTCTCGTCCGTTCCGTTTCCGGCCTCAGCCTGCAACGGCTGGTCGCCAGACGCCAGATCGAGATCGCCCAGCAGGAGCTGATCTTCACCGTATCGACCGTGCAGATGATCGCGGAAGATCTCGGTTTTGCCGATCCGGCCTATTTCAACCGCTTCTTCAAGCGGGAAACCGGCATGACGCCCCGCGCCTGGCGCTTGGCCGAGCAGCGCAAAATGGCGGACAGAGGCGCACCCGAAGCGGCATTTCAGGCGAGCATTCGTCCCAGTTCCCGCTGAACCGTAAGCAGTGCCGGCAAATAACGCTCCACCAGCTCGTCCATGGACGCCACCGAGGCTGCCAGCCCGACATTGAGTGCGGCAACCGTCTGCCCGCGCACGGTTTTGACAGGCACGGCAATGGAGCGAAGGCCGATCTCCACCTCCTGATCGATCAGCGCGTAACCGCGATTGCGGGTCGCTTCGAGTTCGGCAAGCAGGGCGTCGATGCCGGTCATCGTCTTTTCCGTGCGTGCCACCAGCCGCGACTGTTCCAGAACCTCGCGCTGCCGTTCCGGCGTGAGGGCTGAGAGGAGAACCCGGCCCATGGAGGTGCAATAGGCGGGCAGCCGCGAGCCGGGCATCAGGGCGATGGACATGACCCGCTGCTGGGCGGCGCGCGCCACATAGACGATTTCGGTATCATCAAGAATGGAGACGGATGTGCTGTGGCCGATCTCTTCCGAAAGCCTATCGAGCAGCGGCTGGACGATGCGCGGCAGCGGCATGGTGGCAAGACAGCCGGTGCCGAGCCGCAGCACCTTCGGCGTCACGGTGAAGAACTTGCCGTCATAGGCGGCGTAACCCATTTCCGAAAGTGTAAGCAGACAGCGCCGGGTGGTGGCGCGGTCAAGGCCGGCTATTTCTGCCGCATCGGAAATCGACAGGCGCGGGCGCTCGGCGCTGAAGGCCTCGATCACCTTCAGCCCCTTGGCGAGACCGCCCATCATGTCTCGTTCATTGACGGCCATGTCGCGCTCCATTTGTGCGATATACGAACAAAAATCATATAGCGCACAAATTTCTTGCCGTCGAGGCGGATTCGGCTTTAGCTCTGCGCCAAGCGGCTTTGACGGGTTTTGACCGGCAGGCTGGATGGAGGATTGATATGGACAAGACAATCAACAGCGCAGCCGAGGCCATTTCCGGCATCGGTGACGGCGCAACCGTGATGATCGGCGGTTTTGGCGGCTCCGGCGCGCCGATAGAGCTGATCCACGCGCTGATCGACAAGGGACCGAAGAACCTGACGGTCATCAACAACAATGCCGGCAATGGCCGCATCGGCATTGCGGCGATGATCGATGCGGGCATGGTCAAAAAGATGATCTGCTCGTTTCCGCGCTCTTCCGATCCGCGTGCTTTCACCGACAGATATCTCGCCGGCGAAATCGAACTGGAACTCGTGCCGCAGGGCACGCTTGCCGAGCGCATCCGCGCCGGCGGTGCCGGCATTCCGGCATTCTACACCCCGACAGCCTTCGGCACCGAGCTTGCCAACGGCAAGCCGATTGCCGAATTCGACGGCCGGTCCTATGTGCAGGAACGCTGGCTGAAGGCGGATTTCGCCATCGTCAAGGCCGAGCTTGGCGATACCTATGGCAACCTCACCTACAACAAGGCGGGGCGCAATTTTAACCCGCTGATGTGCATGGCGGCGGCAACCACCATCGCCCAGGTCTCGAAGATCGTCGCTGCCGGCGAGATCGACCCGGAGCATGTCGTCACGCCCGGCATTTTCGTCAACGGCGTCGTGGAAATCGCCGATCCGCAACAGGAAGAAGTCCTCATTCGCGCGGGAGTAGCCTACGCATGACCCAGCCAATCAACACCCGCGACGATATCAAGCTTTCCAACGCCCAGATCGCCTGGCGCGCAGCACAGGACATCGAGGATGGCGCTTACGTCAATCTCGGCATCGGTTTCCCGGAAATGGTCGCCCGTTACCAGCCGCCCGGCCGTCAGGCGATCTTCCACACCGAAAACGGCATCCTGAATTTCGGCGAAGCGCCGCCTGAAGGCGAAGAGGACTGGAACCTCATCAATGCCGGCAAGAAGGCCGTGACGCTGAAGCCGGGCGCCTCCTTCTTCCACCATGCCGACAGCTTCGCCATGGTGCGCGGCGGCCATCTGGATGTGGCGATCCTCGGCGCCTATCAGGTGGCGCAGAACGGCGATCTTGCCAATTGGCGTGTCGGCTCCAAGGGCGTGCCGGCCGTCGGCGGCGCCATGGATCTGGTGCATGGCGCCAAGCAGGTTTTCGTCATCACCGAACATGTGACGAAGAACGGCGAACCGAAGCTCGTCGAAAAATGCGCCTTCCCGCTGACTGGCGTCGGCTGCATCACCCGCATTTATACCAGCCATGCGGTGATCGACGTGGTGGATGGCCGCTTCGTTCTGCGCGAAAAACTGGTCGCGATGACATCAGAAGAGTTGCAGGCAATGACCGGCGCGCCGCTGCATGTCGACGGCGACGTCGCCGATCTTGTTGCCCCGGAACTGTGAGGAAAAACCGATGACCGATGCATTCATCTGCGACTATATCCGCACGCCCATCGGCCGTTTCGGCGGCGCGCTTTCCTCGGTCCGCGCCGATGATCTCGGCGCTGTGCCCTTGCGGGCGCTGGTCGAGCGTAACCCGTCCGTGGATTGGGAAGCCGTCGAGGACGTGATCTTCGGCTGCGCCAACCAGGCGGGCGAGGACAACCGCAACGTGGCGCGCATGTCGCTGCTTTTGGCAGGTTTTCCGGTCTCGGTGACGGGAACGACGATCAACCGGCTGTGCGGATCCGGTATGGATGCCGTCATCGCCGCTGCCCGCGCCGTCAAATCCGGCGAGGCGGAACTGATGATCGCCGGCGGCGTCGAAAGCATGAGCCGCGCGCCCTTCGTGCTGCCAAAGGCGGAAAGCGCCTTTTCGCGCAATGCCGAAATCTACGACACCACCATCGGCTGGCGTTTCGTCAATCCGCTGATGAAGGCGCAATATGGCGTCGATTCCATGCCGGAAACCGGCGACAATGTCGCCGTCGATTATCAGGTCTCGCGCGAAGATCAGGACGCCTTTGCCGTTCGCAGCCAGCAAAAGGCTGCCGACGCGCAGGCCAATGGCCGCCTCGACAAGGAAATCGTCCCGGTCACCATCCCGCAGCGCAAGGGCGATCCGCTGCTGGTGTCGAAAGACGAACATCCGCGCGCCACCAGCCTTGAATCCCTGGCGAAGCTGAAGCCGGTCAACAGGCGCGACGGCGCGACGGTGACGGCGGGCAATGCCTCCGGCGTCAATGACGGTGCTGCGGCTCTGATCATCGCTTCGGCTGAAGCTGCGAAAAAATACGGCCTGAGGCCGATTGCCCGCATTCTCGGCGGTGCTGCCGCCGGCGTTCCGCCGCGCGTCATGGGCATCGGCCCGGCACCGGCTTCCGCCAGGCTGCTGGCGCGGCTTGGCCTCAAGCAGGAACAGCTCGACGTCATCGAACTCAACGAGGCCTTCGCCAGCCAGGGCCTGGCCACGCTTCGCCAGCTCGGCATTGCCGATGACGATACGCGCGTCAACGCCAATGGCGGCGCCATCGCGCTCGGCCATCCGCTCGGCATGTCCGGCGCGCGCATTGCCGGAACCGCAGCGCTCGAGCTTTCGCTGACCGGCAAGCGTTATGCGCTTTCCACCATGTGCATCGGCGTCGGGCAGGGTATTGCCGTAGCGCTCGAACGGGTCTGACGGGATGGCGGCATTCGGCCATCGTGATGGTCCGAATGCCGCCGCTTCCGTTTCGTCAGGCGTGACTGGCGATTAAGGCCGCTGCCTCTCCTCATTCCTGTGCTTGTCACAGGAATCCAGCCGACGCGCGTCTGCGCGGCGGAGACAGTCCTTTTCAGCCCAACGACCTGGGCTGGCTGGATCTCTGTGACAGGCACAGAGATGAGGGACGGATTGCGTTGGATTCCATCATGATCCGTGACATGTTTTGCCGGATATGACAGGATCTCTTTCCGCGCGCAGGGGTGTCTTCATGAAGCGTCCGACCATCACAGATGTCGCAAACGCCGCCGGTGTCAGCGTCGCGACCGTCGACAGGGTGTTGAACGGTCGCCTGCCGGTGCGCGAGGAAACCTCCAGACGGGTGTTCGAGGCGGCGGAGAAGATCGGCTTTCACGCCACAAACATCATCCGCCAGCGCATGCTGGCCGATCTGCCGTCCTATAATCTCGGCATCATTCTGCGCAAGGAACGGCACTCCTTTTACCAGACATTCGCCGACGAGCTGGAGCTTGCGGCGCGCAACGTCAGAGACCGGCATCTCAACCTGCGTATCGAATTTGCGCAGTCGGGCGAGCCGAGCGAGCTTGCGGCGCTTCTGTCCGGCATGAAAGGCCGGGTGCAGGCCGTGGCCGCCACCGGGCCTGACCATCATGACGTCACGGCGGCCGTCGAGGCTTTGAAGGCGAAGGGTATTCCCACATTCTCGCTGCTGTCCGATTTCGCCCAGGGCGTGCGGGAAGCTTATCTCGGCGCCAACAACATGAAGGTCGGGCGCACGGCGGCCTGGATGATCTCGCGGCTGGCGCGCAACAAGGGCAAGGTGCTTCTTTTGCTTGGAGGCCACCGGTTTCACGGCCATTCGCTGCGGGAAACCGGCTTTCGCAGCTATATCAGGGAATATGCGCCGGAATTCGAGGTCATGGACGCACTGATCACGCTGGAAACGCGGCGGCTGACCTATGAGCTTGTCATGGACACCATCGCCAAACACAGCGATCTCGTCGGCATCTATTGCATCGGTGGCGGCATGGAGGGGGTGATCGAGGCGTTGCAGCAGGAGAACCGTCAGGAAAGCATCGTCTGCCTCGTCAATGAGTTGACGCCGGAATCCCGGCAGGCGCTGCTTGAACGGCGCATTACCGGCGTGTTCCAGACACCGCTTCGCGAATTATGCACTGAACTCGTTGCCACCATGGTTCACACCATCGAACATGGCATGGCGGAAACACCGGGACAGAGATTTGTGCCCGCCCATCTGTGGGTTCCTGAGAGCCTTTGATGGTTTGATAGATTCTATCATAAATCCCGCGTCTATTTCTATCAGCCATGATGGTTTTGCCTGCCGATGACGCGTTGACGCCGGCCCCGGACTGGGACCATGGTGCCGGCATGTGGAGCGGGCAGGAGGCTGATCCACGACAATAACGATGTTTCCGGGTTGCTGCCCGCCGCAGATGTTCATCTTCGGCGAAGGGCATCTTTTTGCCGGGGCAAGGCTGTGGCGCGATGGGCGCAGAGCCTTGCCGCCGGTGCTTGTCAAGAGTTTCGGAGGAGGACGACATGAAGAGACATTTTGCGATTGCGGCTTTGGCGACCATGCTGGCGACCACGGCTTCCGCGCAGACCATCGGCGTTTCGATGGCCCTGTTCGATGACAATTTCCTGACCGTGCTGCGCAACGGCATGATCGATTATTCGAAGGGCATGAACGGCGTCTCGGTGCAGATCGAGGACGCCCAGAACGATGTCGGCAAACAGTTGAGCCAGGTGCAGAACTTCGTCGCCGCCGGCGTCGATGCCATCATCGTCAACCCCGTCGATACGGATGCGACGGTTGCGCTGTCGCAGGTTGCCGCCGCAGCCGGCATTCCGCTCGTCTACGTCAACCGCCAGCCGGTCAATCTCAACAGCCTGCCGGACAAACAGGCTTTCGTCGCGTCCGATGAAAAACAGTCGGGAACGTTGCAGACGCAGGAAGTCTGCCGGCTTTTGAAGGCGGCGGGCAAGACGGAGGCCAAGGCCGTGGTGATGATGGGCGAGCTTTCCAACCAGGCGGCCCGCATGCGGACAGACGACATCAAGGAGGTCGTCGCCACGCCGGATTGCAGCTTCATCAAGCTCGTTGAGGAACAATCCGCCAACTGGTCGCGCACCCAGGGGTCGGACCTCATGACCAACTGGCTCTCGGCCGGCGTCGAGTTCGATGCGGTGATTTCCAACAATGACGAGATGGCAATCGGCGCGATCCAGTCGCTGAAGGCGACCGGCCGGCCGATGGACAGCGTCATCATCGCGGGTATCGACGCCACACAGGACGCCCTTGCCGCGATGGCAGCGGGTGACCTTGATGTCAGCGTTTTCCAGAATGCCGCCGGCCAGGGCAAGGGCGCGGTGGATGCCGCGCTGAAACTCGCCAAGGGTGAGGCGATCGACAAGAAGGTCTTCGTGCCCTTCGAGCTCGTTACCCCTGCCAACCTCAAGCAATATCAGGCGAAGAACTGAGCCCCGCATTCATGACGAATGCCTGAGATAACCAGGGCTGCGCATGAAAATGCCGGCCCAAGGCCGCGGTCTCTTCTCCCGGACCGCGGCCCCAGCCCTTCCCGCACCGACCTCAACAGATACCGACGACAAGGAAGCGTATATGCGCATCGCCATCGACCCGTTCATGCACCGCCACCTCAGCCTCGAAGCCCTGCCTGCCAAGGTGAAGGAACTCGGCTACGACTGGATCGAACTCAGCCCGCGCGCCGATTTCCTCGAATGGTTCAAGGCGCCGCGCGTGTTTCCTGAGAGAATCCGCTCGTTCAAGAAGGCGCTGGCGGCGGAAAACGTCAAGATCGCCTCGCTGCTGCCGATGTATCGCTGGGCCTCCAATGACGAGACCGAACGCCAGGTGGCGGTGAAGCACTGGAAACGCGCCATCGAGATCGCCATTGAGCTGGAGGTCGATACGATGAACTCCGAATTCGGCCGTGGACCTCATCCCGACAAGGGCTCCTGCTATTGCTGCCATACCGGCTCGATGATCGAGGCCTGCGAGGATGCCTGGTGGCGTTCCATGGAGGAACTGGTGCCGATCTTCGAGCGCGAAGGCATCAACCTGCATGTCGAGCCGCATCCGGAAGACTGGTGCGAGACATTGCAGCCCGCGCTCGACATCATCCGCACCGTCAATTCCAAGAATGTGAAATTCCTCTATTGCGCGCCGCACACCTTCTACTTCGGCGACGATACCAAGGCGATGCTGCGCGAGGCGAAGGATGTGCTGGCCCATGTGCATGTCGGCGACACCTTCAATCACAAGGCCAGCTCCGGCCTGCGCTATATCCTGAACCCGCCCGGCACGCAGGCGCGGGTGCACCAGCACCTGAACATCGGCCAGGGCGAAGTGCCGTGGGACGACTTTTTCGCCACGCTTTCCGAAATCGGCTTCGACGGCATCATGACCTCCTGCGTCTTCGCCTGGGAGGACCGGGCCGATGAATCCGGCAGGTTCATGTGCGCCGAGATGAACAATTACATCGAAAAATACCGTAAGTGAGGTTTTGCAAATGACTGTGAGAATTGGTGTCATCGGCACCGGCGCGATTGGCCGCGACCATGCCCGCCGCATAAACAAGGTCCTCGGAGGCGCAACTGTCGTGGCGCTGAGTGACGTCAATGCCGGATCCGCCGAGGCGGTGAAGAACGATATGGCGCCTGATGCCGTCATCTTCGCCACCGGCGAGGAACTGATTGCGTCGCCTGATGTGGACGCAGTGCTCGTCACCTCCTGGGGGGCGACGCATGAGCAATATGTGTTGGCCGCCATTGCCGCCGGCAAGCCCTGCTTTTGCGAAAAGCCACTGGCGACAACGGCGGAAGGGGCAAAACGCATCGTCGACGCCGAGGTGGCGCAGGGCAAGCGCCTGGTTCAGGTCGGCTTCATGCGCCGTTACGACGCCGGTTACGTGGCGCTGAAACAGGCCGTCGACAGCAGGATCGGCGCGCCGATCATGGTGCACGCCGCCCACCGCAACCCGGCCGTTCCGGAGCAATATCTGACCCCGATGGCCATCCACGACACGATGATCCACGAGATTGACGTGCTGCGCTGGCTGCTCGACGATGACTATGTGTCGGCGCGGGTTCTGTTTCCCCGTGCGGCGGCCAGAAGCCATGCACGGCTGCGGGACCCGCAGATCGTGATACTGGAGACCGCCAAGGGAACGATCATCGACGTCGAGATTTTCGTAAACTGCCATTATGGCTATGATATCCAGTGCCAGGTGGTGGGAGAGGATGGCATTGCCAGCCTGCCGGAGCCGATGTCGGTTCAGACCCGTCTTGGCGCCAAGCTGCAGACCGATATCCTCACCGACTGGAAAGACCGCTTCATCGCGAGCTATGATGTGGAGTTGCAGGATTTCATCCATGCGGCGGCGAATAAAACGGCGGCCGGGCCGAGTTCCTGGGATGGTTACGTGGCCGCCATCACATCCGATGCCTGCGTTGCCGCGCAGGAAACCGGCGGCGCTGCGGTCGCCATCGACCTTCCGGCGCGTCCTGCCCTTTATCACTAAGGAAATCTCATGCGTTTTGCCCTAAACCACATCGCGGCGCCGAAGCTCTCCCTTGAGGAATTCTTCGCGGCAGCCCGCACGCTCGGCCTGACCGAAGTCGAAATCCGCAACGACCTGCCTGACATCGTCGGCACGGTTGACGCGGCTGCCGTGAAGGCGGCGGCCGAAAAGGCCGGCGTGACTGTTATCTCTATCAACGCCCTTTACCCCTTCAACGTCTGGTCGGGCGACCTGCCTCAGCGGGCAATCGCGATGGCCGATTATGCTGCCGCAAGCGGCGCGAAGGCGCTGGTGATGTGCCCGCTCAACGACGGCACGGCGGTTTCCTTTGACGATCTCGTGGCCGCGCTGAAGGCCATGAAGCCGATCCTTGCGGAACGCGGGCTGACCGGTCTCGTCGAGCCGCTCGGTTTCCCCGTCTCGTCGCTGCGCACCAAGGCGGAGGCGGTCAAGGCGATCGACGCGGCAGACGGCGGCGATGTCTACAGGCTGGTGCACGACACCTTCCACCATCATCTGGCCGGTGAGACGGTGTTTTTCCCCGAACGCACCGGCCTCGTCCACATATCCGGCGTGACCGACCGCGCCGTCTCCGTCGAAGACATGCTGGACGCCCACCGCGTTCTGGTTGACGGCGCCGACCGGCTGGAAAATATCGCCCAGATCAGGGTGCTGGAGGCGGCAGGCTACAAGGGGCCTTACAGCTTCGAACCTTTCGCGACTGAGGTGCATGAGTTGAAGGACCCGGTTGCTGCCATCAAAGCCAGTATCGACCATATCTCGCAGGCGCTGTGATTGCCTTGCCGCCCGCGGTTTGCTGCGGGCGGCGCTTGCGTTCGAATAGGGGTTGATCGGCAGAAAAGGCAGAGAAATCAATTCCGCTTTCATGGATGATGCTGTAGTCTTTGCGGGACAAAACAGAGCATCAATCAGGCTCGGGTATTCTGGAAATCAACTGCTTCCTGCCGGTTTCTTGCCCGCCCCGTCCTTAAAAGAGTGGTTGAATTTCCCTTTTATGAAAATAGACCGGAAAACGACGCTCAAGGACGTGGCGAAGCAGGCAAATGTTTCGCTGAGCACCGCCTCGCACGCGCTGAACGGCACGGCGCCCTTGACCACGCTGGTTCGCGAGCGGGTGCTGGAAGCGGCCCGTTCGCTCGGTTACCTCGAAAACCGCCGGCAGAAGGCGACGATTGCCACCTTGCGCGTGGTGTTGCTGGCCATGACCAACGATGCGGCGCCGCAGAGCGATCTCAACATGGTCAGCTGGACGATGCTGAACGGCTTCCGGCGTGAATGCGAGCGGCGCGGCATTCGCATCGTTCCTTTCGTCAGCGCCACGAGCCGGATCGATCCTGTCGCGGTGGCGCAGGCGGCGGATGCCGACAATGTCGATGGCATCGTGGTTCTGAACGACGACCGGCCGCAACTGGTTCAGGCGCTTTCGGCGCTCGGCAAACCGGTGGTGCTGATCAATGGCGAAGACCCGGCGATGATCGTCGATACGGTGACGGCGGAAAACCGTTTTGGCGCCCGGCTCGGCATCGAGCACCTGCTGTCGCTGGGGCACCGCAATATTCTGCACATTACCTGGAAGGGGCGCACCACCATTCGCCGCCGTTATGACGGCTATAGCGATGCCTTTCTGGCGGCGGGCCTTGCGGTTCCCGCCGATATGGTCATCGAGGTGGAAAGCTACGAGCCGGAATGGGGCGAGGCGGCGATTCGCCGCCTGCTCGCCGAGGCGCACCCGCTCAGAAACGCCACGGCGATTTTCTGCGCGGCGGACAATCTGGCGCTCGGCTGTCTGAAAGCCTTGACGGAATCAGGTGTGCGGGTTCCTGAGGACGTGTCGGTGCTGGGTTTCGACGACATCATGCCGGCCGCCTTCAGCGCGCCGCCGCTCAGCACCATTCAGTTGCCCGCCGACAGGCTGGGCGGTGCCGCTCTTTCCCTCCTCGAGCAGCGGCTCGTCGCGGCCGACCCGACCCGGCCTGCGCACCGGCTGGAACTCGGCTGCCGGCTGGTGCTGAGAGGCAGCATCGCGCCGCCGCCGAAGTAGGGTGTTTTTTCGCGGGAACGCGACGTCGAGTTTCAGGCGCCCGGTTGCGTTCCATCTCCGTCATGCCGGACCTGATCCGGCATCCAGCCGACGCGCGTCTGCGCGGCGAGACGAGTCTTTTCAGCCCAAGGACTTGGGCTGGCTGGATACCGGCTCAAGGCCGGTATGACGGGGTGGATGAGGACTCGATACCACATCATCGAATAGTCAATGCGGCCATGCTTCAAAAGGGAGCATCCTCAAACCCCGCCGTCACTTCATCCCCGTCCCGGCAATCCCCGTCGTGATATAACGTTGCAGGAACAGGAACACGACGGTGACCGGCGCCAGGCTGAGGAAGGTCATGGCGAGGATGTAATGCCATTGCACCGAGAACTCGCCCTGGAAGGCATTGAGGCCCACCTGTAGCGTGAAGTTCTCGCGGCTGCTGAGCACGATCAGCGGCCAGAGGAAGTCGTTCCAGCGCCACAGCACCGAGAAGATCGCGAGAACCGCGAGCGCCGGCGCCGTCAGCGGCAGGATGATGCGCCAGAAGATGCGGAATTCGCTGGCCGCATCGACGCGCGCGGCCTCGATCAGCTCGTCGGGGATGGTCAGCATATATTGCCGGAGCAGGAACACGCCGGTCGGCGTCGCGACAGTGGGGATGATGACGCCCCAGAGATTGTCGACGAGGCCGACACCGACGATGACCAGATAGGCCGGCACCATGACGACGGTCAGCGGGATCATCAGGGTGGAGATAATAAGCACGAAAATCGCCTTCTCGCCACGGAAGCGGTATTTCGACAGCGCAAAGGCCGCCATGGCGTTGACGATCAGGGTCAGGACCGTTGCAACGACGGTGACGAAGACCGAGTTTTTCAGGAAGGTCAGGAAGTTGAACTGGGTCAGGGGATCGGTGAAATTCTGCGTCGCGATCGTCAGTTTCTGCACGGGCGACATTTCGCGCGTGTCGATGCTGACCGGCGGGCCGAGATTGGCCGGATCCACCATCTGCGCCTTGATGCCGATGCGCCTGATCATGGCCATTTGCCGCTCCGTGCCGTCGATGGTGACGGTCCAGAGGCTGAGCGGCCTGTCATAACCGGCCACTGGTACCTGCACGGCGGCACGCGGCAAAAGGCTCGGCGGAAAGCGTGTGATCTCGGCTTCCGGCTTCAGTGAGGACATCGCGGCCCAGACGACGGGGACGAGCACCGCCAGCGTGCCGCCGATGAGCCAGACCCAGGAGAGAATATCGGTGAGACCGATCCGGCCGGGGCGGCGCGTTCGCGTCAGGAACGTGACTGCGTTGGACATGATCAGGACTCCATCTTTTTGCCGAGGCGCAGTTGCACGAGCGTCAGCGCGAGAAGAACAAGGCCCATCAGAACCGATGCGGCGGAGGCAAGGCCGAACAGCCTGAGATCGCTGCCGAAGGCCATCTGATAGATATATTGCACCACGAATGTATTGGCCGTGCCCGGCCCGCCGCCATTGGTCAGAACCCAGGCTTCATCAAATATCTGCACCGAGCGGATCATCAACAGGATCAGCACGACGAGAAGGTTGGGCGCGAGCAGCGGCAGGGTGATGCGCAGGAGGGTCCGCCGGGGCGAAGCGGCGTCGATGGCGGCGGCCTCATAGAGGTCTTTGGGAATCGCTTGGAGCCCTGCGAGCAGAATGAGCGTGTAAAAGCCCATATGGAACCAGACGGACACGACCACGACGAAGAAGCGCGACCAGCCGACATCGAGCAGGAAGATTTCCGGCGGCACGCCGAGCATCTGGAAAAAGGCGTTCAGCAGACCGTTGCGGTCAAGGAACCACTTCCAGATGAGGCCGATGACGACGGGTGACAAAAGCACGGGATAAAAGAACATGGCGCGGAAGAAGCCGCGCGCGGCAATCGCCCTGTTCAGAATGAGAGCCGTGACCAGCGCGACGAACAGCGTGGCGACGACGTTGAAACCGACGAACCACAGCGTGTTCCAGATCGCCGTCCAGAACAGCGATTCCCGGCAGCTTCCGGGGTCCATATAGCTCTGGCAATCCAGCAGCTTGCCGAAATTTTCCAGCCCGACAAAGGGGCGGTCGCTGATCAACAGTTCGGTGCCGCCGGTAAAGGCGTAACCGACGGCAATCGCAATCGGCAGGAAGGTGAAGATGCCGAACAGAACGAGGTTCGGCATCAGGAAAATATAAGGCATGCGCTTTTTGCCGATCAACCGCTCGATGAAGTTGAGCGGCACCTCGGCAATCGCCATCACGGCATCGAGCGCGCGGTCGGACAGTCTCGCAAGCTTTTGGCTGGCCATGCTAACCTCTCCCGTGGCTATCGAGGCGCGGCAGCGCCAGTTCGGTTTCGGGGTCGAAGACGTGCACCCTTTCGCGCGCCGGCATGATGTTCAGGACCGAGCCCGCAGCGGGCGCGAAATGCCCGGCGTGGTGCACGATGATCTGGTCTTTCTGGCCCTGAAGATTGCCATAGAGATAGGTCTCGGTGCCGAGGCTTTCGTGATACTGCACCTCGAAAGGCAGGCCCTTTTCCTGCGTGATGACAAAATGCGAGGGGCGAATGCCCGCCAGAACCGCCTTGCCGGCGGTGGCGGCTGTGGGATCGACAAGGCAGGGCAGGGAAACGCCATAGCCGGTGTCGATTGCAAAGCCGCCGTCGCTACCTGTGACGAAGGTGCCCTTCAGCATGTTCATGCGCGGCGAGCCGAGGAAGCCGGCGACGAAGAGGTTGCGCGGATTGTCGAAAAGCTCAAGCGGGCTGCCCACCTGTTCGATGCGGCCTGCGCGCAGCACCACGATCTTGTCGGCCATGGTCATGGCTTCCACCTGATCGTGGGTCACATAGATCATCGTCGTCTTGATATCGCGATGCAGCCTGGTGATTTCGGCGCGGGTCTGGACGCGCAGCGCCGCATCGAGGTTCGACAGCGGCTCGTCGAACAGGAAGATGTCAGGCTCGCGCACGATGGCGCGGCCGATGGCGACGCGCTGGCGCTGGCCGCCGGAAAGCTGTTTCGGCTTGCGGTCGAGATAGGGTTCGATGGCCAGCATGCGCGCGGCCTCGTTGATGCGGCTTTCGATTTCCGCCCGCTTGAAACGCAGGTTTTCCAGACCGAAGGCGAGGTTCTTGCGCACGCTCATATGCGGATAAAGCGCATAGGACTGGAAGACCATGGCGATCTTGCGCACGGCCGGCGAAAGCGCGCTGACATCGCGGCCGCCAATGCCGATGGTGCCTGACGTCACATCCTCAAGGCCGGCGATGATGCGCAGCAGCGTGGATTTTCCGCAGCCCGAAGGGCCGACGAAAACAACGAATTCCCCGTTTTCGATCTCAAGATCGATATCATGCAGGACATGAACGGCACCGAATGCCTTGTTGAGGTTTTCAAGCTTCAGACTTCCCATTACCTGCTCCCTTCGGGCAAGGTCGTCTCTGCGACGATCTCTTTTGCGTTCCAGCCCTCGGGCAAGGGCATCGTTCTTCCAATGGCGACGTCGCGCGCGGAAAATCCGTGAACGCCGCAGAGATAGACCGCAGGCATGCCGCCGGGGTAATCCTCCATGCCGACGATCCTGCCATCGGCGCTGCGTGTCCAGGCATTGGCGCGGCCGGCAGCCTCCGGGCTCGGGGCGATATCCGCATTGGTCGGGCGAAGATCATATTGCAGGCCGGTGCCGAGTTTGCCGGGCTGCTGCGACAGGGTGATCCGCGCGAACGTCACATTGTGAATGCCGGCTTTCGAGGTGGCGACGAGGTTGATCGCCCCTTCCATCGAGCCGCTCAGGTCTTCCACCACAAGGTTTTCAACCGTGCCGGCCTGACGTTCCGGGCGGCGGTCCACCACGGTGACGGTGACGGCTTCGCCCGATCCCCAGAAACCGCCCGGCGTCTCGTGGCACTCAGCCTCGATCCGCGAAAAGCGGATGTTGCGCATCGCCCCGCCGTCGCGGGAGAAAAGACCGATGCCGCGATTGGAATTGACGACCTTGCAGTCCTCGAAAACCACATCGGTGAAATCGCCGAAGGATTCCGTGCCGAGCTTCAGGGCGCAGCTCATGCTGGAGACAGTGCAGCGGCGAACCGTGATCCCGGCGCAGGTCCCGACCGCCTTGCCATCCGGTCCGGCGCTGGTCTTCAGGCAGATGCCGTCATCGGCGGTGGAGATCGAGCAATCCTCGATCAGCGCGCGCCGGCAGGCATCCAGCACGATGCCATCGGTGTTGGGCAGGCGGCGATCGTTCTCGACGCGGACGTTGCGGAAATGCAGGTCTTCGCAATTGACCATGTGCAGCGTCCACATCGGCGAGCCGCTGACGACAAGGTTTTCAAGGCGAACATTGCGGCAGGCTTCCAGAACCATGACACGCGGCCGCTTTTTCGCCGGCACATAGGTTCCCATGGCTTCGTCGTCACCGATGATGAAGTTCTCCCCGCCAGCCTCGATGCGGCCGGGGCCGGTGACGGCGATGTTGTTTGCGCCCTTGGCGATGATCATGCCGCGATCGGAATCCTCGGCGATGACAGACACGGTCGTATGGGCATAGGCGTCGTAGTCGGAAATCGGCGCGAGCACCGCGTCTTGGGCAAGGTGCAGTTCCACGCCGCTTTTGAGATGCAGGCCGCCGCTGACATGGCGTCCGGCCGAGAGCGATACGACGCCGCCGCCTGCTGCAGAGGCGGTATCGATTGCCTGCTGGATATCGGCGGTGGCGTCGCGTCCCGCAGCGGTAAGGGTGATAGTGGTGGGTGCACTCATGATGCCAGCGGCCTTTTCAGAAATACGTCGATCAGCAGCAGCATCGTCAGCGCCTGGCCGTAGGGCGTGGGTAGATTGGGAATGCGGCGGTAAAAATCGAGGTCGTGGCCCATCGGCGTGCCGTCCGATACACCGTGAACGACGCCTTCGTCATCGATATTGCCCAGCACCGCCTTCAACGCCCGCTCGGCATGGGTGCGGTTTTCTTCGCCGAGAATACCGGCCTCGATGCCGCGCAGAATGCCGTAGGCGATGCCTGCAGTCGCCGATGTCTCGACCGGTGAGGTCGGATCGTCGAGCAGCGTGTGGAACATGCCGTCCTTGCGCTGATAGTGGCGCAGCGATCGCACCTGGCTTGCCAGCACATTGGCGAGGAAACGTTTGTCCTTTTCGGCAAGCGCCGGCACCAGTTCGAACAGTTCGGGGATGGCAACCGTGATCCAGGAATTGCCGCGCGCCCAGAAAGCATCCGCGAAATTGTGGCGGCCGTTGAAAGTCCAGCCGTGATACCAGAGGCCGGTCACGGGGTCGGACAGGTATCGCGCATGGATCATGAACTGGTAGACCGCCTCGTCGATCCAGTCCTGACGTTTGCAGACCACACCGGCGCGGGCGAGGAACAGGCAGGCCATGAACAGCGTGTCGTCCCAGAGTTCGCCCTCGTTCAGCCGTTCCTTGACGACGTGCTGGAAGCCGCCATCCTCGGTTTTCGGCAATTTATGCACCAGCCAGTCGGCCCAGTCTTCCACCAGCGCCCGGAAATCCGGCCGGTCGACATGTTCTGTCAGGATGACGAGCGGCAGCATCGGCGCGGAACTGTTGATCTGGCGCGGCGGCAGGCCACGACCGATCTGCCAGCCATACCAGGTCACGAGATCGTCGAGCGCCTTTTGGTCATTGGCGGCAAGCGCCCGGCGCAGGAAGCCGTAAAGGCCGACGCCCACTTCCCAATCCCATTCATCGAACTGGATCTTGCCATCGGAACTGCCGCTCGCAAGCCCTTCCTGTATGCCCTTGAGGCGGCTGAAGGCGGCGGCGACATTGTCGATCGTCGTCCTGAGAGTGTCTTTTTCCATGGCTGGCTGGTTCATCTGGTCATTCCGCTTAGGAGTAAAATGGCTGTGCCACGCCGCTGTCTGCGGCGGTTCCGGCACTGTCGAAGGTGATTTCTGGCTGGGGCTGCTCATTGTCGAAGGCCATGGCTTGCCCGCCGATGGTGAAGCTGCCGTCCCAGTCCAGGTTAAGTTCGGGGCCACCGGGCGGCGTGAGCGACAGCAGGCGCTTGTCGGCATCGAACACCACCTTCGTCGCGAGAATTTTTTCGCGGAAGCGGGCAAAGGCGTCCGTATCGCCGCAGCCGATGATGCCGATCCAGCCGGCGCGGCGGCCGGGTGATCTGATTTCGCGCTCGGCAGTGGCGCCTGCCGTCACGGGTTCAAGCCCATTGGTCGCATGAAGTGCGGCAAAGCCGCGGCCCGAGCGGGTGATGAGCCAGTTGCCCTGCGTCACCACCTCGTCCAGCCCGTCGCGACCGAGATAGGCATGGGTCCAGTCATTGCGATGATCGGCGGTATCGAAGATCATCATGGCGATATCCCGATGCTGCGCCACGCGCGGCAGGATGCCGCTGCCGGCCCAGTAGGACGGGCGCTGAGTGCCCCAGGGGTCGTCTTCGCCGGGATGGTTCACCCACAGCCGCGCCATGGGATGGCCGGCAAGTTTGATGTCCATGGCGTGCTGCTGGTGGCCCTTGCGGCCGGTCTTGTGGTCCACCACGGTGGAAAGCTGGGCGGCTTCGTTCTTGAAAAGCACGAGCTTGCCCGGCTCCAGCCCCTGCGCGTAACGCGCCTCGACCATGCGGCCGTCCGTCAGCTGCGACAGGGCGGCAAGATGCGGCGGCGGCAGATAATCGCCGCAGCAGAACATCGGCAGCGAGGCGACGCCATTGTTGAGCCAACCTTTGCCGAATGCCACCTGCGCAAAGGGTGCCAGTTCCGTCAGCGGTCCGGCGCGCAGCTCCTTGTCATAGGCGCGCCCTTGCGAGCCGGAGGGCACGCCGCCAAGCGTGTGCAGCGCGATCATTTCGAAAATGAGATCGAGCTGGTGGCGTGCACGGGTGGCAAGTTCCGATCCGGCCCAATGTTCGAGGGCGAGGAGGCCGATGAAATCCACGGGGTAATAGGCCGCCGAATTCCACTCCGCGAGACCATGCGCCTCGACGCTGTCGAACCAGCGCGCCAGCCGCTTTGCCGCCAGTGCCGCCTGTTCCCTGCCGGTGCGGCCGGAGGCGGTGAAAACGCTGTTCGGCAGATAGTCTCCGGCGAGCAGCTGGCTGGTGTGGAAGCAGAGAACGTGGTTCTCGCTCCAGAACCACATGACGTCGTTGCCGGGTTCGTCCACCCAGTAGCGATAGGAGAGAATGGAGGCGTTGATCCGCGCAAGCATCTGAGGGGCAAGCCGGTCGCCATAGGCGCGCACCAGCCACAGAAGCGGCACCAGCACGAAATCGGAGCAATCCTCGCGCCGGTCGATGGAGCGCAGCGTGGCATCGACGATGCCGGAAATCGTCTTCCCGTCATCGCTGCCGGTGGCGACCATGGCGAGCGCCCGGCCGATGCGCCATGCGCCGAAGCGGGCGCTGAACGACAGGGCGGCCTTTTTCCTTTCGGTGAGATCGGCACTGGAGACTTCCGGCGCGATGTCGTGCATGAAGGCGGCGTCGATGAGGCGTGTCACCGTTCCGGCGCCGGAACCCATGGTGATCCTGACGCCATGATATCCGTCGGAAATGCCTGCCGTCTCGGGGATCGTCAGGGTCGATTGCCCGGCTTTCAGCACGGTATGCACCTCGGCAAGGGCGGCGCGCTCGTGGCCGTGGCTTTTGACCGCGATGTGGACAGGAAGGTCGCGCACCGGTGCCGCCCCGAAGACCAGTTCGAGGGCGGTGCCGGCAAAGACGTCGCGCGCCGGGCGCACATCGCGCACCAGCGCCGCAAGCCGCTTGGTTTCCTCCCGGTCGAGCGGCACCGGCAAAACGACGGTCAGCGGTGTGGCCTCAATGATCTCAAGCTCGAAGAACCAGATGATGTCCCGTTCCGCGAGGTCCTCACAAAGCAGCAGCACCTGGTTATCGCCGGCCGCAAGCGTAAGCGTGATATCGCGGCTGCTTTCGACATTGCGGATAAACGGCTCGAAACGGACCTGTTCGACGCCATCAACCCAGATGCGCACGCCGCCGCAGGTGCGCAGCCGCAAATGCGCCTGCCTTGCGGTTTCGCTGCGGAACGTGCCCTTCAGCCAGCGCTGCACATGGGTCGGAACGTGCCAGAAACCGGTGAATTCGACCCGGCGGTTGGAGCCCGGCAGGTTGAGGTGCGACACGGGAAAGGCAGCGTTTGGCGCGATGTCACGGCCGATCATGGTCTCTTGAAACGCCTTGCGGCAGGGCAGGTCGCCGACATCCACGAAGCCGTTGATGAAGCGGTAATCGACCCGGTCTTCCGCCGGCGCCGCGACGCCCGGAAACGAGGTTTCCACCGGATCGGAGACGATCCAGGCGGTAACCGTCTCGCCCTGCGGTACGCTATAGGTGGGCTGCGACGCTGCCGCCGCGAATGGTTCATTCGTCATAATCGATCGCCTCCCGTCGATCTTTATGAAATTATTTTCACAAACCTTGCTTCGCTTTGTTGCGTCGATTTGTGCGCTTTGGCTGAAACAAACAGCTTGACGTTTATTCTGTCAAGCCGCAAAACAGACGAAATCGAATTGAGACGAGGAGCTTTTATTCGGTTTATGAAAATGTTTTCATTGGGAGGATAAATATGCTGAAACTGTTTTCGGGCGTCAGCGCCCTCGTATTGGCGTCGATTGCAGGCCTTTCGGTCGCAGAGGCCGAGACACGAACGATCACGTTCCTTTTTACGGATGACGACCAGGGTTATGTGCAGCGCATGTCGGCGCTCAGCAAGGAATTCGAGGCGGCCAATCCTGACGTGAAGATCAATTTCGTCTCTTCCGGGTATGACGCCGTTTCCAAGCAATTGCCGGTGCAGCTGGCCGTGGGCGAAGGCCCTGACATTGCCAAGATCACCGACTGGCAGCTTGCCCCCTATTATCTCGACATGCGCCCCTACATGAAGGATGCGGAAGCCTTCGCCAAGCTGCACGGCGCAAGCCTTGCCCAGCTTCGCCTGCCTGGTGTCAACGATCCGCAGTCGATCAACGGCTACATGGCCTCGCAGACGCTGAACCTGCCTTTCGTCAACAAGACGCTGTTCGAGCAGGCGGGTGAACCCTTGCCCGGCCCGACCGCGAAACTGAGCGAGATCGTCGAGGCGTCGGCCCGCGTCGCCAAGTCGACCGGCGTGCAGATCCCCTTCACCATGGACCGCTCCGGCCACCGCTTCTCCGGCGGCGCCTTCGCTTATGGCTCGACCTATGTGAAGGACGGCAAGTTCAGCTTCCCCGACGATGCGGCGAAGAAATACATCGCCGATATCTATTCATGGACGCAGAATGGCAGCTTCCCCAAGGAGATGTGGGGGGCAGCGGGCGGCTCGCAATACAAGAACATGGGCGATGAATTCGTCAACGGTAACGTCGTGACCTATCTGGCCGGCAACTGGATGGTCAATCCGTTCCAGAACAAGATCGGCGACAGCTTCGAATGGACGGCGATCAATGCGCCCTGCGGCGATGCCGGTTGTTACGCCATGCCCGGCGGCACGGCGATTGTCGGCTTCAAGCGCACGAAATATCCCGAAGATGTCGCGCACTTCATCGAGTTCCTCGGTTCCGAGAAGGTCCAGCGGGAAATCGCCGAAAACTACGTCGTCCTGACCGGTGCTGAAATCGTCGATCCGCAATACAAGCTGAAGAGCGAAAACGCCAAGGCGGCGATGCAGGTCTTCCTGGATAACAAGAAGAACGTGCCGCAGGCCGCCCGCGAATTCGAGCGCGCCAAGGGCGGCAGCGCCATGTATCAGCAGATCGTCCAGCGCATGAGCCAGCTGATCGTCGGAGAGTTGACGCTCGATCAGACCTACAAGGTTCTGGCTGACGATGTGGCCAAGATCAACGAGGCGGTCGCGGTCAAGAAGTGATGAGCGCCGGTTCTGTTCTCACGCAATAACCATGCTTTCGATCTGCCCGGCGTTACGCGCCGGGCAGACTTCCCGCTTGTTCGCCGGCCGTTGCCGCATATGCGATCTGACTTAATCAGCAAGTCGAAAAAAATCTGCAATATGCCGGGCATAAAGCTGACGGCGAGGCGCGCCGCAAGTTGCGTGCCCGCTTCGTCACGCGTCATTCGCTGAAAATCATAGGATTCGTCATGGCTAAACTGAAGATGTCGTCTTTTCCGTCTCCACGGTCGACCTTGCTTGCCTCCGTCGCATTGCTGGTTCTTGTCCCTTATGCACAGGCATTCGAGCCCACCCAGCCCGCAGGTCGGGGTTATGCCATCACGGTGCCCGAACCGGCTGCGAAATATCCGCTGCCGCTCTCCGAAACCTACCGCAACCAGACCGGCAAGAATGCCAGCGGCGAAGACGTCCGCGCCTATGACGACCGCGACAATCCCGTCATCGAAATCCTCTCCGGCTTTAACCGCATCTGGACGCTTGGCGATGAAAAATGGGCGGATGGCGGCGCCAATGGCGACGGTCCTGTTGATTTCAGCCATGTGAAGGCCGTCAATCCCGCTGTCTGGCAGGAAAACATGCGTTATGTGCTTTCCGTGACCGGTCAAAACCGCACCCCCGTCGCCGCCTTGAACGCCTATATGAAAGACCGCCGCTCGCAGGGTTACAGCATGATCGACGGCATGGGGCCGCTTGCCGCATGGTATCGCGAAGGCGCGGGCGCGACGACGACGATCAACCACACGCTCGCGGATTTCGATCCGAACGCGGTCATCACCCGCAAGGAAGAAGACAAGGGCACCGAGGCTGGAGCAGCCGATTCCGACTTAAAAGATGTGGTGGCCCTCATGAAGGTGATGCGCGGCCCGGAAGGCACGACGTCGCCAGCGAAGTATTTCTATTCCACGCCGCGCCCATGGCGCATGAACGCCAAAGGCGAGGTGATCGAGACCGGCACCGAAACGATCGGCGACCGCAGGTTTGAGACTTACGAAACCGATCCTGATGTCGTCGTACCCGCGCTGAAATATGCGCGCGAGAACCGTGGGCGCGGCAAGGATGGTGGTTTTCCGAGCGGTCACACCAATGCCGCCTATCTTGCCGCCATCACTTATGCCTATGTCGTGCCGGAGCGGTTTGCCGAATTGCTGAGCGCCGCTTCCGAACTTGGCGAAAGCCGTATCGTTGCCGGCATGCATTCGCCGCTCGACGTGATCGGCGGCCGCATCACGGCCACCGCGATTGCCGCCGCCATTCTGCAGGATCCGAAAAACGCCGATCTCAAGAAGGCCGCGCATGAGGAATTGCAGGCGTATTTTGCAAAACGCCTGCCTGCGGGACAGTCGCTAATCGACTTTGCCCATGGCGCGAAACCGGATGTCGATCCTTTCGCGGATGCGGCGACCAACAAGGCCGATTATCGCCGGCGCATGACCATGTCCTTCAGCCGCGACAAGACCGTTGGCGATGTGCCGATGGTGGTGCCTGCGGGGGCCGAGGTTCTGCTGGAGACACGTTTGCCCTATCTCAATGCCGCGCAACGCCGCGCCGTTCTGTTCTCGACCGGCATCGAGGCCGGTTATCCGTTGCTTGACGACAGCAATGGCTGGGGCCGGATCAATCTGGTGGCCGCCGCTGCCGGTTACGGCGCCTTTGACGGCGATGTCGATGTGACGATGGATGCTGCCGCCGGCGGTTTCAATGCGGCTGATCGCTGGACGAACGATATTGCCGGGAAAGGGCGTCTCGTCAAATCCGGCAGCGGCGCGCTCACGCTCACCGGCGCCAACAGCTATAGCGGCGGCACCGTGTTGCAGGATGGAACGCTCGTGGCTTCCTCTGCGAATGCGCTGGGCACCGGCGGCGTGCTGGTCTCCGGCGGCACGCTGGCGCTGACGGGCGACAGCGACCTCGTCATCGGCGGCGATTATACCCAGACGGGCGGCACGCTGGCGCTCGATCCGCAAAAGGCTCCGCTGCGGATCAAGGGCAATGCGGCGCTTGAGGGTGCCACCCTCAGGCTCGCCTTCGATGGCGCCGCACCCGCTGCCGGCACCCGCTTCAATGTCATCGCCGCAGACGGCCTGACCGGCACCTTCGCTGCCATCGATGCGGGCGCTGTAAAGGTGCGGCCGGTTTATACCGGCTCGGCACTGTCGGTGGTGGTCGAATAGGCTGCCGGGGCTAAATAGCTAATGTCTTGCGGGCGCGGTTCAACCGCCGCGCCCGCAAAAACTGTTTAAAGGAAATAACGGACGCGGAGCGGCAGCAGGGTGGCGCCAAGCGCCGAGGAATCGCCTTCCGTCTCGCTGAGGACAAGCTTTGCTTCCTTCGGGCCGACACCGTATCGATGTATGCGTTGCGACGGCATACCGGCGGCCAGCACCGCTCGGTCTACATCTCCGAACAGCTGGGCCGGCACTTTCGCAGCGAGGTGACCACGCTGGTGCGGCACCGCGAACTCGATGCGCTCTGACGGCGACCGCCTGCTGCCGTTGTTCCCGCTGCGGGCGGTGCTGTTCCCCGGCGGGCTGCTGGGGCTGAAGATCTTCGAGGCGCGCTACCTGGACCTCGTCAGTGCCTGCCTGCGCGAGCAGCGACCGTTCGGCCTGGTCTGCCTGCGCCAGGGCACCGAATCCGGGCGCGGCGCGGTGGCGCTGGAGAGCGTCGGCACCCTGGCCCACATCGACGAGGTCGACAGCGAACAGGCCGGCATCCTGCGCCTGCGCTGCACCGGCGGCAGCCGCTTCGCGCTGGCGGGTGCGCCGTCTCAGCAGGCCGACGGGCTGTGGACGGCGCCGGTGACGCCGGTCGACGACGACCCGGCCGAACTGCCGGCGCCCGAGATGCTGGCCACCGTGACGGCGCTGGCCCAGGCCATCGCCAACCTGAAGGCGCAGGACGCCCTGCCCTTCCTCGAGCCGTTCCGGCTCGACGACGCCGGCTGGGTGGCCAACCGCTGGTGCGAGATCCTGCCCATCCCGATGGCGGCGCGCCAGAAGCTGATGGCGCTGGAATCGCCGTCGCTGCGCCTGAAGATCGTCGACGAATACCTGCGCGGCAAGCAGGTCGTCAGCGGCTGAGCAGCCGTCGGATCGGCGCCGGCAGGCCGAGCTGCAGGGCCTCATCGATGCTGAACCAACGGCCGGTAAGGTCACCGAGTTCAGGCACGGCCGCATGCCCGGGCAGCTGCCAGCGCAGCGGCGAGAGCGTCCAGTCCACATGCGTCAACACGTGCACGAAGGGTGGCAAGGCCTCACCTTCGCCCGGCCACGCCGAGGCCCGCTGCCACCAGTGCACCACGTCGTCGGCCTCGGGCAGGCTCCACAGGCCGGCCCACACGCCGCGCGGCGGGCGTTGCTGCAGCCACACGCGCTCGCCGTGCTGCAGCCACAGCAGCGCGTGCTGGCGGCGGCTGCGGCGCAGCTTGCGCGTCTTCACCGGGTAGGCCTCGGGCCGGCCCTGGGCATGGGCCACGCACAGGGACTGCAACGGGCACTCGGTGCAGCGCGGCCGGCGCTGGGCGCAGATGTCCGCACCCAGGTCCATCAGACCCTGGGTGTATCGCTCCACGCCTTGCGCCGGCAGCAGCGCCTCGGCCAGCTGCCACAGGCGGCGTTCGTGGCGCACCTCGGCCAGGTCGTCACCGAAGCCCAGTGCACGCGTCAGCACGCGCTTGACGTTGCCGTCCAGGATGGCGGCCCGTTCGCCGAAGCAGAAGGCTGCGATCGCCGCCGCCGTCGAGCGCCCGATGCCCGGCAGCGTGGCCAGCACCGCCGCGCTGGCCGGGAACGCGCCGCCGTGGTCGGCCATCACCACCTGCGCGCAACGGTGCAGGTTGCGCGCCCGGCTGTAGTAGCCCAGGCCGCTCCACAGCGCCAGCACCTCGTCCAGCGGCGCCACGGCCAGCGCCGACACCTCCGGGAAGCGCTGCAGGAACCGGTCGTAGTAGGCCAGCACGGTGGCCACCTGGGTCTGCTGCAGCATGATCTCCGACAGCCAGACGCGGTAGGGGTCGCGGCTGCCGTGCCAGGGCAACCCATGGCGGCCGTGGCGCCGCTGCCAGGCGATGACACGTTCGGCCAGGGTGTCGGGATCGGCCGTGCCGGGGGCGCCCGCCGATGGCGCCGGGGCGGCGCTCATGGTCTCATTGCGGGAAGCACGCACGCCACCCGGCGCGGGCACGCGGCCCGCCCGGCAGCCGATGCCCACGTCATGCCGCGCTGGCCTGGCTGTCGGGGGGCGCCAGCAGTCCGCGCGCGATGGCCACGGTCTCGGCCACCGACTGGTCCAGCCGCTGCAGCAAGTCGCGCAGGTGCGCGTCCTGGGCCTCGACCTCGGCGATGCGCTGTTCCAGGTCACCGGTGGCGGACTCGATGCGCTCCAGCGCTTCGCGTCGGCGCTGCAATGCCTTGCGCCGCTCGCGCAGCTGCTGGTCGACCTGGGCGGTGGCGCTCTTGCTCCAGAGCTCGATGTCGCCGGCGGCGTTCTCGAACACCACGCGCAGCTTGGACAGCAGCAGGCGCCGGAACTGCTCGACGAAGCCTGGCACCGCCATCCGCCAGGCCTGCGACAGGCCCAGGTAGCGGCCGTAGCTCTGGGCGATGAGGTCCAGCTCGGCGCGGTAACGGCTGAGGTCGGGCGCGATGCCGATGGTGAACGCGAAGCCGAAATCGGCGTTGAGCTGGCGAAAGCTGGCTTCGAGCATGCGCAGCATCTCGGCGGCTTCTGCTTCGGCGGCGTCCAGCGCCCCGCGCAGGCGCTCGAACATGAGCGCGAAGGGCTTGCGGCCCAGCACCAGCCCCGACGCGCCGGCCGCCGACTGCATCGCCGCCACCTCGGCGCGCAGGGCGTCGCTGGACAACCGGGCCAGCGCGGCGCGCTGCTGGCGGATCTGGACCTTGCGCAGCGCCACCAGGCGCGACGTGCAGCGTTCGAAGTCGGTGGCCTCGGCCTCGACGCGCCCCAGCATCAGTCGTACCTTGGCGCCGCTCTTGCCGCGCAGGCCGCGCAGTTCGAGCATCTGCTCGGCATTCTGGCGTCGGCGGTCGCCCAGGCGGCGCGCCGTGCTCTCGCGCAACTGGCGCAGGGTCTCGACCGCCGACCGTGCCAGCAGCTCGGTCTGGCGCGGCAACAGCTCGCCGGCCAGGGCGGCTTCGAATTCCGGCAGGCGGCTGCGCGCCAGCGCCGGATCGTCGTGCGCCACACGCGCGCCCAGGGCGTCACGCGCGGACAGCGGGAAGATGCGATCCACCGGCAGCGACAGGGTCTGCGCCGTCAGCTGGCGCTGTCGCTCGATCTGGGCTGCCACCTCGGCCGCCGACAACATCGGATCCTGAAGGGTGTCGATCTTGTTGAGCACGACGAAGCGCTCTAGCACCTTGCCGCCCAGGTGCTCGCGCCAGATCGCGAGGTCGGACTTGGTGACGCCGGCATCGGCCCCGAGGATGAACACCGTGGCGTGCGCCGAGGGCAGCAGCGACAGCGTCAGCTCGGGCTCGGCGCCGATCGCGTTGAGCCCCGGCGTGTCCAGCACGACCAGGCCGCGCTGCAGCAGCGGGTGCGGGTAGTTGATCAGCGCGTGGCGCCAGGCCGGCACCTCGACCGTGCCGTCGTCGTGCAGCGGCGGGTTGTCGTCGGGGTGCTCGTCGCTCCAGAAGCCCAGGTTGCGGGCCACCTCCATGGCCACGCGCTGGGTCAGCGTCACGGCCGACAGCGCCTGCGCCAGCGCGTCAGGGCGCGAAGGGTCCAGCGGCACCCGGTGCCAGGGCTGGTCGCGCCCGCGCAGTTCGGCCAGCGACAGGCCGCGCAGCCGGGTCTCGATGGGCAGCAGCGACAGGCAAGGCTGCAGTTCCGGGTCGTGCGACAGCTCGACCGGGCACATGGTCGTGCGCCCGGGCGTGGCCGGCAGCACGCGACGGCCGGTGTCGGCGAAGAAGATCGCGTTGATGAGCTCGGACTTGCCGCGCGAGAACTCGGCCACGAAGGCGACGGTCAGGCGCTCGCCGCGCAGTCGCAGCTGCAGGGCCTCGATGCCGGCGCGGTCGGACGGGTCGTCCATCTCGTGCTCGGCCAGGAACCGGCCCAGCGCACCGACCTGACGGTCGAGCGCCGTCCGCCAGGCGGCCTGGCTGTCCAGTCGGGTGGCAAGGGGGCTGTGCATCGTGGTCCGGCGCATGCTAGCGCCTCGCCACGAGCCGGCCTACCGGCGAAACACTTGCTGACACCCCGGGGGCACGCATCGCGCAACCCGTCACGCCCGGCCGGACGGCCGGGCCTGGCGTCACTGTCTCTCTGTCACCGTTTCTGGCAGCCCGGGCACCAGTACGTGGCGCGCTGGCCCTGGACGAAGCGGCGCACGGTGGCGCCGCAGCGCCCGCAGGGCTGGCCGGCCCGGCCGTAGACGGCGGCGTGGTCCTGGAAGGCGCCATCCATGCCGTGGACGTCGCGAAAGTCCCGCAGCGTGGACCCGCCGAGCTCGAGCGCGCGCGCCAGGGTCGCCCGCACTGCCGCCAGCAGCCGGGCGGCGCGCGGCCGGCTCAGGCGGTCGGCGCGCAGGCCCGGGTGGATGCCGGCCTGGAACAGGGCCTCGCAGGCGTAGATGTTGCCCGCGCCGACCACGATGTCGCCCGCCAGCAGCACGGCCTTGATGGGGGCGCGCCGCCGCTGAAGGCTGGCGTGCAGGAACTCCGGCGTCAAGGCGGCGTCGAAGGGCTCATGGCCCAGCGACGACAAGAGCTTGAACGCCGCAGCGGTTCGTCCAGGGCCGGCGACCAGACCACAGCGCCGAAGCGCCGCGGATCGGTCAGGCGCAGCGTGCCGTGGCTGGTCTCGAGCGTGAAGTGGTCGTGCGGCCCGGCCGGCGGAGCGACCCCGGGCTGCAGCCCCAGCGATCCCGACATGCCCAGGTGCATCAACAGCCCGCCGGCATCGGGCCGTCCCGACAGCGCCAGCCACAGGTACTTGCCGCGCCGCGTGATGGGGCCGATGTCCAGCCCGACCAGCTGCGCCGGCGGGCAGCCCAGCGGCCAGCGCAGCGGTTTGCCCAGGGCCACCGCCCGGATCCGCGCCCCGGCCAGCGGTCCTTCCAGGCTGCGCCGGGTGACCTCGACTTCGGGGAGTTCAGGCATGCGGCCATTATGTGAGAATGATTTTGAGTCCTTTCGGAGTGGCGATGTCTGATTTCCCGCGCGTGCGTCAGGCCGCCACGGCCCTCTTTCTGGCCGCCATGGCCTGCGCCACGGGCGGGCCGGCCGCGGCGCAGGCGCGCGACACCGTGGTCGCCGCCCAGAGCCGCACGGCGCTCGATGCGTCGCTGTTCTATCAGCTGCTGATCGGCGAGATGCAGCTGCGCAACGGCGACCCGGGCACCGCCTACCAGGCGTTCATGGACGCCGCGCGCCGCACCGAAGACCCGCAGCTGTTCCGCCGCGCGATGGACATCGCGCTGCAGTCGCGTGCCGGCAACGAGGCGCTGGACGCCACCCGGGCCTGGCAGCGGGCCGCGCCCGACAGCGCCGACCCGCTGCGCCTGGAACTGCAGATCCTGACCGCGCTGAACCGCCTGAAGGACGCCGGGCCCACGCTGCAGGCCCTGATCCGGCTGACGCCGCCAGCCGACCTCGGCGGCCTCATTGCCGCGCTGCCCCGCTTCTTCGAGCGCGCGTCCGACAAGCGCCAGACCGCCGAGCTGCTGGCCTCCACGCTGGCACCGCAGGTCGAAGACCCGGCCACACGCACCGCGGCGGTGGTCGCGATCGGCCGCGCCTGGCTGGCCGCCGACGAGCCGGATGGCGCGCTGGAACTGGCGCGCCGCGCGGCCGCCGCCGACCCGCAGGCGCCCGGGCCGATGCTGCTGGCCATGGCCCTGCGCGCCACGCGCCCCGAGGCCGAGCAGCTGATCACCGACCACCTGGCCCGCCCGGACGCCGACCCGGCGCTGCGCCTGGCCTGGGCGCGCACGCTGACCTCGGCCCAGCGTTACCCGGAGTCGATCGCACAGCTCGAGATCACCACCCGCCAGCAGCCTGACCAGGCGCCGGCCTGGCTGATGCTGGGCGCACTGCACCTGGAACTGCGCCACTTCAGCGACGCCGACGCCGCGCTGCAGCGTTACCTGAGCCTGGTGCAGGCGCCGGAGTCGCCCGCCGCAGCGGCCTCGTCGGCGGATTCGGCGCCCCCGCCCGAGGCATCGGCACCGGACGCGGCAGCATCGGCGGCGTCCGGTCCGGCCGAAACCACTGCAGACGCCCCGGCCGACGAGCCGGCTGCATCAGAGGCCGCCGGCAGCGATCAGGGCCAGGTGCAAGCCTGGCTGATGCTGGCGCAGTCGGCCGAGCAGCAGGGCAACTTCGCTGCCGCCGAAGCCTGGCTCGCGCGCATCGACGACCCGCAGCGGGCGCTGGAAGTGCAGGCGCGCCGCGCGATGCTGATGGCGCGCCAGGGTCAGGTCGACAGCGCCGTCGCCTCGCTGCGACGCGTCCCCGAACGCAGCCCGGCCGACGGGCGCGCCAAGCTGGTCGCCGAGGCCCAGCTGCTGCGCGACATCGAACGCCTGCCCGCAGCCTACGAGGTCTACGAGGGTGCCAACCAGCGCTTTCCCGACGACGTGGACCTGTTGTACGAACAGGCCATGGTGGCCGAAAAGCTGGACCGGCTCGACGACATGGAGCGCTT
>JAXHOC010000046.1:0-13737 GCA_034519725.1 Agrobacterium sp.
CAAAATCACCTCGAAGCGGGCTTGTCAGGCACCGCCTGCCGTCGTAATCCCGAAGGTATAGCAAGTGGAGGAGGACGGCGTGGGCGGACGGTTTCTGTCGATTGGCGAATGTATGGTGGAACTGTCGCAGGCCGGAAACGGGCTGCTGCGCAAGGGTTTTGCCGGGGACACCTTCAATACGGCCTGGTATGCGCGCGCCTGCCTGCCGGAAGACTGGTCCGTCGATTATTTCACCGCCCTCGGCGACGACCCCCTGTCGCAGGACATGCTGGCCTTCATTGCGGATGCCGGCATCGGCACCGAAAAAATCCGCCGCATCGAGGGCGGCACACCCGGCCTTTACCTCATCAACCTCAAGGATGGCGAGCGCACCTTCAGCTATTGGCGCAACGCCGCCGCCGCAAGACAGCTTGCAGCGGATGCCGATCACCTGCGCAGGACGGTGGAAAGCGCCGACGTCGTTTATTTTTCCGGCATCACCCTCGCCATTCTCGCCTCGCCGCATGATGTCGATACGTTTCTGGCGGAACTGCGCCGCGCCAAAGCGGCGGGCAAGCCGGTGGTGTTCGACCCGAACATCCGCCCGCGCCTGTGGTCAGACAAGGCCACGATGCTGGAGACGATTACCAACGGCGCACGCGCTGCAACGCTGGTGATGCCGAGCTTCGATGATGAAGCCAGCCATTTCGGCGACACATCCGTCGAGGCCACCATCGACCGTTACCGTGCGCTCGGCGTCGCCAACATCGTCGTCAAGGACGGCGCCAAGGGCGCGACGCTCGATTTTGGCGGCGCACGCAGCCACGCACCGGCGGTAGAGGCGGTGGATGTGGTGGACACGACAAGTGCCGGCGACAGTTTCAACGGCGCGTTCCTCGCCCGTTATGTCACCGGCAGCTCACCGCAGGAGGCCGCCGTCTTTGCCGCACGCGCAGCGGCAACCGTCATCGGCCATCACGGCGCGCTGATCAGCCCCGAGCTTCTTCCGCTCGTCGGGTAACGCCCGGCAGGCTCGCCGCGAAGGACGCTTTCCGCCCGTCATCCGCCCTGACATGATCCTGTAACACACGCGCCGCATATACGGGCGGAAGCCGGGTGGTGGGGAATCGCCCGCGCGCAGTCGAGCAGGATCGGTGTTTCATGACGAGAATCACGATTGTCACAGATGCCTGGCACCCGCAGGTCAACGGCGTGGTTCGTTCCATCGAAAACACCAACACGGAACTCGCGCGGCTGGGCGTGGATGTGCACATGGTGACGCCGCAGAGTTTCTACAGCATCCCCTGCCCGACCTATCCGGAAATTCGCCTGTCGGTGGCCGGCTATCGCCGTGTCGCGGCGGAGATCGAAAAAAGCCAGCCCTCCTTCGTGCATATCGCCACCGAGGGGCCGCTGGGTTTCATGGCACGGCGCTGGTGCGTGAAGAACCGCATGCGGTTTTCCACCAGCTATCACACCCGCTTTCCCGAATATGTCGCGGCGCGCTTCCCCATCCCGGAAAGCTGGCTTTACGCTTTCGTGCGCTGGTTTCACAATGGCGGCAACACCTGCATGGTGGCGACGCCCAGCCTCGAGACCGAGCTTGAGGCCCGCGGCGTCCGCAACCTGAAGCGCTGGAGCCGCGGCATCGATGCCGAACTGTTCCATCCCCGCCCGAAAATGGCGCTGCCCTTCGATCTGCCAAGACCGATCTTCATGACGGTCGGGCGCGTGGCGGTGGAAAAGAACCTGCCGCAATTCCTCGATCTCGAGTTGCCCGGATCGAAGGTGGTGATCGGCGATGGCCCGGCCCGCCATGAATTGCAGGAAAAATACCCGGACGTGCTGTTTACCGGCATCAAGACCGGTGAGGACCTCGCCGATGCCTATGCGCAGGCCGATGTCTTCGTGTTCCCGTCAAAGACCGATACATTCGGCAACACCATTCTGGAAGCGCTGGCGAGCGGCGTGCCGGTGGCTGCCTTTCCCGTTACCGGGCCGATCGACATTCTCGGCGGCAACCCCGCTGCGGGCGCGCTGAACGACAATCTTCGCGACGCCTGCCTTGCAGCCCTCAATTGTTCGCCACAGGAGGCGCTGGCGCTTTCGAAAAGCTACAGCTGGGAAAAGGCATCGCGGCAATTCCTCGACAACGTCATCCATGCCGCCGGAAAATCCCTGCCGATCCTTTCCCGCTCACGACTTGCCTGACGCGGGGCCACATTGATCCCCGACATTTTATCGGGGAACGGTGGACGAAACAAAGCAGGAGTGTCACAAGACGATCTGGACGCGACCGCCGTTATCTTTAGAACGGGGTCGGGCTGCTGATTGACGTCAGGTGGCTGCCGCGAGATCACGCTGGCCGTCCTTGTTTCACAAAGACTTGTCCCGTTTCAGATCACCACGCGCCAACGAGCGATTGGCCGGACAGCGGCACGGTGCGGACTTTGCCGTCCCGCTCCGTGACCGAAAGCGACGGGGACATCTGTTTGGGCGACTTGCGGAACCAGTTTGCGGCAACGCTCGCCAGATCGCCGATCATCGCCTGTTTGTGCCAGTCGGCAAAACGCCTCGCGGTGGCTTCGGGCTCGGCGCGGTAGAAAAAATCGCCGGATTGATCGAGATCGTTGATGGACGCCGCCATGGCCGATAGCGGACGCTGAAACATTTTCGGTGGCACGGAAAGTTCGCGCGCGCTCTGCGAAAAAGCCGGCGCCATGAAATCGATAGCCCATCCATCGGCCTCGACCCAGCAATGGAAATTATCGCCGGCGCCCGTCACATAACCATCGTCGCGATGGTCGGCAAACAGCATGACCGTTCCACCGAGATTATAAGCGGCAAGCCCGCCCTTCGGCACAGCTTTCACCTTGTAATGCTGCTGAAGGATGAAGGCGCCGAAGGTGCTGAAATACATACACGCCGTCGCCGGGTCGGCATTGTCGTTAACGAGCAGGCTGTTGATGACGCGGTAAATCCGGTGATAGTCGGTCTGCTTGATCAACATGGGTTTTTACTTTTCAAAAACAGGGCATTGTACCAGCGCCCACCACTTGCTTCTTCTCCCCGCCGGGGAGAAGGTCGCGGCAGCGGGTTGAGGGGGCAAGGGTCGAGATGCGGTGAGGGTTCCCCCTTGTATCTGCACATTGCTGATTTTGTGCGATGGAAGCGATTGCGCCTCTGGCCGGGTGGCCACCCTGCCAGAGGCTTGACGAAGTCGCCCGTCCCCCCTCCGGTTACAACCGTGGATGAGCCTGGGATCTTCGTCATCGTCACGTACGACCGAATAGTCGCTTGGTTCCAACCGCACGCACAAGGCAGGTTACCGTGAATAGAGTTATATGTGGAGTGGATGTTTCGAAGGACTGGCTGGATGCGTTCATCCGTCCGTCCGGGACGTTTGAGCGTTTCGGCAACGATGCGGCCGGCATCGGTGAGCTGGCTGCGCTGTGCCGGGCCGAGAATGTCGAGCTCGTCGTCATGGAGGCGTCGGGCGGCTACGAGCGGGCAGTCTTCCTGTTGTTGTGGGAGCTGGGGATCGCCTGTGCGCTGGCCAATCCGCGCCAGGTGCGCCACTTTGCCGACGCCATGGGCTTTCTGGAAAAGACCGACCGCATCGATGCGGCGGTGATCGCCCATTTTGCCGAGACCAGGCGGGTTCTCGCCCTGCCGCCGCCGACAGCCGCGCAGCTGCGGCTGTCGGCGCTGGTGGCGCGGTTGTCCCAGGTTACGAGCGACCTGATCGTCCAGAAGCAGCGCCGAAGTGCGGCCAGAGACGGCGAGACCGTGGAAAGCCTCAACGAGGTGATTGCGCTGCTGGTGCGCCAGAGCCGCTCGCTCGAAGGCGAGATCGCCTCGATGATCGACGACGATCCGCTCTGGGGCTGCCTCAACCGGGCCTTTCGGTCGGTCAAGGGTGTCGCCGACCGCACCGTTGCCCGGCTGATGGCCGAGCTGCCCGAGATCGGCCTGATCTCCAACAAGGCGATCGCCAAGCTGGCCGGCCTGGCGCCGATCGCCAACGACAGCGGCAAACGCAGCGGTCCCCGGCCGGTGCGCGGCGGACGCCGCGGACCGCGCGGCATCCTGTTCCTGGTCGCCGCCATCGCAGCCAGATATGATCCGCACATGGCCGCCTTCCAGCAAAGGTTGCAAAGCGCCGGCAAAGCCAAAATGGTCATCCGCATCGCGCTCGCCCGAAAACTCCTGGTTATTCTCAATGCAAAAGCACGAGACGCGCGAAGAGATTTCGAATATGCAACTTGACAGCCCAGATAGTCGCTCATCCGACCCTTCGGGCCACCTTCTCCCCGGCGGGGAGAAGAAACCTTGCCGCAGCGTCATCCGTAAAAGCGACTGCCAATCACCGCTTCTTCTTCGCCTTGCTTTCAAACGGGTTGTCGGACCCGCGATAATGCACGCGGATCGGCACGCCAGGCATGTCGAAATCCTTGCGGAGGCCGTTCACGAGGTAGCGCGTGTAGCTTTCGGGAATGGATTCCGGACGGGTGCAGGAAATCATGAAGGCCGGCGGGCGGGCCTTGACCTGCGTCATGTATTTCAGCTTGAGGCGGCGGCCGGAAACGGCCGGCGGCGGGTGCTGGGTGGTCTGCGACTCGAGCCAGCGGTTGAGTTTGGCGGTCGAGATGCGGCGGTTCCAGATCTTATCGGTGTCGATGATGTTCTGCATCAGCCGATCAAGGCCATAACCCGTCTGGCCGGACATCGGCACGGCGCGGATGCCGCGCGCCTGCGGCAGCAGCCGCTCGGTCTTTTCACGCAGATCGGCAAGGAATGCCTGCGGGTCTTCGACCAGATCCCATTTGTTGAAGGCGAGCACAGCGGCGCGGCCTTCGCGAATGACGAGATCGACCAGCTGCAGGTCCTGCTTTTCGAACGGAATGGTGCTGTCGAACACGATCACCACGGTTTCGGCGAAGCGGATGGACCGCAGCGAATCCGCCACCGACAGCTTTTCGAGCTTTTCGATGACCCTCGCCTTGCGGCGCATGCCGGCCGTGTCGAACATCTTGATGGTGCGGCCGCGCCAGTCCCACTCGACGGAAATACTGTCGCGGGTAATGCCGGCTTCCGGGCCGGTCAGCAGCCGGTCTTCACCGAGGAAACGGTTGATGAGCGTGGACTTGCCCGCATTCGGCCGGCCGATGATGGCGACGCGCAGCGGCTTGGTCTCGTCATAAACCGGCTCTTCTTCCTCCTCGTCCTCGCTGCCGGGTTCGGCACGCGGAAGCACGATATCGGTTTCCGCCTCGTCCACCTCGGGCGGGAAGGCGACGTCTTCGCCAATAGCCTCGACGATGGCGTCACGCAGGTCGATCATGCCCTGGCCATGTTCGGCAGAGATGGCGCAAGGCTCGCCGAGACCGAGCGTGAAGGCGTCGTAGAAGCCCGCATCGGAACCGCGCGCCTCGGACTTGTTGGCGACCAGAACCACCGGCTTGCCGCGACGACGCAGCATTTCGCCAAGCGTCTCGTCGGCAGGCGTCAGGCCCGCCTTGGCGTCGACCACGAACAGCGTCACGTCGGCTTCGTCGATAGCCGCTTCGGTCTGCGCCCACATGCGCCCCTGAAGCGTCTCCGGCCCGGATTGCTCCAGACCGGCGGTATCGATGATGGTGAAACGAAGGTCGATAAGCTTCGCGTCGCCGGGGCGGCGGTCACGGGTCACGCCCGGCGTATCGTCCACGAGCGCCAGCTTCTTTCCGACCAGACGGTTGAAAAGCGTGGACTTGCCGACATTGGGGCGCCCGACTATGGCGACGGTGAAACTCATTGATCGTTCATCCTTCGAGCACGTCCCCCAAAAGTGTCATCGGTTTTGGCAAAAGGACATGCGTAAAATAGAGAATGCGATTGTTTTGGCAATTCGAACAAATGCCAAAACAATCTGGGGCGGGAAAGCTGCGTCAGGCAGCTTTGCCCGAAGCAGTGATATTGTCGAGCATGATCTGCGCGCGGTTCGTGACGTTGCGTGGCGCCTGCGCGTCGCTGACGATCTGCTCGAACCATTGTTTGGCCTTGGTGAAATCGCCAGCCTTGTAGGCGGCAAGATCCAAGGGCTTCGCGGGCCGAGGCACGCATGGTCTGGCTTTCGCCGCTCAGGGGTTCCGCCAGGGCAACGACCTGATCGTAGGTTCCATTGTCGACCAGCAGCCATGCCGCGCGCACCTTCGCCGTGTCGCGGAAGACCTGCGGGGCAGACGTGTCGTTGCCGATGGCGGTGAAGGCGGCAATGGCGCCGGCCGCATCGCCCTTCTGCGCAAGCAGCGTCGCAGAGCGGAATTTCGCCAGCACCGGATAATTGCCGTGACCGGAGGTCTCGAGATCGGCAAAGGCCTTCAGCGCCTCGTCCGTCTTGTTGTCGGAAGCAAGCTTCAACGCCGCAATGAACTGGTCGCCGGAATTGGAGGCGCGGCTGTTGTTCCAGTATTCGTAGATGCCGGCGCCGGCCGCGCCCACAACCACGAGAACGGCGGCGCCAACGACGACGATACCGTAGCGGCCCCAGAAACGGGAAAGCTGCTCGGAACGGATCTGCTCGTTCACTTCGCGGATAAAGGTATCATTTTCGTTTGCCATCAAATTCTCCGTTACCCGCGCGGAGATCGTCGCCGATCCATCCGTTCGCGGACATACCAAGCCGCTTACCCGGATCAGCAACAGTCGGGCCGACGGGTCATGGTCGGCCTTCTAGCCTATTTTGCCTGATATGTAAGGGGGAAACGTTGATTTCCTACATGGCGATCGGCTGAACGCCGATCAACCATTCGTGCAGTTTCAGGATGAAAGCGCCCCAGAGAACGATGCCACCGACAATGGCCACCAGATCGTAACGGCCCGAGACGAACGGACGGACCACTTTTTCGCCCGCTCTTTCCCGACGCTTCAGCGAAATGCGCATCACCACACCCCAGGCGAGGAACGATGTAAAGAGAAGGATCGAAGAGGTCTCGCCATTCGCCAGAAGGTGGGCGAGCGCCCAGATCTTGACCGACAGAATGAGCGGATGCTTGGTCTTCGTCGCGATATTGCCAGCCGGGATGAGGCTGGCGACAAGACAGATCATCGCGGGCAACATCAGCGTCACGGCAAGGTGGCTCGTCCAGATCGGCGGGTTCCAGACAATGCCGGTCTCCTGCCGCGCCTCGCCAAACGCATAGATGACGAGGCCGAGCGTTACGAGGCTGGCGACAGAATAGACGCCCTTGAACGCCCCCTCTCCCATCTTTGCGATCATCCGCGCGCGAAATTGCGGCGCAAACACCTTCAAAAGATGCGTCAGGAAAAACAAGGCAAGACAGAGTACGAGAAAAAGCATGGAACACGGTCCCCGGTGCAACGAAATGCGGCCTCATGACCGCGACGCAGACAACGAATTAGGCTGAAAGACGTAAAAAAGCCAGTTTATTCAAAGCTTCGCCTTATTCCACCCGCAAAAGGCAGCGGTGTTTCATATGACGGATGCCTGATGTTTCGCCCATTGACTGCTTTTTCCCTGTCGCTCTGCCTTGCCTTTCCCGCTGTTGCCGAGGATGCACAGAAGCCGAAGCAGCTCGTCATCGTCTCTTTCGACGGTGCGGGCGACAATACGCTGTGGGAAAGAAGCCGCGCGACGGCGAAGGAAACCGGCGCACATTTCACCTATTTTCTCGCCTGCACGCTGGTGATGGACCGCAAGACCAGCGCCAAGACCTATCAGGGGCCCGGCCAGAAGGCCGGCCGCTCCAATGTCGGTTTCGGCCAGTCGCCGGAAGAGGTGGAAACGCGGTTGCGCAACATCTGGTCGGCCTATCGCGAAGGCCACGAGATCGGCAACCACACCTGCGGCCATTTCGATGGCGGCCAGTGGAGCGCCGAGCAATGGGACGGCGAGTTCACCACCTTCACCAGCACGCTGGAAAACGCCTGGCAGATGATCGGCAAGAAGGGTGAGGAACCCAAAGGCTGGCGCGGTATGGTGAAAAACATCAACGGTTTTCGCGCGCCCTATCTTTCGCAGGGACCGGCGCTGACCGAGGCCCAGAAGAAGCACGGCTTCGTTTATGATGCCACCAGCATCACCAAGGGTCCGGAATGGCCGGTGGAGCGCGACGGCATCGAACATTTCGGCCTGCCGCTCGTTCCGGAAGGCCCCGGCAACCGCCCGATCATCGCCATGGACTACAATCTCTTCATCCGCCACTCCATCGGCATCGAGACGCCGGACCGCGCGCAGGAATTCGAGGATCGCGCCTATGCCGCCTTCCGCACCGCTTTCGACAGGCAATATGCACGGCGAACGCATCCCTTTGCAGATGGGCTTCCATTTCGTGAAGATGAATGGCGGCGCCTATTGGAACGCCTATGAGCGGCTGCTGCGCGAAGTCTGCAAAAAGGACGATGTCGCCTGCGTGAGTTACGCCGAGGCCATGCCGATCATCAAGGCGCGCATGAAGCAGAAAACCGAGGGATAAGCTCCCCTCCCACTCTCTGGTCCTATGACGAAGGTAGAAAACCTCTCCTCCGTCATGCCGGGCTTGACCCGGCATCCAGCCACGGCGCCGTGAAAGAGCCTTTTGTGATCAGAGACTTAATCGCAATGGACCCCGGACTAAATCCGGGATGACCGGCGTTGAAGGCGGCCAATCGGCCGCCCATTTTCCGTCAGGGCTTGTTGGCCGCCATCTCTCCGGCTTCCGCTTCCCGCTGAAGATAACGCTCGTCGATGTCAGGCAGGGGCTTGTCGTCGATCGCCGCTTCGAAGGCCACAAGACGTTTGTGGATGGACAGGAGCTCGATGATCGTCGTCCAGGAATTGACGAGATACTGGAACGAATTGCTGACCTGACCGAAGGCCGTGGCGATCTGCTGGTAGATACCATAGGTGATCTTGCCCGCCACGATGGTCGGAACAAGCATCAGGAGCAGGAACACCGCATCGGCCTGAATGTAGAAATACCGTGCGACGTTGAAGTAGAGATAGTGCCAATACATGCGGAAATAGTTTTTCCGCACATTGGAATACAGCTCCTTGACCGTCGGCGGCTGGGCGCGGTCGGCGTGATCCTCGCCATAGACCAGTTCCTTGCGATAGGCCGCCTCCACGCGCTGGTTGCGGAAATTCAGGCCGGGCAGCTTGATGCCGACCGTTGCCAGAAGCACCGTGCCGAACACGGACCAGACGATCGCCAGCCAGAACAGCGCATGCGGCACTTCGCCAAGGATCGGCAATTCGGAGACGTAGGACGACAGCGCAAACAGGATCGGCAGAAACACCACGAGCGTCATCACCGAATTGATCAGGGTGATGCCCAATCCTTCAAGCGTCGAGGAGAACCGCATCGTGTCTTCCTGAACACGCTGGGAGGCACCTTCGATGTGGCGCAGCTTTTCCCATTTCGACATGTAGAAGTCGTTCATCGCCGTGCGCCAGCGGAAGATATAATGGCTGGTGAAGAAATCCGTGAGGATCGAGACAGCCATGCTGAGAAAGGCGATCTTGGCAAAGACGATCTGAAGGCTGTAAAAATCCCAGACTTCGATACCCGGCTGTTTTGACAGGGCATTTTGCAGGAGATCGCCGAAAGGCCGGCGGAAATTATTGATGACCACGGAAATCTGAACGCCGAAATAGATGACCGCGATAATCAGCAGCGATCCCCAGATGGACCAGAGCTTCCAGGGATGATCCTTGGCAAGAACGGTCCAGACAGCCCCGAACAGCACCAGACACAAGGCCAGATAGGCGTAGAAGAACAGATTGGCGGGAACCAGAAAATAGCTGAGATCGAAAGGCTCCTGCTCGGGCATCACGTAGCCCCAAGACCTGCCTAGCCCTTCAACGATGAAGTACCATCCAAGAATGGCGACAAAAGCCCAGACGATGGCGGAGGTGAAGAACAATTTCGGTTTGGGAAAGAAAGAATGAAACACGTTTCGAACTCACGCGCGTTTGAAGTCAGCCATTATTGGCGAAGCACCTGTTGGCCCGAACCTAGGGCAGAAATTTGTGCACAGCAACGAAGAAGCGACGACCTTAACAAGATGTAAGGCGCAAACGGCGGATCGATCCCGCAAGGAACCCCTGATATCGCCCCTTGTGAGGCGCAAGAAGCCTCTGGCGGGTCTAGCGCCGCCGCTCCGTGGCAAGAACCGGCAGCATCAGCAGAATGCTGGCGACAACGACTGTGGAGGCGAGAATGCTTGGTGCGGTGAAACTTCCCGTCACCTCGGCAATCCAGCCGGCGGCAAGCGGTCCGACGATCTGTCCCGTACCGAAGGCAGCTGTCATCAGGGCAAAGGCGCGGCGTGGGCTTGGGCCTGCGAATTCCCGGCCGAGCTGCAGGCCATAGGCGGTGATGACCATGAAGGTCAGCCCCAGAAGCAGACCGCCGGCAAGCACGCCCGGAACCGGCGGCAGCATGACGGACGCAAAGACGCCGACGGCTTCGACAGCAAGAACGATGACGAAAGCGCGCTTTAGCCCCTGCGATTTCAACACCGGCTTCCACAGGAAGAGCGAGGCGGCGGCAGCGCATCCCGTCACGAACCAGGCCAGAAATTCCACGAAAGCACCGGCAGCGGCCATGCGGGCAATCGCAACGATGAAGGTGGCGGTAATGACGTAACCGAAGCCGAATAGCCCATAGGCAAGCGTCGTCAGAAACAGCGGCTTCGTCCAAGCAAGTGGCGGCTCCGACAGCGCCGAGGCATGTCGGGGCGGCCCTGACGGCAGCACCCGCCAGACGAGGAGGAATGTGGCGAAGGAAAAGACGCCACCGGCAATCCACTCCTGTCGCCAGGAGGCACCGCCGCCATCAAAAACGACGCCGATGAGATAGACGACAAGCGAGGAAATCGCGATGCCGGCGCCGACACCGCCATAATGCAGCGCCTGAATATGATCCTTGCCGGCCCTCATGGCGTGGCCGATGACGATCTGCGAGGTGAAGATCATCGTCATCGCACTGGCGACGCCGGCAAAAAACCGGATGAGGGTGAAGGCGGCAACGGAGTTGAAGGCGGCCATGGCAAGCAGCAGCACGCCGGTGGAAAACAAGCCGCAAAGGGCGGCCAGCCGCTCCCGCCCCGAACCCCAGGAATAGGCGGCCAGAACCGCACCCGCGAGATAACCGGCAAAATTTCCCGCCGCGACAATCCCCGCCTCCCCCGCCGACAGCGGCACATCCGCCATCATGCCGGGCAGGATGGGGGTGAAGGAAAACCGGCCAAACCCCATGGCCGACGCCATCATCAGGGCGCCGGAAAAACCAAGCGCGGTCAGATGTCTGGCGGAAAGTGGCGTGTCGGTGGTCATGAATGGCTTATCGCAATCGGGCGGATAAGCGACAAGCGAGTTATTTTGATGGGCTGCATAAGCGGTGTTTATCTGTCACGACACCAGCGCCAGCGCAGATGTTCAAATCGCCCCGCGTGTTTCTTCTCCCCGCCGGGGAGAAGGTGGCGCGAAGCGCCGGATGAGGGGGCAACCTCTCCGAATTTCGGGACCCTCGCCCCCTCATCCCGCTGCCGCGACCTTCTCCCCCACGGGGAGAAGAAACAAGCGGCACGCACTCGCTCCGACCTTAACAGCGAGGGTGACAGCTGTCACTCAACCAGCGTCAGCACCAGCGGCCCGTTCTTCGTCGCCACCACGGTATGTTCATATTGCACTGTCGGCGCGCTTGGATCGCTATAGAGCGTCCAGGGATCGTCGTCGCCATCTTCGGCCCAGTAGGCGCCGGTCGACAGGAACGGCTCGACGGTGAACACGACGCCCTCCTGCATGATGCGCCGCTCACCCTTGTCCGGCCAGGTCGCCAGTTCCTTCGGCTCCTCATGCAGGGAGCGGCCGATGCCGTGGCTGGCCAGATTGGTGATCAGCGTGTAGCGGTTCTTTTTCGCGAATGAGCCGATGGCATTGCCGATATCGGCAAAGGGCCGCCCGGTTTTCACCTGCTGCAAGCCCGTCCACATCGCGCGCTTGCCATCGCGGCACAGCCGCTCGATCTCCTTCTTCACCGGCGGCACGGCGAAAGACGAACCGGTATCGCCGAAGAAACCGCTCTTTACCGCCGAGACGTCGATATTGACGAGATCGCCCGCCTTGATGATGCGCGGGCCGGGAATGCCGTGCGCCACTTCCTCATTGACGCTGATGCAGGTGGCGCCCGGAAACTGGTAGCAGAACTCCGGCGCCGATTGCGCATCGTTATCCTCCAGCACCTTGCGGCCGATTGCATCCAGCTCGGCCGTGGTGATGCCGGGTTCCAGCGCGTCCGCCATGGTCTGCATGGCCACGGCGCAGATGCGGCCGATATCCTTCAGCATAACCAGTTCTTCGTCGGTGGAGATAACCATGTTTCTGTCCGTCGTTCTAAAACGGCGGGTCTGAACATGCCCGCCTTGGTAAAAATCAGGCCGTGGCTTTCACCGGATCGGCACTCCCCGTCAATTCTTTTCTGACAACCGGGGCGACTTTCGTACCGTAAAGCTCGATGCCGCGCAAGATCTGATCATGCGGCATCAGGCCGATGGCCATCTGCAACAGGAAACGGTCGTTCTTGAAGGTCTTCCCATGCGCCTTGATGATCTTTTCCGCCACCAGTTCCGGTTCGCCGAGGAAGAGATTGCCCTCCGGCCCGCGCGCCGCATCGAAATGCGCGCGGTTCGTCGGCCCCCAGCCGCGCTCGCGGCCGATGCGGTTCATCACCTCGGCCTGCGGTCCGTAAAACTGCTCCGCCGCCTTGTCGGTGGTGTCGGCGATGAAACCGTGCACGTTGATGCTGGTGCGCAGCCTGGTCTTGTCCTGACCGGCCCGGCGTGCCGCTTCATGATAGAGATCGAACAGCGGCGCAAAACGGCGATATTCGCCGCCGATGATGGCTAGCGCCACCGGCAACCCCATGGCACCGGCCCGCGCCACCGATTGCGGCGTGCCGCCAACCGCGATCCACACCGGCAGACGCTCCTGCAAGGGACGCGGATAGACGCCACGCCCGTTCAGCGGCGCGGCGTGTTTGTGCCGTTCCAGGAAACCTTCTCGTTTTCCCTGAGCGCCAGCAAGAGATCGAGCTTTTCGGCAAACAACACGTCGTAATCTTCGAGGTCGTAACCGAACAGCGGGTAGGATTCGATGAAAGAACCGCGCCCGGCCATGATCTCGGCACGGCCGTTCGACAGGAGATCGACGGTTGCGAATTGCTGGAACACCCGCACCGGGTCATCCGAACTCAGAACCGAGACGGCGCTCGTCAGGCGGATGTTTTTCGTCTTCACCGCCGCCGCCGCAAGCACGGTGGAGGGCGAGGAGACAACATAGTCCGGGCGGTGATGTTCGCCGAGGCCAAAGACATCGAGCCCGACCTGATCGGCAAGCTCGATCTCCTCGAGCAGTTCCTTCAGCCGGCGCGCACCTTCCGGCCCACGACCATCGGCAGGATTGGGATGGACATCCGCAAAAGTGTAAAGACCGAGTTCCATAAGCGATACCTCTCTCTGATTGTCTGAGAGATAGGCACGGAACGCCCCGCAGACAAATGCAAAATCTGGCGCAAAATCTGGATGATTAGCGTCGAAAAAATGGATGGGCGCGGCCGCATCATGCTCCCAACCCGGCCTCCCCCGGAATGCGGCCCGGAATGGGGGCCGAAATCCTGCCGGAAATCGTGCCAGAAATCTCGATTGCCAGCCCGCCCCGTTTGGGCATACCTTGCTTAAATATGTGCGAAGTAGTAAAGGGCAATACGTAACTTG
>JAXHOC010000019.1:0-62143 GCA_034519725.1 Agrobacterium sp.
AAGTTACGTATTGCTGATGGCGCATGAGCTGGCGCATGTGCAGAACCGCGATACGTTGACGATGACGGTCACCGCGACGCTGGCAGGTGCCATCTCCATGCTCGGCAACTTTGCCTTCTTCTTCGGTGGCAATCGAAAACAACTGGGCCATTGCTCCGTTGGCCATCGGTGTGCTGGTGGCAATGATCGTGGCACCGCTGGCCGCGATGCTGGTGCAGATGGCGATCAGCCGCACTAGGGAACATACGACCGGGGCGCGGGTGGCGGCAATCCGCTCTGGCTTGCCGGCATTGCAGAAAATCTCCGGCATGGCGCAGAGCATTCATAATGAGGATGCCGAGCGTAACCCGGCAACGGCGCATATGTTCATCATCAATCCCCTGTCCGGTGAGCGCATGGACAACCTGTTTTCCACGCATCCGAATACGGAAAACCGGGTGGCCGCACTCCGGGCGATGGCACAGGAGTTTTCCCCGCGAGGATCGACGCCAGCGCCAGCGGGTGATAGACCTCAGCGCAAATCAGCCTCCGTTCCCAATACGGGCTGGGGACGAGGTAAAGAAAACGAGCGCAAGGGACCGTGGTCTTGACATCCGATACTCAAAATAAGCCGTCGCGGTCCAAAAAGCCGGGACAGGACCATGCAAGGGGCCGCGAAGACGGCCCTTCGTCTTTCCAGGATAAACCCGGTCTTGCCGCGCGCGTGGCCGCAACCCGCATTCTCGCGGCCGTTCTGGAAAAGAAAACCTCGCTGGACGGTATGCTGGACAGCGAAAACGGCAATCCTGTCTATCGGGCGCTGTCCCTTGCGGACCGGGCGCTGGTAAGGGCCATCGTCAACAGTGCGCTTCGCCACCTTCCGCGTATCGAAGCCGCATTGTCGATGTTGCTTGACGGACCTCTGCCGCAGGGCGCGCGATCGCTTCATCACGTCCTTGTGGTTGGCGCAGCGCAAGTGCTTCACCTCGATGTCCCGGATCACTCCGCAGTTGATCTTGCCGTGGAACAGGCCCATCGCGACCCGCGCAACAGGCGTTTCGCCAAGCTGGTGAATGCCGTTCTCAGGCGATTGGGCCGGGAAAAGGCGGAAATCGAAAAGGCGATCGCGGACGTGCCGGTGCTGCCGGACTGGTTCTACGCCCGGCTTGTTTCGGCTTACGGCGATGAGGTTGCCCAGCGGATTTCCGAAGCGCAGCTGACGCCCGCCTCCATCGATCTCACCGTAAAGGCTAATCCTGCTCTCTGGGCTGAAAAGCTGGGCGGCACGGTGTTGCCGAATGGCAGTGTCCGTCTCGGTGAATTCGAAGGTCAGATTCCTTCGCTTGAAGGTTTTGCCGAGGGTGCCTGGTGGGTGCAGGATCTTGCGGCCAGCATGCCGGTGAAGCTGATGGGCGATATTTCCGGCAAACGTGTTGCCGATCTCTGTGCCGCTCCGGGCGGCAAGACCGCGCAGCTGGCCCATGCCGGCGCGAAGGTGACCGCACTGGACCAGTCCGGCAATCGTCTTCGCCGCCTCAGGGAAAATCTCGACCGTCTTGGTCTTCACGCCGAAACCGTCGAAGCAAATATGCTGAAGTACCAGCCGGAACAGCTCTTCGATGCCGTTCTGCTCGATGCACCCTGCTCGTCAACCGGTACGCTGCGCAAACATCCTGACGTCTGCTGGACCAAGGACGAGAACGATATCGCCAAGCTTGCCACTCTCCAGGGCCAGATGTTGCGGCATGCGCTCACGCTGGTGGGGTCCGGTGGCATCGTTGTGTTTGCCAATTGCTCGCTCGATCCCTCAGAAGGGGAAGAGATGATTGCGCAGGTCCTGGCGGAAAACCCCGCCTTCGAGCGGGTCGCCGTTCGCAAGGACGATTGGCCGGGAATGGAGGCTGCCGTCAGTGCGCAAGGCGATCTTCGCACGACGCCGGATATGTTCGGCGGCATCGACGGGTTTTTTAGCAGTGTCTTGCGTAAGAAGTAGAAAAAAGCCAATCTTCCGCGAATCATTGAATAATTACCGATACGTTCCGGTCATCACGGTTCACTTATAAAAACAAAACATGTGAAACGGGAAACACAGCTTGTCAGGGTCCTTCGCAGGCAGCATCAATGCCGCCGGTCTTCTCGCACGGATGGCGTATCGTCATCTGTGCGTGGGCCTTGCGCCTTTGCGCCTGCATCTATCCCGGTTCGCCAATCGTGTTCCCGATGGTCTGGTCGCGGCGCCGACTGATCTGAGGGCCATCGATCCATATTTTGCCGAGGAGTTGCTGCGGGGCCGGATCGCGCTGGCCGGTCGTGTCGTCGAAACCGGCGGTCTGTCGCCATTTCAGGTGGATTATCCCTCACTGGTTTTCGAAGAGCGGTTGCATGCATTCGGCTGGTTGCGGCATATCCGTTCGGACAGATCGAGTGAGGCCAGCAAGCGGGCGCGCCGTATCGTTGCAGAGTGGATGAATATCCATGGCAAGCGCGTTGGCGGGCTTGCCTGGTCTCCGGAGATCGCGGCACAGAGGCTGATCGCCTGGCTTTCCCATTCTCCTGTCGTTTTACATGAGGCCGATGCGGGTTTTTATCGTCGTTTCCTGAAAAATCTTGCTTTTCACGTGCGTTATCTCGACAGGATCGTCAAACATGCGCCCGATGGCGAAGTCAGGCTGCGGATCAGGATTGCGCTGGCTGTCGCATCCATCGCCATGCCGACCCGCCTGTCGCATATCACCCGGCATGGAACGAAGCTGGCGCAGGAAATGGAACGCCAGATTCTTCCCGATGGCGGACACGTTTCCCGCAATCCACGGGTCATGCTGGATTTGCTGCTCGATCTTTTGCCGTTACGGCAAAGCTACATCAATCTCGGTCACGACCTGCCCTCAGGGCTGGTGCCGGCGATTGACCGGATGTTTCCGGCCATCCGGTTTTTCCGCCATCAGGGCGGCGATCTGGCACTGTTTAACGGTGCCACCGCCACGCTTGCCAACGAGCTTGTGTCGGTGCTCCGTTACGATGAGACGGCCGGCCGGCCCTCCAAGATGCTGCCTGACGTGAACTACCATCGTCTTGCAACCGATGAGACTGTTATCATCGTGGATACCGGCCATCCCGGCTCGGCGGAACTTTCGCGCAACGCCCATTCGGGCTGCCTGTCGTTTGAAATGTCCTGCGGCAAGAGCCGGTTTATCGTCAATTCCGGCTTTCCGAAAAATGCGGCACCTGAATATCAGCGGGCGAGCCGCTCGACGGCGGCCCATTCCACCGTCACGCTCGCCGACACCTCGTCTTGCAGGTTATCCCACTCTAGACTGCTCGGGCCAATCATGGTTTCCGGTGTCAGTCAGGTGGATAGCCGCCGCGGAACGGATGCAAACGGCAGCGATGTCCTGTGGGCGTCGCATGACGGGTATCTGAAGAATTTCGGCTGCTATCACGACCGGGAAATCGAACTGAATGCTGCCGGTACGAAGATAAAGGGCCGCGATCTGCTTCGGGCGGACGAGAATGTGGTGAAGACGCAATTGCAATCTCTCTCGGCGGTATCGCGGTTCCATATCCACCCTCACATCCAGCTTTACCAGCAGGACGAGGAGTCGGTTTATCTGGAGGCAGCGGATGGAGCCACCTGGCTGTTTTCGGCGCCGGGACTGGAGCTTTTCGTCACCGAGGATGTGTTTATGGCCGATGCATCCGGCATGCGGCCCTCCAAGCAGATCGAACTGCCGTTCAATCTGGCGAATACGCGGGAAATCCGCTGGATCATCGAACGCAAGGCGTAGAGGGCTTCTGGCAGGTTTCAGGTAAAAACCGCCATAGTTTTCGCCGTTCCGCGTCGCCGCTGTTTATTAATACGGTAAGCTGTGTTAACGCGGCGGCAATTGCTGGATCAATCCCAGTCCAGCCTGTCCTCCCCGTCAAACGGAGTATGCCCGATGGCTGTCGTTTCCAAAAAAATCCCCGCTCCCGATAAAGTCAAAATCCGCACAGCCCTGCTTTCCGTGTCTGACAAGACGGACATTATCGAGCTGGCGACTGTTCTGTCCAAGCTTGGCGTCAAGCTGCTGTCGACGGGCGGAACGGCAAAGGCCATCGCTGATGCGGGATTGCCGGTAACGGATGTTTCCGAGGTGACGAATTTCCCGGAAATCATGGACGGTCGCGTCAAGACCCTGCATCCCAACGTGCATGGCGGACTTCTGGCCATCCGCGACGATGCGGATCACGTCGAGGCGATGAAGGTTCATGGCATCGAGGCGATCGATCTCTCCGTCATCAATCTTTATCCCTTCGAGGACGTTCGCGCCAAGGGCGGCGATTATCCCACGACTGTCGAGAATATCGATATTGGCGGCCCGGCAATGATCCGCGCTGCGGCCAAGAACCATGCTTATGTCACCGTTGTCACCGATCCGTCCGATTACCCGGCACTGGTCGAAGCCCTGCAGGCCGATGACGGACAGACCTCCTACGCGCTGCGCCAGAATTTCGCCGCCAAGGCCTATGCCCGCACCGCCGCCTATGATGCGGTGATTTCCAACTGGTTTGCCGAGGCGCTTGCAATCGAGACACCGCATTATCGTGCCATCGGTGGCGCGTTGAAGGAAAAGATGCGTTACGGTGAGAACCCGCACCAGAGTGCTGGTTTCTACCTGACCGGCGAAAAGCGCCCCGGCGTCGCAACGGCGATGCTTGTTCAGGGCAAGCAGCTTTCCTACAACAACATCAATGATACGGATGCGGCTTACGAGCTGGTAGCGGAATTCCTGCCGGAAAATGCGCCAGCGGTTGCGATCATCAAACACGCCAACCCCTGCGGTGTTGCGACGGGGCCCACACTTGCCGAGGCTTACCGGCGGGCGCTGGCATGCGACCCCGTTTCGGCCTTTGGCGGCGTCATCGCCCTGAACCGTACGCTGGATGCGGAAACAGCGGAAGAGATCGTCAAGCTCTTCACCGAAGTCATCATTGCACCTGACGTAACGGAAGAGGCCAAGGCCATTATCGCCCGCAAGCCCAATTTGCGCCTGCTCGCAGCCGGTGGCCTGCCCGATCCGCGCGCGGCCGGCATTACGGCCAAGACGGTTTCCGGTGGTCTTCTGGTGCAGAGCCGTGACAACGGCATGGTTGAAGATCTGGAACTGAAGGTGGTCACCAAACGTGCGCCGACACCTCAGGAACTTGAAGACATGAAGTTCGCCTTCAAGATCGCCAAGCATGTGAAGTCCAATGCGGTGATCTATGCCAAGGATGGCCAGACGGCGGGTATTGGCGCCGGCCAGATGAGCCGGGTGGATTCCGCCCGTATCGCCGCCCAGAAGGCGGAAGATGCGGCCAAGGCGCTCGGCCTTACCGAGCCGCTGACGCGCGGCTCTGCCGTGGCTTCCGAAGCGTTTTATCCCTTTGCCGATGGTTTGCTGGCAGCCATTGCTGCAGGTGCCACCGCAGTGATCCAGCCGGGCGGTTCCATGCGCGACCAGGACGTGATCGACGCGGCCAACGAGCATAATGTGACGATGGTCTTTACCGGCATGCGTCACTTCCGCCACTGAGCGGGAACAGCGCCGAGAATTCAAAAAGGCCCGGAAAGTGATTTCCGGGCCTTTTGTTTCACGTGGGACAGTCTGGTGGACTGACTGGAAATGCTCCAGGGTCAGGTGACCGCACCGACCTGCCACGGCACAAATTCGTTGTCGCCATAATCGTAGATCTCGCTGACGGTCTTGTCGCCAGAAGCGACCGCCAGAATGTGCTCGAAAATTCGTTTGCCGGATTCCTCGATGGTTTCTGCGCCGGTGACGATCTCGCCGCAGTTGAGGTCCATGTCTTCCTTCATGTGTTCGTACATTTCGGAATTGGTGGCGATCTTGATGCAGGGGGCGGGCTTGAACCCCGATACGGAGCCGCGGCCGGTGGTGAAACAGATGACGTTGCAGCCGCCGGCAACCTGGCCGGTGACGGCAACGGGATCGTAGCCGGGCGTGTCCATAAATACGAAGCCCTGTTCGGTCACTGTTTCAGCAAATTCGTAGACCGCTTTCAGTGGCATGGAGCCGCCTTTCGCCACGGCGCCCAGCGATTTTTCGAGAATGGTGGTTAGTCCGCCAAGCTTGTTGCCGTGGGATGGGTTGTTGTTCAGTTCATCGCCGTTGCGGGCGGTATAATCCCGCCACCAGTCGATGCGCTGCAACAGCTTCTCGGCAACCGCAGGCGTGACGGCCCGCTTCGTCAGCAGGTGTTCTGCACCGTAAATCTCGGGCGTTTCGGCAAGAACCGTCGTGCCGCCGTTGCGGACGATGAGGTCGGATGCATATCCCAATGCCGGGTTTGCCGAAATGCCGGAATAACCATCCGAGCCGCCGCATTCCAGCGCGACCTTCAGCTTCGAGAGCGGCTGCTCGCTGCGCCGGGCGGCATTGACGATCGGCAACATCGCCTTGATTTCGGCAATGGCTGCATCGATCGTCTTGCGGGTGCCGCCGTGCTGCTGGATCGTCATGGTGCGCAGCCGTTCGCCCTCTTCCATCTTGTAATGTTCGAGGATGGGGGCGATCTGGTTGGTTTCGCAGCCGAGGCCGATCAGCAGAATACCGCCGAAATTCGGATGGCGGGCATAACCCTGAATGGTGCGGATGAGAAGACGATAGCCTTCCGATTTTGTATTGAGCGCGCAGCCGCCGCCATGGGTCAGGGCTACAACGCCATCGACATTGTCGAAGCCGTCAAGGCCGCCCTGCTTGTTGAAATAATCGGCGATGTAGCGCGACACGGTGGCGGAACAGTTCACGGAGGCGATGACGCCGATGTAGTTGCGTGTGCCGACGCCGCCGAGACCCCGGTCAAAACCCTTGAAGGTCCGGCGCTCGCCCTCGGGCAGCATGCCTTTTTCCTCGATATCGACACTGAACTGATGCGTGTGTTCGGAAGGCACCATGGCGAGATTGTGCAGATGCACGTGCCGGCCAGGCTCGATATCCTGGGTGGCGATGCCGATCACCTGACCGTATTTCAGGACCTCGTCTCCGGATCTGATAAACGCCAGGGCCACTTTGTGGCCGCGTCCGATCAGCTCCCGGGCTGTCAGATCGCCTCTGCCTGTCGCACCACCGGCCGGGATGGACCGGCGTGCCACCGCGACATTGTCGTTGGCGTTCAGCAAAATGGTTGCCTCGGAATTCTCACTCACGGGTTTTTCTCCTCCCCGGTACATTGCCTGCTATGTTTTGAACTCAGCCGTCTACCCAGCGTCTCTTCGACCCTTCCAGATGGATATGCATGGCCGCCTGTGCCAGCAGCGGATCTTTCAACTCCAGTGCGGCCAGAATGGCTTCGTGCTCCTGAAGGGCATGGGTCCAGGTATCGCGATCCTCGAATTTCACGCGCAATTGTGCCGAAATTGGGCTGTGGCGCTCATCGAAGAGGTTTGCCACCAGTCGTGCCAGAACGCTGTTGCCGGATTGTTCGGCAATGGTGACGTGGAAAAGCCGGTCCTGATCGAGGGGCTTGCGCGCAGCCTCGATTTCCCGCTGCATCGTATTGAGGATCTGGCGAAGGTTTGCGAGCGTTTCATCGGTCATGCGGCTTGCCGCCAGCACGATTGTCGCGCCTTCCAGCGCTGCGCGCGCCTGCATCAGTTCGGACGGGCTGTCGCCAAGTGATTTGGTGTTGTGGGTTGTGTGCAGCGCCTCGGTGGACACATAGACGCCGGAACCCATGCGAATTTCGACGGTGTTGTCGATTTCAAGCGCAATCAGCGCCTCGCGCAAGGACGGTCGCGAAACCCCGAGCTTCTGGGCCAGTTCCCGTTCGGCGGGAAGTCGCGCTCCCGGCAGAAACTCACCCATATCAATCAGCTCGCGTATCTGGTCCGCAATCTGCTGATAAAGCCTGCGTGGTTCCGCTATTTTGGCCTGACCATTCATGTGTTTTCTGACGAACCTTGTCTGTTGTCTGGATTTGGCCTTACCGTAGCGCCAAGCGTATCAATACGCAAGAAATTACTTAAGTATAGGTATTTAAAGGATTATTATAAGATTTCTCTTGAGAGCATTTTGCGTGCATTGGAGCCGCAATTCAAATTATGGGCTAATTGGCTTGACCATTCAAAAAAACCGGCCTAACCATTCGGCTCATTATTGCCCCCGGTGGAGCGGGGAGCGCGGGTGGAGGTTTCTTGATGTCGCAGAGCGCATCGACAATTCGAGGCGATTTTTCGTCTGAGGAGACGGCGCGGGCCTCAAGTTCAGGCCTCCTGCGTCTTGAAAACATCAGCAAGGAATTTCCGGGCGTCAAAGCGTTGTCGAATGTGCATTTCGATTTGCGCGGCGGTGAGGTTCATGCGGTCTGCGGTGAGAACGGCGCTGGAAAATCGACCCTGATGAAAATCATCAGCGGCGTTTACCAGCCGAGCGACGGAACCATCCTGCACAAGGGCGTCCAGGTGCAATATGCATCGCCGCTGGAGTCCGAAGCCGCCGGCATCGCCATCATTCATCAGGAACTCAACCTCGTTCCGCATCTTTCCGTCGCCGAGAACATCTATCTCGCCCGCGAGCCGCGCCGTGGTTTCCTCGTCGATCGCAAGAAGCTGCGGCTGGATGCAAAGCGCTGTCTCGATCGGCTGGGTGTCGATATCGACCCGGATCAGCTCGTTCGCGGCCTCTCGGTTGCCCAATGCCAGATGGTGGAGATCGCCAAGGCGCTTTCTCTCGATGCCGAAGTGCTCATCATGGACGAGCCGACCTCCTCGCTGACAGAGCAGGAAACGCGGCTGTTGTTCAAGGTCATTCGCGATCTCAAGGCGTCGGGCGTCGGCATCGTCTATATTTCCCACCGTCTCGATGAAATGGCGGAAATCGTCGATCGCGTGACGGTCCTGCGGGACGGACGTTATATTTCGACCGACGATTTTGCGTCGATCACCGTTGACGATATCGTCACGCGCATGGTCGGGCGTTCGCTGGAAGAAAAGTTCCCCGAGCGCACGTCGCGCCCCTCGGAAGACGTTATTTTCTCGGTGGAAGGGCTGACGCGCAAAGGCGTGTTCCACGATGTCGGCTTCTCATTGCGGCGCGGTGAGATTCTCGGCTTTGCCGGACTGATGGGCGCGGGTCGCACGGAAGTCGCACGCGCGATCTTCGGCGCCGATCCTCTCGATGCCGGCAAGGTGGTTTTCAACGGGCGTGAGCTTTCGATCAGCTCGCCGCGTGACGCCATCGAAGAGGGCATCGCCTATCTCTCGGAAGACCGCAAAAGCGATGGCCTTGCCATCAAGATGTCGGTTGCGGCCAATACGACGCTTGCCAATATCGGCGAGGTCTCCAACCGCTTCGGGCTGATCGACTTCAAGAAGCATGACGATGTCGCCAGACGGTACGTCGATCTCCTGAATATCCGCACCCCCTCGATAGAACAGACGGTGCGGCTGCTTTCGGGCGGCAATCAGCAGAAAATCATCATCGGCAAATGGCTGTTCCGGCAGTCGCGCGTGCTGTTCTTCGACGAGCCGACACGCGGCATCGATGTCGGGGCAAAATTCGCGATCTACAAGATCATGGATGAGCTGGCCGCACAGGGCATCGGCGTCATTCTCATCAGTTCGGAACTGCCGGAGATTCTGGGACTGACGGATCGCATCGCCGTTTTCCACCAGGGCCGGATCACGGGCGTGCTCGAGACTGCCAAGACCAATCAGGAAGAAATCATGCGGTACGCGTCCGGTTACGGCCGGGCCGCGCAGTGAGGAACGACATGGCTAATATTGCAGAACCGAAGAAGGGCTTCGCTTTCAGCGACCGCCAGAAGGACATCATCCAGAAGTTTGCGGCTCTTGGCAGTCTCGTGGTGCTGGTCATGGTGTTTTCCGCCACCAGCAGCGCCTTCTTCTCCGTCAACAATGCCATGACCATTGCGCTTCAGGTGACTTCCATCGCCCTTCTCGGCATTGGTGCGACCTGCGTCATCATCACCGGCGGCATCGATCTATCGGTTGGTTCGGTGCTTGCTCTGGCGGGTGTCGTCGCCGCGCTTGCGGTGAAGGAGTTGGGCATGCCGGTGCCCGTCGGCATGTTGCTCGGCATTCTGACGGGGTCGCTCTGCGGCCTCCTCAATGGCATCATGGTCACACGCCTAAAGCTACCGCCATTTATCGCCACGCTCGGCATGATGCTGATCGCCCGTGGCGTGGCGTTGCAGATCACCGGCGCGCGGGCCGTGTCCGGTCTCGGCGAATCCTTCGGTGAGCTTGGCAACGGCGCCCTCTTCCGCATCGTCAACATCGGTGACGATGGTTTTCCGAACGTGGTTTTTCCAGGCATCCCCTACCCCGTCATCCTGATGGTGGTGATTGCGCTGGCTGTTTCCTTCATGCTCAACCGCTCCATCCTCGGCCGTCATATCTACGCAGTCGGTTCGAATGCGGATGCTGCGCGTCTTTCCGGCGTGAACGTCGCACGCGTCACCAACTTCACCTACGTTCTGTCCGGCACACTCGCGGGCTTGACGGGTTGCGTGCTGATGTCGCGCCTCGTCACCGCCCAGCCGAATGAGGGCGTGATGTATGAGCTGGATGCCATTGCCAGCGCGGTTATCGGCGGCACATCGCTGATCGGCGGCGTCGGTACGATTTCGGGAACGGCCATCGGTGCCTTCGTCATCGGCATCCTGCGTAACGGTCTCAACATGAACGGCGTATCCGCCTTCACCCAACAGATCATCATCGGCTTTGTCATTCTGGTCACCGTCTGGATCGACCAGTTGCGCAACCGCCGCTGATATAGGGCTGCGGACCCTATCCGCAAACAAGATCGGCACGGGAGGCCCGGTATGCCGACATCACGGAGGAAGACATGAACAAATTTACGACCGCCCTTCTGACATCCGCAATCGCGCTGTGGAGCGTCTCCACCGTGCAAGCCGGTGAAATCGCCGTCATCGTCAAGACCGTCAACTCCACCTTCTGGCAGAACGTTCAGAAGGGCGCCGACGCGGCGATGAAGGACTCTGCCGGCAACACCATGACATTCCAGGGTCCTGCTTCTGAATCGGCCATCGCCGATCAGGTCAACATGGTTGAAAACGCCGTAAACCGTAAGGTTTCGGGTATCGTTCTTGCTCCTTCCGATCCTGATGCGCTGGTTCCGGCTGTCAAGAAAGCTTGGGAAGCCCGTATTCCCGTGGTTCTGATCGACTCGCAGCTCACCACGGGTTCGGAGCAATATTACCAGTCGTTCCTGGCGACCGATAACAAGAAAGCCGGCGAACTGGCTGCGCAGGCGCTGATCGACAAGGTCGGCAAGGAAGGCAAGATCGCCGTCATGTCCTACGTCGCCGGTGCCGGTTCTGAAATCGGCCGCGTTGGCGGTTTCACCGACTATATCCAGATGCATTCCAACCTCAAGATCGTCGGTCCGTTCTATTCGCAGTCGCAGATGGCAACGGCGCTGAACCAGACAACAGACGTTCTGGCCGCCAATTCCGATCTGAAGGGCATCTTTGGCGCCAACGAACCGACTGCGATCGGTGTAGGCCGCGCGCTTGCCCAGACCGGCAAGGCAGGCAAGGTCGTCGGCATCGGTTTTGACGGCAACCAGGACCTTCAGGGCTTCGTCAAGGACGGCACGCTCGCCGGCATCGTCGTTCAGGGTTCGTATCAGATGGGCGAAAAGGGCATCCAGACCGTTTCCAAGCTCATCGGCAAGGAAAAGGTCGAGAAGTTCGTCGACACCGGCGTCGTTGTTGTCACAAAGGACAATATCGAGAAGCCGGAAGCCAAGAACGTTCTTTATTAATCAATGATGGCGCGCCGCTTTACGGGCGGCGCGCCGCACACATCCAAGAAGCGGGATTTCAGCCGATACCGCATACGGTTTTCACCATCAGCCCTACCGAAAAATTCAGGAAGCCCTTGCGATGAAAGTCTCTGATACACGTAAATTGCCGCACCGTGCCGTTGACGTCACGGTCATGGGCCTTGGTTGCGCCCAGATGGGCAACCTCTACCGTGTCACGCCCTACGAGGAATCCAAGGGCGCGCTCGACAAGGCATGGGAAAGCGGCATTCGCTATTTCGATACCGCACCTTTTTACGGTTACACGCGTTCGGAGCGCCGTCTCGGAACCATGGTGACGGAGCATGACCGCAGCGAATACACGCTCTCCACCAAGGTTGGTCGCGTCATGGTTCCCGATGAAACGGTTGGCCCGGAAGAGGATGCCTATATTGCGCCGCTGCCTTTCCGCCCGGTCTATGATTACTCCTATGACGGTATTCTGCGGTCCTTTGAGGCGAGCCAGCAGCGGCTCGGCGTTCTGAAGCCGGATATTCTTTATGTGCACGATATCGGCTCCGTCACGCATGGGGAAAAGCAACAGCATTATTGGGAGCAGTTGACCACCGGCGGCGGCTTCCGGGCACTCGGCAAGCTGCGCGAGGAAGGCTCGACGGGGGCTATCGGCCTTGGCGTCAACGAGTGGGAAATCGTCGGCGACGCCATGGATGTTTTCGACATCGACGTTGCCATGCTCGCCGGCCGTTATACGCTTCTGGAGCAGCAGAGCCTTGCCTTCATGAACCGCTGCGCTGAAACCGGCGTCGCGATCGTGGTCGCTGGCGCTTTCAATTCAGGCATTCTGGCAGGCAACCGCAAATTCAACTATGCCGATGCGCCTGCCGACATCATTACCCGGGTGGATGCGCTTCAGGGCGTTTGTGACGACGTCGGCGTTTCATTGCAGGCGGCTGCGCTGCAGTTTCCGCTCGGGCATCCGGCATCGGTTACAGTCGTATCCGGCGCGCGCAATGCGCAGCAACTTTCCGCGAACATCGAATGGTTCGAACAGGTTATTCCGGACGAATTCTGGTCGGAGCTGCAAAAGCGCGGCCTGATTTCCGAAGGCGCGCCTGTGCCTGGCACAAAGGCCTGAAGCGATGATCATCGATGCCCACCAGCATTTCTGGCTGATGAAAGATCGTGCCGGGCAATGGCCCCCGCCGTCTCTGGCTGCCATCTACCGGGATTTTCTTCCGCAGGATCTGTCGCCTCTGCTGGCTAAGGCCGGGGTGTCCGGCACGGTGCTGGTGCAGACGATGGAAAGTGCTGCCGATACGGATTTCATGCTCGATCTGGCTGGCAGCACCGATTTCATCAAGGGCGTGGTCGGCTGGGTGGACATGAAGTCTGCGGATGTTGCGGCGGAAATCGCTCGCCGGGCGGAACATCCGGCCTTCAAGGGCGTGCGCCCGATGCTGCAAGGCATGGACGATGTGACCTGGATCGACGATCCGGCGCTCGATGCCGCCGTGGATGCGCTGGTGAAACATGGACTGGTGTTCGATGCGCTGGTCCTGCCGCCACATCTGCCGCACCTTCTGGCCTTCGCGCGCCGCTACCCGCAATTGCCCGTTGTCATCGATCACGGTGCGAAGCCGCTGATCGCCACGGGCGAATATCGCGACTGGCGCAGGGACATGGCGGCCTTGGCGGCCCTTCCGAACCTCCATTGCAAGCTGTCCGGTCTATTGACCGAGCGTGGCGAGCAGAGACCGGAGGCCGTTCGGCCCTATGCCGAAACCATTCTGGAACTGTTTGGCGCAAACCGCGTGATCTTCGGCAGCGACTGGCCGGTGTTGCAGCTGACTGGCGACTATCAGGAATGGCTGGACTTCTGCCGCGAAATCGTGCCTGAGCAGGACCAGGCGGCCGTGTTTGGCGGCAACGCCGTTCGTTTTTATTCCCTCCCCAACAGGTGATGCATGCTGGCGATTTTCTGCGAGACCCCCGGTCAACTCGTCCCCAAGGACCTACCGAAGCCCGCGCGCGGTGAAGGTGAAGTGCTGGTGCGCATCCGCCGCATTGGCGTCTGCGGAACGGACCTGCATATTTTCACCGGCAACCAGCCCTACCTTTCCTACCCGCGCATCATGGGCCACGAGCTTTCCGGTACGGTGGAAGAGGCGCCGGAAGGCAGCCATCTTTCGGCTGGTGATGTCGTTACCGTCATACCCTATATTTCCTGTGGTCAGTGCAGTGCCTGCCTTAAGGGCAAGAGCAATTGCTGCCGCAACATCGGTGTGCTCGGTGTGCACCGCGATGGCGGCATGGTGGAATATCTCAGCGTTCCGCAGCAATTCGTGCTGAAGGCGGAGGGCTTGAGCCTCGATCAGGCGGCAATGACCGAATTTCTGGCGATCGGCGCCCATGCCGTGCGTCGCGGGTCGGTGGAAAAAGGCCAGAAGGTCCTGATCGTCGGTGCCGGTCCGATCGGCATGGCGGTTGCGGTTTTCGCCGTTCTCGATGGTAGCGAGGTGACGATGATTGACGGTCGCACCGACCGGCTGGATTTCTGCAAGGACCATCTCGGCGTTGCCCATACGGTGACGCTCGGCGAGGGCGACAAGGACCGGCTGGCGGATATTACCGGCGGTGATTTCTTCGATGCGGTTTTCGATGCGACCGGCAATCCGAAAGCCATGGAGCGTGGTTTTTCCTTTGTCGGCCACGGTGGTTCCTATGTGCTGGTTTCCATCGTTGCCAGCGATATCTCCTTCAACGATCCGGAGTTTCACAAGCGCGAAACCACGCTGCTCGGCAGCCGCAATGCCACGACTGAAGATTTCGAGCGGGTGTTGCAGGCGCTGCGCGAAGGCAAAGTCCCGGACGCACTCATCACCCACCGCATGACGCTTGCCGATGTGCCTTCCAAATTCGCCGGGCTGACCGATCCGAAAGCCGGAGTGATCAAAGGCATGGTGGAGGTTGCATGACGAGCGACACACCCATCCTGCAATTCGGCACCAGCCGCTTTCTTCTGGCGCATGCGGATCTGTTCATTTCGCAGGCGCTCGAAAAAGGTGAGGCTCTCGGGCGCATAGCAATCGTCCAGACGACCGGCAATGCCGAGAGCCTGAAGCGCGTCGCGGCGTTAAATGGCGGCAGGCCCTATCCGGTGCGCATTCGCGGGATTCGCGACGGGCAAGAGGTGGACGAGGAAATTGGAGGCAAGGCTGTCGCACGGGCGCTGACGGCTGCTGCTGATTGGGCCGAGGTGCGGCGCATCGCCTGTGCGGCCGAGGTCATTCTGTCCAATACGGGTGATCGCGGTTATGAGCTGGATTCGTCCGACGGGCCGGGTCTTGCCGATGACTTCACGGTGGTGCCAGGGAGTTTTCCGGCCAAGCTCTGCCTGTTGCTGCTGGAGCGTTTTCAGACCAATCCGGAAGCGCCCGTATCGATTTTCCCCTGCGAGCTTGTTCCGCGCAATGGCGACCGCTTGAAAGAGGTTGTTCGCCAGCTTGCCGACGAATGGCAGCTGCCGGCCGGTTTCGGCTTCTACCTGAATGAAAAATGCCGCTTCGCCAACAGCCTTGTCGACCGCATCGTCTCCGAGCCGATCGATCCGGTCGGCGCCGTTGCCGAGCCCTATGCGCTTTGGGCAATCGAGAAGCAGGAGGGCCTTGTTCTGCCCTGCACCCACCCTGCCGTGGTGCTGACCGATGATCTCGACCACTATGAAAAACTGAAGCTGTTTCTGCTCAATCTTGGCCATTCCTATCTTGCGGAGCGCTGGGTGCAGGATGCCCGTGCGAAAGACGAGACGGTGCGGCAGGCAATGGCCGACGATGCGCTCGCGGGAGATCTGGAAACGCTCTGGCGGGACGAGGTTCTCCCGGTCTTTGCCGCAGAAGGCATGGGTGAGGAAGCGCAAGCCTATATCGGTGCGGTGCGGGAGCGTTTCATGAACCCCTTTCTCGCCCATCGGCTCGCAGATATCGCCGGCAATCATGACGAAAAGAAACGCCGCCGTTTCGTCCCGGTCATCGCTGCTGCGGAACGTCTGGGGTTAAACGTGCCGCAGCAGAAATTGCATGCGGCGCTCACCACCATCAAGCAATAACGGAGTTTTTCATGCAGCGCATGGGCATGGTCATCGGCGTCAAACCGGACATGATTGCGGACTATAAAAGACTGCACGCCGCCGTCTGGCCCGAAATTCTGGCGCTCATCAGCGACTGCAATATCCGCAACTACACGATCTTCCTGCGCGAACCGGAAAATCTGCTGTTCGGATACTGGGAATATCACGGCACCGATTTCAGCGCCGACATGGCGAAGATGGCGGCAAGCCCGAAAAACCGGGAATGGTGGTCTTTCACCATTCCCTGCCAGCAACCACTCGAAAGCCGCAAGGAAGGCGAGTGGTGGGCGATGATGGAAGAGACATTCCACCATGATTGAACGATTTCCTTTGACACTGACCGCGAGTAACCGGCCATGACCAAAATTACCGATCTGCGAGTTTTCGACCTGCGTTTTCCGACCTCCCAGAGCCTGGATGGTTCGGATGCGATGAACCCCGACCCCGATTATTCGGCGGCTTACGTCATTCTCGACACCGACGAGCCGGAACTGAAAGGTCACGGGCTGACCTTCACCATCGGCCGAGGCAATGAGATTTGCTGCATGGCCATCGAGGCGATGCGCCATCTGGTCGTCGGCACCGAACTGGCGACGGTCACCGAGAATCCCGGCAAATACTGGCGCCACCTGACGAGCGACAGCCAGTTACGCTGGATCGGCCCGGACAAGGGCGCGATGCATCTGGCCACCGGTGCCGTCGTTAATGCTGTCTGGGATTTGTTGGCCAAGAAGGCCGGTAAACCCGTCTGGCAGCTTGTTGCCGATATGAGCCCGGAAGAAATCGCCGATATCGTCGATTACCGTTATCTGACCGACGTGTTGACGAAGGACGATGCGCTTGCAATCCTCAAAAAAGCCGAAAGCGGCAAAAAGGAACGCATCGAGACGCTGAAGAACGACGGTTATGCCTGCTATACCACGTCCGCCGGCTGGCTCGGTTATGACGATGCTAAACTTCGCCGTCTCTGCCAGGAAGCGATCGATGCCGGCTTCAACCACGTCAAGATGAAGGTCGGCCGCGATCTGGAAGACGATATCCGCCGCCTCACCATCGCCCGCGAGGTCATCGGTCCCGACCGTTATCTCATGATCGATGCCAACCAGGTGTGGGAAGTGGATCAGGCAATTGAATGGGTCAATCAGCTCACCTTCGCCAAGCCCTTCTTCATCGAAGAGCCGACCAGCCCGGACGATGTCGCCGGCCATCGCAAGATCCGTGCAGCCATCGGCTCCGTTAAGGTCGCGACCGGCGAAATGTGCCAGAACCGCATCATGTTCAAGCAGTTCATCGCCGAAGGCGCGATCGACGTGGTGCAGATCGACAGCTGCCGCATGGGTGGTCTGAACGAGGTGCTGGCGGTTCTGTTGATCGCCGCCAAATACAATTTGCCGGTCTGGCCGCATGCAGGTGGCGTCGGCCTCTGCGAATATGTGCAGCATCTGTCGATGATCGATTATCTCGTGGTGTCCGGCACCAAGGAAGGCCGCGTGATCGAATATGTCGACCATCTGCACGAGCATTTCATCGAACCCTGCGATATCAACAATGCCGCGTACATGCCGCCGAAGCTGCCGGGCTTCTCGATTGAAATGAAGCCGGATTCTATCGCGGCCTACACGTTCAAGGGATAATCAAAGGCTGACAGCGCTTCGGTGAGGCGCTGCCACTGCTCTTCGCTGCCGGGAAGGCCGAAACGCATGTCGTTCGGCCTTTCATCAAAAATGCGCACCAGAATGCCGCGCCCACCCAGGTGATCGAACAGGTCTTTCGCCCTGGGGTCCCGCACCAGGGTAAACAGGGACGTACCGCCGGCAATCGCCAGTCCCGCCTTTTCCAACAAGTCATTCATGCGCCGTGCTTCTGCCACGAGCTGGAGACGCATGGATGATTGCCATTCCCTGTCCCCCAGAGCCTGCGCCGCAATATGTAGCGCCGGGCCGGATACCGCCCAGGGGCCAAGCCTTGCCTCCAGCTCCGCGGCGATATCGGGATGCGCAAGCGCAAAACCGAGCCGGACCCCGGCCATGCCGTAGAACTTGCCAAAGGATCGCAGTACCACCAGCGCCTCGTGCCCTGCGGCGTTTGCAAGGCTTTCGGTATCTCCCGCCTCGATAAAGGCCTCATCCACGATGAGCAGGCCGTTTTTGCGGCCCATCGCCTCAGCCAGCGACAGCAAAGCGTCGCGATCCGTGATGCGGCCATCGGGATTGTTGGGATTGACCACGACAGCATAGTCGTGGGCTAACAGATCGCTGATATTCTCAACCTCGGTTACGGTCAGTCCGGCCATGCGGGCAGTTCGGGCATGTTCGGCATAAGCGGGGGAAAGCACGGCTCCGCTTTTCGCGCCGCGTTCGAGTGCAATCTGTGCCAGCAATGGCATCAGCATCTGGGTGCCGGGGGCAAGTGCCACATGCCCGGCGGAGGGTGCGCCGAAAGAGGCCACGGCCAGCATTTTCAATTCTTCGGCCGCGTCCGTCTCCGGCAGGCGGGCAAATGCGCTGGCGGGAACCGGCGAATGCGGGTAGGAGTGCGGATTGATCCCGGTCGACAGGTCGATCCACGGTTCCGGCGCTTCAGGAAACATCAGGCGCGCCTTGCCGAGATTGCCGCCGTGACGGATCGCAGCCTGCGCCTTTTCCGGTACCTTATCGCCCATGTTCTTCGCTCTCGCTTTTCTGTCGCTCGCCATCGAACGCCTGGCTGGTTATCCGGACTGGCTCTTCAAACGCATCGGCCATCCCGTGACCTGGATCGGTTCGCTTATCGCGCTGCTGGACAAAAAATGGAACCGGGAGAGCGCGTCATTTTCGCAGCGCAAGGCGGCTGGCGTCGCGGCGCTCTGCGTTTTTCTGGTGCTGACGGTGCTTGCCGCATGGTTCGCGCAGTCTGTTCTGCTCGTCTTGCCCCTCGGTCTGTTGCTTGTTGCCGTGCTTGGCGCGTCGCTTCCGGCGCAAAAGAGCCTCGAGCAACATGTGGAGGCCGTCGCCATTGCGCTGGAACGCGAGGGGGTGGAAGGCGGGCGAAAAGCCGTTTCGATGATCGTCGGGCGCGATCCGCAGTCGCTGGACGAGGCAGCGATCTGCCGGGCGGCGATTGAAAGCCTGGCCGAGAATTTCTCCGACGGCATTGTCGCCCCATCCCTCTGGCTTGGTCTTCTGGGGCTGCCGGGCGGTGCGGGTTACAAGGCGATCAACACTGCCGACAGCATGATCGGTCATCGTTCGCCACGCCATGAAGCCTTCGGCTGGGCGTCGGCGCGGCTGGACGATCTGGTCAACCTGCCGGCGTCGAGGCTCAGCGGCGGTCTTTTCGTGATGGCGGCATTTTTTGTGGAGGGCGCATCGCCGGGCGGAGCCGTTGCCGCGATACGTCGGGATGCGCATCATCATCGCTCCCCCAATGCGGGTTGGCCCGAGGCGGCGCTTGCGGGTGCTCTCGGTTTCGCGCTTGCCGGGCCGCGCTCCTATGGTGGTCAGATGATCGAGGCTCGTTTCATGGGCGAGGGCGGGAGGGCGGCACTTGTCGCTGGCGATATTCGCAAGGCGCTGCGGTTGGCAAGGATCGCCGACTTCCTGCTGATAGGGCTGTTCGGGTTACTGGCGATCCTTATCGCGCTATAGAAAGCAGCCTGTCGAGATCGAGATGGCTCTCCATATGGGCTGCGAGGCGATCAAGAACGGCGTCCACCTGCGCATCATAATTCAGATCCGTACTCTGCCCACCAAGCCGCTCAATCCACGCGCCGCGCTGGCGATCATCCGCGAACAGGCCGTGAATATAGGTGCCGAAGATCCGGCCATCGGGCGAAATTGCGCCATCGGCATGGCCATCGATGCTGGAAAACGGCAGGTTGCCCGCAGAACCCGTGGTTTCGCCAACATGCATTTCATAGCCGGATAAAGGAATTCCGTCGAAACTCTGTCCTTGCACGGAAACAAGCCGCTTGTCGCCGGTCAAAACCGTCGCCACATCCAGCAGGCCAAGCCCTTCCACCGTTGCCGGCGGACCTTCGATGCCATCGGGATCGGCGACCGTTTTTCCAAGCATCTGGTATCCGCCGCAGAGGCCGAGCACGTAGCCGCCGCGTCGGGAATGGGCCTTGATGTCGATGTCGAGGCCTGAATTTTTCAGCACGGCGAGATCGGCGATGGTGGATTTCGAACCGCAAAGCAGAACCAGCCTGCAATCGGCGGGAATGGTCTCGCCCGGCCGCACGCGGATCAGCTCCACGTCAGGCTCCATGTCGAGCGGATCGAGATCGTCGAAATTGGAAATATGCGGCAGGATCGGCACGGCAATGCGGATTTTCGCGCCGGGCTTTTGTTGCGCCGGGCCGGAAAGCCCAAGGGCGTCCTCCGCCGGCAATTTTGCAGCATCGGAAAAATGCGGCAAAAGCCCGATGGATTCCCAGCCGGTCTTTTCCGCGATCATCCGCATGCCATCTGAAAACAGTGCCGGATCACCGCGAAAGCGGTTGACGATGAAGCCCTCTATCATCGCGGCATCGTCGGGCTCGAGAACGGTTTTTGTGCCCACGAGGCTGGCGATGACCCCGCCCCGGTCGATATCGCCGATCAGGATCACCGGCGCATCTGCGGCGCGGGCAAAGCCCATATTGGCGATGTCATTGGCGCGCAGGTTGATTTCGGAAGCACTGCCCGCCCCTTCCACCAGTACCAGATCGGCCTGTTGTTTCAGGTGCTCGAAGCTCTCCAGCACGCGCGGCATCAGCCCGGCTTTCATGTGCTGGTAATCGGCGGCTTTGGCATTGCCGACAATTTTGCCCTGTACCACCACCTGTGCGCCGGTTTCGCTCTGCGGCTTCAAAAGCACCGGGTTCATGTGAACCGACAGGGCAACACCCGCCGCGCGCGCCTGCAGCGCCTGCGCGCGGCCGATCTCGCCGCCATCGGCGGTGACCGCCGCATTGTTCGACATGTTCTGCGGCTTGAACGGCATGACGGACAGGCCACGCCTGACGAAGGCGCGGGCAAGGCCGGCCACCATCAGCGATTTGCCGACATCGGAGCCGGTTCCCTGAAACATCAGCACGCGTGCAGTCATGTCAGAATTCTATCCCCGCCTGCGCCTTCACGCCCGCCTTGAAGTGATGTTTGACCAGGGTCATTTCCGTCACCATGTCGGCGGCGTCGATCAACGGTTGCTTGGCGTTGCGGCCAGTAACGATGACATGCAGATCGGGCCTGCGGTTGGACAGGGTTTCGACCACGTCTTCCAGCGGCAGATAATCGTAACGAAGCGCGATATTCAATTCGTCGAGCACCACGAGGCCGATCGTCTCGTCGGCCATCAGGGTTTTCGCTTCCTCCCAGGCCTTTGTCGCTGCCGCGACATCACGCTTCAGGTCCTGCGTATCCCAGGTGAAGCCCTCGCCCATGGTGCGCCATTCCACCCTGTTGCCGAACAAAGTCAGGGCCTGCTGTTCCCCCGTCGACCATGCGCCCTTGATGAATTGCACCACACCGACCCGCCGCCCGGTGCCGAGCATGCGCAGGGCAAGGCCGAAAGCGGCCGTGGACTTGCCTTTGCCGGCGCCGGTATTGATCATCAGCAGACCTTTTTCGATGGTCTTTTCCGCGACTTCGGCATCCTGAACCGACTTGCGGTTGACCATTTTCTGCCGATGGCGTTCGGCTTCGCTGTCGCTGATATCGCGTGTCATTGCGTTTTCCTTCTCGTCCAGCGGCGCGGGACCGTATGCCCCCGCCATTCGGAGCGGCGACTATACTCAATTTGCCGCACCCGGCAATCGACAAGCCGGCAGCATTGACCGTCACGCCCGTTCAGCCTAAGGGTAAGGCACTGACGGTCTTTTCCCGGCAACGGGAAAAGCTAAGAGGGAACACGGTTCCGCCCGATACCGGGTCATTCCGTGGCTGCCCCCGCAACTGTAAGCGGTAAGCCCGCACTGTGAAGCCACTGGACCACAAAATCGGTCCGGGAAGGTGGTGCAGGGTGTTTTAAAGCCGCAAGCCAGGAGACCTGCCGTTTCAGGAAAAAACGTCTGCCGGGCGGGGTGCTCCGGTCAGCCGGTCGAATTGACTTGCAGTCGCGCTTTTCAGCGCGCTGTTTTCGACATCCGCACCCCGACGAGTTTAAAGGCGCGGAAAGCGAAACGGTTTGGATATTACCAAAACATCTTCTTGTGTGGACGGGGCAATGGAAGCTGAAACGGCGTCCGGCGTGGTCGTTTTTGTCTGCCGAAGCTGTCGCGACGACACCGATCCCACTGCGGAACCGCGCCCCGGCGCCATCCTTGCCGAAGCTGCCATCGCAAAAGCGCGTGACGCCGGTATCGATGTTCGATCCGTCAATTGCCTTGCCAATTGCAAACGCGGCCTCAGCGCCGTGCTGCGCGGTGCCGATGGCTGGTCCTACGTATTCGGCGGGCTGACACCTGACGATGCGCAAGACCTGCTGACGGGCGCGCAGATGCTGGCCGCCTCCGCAGACGGCCTGATGCCGTGGCGCGGCCGTCCCGAGATTTTGAAGCGCGGCATGGTGGCGCGCATTCCCCCATTCGATTTTACCGAGGAGAGATCATGAGCACCCTTCTGGACCGCGTTCCCTGCACCATCGTCACCGGCTTTCTGGGGGCGGGCAAAACCACGCTGCTGCGCGGCCTCCTCGAAAAGCTTGATGGCAAGCGGCTTGCCATTATCGTCAACGAATTCGGCGATATCGGCATCGATGGCGACATCCTCAAAGGCTGCGGCATTGAAAGCTGCCCGGAGGAAAATATCGTCGAGCTGGCCAATGGCTGCATCTGCTGCACGGTGGCGGATGATTTCCAGCCTGCCATCGAACAGATTCTGAGCCGCCAGCCGAAGGTGGAGCATATCCTCATCGAGACCTCCGGCCTTGCCCTGCCCAAACCGCTGGTGCAGGCGTTTCAGTGGCCGGCGATCAAGAGCCGCGTGACGGTTGACGCCGTGGTTGCCGTGGTGGATGGCGCTGCTCTGGCCGAAGGTCAGGTGGCGCATGACATGGAAGCGCTTGCCGCCCAGCGGGCGAATGACGAAGCGCTCGATCACGACGATCCGGTCGAAGAGGTTTTCGAGGACCAGATCGCCTGCGCCGATCTTATCGTGCTGACCAAGGCCGATCTTCTTGATAGCGCGGGTCTGGAAAAGGCAAAGGCTCATATTCTCGAGCATCTGCCACGGGCGGCAAAGATCGTCGTCGCCTCGAATGGCGCCATCGATCCCGCCGTGCTGATCGGCCTCGGACTTGCGGTGGAAGAAGATATCGAAAACCGCCGCACCCATCACGATGGCGAACTCGACCACGAACATGACGATTTCGACAGCTTCGTCATCGATCTTCCGGCCGTGACCGATCCGGAAGCGCTGGCGGCGCGTATCGCCGAGACGGCGGCTGCGGAAAACGTTCTGCGCATCAAGGGCTTCGTCGAGGTATCCGCCAAGCCCATGCGCCTGCAGGTGCAGGCCGTTGGCAGTCGCGTCAACCATTATTACGACCGCCCGTGGGCGGCCGGTGAGGAACGGCGCAGCCGCCTCGTCGTCATCGGCGAGAAGGGATTGAACCGCGAAAAGATCGAACAGATGCTGGCCGCCTGACATAGAGCACGTTCGGTTTAAACGGAAACGTCTGATGTGCTCTATCGTTTTTGCGCATTTGTCGGGACGCAAAACCGCACCGCACTTTGATTGGAAATGCTTTAGATGCACATCCTCGCCACCACATCTTCGTCTCTGGACGACCTTGTCGAGCCGGTTGATCTCAACCAGCCGCAGGCGGATGTGGTGGTATTGTCGTTTTCGGCAAGCGATCTTGCCGGGCTGGAACAGGCATGGCTTCAGGCAGCAGATGTGCTGCCGTCCCTGTCCGCCGCCAACCTCTCCGAGCTTCGGCATCCGATGTCAGTCGATCTGTGGATTGAAAAGACGGCGGAACATGCACGTATCATCCTTATCCGGATCCTCGGCGGTGCGGAGCGCTGGCGTTACGGCGTTGACCAGCTTTCCGTTATGGCGCGGCGGCGCGGCATAAAACTTCTGCTGCTGCCGGGTGAATGCAGCGAGAGAGACGAGAAGCTCGAAGCGGCCTCGACCGTCGATCGGCATACGTTGACCTCAGTCCTCTGCTTCTTCCGCGAGGGTGGACGCGAGAATATGGACCGGCTCGCTGTTGGTCTTGCGGCTCTTGCAGCTGGGGGCACATGGCCCGATATCGAGGCTCAGCCGCTGCCGAAAGCCGGTTTCTACCGGCCCGGTAACGGCGTCGTGGATCAGGTGGAAGCTTGTGCCGGTTTTCCAGCCGATGCTGCCGTCCTGCCGATTCTCTTTTACCGCTCCATGCTTCTGGCAGCGGATGTTGCGCCCGTGGATGCGCTTTTTCATGCGCTCACGCAGCGCGGTTTTGCGCCATTGCCTGTTTTCGTCAGCGGCCTGAAGGATGCGGAGGCGATCGGCTTCCTCGAAACCATACTGCCCCAACTCCGGCCCGCCGCCGTCATTGCGGCCACGGCTTTCGCCAGCCAGACGGACGATGGTGGCAAGACGCTGTTTGACCGTCTTGGCGTGCCGGTGTTTCAGGTGGTCATGGCGACGACGCGCCGCGACGGCTGGGCGGAAAATGCGCGCGGTCTCAACCCTTCCGATCTTGCCATGCATGTGGTGCTGCCGGAACTCGATGGCCGGATTCTTGCCGGTGCGATCTCGTTCAAGCAGGTGCGGACGGATGGCGGTGTCAGCCTCGTTAATGTACCGGAGGCTGATCGTGTCGAGCAGGTGGCAAACCGCATCGCGGCCTTTCTGCGGTTGAAACGGTCTGCGCCACAGGAACGGCGACTCGTCATTCTGATGCCGGATTATCCGGGTGCGGCGCCGGGGCGAACCGGTTATGCGGTTGGTCTCGATGTGCCGCAAAGCGTGCTTGAAATGCTGCACGATCTGGCCGGGGCGGGATATACGGTTTCGGATATTCCCGAAACGGCGCGGGCTTTGCTGGATTGTGTCGAGCAGCAGGAAGCGGCTATCGAACTTTCAGACTATCAGGATTTTCTTGCGGGTTTGCCCGACGGGGCTGCTGCCGCCGTGGATGCCACTTGGGGCTCAGCCGAACAGGACGATGCGCTAACCGATGGCGCATTTCGTTTTCGCGTCGCGCGCTTCGGCCAGGTGTTTGTCGCGCTGGCACCGGACCGGGGGCGCAATGAGGATCGGCGGGTGGATTACCATGATCCTGCCCTGCCGCCACGTCATGCGCTGGTCGCTTTTGGTGCCTGGATGCAGCGGGTTGCGGGCGCACATGCCATCGTGCATGTCGGCGCGCATGGCACGCTGGAGTGGTTGCCGGGCAAAACCGTGGCGCTTTCCCGCGATTGTTTTCCCGAAATCGTCACCGGCGCCTTGCCCGTGGTCTATCCGTTCATCGTTTCCAATCCGGGCGAGGCGGCGGTTGCCAAACGGCGGATTGCTGCCGTTACCATCGGCCATATTCCGCCGGTGCTGGCGGATGCCGGGCTTTCGCCGGAACAATCTGCTCTGGAGCAGCTCGTCGATGAATATGCGCAGGCGGACGGGCTTGACCGCCGCCGCCGCGACAGGCTGGCAAAACTGATCGTTGAAAAGGCGCTGGAAACCGGGCTTGCGGCGGATGCTGGTGTGGGTGCGAAGGACGATGCCGATTCGGCGCTGTCGCGTATCGATGCTTTCCTCTGCGATCTCAAGGACTTCGCGATCAAGGACGGCCAGCATGTCTTCGGCCGTTCTCCAGAGGGCGAGATCGATCTTCTGAGGCTTGAAAGTGCCAGCGCGGAAAAAGCAGCGCTGCTTGCCGCACTTGATGGCCGGCATGTTTCCCCCGGCCCTTCCGGCGCGCCCGCGCGCGGACGGCTCGACGTGCTGCCGACGGGCCGCAATCTCTATGCCGCCGATCCGCGCACTATGCCGACACCGACGGCCTTCGAACTGGGCCGCATGGCGGGTGAAGAGGTGCTTCGCCACCATCTGCAATCGCATGGCGACTGGCCGAAACATCTGGTTTTCGATCTCTGGGGCAGCGCCAGCCTGCGCAATGGCGGCGAGGATGTGGCGCAGGCGCTGCATCTGATGGGGGCACGGCCGATCCATGACCCGGCGACGGGTCGCGTCACCGGCATCGAGGTTCTGCCGCCGGCGAGTATAGGGCGGCCGCGTGTCGACGTCACATTCCGGATTTCCGGCCTGTTCCGCGACATGTTTCCGGCGCTGATCGTCCTTCTCGACGCTGCCGCCAAGGCCGTCGCGCGGCGGGATGAAGCGCCGGATGACAATCCGCTGGCAGAAGAGGCGGCCGCGCTCGGGCACATACCGGCGCGCATCTTCGGTTCCGCGCCCGGCACTTATGGCGCGGGTATTGAAGAAAAGCTCGCCAGCGGAAAATGGGAAGAACGCGAGGAACTGGGCCAGGCCTATCTCGACGCGGCAAGTCACGCCTTCGGCGGTGCGGATGGGCTTGAGATTTTCGAGGATCCCGGTTTTGTCGAGCTGGTGCGCCGGGCCGACCTTCTCATTCACACCGGCGACGATCCGGGCCGTGATCTTCTCGACGGCTCTTCCGATGTCGCCTTCATCGGCGGTTTTTCCGCCGCAAAAGCAGTCCTTGGCGGCGTTGCCGATATTGTGGCGCTGGATACGACCGATCCGGCGCGTCCGCGTGCGCGGTCCATTTCGCAAGCGCTGACGCGCGTGGTGCGGGCCCGTGCCGTCAATCCGCGCTTCATTGCCGGGCAGATGCGGCACGGTCCGCGCGGGGCGGCGGAATTTGCCGAGACGGTGGACCGGCTGATCGGCTTTGCCGAAACCACCCATGCGGTTTCCTCCTCGCTCATCGAGGCGCTTTACGACGCCTATTTCGGCAATGAGGACGTACGCGATTTCATCCTGCGGGAAAATCCGCAGGCAGCGGAGGTGATGGCGACGCGCTTTTTATCTGCCCGTCGTCGCGGCCTGTGGCACAGCCGTCGCAATGCGGTGGATGCGGAACTTGAAATGCTAATCCTGCCCCGTTCCAAAAGGGGCGTAGCATGAGGGCGGCCGTTTCCGATCCAGTCCAGCCGTTTGGCCGCCGGGGCACGTGTCCGGCCTTGTCGACCCCGATGCTGACCGGCGACGGTTACCTGTCGCGGATCGCATTCGAGGCGGACATTACGCCCCGCGACATGATTGCCCTGTGCGAACTTGCCGAGCGGCACGGCAGCGGGCTGATCGACATCACGGCACGCGGCAGCCTGCAATTTCGCGGCCTGACGCCGGAGAGCGCCTGCGAGCTGGAGAATGACGTTCTGGCGCTCGGGTTGCCGCTTCGCGACGGGCTGGCCGTAGAGACCTCACCGCTTGCCGGCCGGGACGATCAGGAAATCGCCGATGGCAGGTCCATTGCCGATGAGATTCGCAGAGAGGCTGAGGCGCTGGCGCTCCATGAAAAGCTCGCCGCCAAGATGTCAGTCGTTATTGATGGTCGCGGCCGTCTCTTTATGGGAGATTTGCTGGCTGATATCCGTTTGAAAGCGGCGCGGCTGGATGATCGTGTTTTCTGGCAACTGTTTATCGGAGGTCCGGAGAGCAAGGCGCTCAGCGCGGGATTGGTCGAGGCCGACAAGGCGGTGCACGTTGTCCTGTTGCTGCTCGCCGATCTGGCTGGCAAGGGACCGCTTGCCCGTGGCCGCGATCTGGATTTGCAGACGATAAAAGCCGTTTGCGGCGACGATCTAATGGATAGTGCGGTTGGAGCTGAGACTCCTGCGTCGTTGTCGCCCTTTGGACTGATGGAAGCCAGTAACGGCGTTTTTGCTGCCGGTGTCGGACCTGCTTTCGCGCAAGTCCGTGCCTGCGATCTATTGCGGCTCTGCGAGCGGGCACGCGCACTCGATATCGAAACATTGCGGCCGTCGCTCAATCATAGCCTGCTATTTTTCGGGTCAAAGGATGCTTGCGGTGCGTTGATGCAGACCGCCGGCAGTTCCGGTTTCATTACAGGGGCAGGTGATAAGCGGTCTTCCATCGCCGTCTGTCCCGGCGCGCCGGGGTGCGCTTCAGCTTTCTTTCCCACACATGATCTGGCCGCCTTTGCGTCGCGGGAATTGGCCTGCCTGCTCGATGGCTCCTTCACATTGCATATTTCCGGCTGTGGAAAGGGTTGCGCACATCCCGCCCCGTCGCTTCTCACCTTTTCCGGCAATGCCGATGGCCTGGCTTTCTCTATTGCGGGCCGTGCCTCCGACCTGCAGGACGGCATTTTGCCTTTCGACCAGCAGAGGACGGCGCTTTCGCGGCTTGCCCGTCTTTACGAAAAAGAACATAAGCCCGGTGAAAACGCTGCCGACCTGCTTGCCCGTCTGGGCAAAGAGGCACTCGTTGCGGCGCTTCGACAGGATGACCAATGACCGACCATGACTATATTCGCGACGGCAATGCGATCTACGAGCGCTCCTTCGCCATCATCCGCGAGGAAGCGGATTTGTCCGCCTTTACCGAAGAGCAGGCGGATATCGCCATTCGCATGATCCATGCCTGCGGGTTGGTGGAGGCTGCCAGCCATTTCCGGTTTTCGCCGGATTTCGTTGTCGCTGCACGTGGTGCGTTGCGGGCGGGCAAGCCCGTTCTCTGCGATGCGGAAATGGTTGCCCACGGCGTTACCCGCGCCCGGCTGCCAGCCAATAATGACGTGATCTGCACCCTTCGCGATCCGCGCACGCCGGAGCTTGCGAAAACCATCGGCAACACCCGTTCTGCCGCAGCGCTCGATCTCTGGACAGATCATCTGGATGGCGCTCTCGTTGCCATCGGCAACGCCCCGACCGCCTTGTTCTATCTTCTGGAGATGCTGGAAAAAGGTGCCGCGCGCCCGGCTGCCATCATCGGCATGCCGGTCGGGTTTGTCGGTGCGGCGGAATCGAAAGATGCGCTGGCGGCAAGTTCGCTTGGCATTCCCTATGCCATCGTCAAGGGGCGCATGGGTGGCTCGGCCATGACGGCCGCCGCCGTCAACGCAGTTGCGAGGGCAGGTCTGTGAGCGCGGCTCTTCTTGAAAATCCGAAGGGTAAACTTGTGGGCGTCGGCACCGGCCCCGGCGATCCCGAACTTCTGACGCTGAAAGCCGTGCGCGCCATCGAAAATGCCGATGTTCTCGCCTTCTTTTGCAAAAAGGGCAGCAGCGGCAACGGTCGCGGCATCGTCGAGGCCTTCATTCGTCCGGGAACGCTGGAAATGCCGCTGGTCTACCCGGTCACCGTCGAGAGCGATAAAAACGGCGAGGATTATCGCGGCGCAATCGCCGCATTTTTCGACCAGTCGGCAATGGATATTGCCGCCCATCTCGACGCCGGCCGTAATGTCGCCGTGCTGTCGGAAGGCGATCCGCTGTTTTACGGCTCCTATATGCACCTTCATTTGCGGCTTGCGCCGTCCTATCCGGCAGAGGTCGTCGCCGGTATCACCGCCATGTCCGGCTGCTGGTCAATGGCCGGTCTGCCGCTGGTGCAGGGCGATGACATATTGAGCGTTCTTCCCGGCACACTTGGCGAAGATATTCTGACAGAGCGTCTGTCCGGCACTGACGGCGCCGTGATCATGAAGGTGGGCCGCAACCTGCCGAAAATCCGCCGGGCGCTGGAAAAAGCCGGCAAGCTTACCCAAGCGCTCTATGTCGAGCGCGGAACCATGGCGAACAGCCATGCGGTGCCGCTGATCGAGCGGGACGCATCGCCAGCCCCCTATTTTTCGCTGGTTCTGGTGCCGGGCTGGAAGACCAGACCCGCTGGCGGTGAAACGCCATGACCGGGCGGCTGGTCGTTGTCGGCCTTGGCCCCGGCAGTGCGGCGCAGGTGACGCCGGAGGCACTTGCCGCCGTCGAGGCGTCGGAGGATTTCTTCGGTTATATTCCCTATCTCGATAGGCTATCGCTCAGACCTGACCAACGCCGCCACGCCTCCGATAATCGTGAGGAAATCTCCCGCGCCGAACAGGCGCTGCGGCTTGCGGCGGAAGGCGGCAGGGTCTGCGTGGTTTCTGGCGGCGATCCCGGCGTTTTCGCCATGGCGGCTGCGGTTTGCGAGGCGATTGAAAACGGCCCGTCCGAATGGCGTGAGATCGACTTTTCGGTCGTGCCGGGCGTGACGGCGATGCTTGCGGTTGCCGCAAGAGCCGGCGCGCCGCTCGGGCATGATTTCTGCGCCATTTCGCTGTCGGACAATTTAAAGCCCTGGGGCATTATCGAGAAGCGGCTGATCGCGGCGGCGGAAGCCGGATTCGTGATGGCCTTCTATAATCCCGTCAGCAAGGCGCGCCCGCACCAGCTTGGCACCGCCTTCGATCTGTTGCGGGCGCATTTGCCCGGCTCGGTGCCGGTGATCTTTGGCCGGGCGGCAGGCCGGGCGGATGAGCGCATTCGGGTCGTGCCCTTGTCGGAAGCATCAAGCGATATGGCAGATATGGCCACCTGCATCATCGTCGGTTCGGTGGAAACGCGGCTGATCGAACGTTTGGATAAAGACCCGCTGGTCTATTCGCCGCGCTTTTCGAGACGAGAAAGCTGATGGCTGACGGCGGTGAGTGCGCCCGCAATATCAGACACGGTCGCACCGTTCAGGGGGGCGTCGTTCAACTGTCGCGGCCGCTCGATCATGATAACAGGCAGGCCGAGCCGCCTCGCCGCTTCGATCTTGCCGTAGCTGGCACCGCCGCCGGAATTCTTGGAAACCACCGTCTCGATACGGTTTTCTTCCAGCATGCGGATTTCTTCATCGAGCGCAAAAGGGCCACGCGCGGTTATATAGCGCGCATCCGGCACCTTCAGCGGCGGTTCCACGGGATCGACGCTGCGGATGAGATAGCCATGCTGAGGGGCGGCTTCGAAAGGCAGAAGCTCCTGACGTCCGAGCGCCAGAAACACCCGCTTGCCTTCGTGGCCGAGAGCGGTGACCGTCTGTTCGGCGCTGTTGACACTCTGCCACCTGTCACCCGATTGGCGTTGCCAGGGGGGACGCGACAGCGCGACGAGCGGAACCTTGGCAAGTCTTGCCGCCTCGATGGCATTGGCGGAAATTCTTGCGGCATAGGGATGGGTGGCGTCCACCAGAATATCGAAACCTTCAGCGCGGATGAAATCCGCCAAACCCGCCGCCCCGCCAAACCCGCCGCTGCGCATCGGTACGGGCTGTTCGACCGGCGACAGCGTGCGCCCGGCCATGGAGAGCAGAATTCGGTAGCCGGATTCTTCTGCCAGCCTGCCGGCCAGAATGCGGGCATCCGCCGTGCCGCCAAGGATGAGTATGGAGCGTGTCATGACGTCTGAATATTCCGGAACGGGCCATGCTTCCACTGAAAAGACAGAAAAGCCATGGCTTTCCATCGTCGGCATCGGCGAGGAAGGGCTTGAAGGGCTCGGCGGAAACGCGATTGCGGCGATAGCGGCGGCCGAGATTGTTTTCGGCGGAAAACGCCATCTGGAACTGGCGGCTGCAGCCATCCGTGGCGAAGCGCGGCCCTGGCCGGTGCCGTTCGATGCTGAGGTGAGTGATGTCGTGGCGTTGCGAGGTAGGCCGGTCTGTGTGCTCGCCTCTGGCGATCCATTTTTTTATGGTGTTGGCGTCACGCTTTTGCGGCGGATCCCTTCGGAAGAAACAGTCTGTTATCCCTCACCTTCTGCTTTTTCTCTCGCCGCCGCACGGCTTGGCTGGGCCTTGCAGTCGGTCGACTGCGTATCGTTGCATGGGCGTTCCATCGATCTTCTGCGCCCGCACCTGCATCAGGGTGCAAGGATCATTGCGCTTACTTCGGATGAGCGCGCGCCGGCTTTGATCGCTGAATTGCTGTCTCAATCCGGTTTCGGCCAGTCGGAATTTGTCCTGCTCGAAGCTTTGGGTGGAAAGCGGGAGAGGCGGCGGCAAGTCAGGGCGGCCGAATTTGCCTTCGGCGATATCGATCCTCTCAATGTGGTTGGCATCGACGTCGTCGCGGCTGAGGGCGCTCGTGTCCTGCCCTTTGCGCAAGGGCTTGACGACGCCCTCTTCGAGCATGACGGGCAGATTACCAAGCGGGAAATCCGGGCGGTGACGCTGTCATCGCTTTCCCCACGCCGGGGCGAGTTGCTGTGGGATATCGGTGCCGGTTCGGGGTCGGTCGGCATTGAATGGATGCTGTCGCATCCCTCGCTTCGTGCCATCGCCATAGAGCAGCACCCGGAAAGGGCTAAGCGGATCGCTCGCAATGCCGAAGCCTTCGGCGTTCCCGGACTTGAGGTCATGATCGGTGCGGCACCTTCGGCTTTTGAAGGATTGCCGCAACCGGATGCGATCTTCATTGGCGGTGGTGGCAGCGAAACGGGAGTTTTTGAGGCTGCGATAGCGGCCTTGAAGCCGGGTGGACGGCTGGTCGCCAACGCCGTGACGCTTGAGATGGAGGCGGTTTTGTTGGCCGCGCAGGCGCAGTTTGGCGGCTCGATGATCCGCCTCGATGTGTCGCGCGTGACCGCTGTCGGATCGATGTCCGGGTGGCGTCCGGCGATGCCTGTGACGCAGTGGAGCTGGATCAAGCCATGGTGACCGTGGCTGGCATAGGCTGCCGCAAGGGCGCGGGTTCGGATGCAATTATCGCCGCTATACGTGCTGCCGAGCAAACTTTCGGCACGGTCATCGAGCGTCTGGCGTCCGCACCTCTCAAAGCCGAAGAAGCCGGTCTTGCGGAAGCGGCGAAACGCCTGTCGCTGCCGCTTGAAATCGTATCGCAGGAACGGCTCGAGGCGGTTGCTTCGCAAACAATGACATTTTCACAGGCAAGTCTCGATCATGCCGGGACGCCCAGCGTCAGTGAAGCGGCGGCACTCGCTGCGGCGGGAGAAAATGCGCGGCTGGTCGCGGCGCGTCTCGTGGTTGGCGAGGTGACGGTCGCCATTGCTACGACGGACGACGCGCGAAAAGACTGCGCCACCGAACATGGAGAACAACAATGACGGTTCATTTCATCGGCGCCGGTCCGGGCGCTGCCGATCTCATCACGGTGCGCGGGCGCGATCTTATCGCTGCCTGCCCGGTGTGCCTTTATGCCGGTTCGCTGGTTCCGAAGGCGCTGATCGAATATTGCCCGCCGGATGCGCGCATCGTCGATACGGCCGCGCTGTCACTGGATGAGATCGAGGCGGAATTCGTGGCGGCGGCAAAGGCCGGCAAGGATGTGGCGCGGCTGCACTCCGGCGATCTTTCCGTCTGGAGCGCCATGGGCGAACAAATCCGCCGGCTGGAGCGGCTGGGTCTCGATTATACGGTTACCCCCGGCGTGCCGTCCTTCGCCGCTGCCGCTGCCACCTTGCAGCGGGAACTGACGGTGCCGGAATTGGCGCAAAGCCTGGTGCTCACCCGCATTTCCGGGCGCGCCTCGAAGATGCCGGAAGGCGAGACGCTGAAAGCCTTCGGTGCGACAGGTGCCACACTTGCCATCCATCTCGCCATCCATGCCATCGGCAAGGTGGTGGAAGAACTGACGCCGCTTTATGGTTCCGATTGCCCGGTCGCCATCGTTGTTCGCGCCTCCTGGCCGGATGAGCGGGTCATTCGCGGCACGTTGTTCGATATTGAAGGAAAACTGGCGGCCGAACCGGTGGAGCGGACAGCGCTGATCTTCGTCGGGCATGGGCTTGCCTCGACGGATTTTCGCGAGAGCGCACTCTATAGCACCGATTATGTACGGCGGTTCCGGTCCCCGAAGGAAGATGCGAAGGGCTGATGCGACGGCGTGGAGGCGGTGCGCCCCTTGAGCGCGCCCTGACGATCGAAAACCAGAATATCGAGCGCGATGGCGGGCGCCTTCAGGGCGCTGGCGGCTGTTACCCAGGCTTTTTCGGCAACGATCGCACCGAGATCTATGCCAGCGCGCTCGGCCAGCTCAAAGGCGTGCGCGACCATGTTGGCCTGACGGATGGCGACGGCAAGATTTTCATCGCCGCCGGCCTCGGTTGCAAGCGCCGCCAGCGCATCAAGATCGGCCAGACCTTTTTTGGAATGCACGTCGAGCATGCCTTGGGCGAGCTTTGTCATCTTGGCAACCCCGCCGGCAATCGTCACCCGCTCGACAGGGTGGCTGCGCAGATATTTCAGCATGCCGCCGATGAAATCGCCCATGTCGATCAGCGCGGTCTCCGGCAGGCCGTAAAGCGCCTGCCCCGCCTTTTCGGAGGTGTTGCCGGTGGCGCCGAGCAGATGGGCGCAGCCGGTGGCACGCGCGACATCGATGCCGCGCCAGATGGAGTGGATCCAGGCCGAGCAGGAAAACGGGATGACGATGCCGGTGGTGCCGAGGATGGAAATGCCACCGAGGATGCCGAGCCTGCCATTCAGGGTTTTTTCCGCGAGTTTTTCACCGTCGCGAACGGAAATCTCGACTTCGAAATCGGCATCCTCTCCGGCAACCTCGTAAATGGCGGTTTCGATCATCTTGCGCGGCACGGGGTTGATCGCCGGTTCGCCCGGCGGCAGGGGCAATCCCGGCCGGGTGATGGTGCCGACGCCCTTCCCGGCCTTGAAGGTGATGCCGCTTCCGGGCTTTCCCCGTCGCACTGTGCTTTCGATCAGCGCGCCATGCGTCACATCGGGATCGTCGCCTGCATCCTTGATGACGCCGGCCCTTGCGAAGTTTTCGCCTTTTTCCTCGGTGGCGAGGGAAAATGCCGGTCGCGCACCGCTTGGAAGTTCGACTTCGACAGGGTAAGGAAACTCGCCGGTCAGAAGGGCAGCGCAGGCCGCCTTCGTGGCGGCTGCCGCGCAGGTGCCCGTGGTCCAGCCGCGGCGAAGGGTCTTTCCATCCGTTTCCATATGAAGTCCTATAGCCGGGACGGCTATTTCCGTCATCGTTAAAAAGCAGCCGAGAGAATGTCGATACGCCAGGTTTTAAACAGCATCGCCGCAAAAGGTCCGGTCTTTGAAGCCGGGCATGTCTGGCTCGCGGGCGCGGGGCCGGGCGATGTGCGGTATTTGACGCTGGAAGTGGCGCTTGCCCTTTCTCAGGCCGATGTCATCGTTCGCGATGCGCTGGTGAGCGACGAGGTCGTTGCCCTCGGCCCCCAGGCGGACATCGTCTTTGCCGGTAAACGTGGCGGCAAGCCTTCGGCAACGCAGGACGATATTACCGCCTCGCTGATCGATCTCGCCCGGCAGGGTAAGAAGGTGTTGCGGCTCAAGGGTGGCGATCCCTTCATTTTCGGGCGTGGCGGCGAAGAGGCGGAGGCGCTTGTTCGCGCCGGCATTCCATTCCGTATCCTGCCGGGCATGACCTCGTCGCTCGCAGCCCTTGCATCCGCGCGCATTCCCGCCACCATGCGCGGCATCAGCCGCGCGGTCACGCTTGCGACGGGTCATGCGGCCGGGACCGAAGAAGATCTGGACTGGCTGGCGCTGGCGAAAACGCTGGAACCCATCGTCGTTTATATGGGGCTGAAGAATATTGGCGCGATTGCCGGTCTTCTGATGCAGGGCGGTCGTTCGGGCAAAACGCCTGTCGCCGTCATCATGTCGGCAACGACCGCGCAGGAACGTATTTTCATCGGTTCGCTGGAAAGCATAGCTGACGATGCAAAGCGGGAAAACTTCGAGGCGCCGGCCCTGATCGTCATTGGCGAGATTGTTTCGATGCGCGACCGCCTTGGAGTGCCATCCTCATGACCCTAAGGGCGATCATCATCGGCGCACCGCGTTCCGGTTCCGGCAAGACCAGCGTCACGATCGGCCTGCTCCGGGCCTTCGCCCGGCGCGGCATCAAGGTGCGTGGCATCAAGACCGGCCCGGACTATATTGACCCCGGTTTTCATGCTTTTGCCACCGGTACATCCGGCCTCAATCTGGACAGCTGGGCGATGCAGCCGGAATTGTTGCGGCATCTGTTTTCCCAGCAGACCGATGGTGCCGACCTTATTTTGATCGAAAGCGCGATGGGCCTGTTCGACGGTATCCCCGTGGCGGAAAACCGCACGGGGTCGGCGGCGGATCTGGCGCGGCTGTTTGGCATTCCCGTGCTGCTGGTGCTGGATGTGTCGGGTCAATCGCAGACGGCGGCGGCGGTTGCTTATGGTTTTGCCCATTACGATCCTGCCGTCACCATGGCGGCTGTCGTGCTGAACCGGGCGGGTAGCGAAAGACACCGGACGCTCTGCACGGAGGCCATCGAAAAAATCGGTCTGCCCGTCGCAGGCTGTGTATTGCGTGATCCGTCCCTCATCCTGCCGGAGCGGCATCTGGGGCTGGTGCAGGCCAGCGAACATCCGGAAATCGACGCGCATATAGAGCGGCTGGCGGATGTGATGGAAAAGTCCATCGATCTCGATGCCCTGCTTTCGCTCGCAGCACCGGTGGATGTACCCGCCGGCTCGGCAGAGGCGGCGATTGCGCCGCCCGGCCAGCGCATCGCGCTTGCAGACGACGCGGCTTTCACCTTTCTTTATCCGCATCTCAAGAGCCATTGGCATGCTGCCGGGGCCGAGATCGTGCCTTTCTCGCCGCTGGCCGACCAAGGGCCCGACGAAACCTGCGATATTTGCTGGCTGCCCGGCGGCTATCCCGAGCTTTTCGCTGGAAAGCTGGCCGATGCTGATGGTTTCAAGGCGGGCATTGCCCGTTTTGCGAAGACGAGGCCGGTGCATGGCGAGTGCGGCGGCTATATGGTGCTCGGCGCGGCGCTGGAAGATGCCGATGGCGTGACGCATGCCATGACCCGGCTTCTCTCACACGCCACCAGTTTCGCGACGCGCAAGATGAATCTCGGCTACCGGCAAGCTGCCATCGTGGCAGATGGGCCGCTCGGCAAAGCGGGAGAGGTTCTGCGCGGCCATGAGTTTCATTATGCGCGGGTTATCGATGCGGGCCACGACGAGCCTTTTGCCCAGATTGCCGATGGTCAGGGCCGTCCGCTCGGGCCTTCGGGTGGCAGGCGGGGTGTTGTTTCAGGCACTTTCTTCCACGCCATCGCCAAAGCCGGGTAAGCAATCCGGCGAGCAGATGCAGGGTTGCGGCAAAGTGGAGCGGGCTGCGAAAGTTTGTAGTCCGGTGCAGTCGGAAGGTGCTATATAGCGGCAATCATCCCGAGTTTCCGAAACGCCATTTCCATGAAAAGACTGCGCCTGTTCATTTCTGCCGCCCTCGCCGTGGCCATGATACCGGTTCCGATTGAGATCGGTGCCGGTGCCATGCAGGCTCACGGCGGCGAAGATTATGCAACGCTCGAAAAGCTCGGCGCGGCGCTGTTCGATGATGCCAATCTTTCCATGAACCGCACCATGGCTTGTTCCACCTGCCATATGCAGGCGGCCGGGTTTTCCGATGCGCGCGAGAGCGACAAGGTCGGGCGGGACGTATCCCTCGGCGATGACGGCATTTCGCTGGGCGACCGCAATGCGCCGACCGCGGCCTACGCCCGGTTCACACCGCCCTTCGGCAAGAACGCCGCGGGAGAGTATGTCGGCGGCCAATTCTGGGACGGCCGCGCCTCCCTGCTGGAAGATCAGGCGGGCGGGCCGCCGCTCAACCCCATCGAAATGGGCATGCCGGACAAGGCCTCGGTCGTCAAACGGTTGAAGGAAAATCCGGATTATATCGCGGCTTTCGGCACGCAGTTCGGCAGCGATGTTTTCGCGAGTGACGAAACCGCCTTTGCCACCATGACCAAGGCGCTGGCGAGCTTCGAGCGCTCGGATGAATTTTCAACCTTCGATTCCAGATATGACCGCTTCCTGCGCGGCGAGGAAAAACTGACCGATCAGGAGGAACTGGGCCGGGTTCTGATCTCCTCGACGCAATTCACCAATTGCAATACCTGCCATGAAATCCGTGGCGCCAAGGGGCTGGAAGACGGCCTTTTCACCAACCACAAATATTTCAATATCGGCGTTCCGGCCAACACGTCGGTCAGGGCTGCCAACGGCTCGAAGCCGGATGCGGTCGATCTCGGATTGGCGCAAAATCCTGTTGTGGCTGGCGATCCGGCTCAGCGCGGCAAGTTCAAGGTGCCGACCCTTCGCAACGTCGCCGTCACCGGTCCTTACATGCACAATGGCGTGTTTAAGGATCTGCGCACGGTGGTGCTGTTTTACGTGAAATATAAAAGCAAGAAACCCAGCCGCCAGATCAACCCTGAAACGGGTAAAACCTGGGATGCGCCGGAAGTGCCTGAGAATATCGCCATGACGGAACTGACGTCCGCACCGGCACTGGATGACAAGCGTGTGGACGCCATCGTCGCCTTTTTGAAGACACTGACGGACAAAAGATATGAGCATCTTTTGCCAAAGGACGATGGGCAAGCGACCGTGCCGCCTGCCCAACCGGTTTCCGTGAATGTTACGCCGAAAGCGCCTTGAATTCGGCCAGAACCGCGTCACCCATTTCGGAGGTGCTGACCTGACGCGAGCCATCGGACATGATGTCGGCGGTGCGGATGCCCTTGTCGAGCACGTTTGCAATTGCCGTTTCGAGCTTCGTTGCCTCATCCACCATGTTGAACGAATAGCGCAGGCACATGGCGAAGGAGGCGATCATGGCGATCGGGTTGGCGATGCCCTTGCCGGCAATGTCCGGGGCCGAGCCGTGCACCGGCTCGTAGAGCGCCTTGCGCTTGCCGGTCTTGGCATCCGGTGCGCCGAGCGAGGCCGACGGCAGCATGCCGAGCGAGCCGGTCAGCATGGCCGCGACGTCCGACAGCATGTCGCCGAACAGGTTGTCGGTGACGATGACGTCGAACTGCTTGGGCCAGCGCACCAGCTGCATGCCGCCGGCGTCGGCCAGCATATGCTCCAGCTGGACGTCCTTGTATTTGGCAGCATGGGTTTCGGTGACGACCTGGTTCCACAACACGCCCGACTTCATGACGTTGCGCTTCTCCATCGAGCAGACGCGGTTGTCGCGGGTGCGCGCCAGTTCGAAGGCGACGCCGGCGATGCGCTCGATCTCGAAGGTGTCGTAGACCTGCGTGTCGATGCCGCGCTTCTGGCCGTTGCCGAGGTCGATGATCTCCTTGGGCTCGCCGAAATAGACGCCGCCGGTCAGTTCGCGCACGATCAGGATGTCGAGGCCCTCGACCAGCTCCGGCTTCAGCGAGGAGGCGGCGGCAAGCGCCGGGTAGCAGATCGCCGGGCGCAGGTTGGCGAACAGCTCGAGATCCTTGCGCAGGCGCAGCAGGCCGGCTTCCGGGCGGTGTTCGTAGGGAACGGCATCCCACTTCGGACCGCCGACCGCGCCGAACAGCACCGCATCGGCGGCAAGCGCCTTTTCCATGTCCGCGTCCGGAAATCGCCGACGCCGTGGGCATCATAAGCGGAGCCGCCGACCAGGCCTTCCTGAGTGGTGAAGCCGGCATTTTTCGCGCTGTTCATATAGTCGATCAGCTTGCGGACCTCAGCCATGGCCTCCGGGCCGATACCGTCACCGGGCAGAAGGAAAAGCGTGCGGACTGTCATGGGAACCCTCCTTGGGCGGCGCGCCGGAAACCACCGTGAAGGGTTTTCGATTGCGGCGAGCGCGGCGTCAAACTCGTTTCCGTCCTGCCGCCTTGCAAGATACAGCGCCAGCCGGACGGGATGGAGGGTGTCTTATCTGCGCCGCAAGGGCTTTTCAAGCAAAGCAAAAGCCGATCCGGTACGGTTTTGTCCGGGATCGGCTTTTTTAAAGTACGGGAATGTGGTCAGGCCCAGGGGCGGATCGAGGCGTTTGCCTTTTCGAACGTGTCGATGGCGCCGGAATGTTCGAGCGTCAGGCCGATGTCGTCGAGACCGTTCAGCAGGCAATGGCGCTTGAATTCATCGATCTCGAAAGTGATCGTGCCGCCATCGGGGCCGCTGATTTCCTGACTTTCCAGATCAATGGACAAAACGGCGTTCGATCCGCGCGAGGCGTCATCCATCAGCTTTTCGAGGTTCTCGGGGCTGACGACGATCGGCAGGATGCCGTTCTTGAAACAGTTGTTGTAGAAAATGTCGGCGAAGCTGGTGGAGATCACGCAGCGGATGCCGAAATCGAGAAGCGCCCAGGGCGCATGTTCGCGCGAGGAGCCGCAGCCGAAATTGTCACCGGCGACCAGGATCTGGGCATTCTGGTAGGCAGGCTTGTTCAGCACGAAATCGGGATTGGGCGAGCCGTCTTCGAGATAACGCGACTCGGCGAAAAGGCCGGTGCCGAGGCCGGTGCGCTTGATGGTCTTCAGATAGTCCTTGGGAATGATCATGTCGGTGTCGATATTGACGACCGGCATGGGCGCAGCAACGCCCGTCAGCTTGGTGAATTTTTCCATCTGTCGCTTCCCGTGTTTCCCTTGTTACAAAATCCGGCGTGGACTGAGGCCCGCCGGATAATTTCTGTCGGGAAATACTGCAAAACGGATCGCTTTAGAAGCGCAAACCCGTGTTCATCGGTACGCCCTGTGCGGCGTTCTCGCATTTTGCCCGGATTAAACGATCTCAGAGATCGATAATCGTGCCCTTGCCGTCGTTCCAGACGCGCATATCGCGCTGGTTGCGGGGCTTCACCGGAATAGGGGCCGGCTTCAGCCGCGCCGAAAGCAGACGGGCAGCGCTGAGAACGGCGAGCACGCCGATAAAAGCGACCGTCAGCGAGGCGGTAAAAAGAGCCACCAGAGCCAGAAGTGCGATGCCGGATGCGGCGATGAAAAATGAACGTATGCCTTGCATGATTCAACCTTTCTTTCCAGACGAATGTGGGCCTTCTTCTTCCGGCTTGCAAGAGGATTCAGTGGATTGTCGTGTTGCAGATGTCACAAAAGCTTGACACAAGTGCGGCATGACTAATTTTTTCGAAAATATTCCTGTGAGACCGCGCCGTTCGCTGCTGTCGGTTCCGGCCATCAATGCCAGGGCGCTCGAAAAAATCCGCGATCTTGATTGCGACGGTGTTATCCTCGATCTGGAGGATTCCGTCGCGCCCGACATGAAGGGCGAGGCGCGGGAAAATCTCAAGAAGCTGTTCTCGGATGCGCCCTTCGCCGGACGCGAGACCATCATTCGTATCAATCCGCTGTCGACGCCGGATGGGATGGCGGATTTCAAACTCGTGCTTTCCTGCCGGCCGGATGCGGTTTTGTTGCCGAAGGTGGAGCAGCCCGCCGATATTCACGATCTGGCCGATCTTCTGGCGGAGGCGGATGCGCCCCAGGGCTTGAAAATCTGGGCGATGATCGAGACGCCTCTCGGTGTTTTGAACGCCGCATCCATTGCCGACGCTGCCCATACGCCGGATGCCCGGCTTGCCGCCTTTGTCATAGGCCTGAATGATCTGCGCAAGGAAGCACGGGTTCCGGCCCTTCCCGGACGGACCTACCTCGTGCCGTGGATGATGCAGGTGGTGCTTGCCGCCCGCGCCTACGGTCTTGATGTCATCGACAGCGTGTCGAATGATTTTCGCGATATTGCCGCTTTTTCCGATGAATGCGAGCAGGGCCGTGCCATGGGCTTTGACGGCAAGATGCTGATCCATCCGGCCCAGATCGAGCCGGCCAATCGCCACTTCGCCCCCGATGAGGCTGCCGTTGCAGAAGCCAAAGTGGTTATCGACGCTTTCGCAAAACCCGAATCTGTGGAATTGAACGTCATCAACATGAACGGGCGGATGATCGAACGGCTGCATGTGGGGCAGGCCGAAAGGCTGGTCGCCATGGCCGATATCATCGCACAACGAAAGGCGCAAAAGGCGTGAAGGTCTATCGTTTCATTACCGGTCCGGACGACGCGAAGTTCTGTCACCGGGTTACCGATGCTCTGAACAAGGGGTGGGAGCTTGCCGGTTCGCCAAGCTATGCCTTCAACGCCGCAAGCGGCGTCATGCATTGCGGCCAGGCCGTGACCAAGGTGGTCGAGGGCAAGGAATACCATCCGGATATGAAGCTCGGCGAGCAATAACAGGCGTTGCCGCCGGCGGGGTCAGCGCTCCGCCGCGGCCTCGTCGGCGCTTTCCTCGATCCGCTCCATGTCGTCATCCGACAGGCCGAAATGATGGCCGATCTCGTGGATGAGGACATGGGTGATGATATCGCCAAGCGTTTCCTCGTTCTCGGCCCAGTAGTCGAGAATGGGGCGTCGATAAAGCGTGATGCGGTTCACCATCTCGCCGGTTTCCATGGTGAAACGTTCGGAGATGCCGCGTCCCTCGAACAATCCGAGCAGGTCGAACGGCGTTTCGAGCGCCATATCCTCGAACACTTCGTCGGTCGGGAAATCCGAGATCTCGATGACGAGATCCTTCGTCAATGCACGGAATTCGTCTGGCAGGTGGCCATATGCCTCGATCGCAAGCGACTCGAAGGCGGAAAGCGTCGGCGCATGGCGGTCCCGCCAATCGTCGGTCTGGTCTATGCGGGCCATTTCTGCTCCTTGTTGAAGGCCCATATAAACACTTGCTGCGCAAATTTCGAGACCTGACTGCTCCGCCTGCCAAAAAAGCATGAAATTCTTGGCGTTACAGTTACTTTTCAAACATTCGTGATCTTGACATAAACGGATGTCTCGCGTAACTCGCACCCAAATTGATGGCGTATTGCGCCTTCTGTTCATTCCGCCCCTCAAAGGCGGCTTCACCGGCAGACTTTCAAAAGGGCATTCAGTCCTCAAGGATTTCCGCTACTCCGACTGATAAAAAGACGGCCAGCTTGCATTTGCGGGCAGAGCCGGAACGAACATGAAAGGATAACAAATGTTCGCAGTCATCAAGACCGGCGGTAAACAGTACCGCGTAGCGGCCGATGCCGTGCTGACCATCGAAAAGCTGGAAGCAGAGGCAGGCGCAACCGTAGAATTCACCGAAGTTCTCGTGATCGGCGAAGGTGCCGACGCTCAGTTCGGTGCTCCCTTTGTCAAGGGTGCCATCGTCAAGGCTGAAGTTGTCGAGCATAATCGCGGCAAGAAGGTCATCGCCTTCAAGAAGCGTCGTCGTCAGAACTCCAAGCGTTCGCGCGGCCATCGTCAGCATCACACTGTCGTCCGCATCACGGACATCGTTGCTGCCTAATCGGCGCGACACGGGAAACAAGGTTTAAAGGAGAACTCCAATGGCACACAAAAAAGCTGGCGGTTCCTCGCGTAACGGTCGCGATTCCGAATCCAAGCGCCTTGGCGTAAAGAAGTTCGGCGGCGAAGCTGTCATTCCAGGCAACATTATTCTGCGTCAGCGCGGCACGCAGTGGCATCCGGGCGCCAACGTTGGCATCGGCAAGGACCACACGATTTTCGCACTGACGGCCGGTAACGTAAGCTTCCGCACGAAGGGCAATGGCCGCGTGTTCGTATCCGTGGCTCCGAAAGCCGAAGCCGCAGAATAAGCCGGTAAGCGTCATATGCAGCCGGTGTCCCATCGACCCGGCTGAGACGTATCAGGTTCAGTCAAGAAAACAGGGGAGATGGGGTACCACCCAACTCCCCTTTTTCTTTAACCCCCAAGGAGGGACTGAACCATGCAAGCTGAATTGTTGAGGGTTGACCAATCACGGTCACCCGAAGAGCGGCCGAGGCCCGATCGGTCGAGGAGCGATTGCCCCGTTTTACTGTCGCAGAGGCTGGTTTTACGCAAGCCTCACGAAGAAGACATCGACGCCCTTGCCCATCTTGCCAACAATGCCAATATCGCGACCATGGTGTCGCGTATGCCGCACCCGTACACGGCCAAAGACGCCGCGGACTTCGTGCGACGCACCAATGCTGGCGAGATCGGCAAGTGCGTCTATGTGATTACCCGCATGGACAATGGCGAGTTTCTCGGTTGCTGCGCGCTTGAACCGCAGGAAGACGAAAAGACGCTGGAGATCGGTTACTGGTTGGGGGAACCCTACTGGAACCGGGGCTATATGACCGAAGCCACGCATGCGCTGATCGACATGGCCTTCCGCACGCGTGAAATCGACCAGATCGATGCCCGCTGCCGGGTCACCAACATCCCCTCGCGCCGGGTCATCCAGAAGTGCGGTTTCCAGCTTCAGGGATCCGGCATGATCGGTTCTTTGGCGCTGGGCGGCATGGTACCCGTCGAATGGTACAGGCTGGATCGCAAGACCTGGGTTTCGCTGAAGAGCTGGGGGGATATGGGATGAGCACGATCGAGCTTACCCGCCAGCGCGCCGCTGCAACGGTTGCGCCGCCCGGCCCCTGCCCCGTCATCGAGACGTCGCGTCTGGCGCTGCGCCCGCAGCGGCTTTCCGATGCCGGCAGCATTGCGGAATCGCTTGGCGATTTTGCCGTGACCAGGATGCTGGCTCGTGTTCCCGCACCCTATCATCGACAGGATGCGCTGGAATGGCTGGTGCTGCGCACCTCCGGCACCCTGCCCGATTGGGATTTCGCCATCACCTGTGGTGACGATACGCTGATCGGCGTCGTTTCGGTGGAGTTGCGGCACGGCGAATGGCATCTCGGCTACTGGCTGAACCGCTTCTACTGGGGCAAGGGCTACATGACCGAGGCGGTTGCCGCCGTCGTCGAGCGGTTCTTCCGCCGCATGCCGGGGGTCACTCTCCATTCCGGCGTGTTTGCGGATAATCCGGCTTCGCTGCGCGTGCAGGAAAAACTGGGCTTCCGGGTGACCGGCTGCCACCAGATCTACGCTACGGCACGTGCTGCGATGGTGGCGCATATCGATACGGCGATAACGGCGGAAGATGTCATTCCGCCCCATCGCTGACATTTGAGGACCATCGGGTTTTCCGAAAACCGCCATGCAGTTTTCGGCCCGATGCTCTAAACAAGGCCGGTTTGCCCAAGGCCGGCCTTGTCTCACGCACGGGCTTCCCGCACGATAGTCTTTGACGTCGTGGAGAAGCGCTTGTATTCGAAACGACGATATTTTTGTTTGGCACGGCGTGACGAGCTGGTGTGCCCGCAAACCGACAGAACGGCAGTCCGATGAAATTTCTCGATGAAGCAAAAGTCTATATCAAGTCCGGTGACGGCGGCTCTGGCGCCGTTTCTTTCCGGCGCGAAAAATTCATCGAGTTCGGCGGTCCTGATGGCGGCGATGGCGGACGCGGCGGCGACGTCTGGATCGAGGTCGTCAACGGCCTCAATACGCTGATCGACTTCCGCTTCCAGCAGCATTTCAAGGCCTCCATCGGACAGCACGGCATGGGCAAGACCCGCACCGGTGCCAAGGGTGCGGACGTGGTTCTGAAAGTGCCTGTCGGCACTCAGATTTTCGAGGAAGACAACGAGACGCTGATCATCGACCTGACCAAGGAAGGCCAGCGCTTTCGTCTTGCTGCCGGCGGTAATGGCGGTTTCGGCAATGCCTATTTCAAGTCCTCGACCAATCAGGCGCCGACCCATGCCAATCCCGGTCTTGCAGGCGAGGAAAAGACGGTCTGGCTTCGCCTGAAGCTGATTGCCGATGCCGGTCTCGTCGGCCTGCCGAATGCGGGCAAATCGACATTCCTTGCGACGGTGACCCGCGCACGGCCCAAGATCGCCAATTATCCCTTCACCACCCTGCATCCAAACCTCGGTGTCGCGACGATCGACGGCCGCGAATTCGTGCTAGCCGATATTCCCGGCCTGATCGAAGGCGCGCATGAGGGCGTGGGCATCGGCGACCGTTTTCTGGGACACGTGGAGCGCACCCGCGTGCTGCTGCATCTCGTCTCGGCGCAGGAAGAAAAGGTCGGGCAGGCCTATAAGACGGTCAAGGCCGAACTGGACGCCTACGGCGGCGGCTTGACCGACAAGCCGGAAATCGTGGCGCTGTCGCAGATCGACGTGCTTGACGAAAAGGAACTGAAAAAGAAGGCAAAGGAACTGGAAAAGGCCTGCGGCCGTCCTCCGCTTCTTCTGTCCGCCGCTGCCCATATCGGCATGACGGAAGCGCTGCGCTCCCTTCGCGATATCATCGTTTCGGCTAGCAATGGCGGCGAGACAGCCCTTCCCGATCGTTCGATGCCTGAGGATAGCGAGGCCGAGGAAGAGGACGATCGCCTATGAGCCTGACCCGCAAACCGCTGGGCAGCCACCACCGGATCGTCATCAAGATCGGTTCGGCGCTTCTGGTGGACCGGAAAAGCGGGCTCAAGAAAGATTGGCTCGACGCCATTTGCGAGGACATCGCTGCGCTGAAGAAAAACGGCGCCGATGTCCAGGTGGTGTCGTCGGGCGCCATCGCGCTTGGCCGCACCGTGCTCGGCCTGCCCTCCGGCGCATTGAAGCTGGAGGAAAGCCAGGCGGCGGCCGCAGTCGGCCAGATCGCTCTGGCGCGGGCATGGTCGGAAAGCCTGTCGCGGCATGAGATCGTCGCGGGCCAGATTCTGCTGACATTGTCCGATACCGAGGAGCGCCGCCGTTACCTCAATGCGCGCGCCACCATCAACCAGCTGCTGAAGATCGGGGCCATTCCGATCATCAATGAAAACGACACGGTGGCGACCACCGAAATCCGTTATGGCGACAATGACCGTCTGGCCGCCCGCGTGGCCACCATGACGGGTGCCGATCTTCTGGTATTGCTGTCGGATATTGACGGGCTTTACACAGCTCCGCCGCATCTCGATCCGGATGCGAAGTTCCTCGAGACCATTGCAGACATCACCCCCGAGATCGAGGCCATGGCCGGTGGCGCGGCCTCCGAGCTTTCACGCGGCGGCATGCGGACCAAGATCGATGCCGGAAAGATCGCGACCGCTGCCGGTTGCGGCATGATCATCGCATCCGGCAAGACGCTCAATCCATTGAAGGCCATCGAAAACGGTGCCCGTTCCTCATGGTTTGCGCCATCAGGCACACCGGTCACGGCGCGCAAGACCTGGATTGCCGGACAATTGCAGCCTGCCGGTGAAATTCATGTGGATGCGGGTGCGGAAAAAGCGCTCTATGCCGGTAAGAGCCTGCTTCCTGCGGGCGTGCGGGTGGTGAAGGGCAATTTCGGACGCGGCGATGCGATTGCCATCATCGGCGTGGAAGGCCGCGAGGTCGCGCGCGGCCTTGCGGGCTACGATGCGGACGAGGCGCGTCTCATCATCGGTCACAAGTCCAACGAGATCGAGGCGATCCTCGGTTATGTCGGGCGTGCGGCGATGATCCATCGCGACGATCTGGTTATGACCGGTGCTGCCGTGAAAGTTAAAAATACTAGGAAGGATGAGGTCCATGCCTGAACAGGCCGTGAAGCAGAGCCATGATATCGATGCACTGATGATGACCATCGGTGCACAGGCAAAAGCTGCTTCGCGACCGTTGTCCATCGCAGGCACGGATCAGAAGAACCGCGCGCTTCTTGCCATGGCGTCCGCCATCGAGGCGTCCAGGGAAACCATCCTTGCTGCCAACAGGAAAGATCTGGCGGCGGCGGCCACATCAGGCCTTGCTGCTTCCTTCATCGACAGGCTGACGCTTGACGATGCGCGGATCGCCGGCATTGCCGAAGGCATCCGCTCGGTTGCCGCACTTGCCGATCCGGTTGGCGAAGTCATTGCCGCCTGGGATCGCCCGAACGGTCTGAAGATCGAGCGGGTGCGCACGCCGCTCGGCGTTATCGGCGTGATTTACGAAAGCCGCCCGAATGTGACGGCGGATGCCGGCGCGCTCTGCCTCAAGGCGGGCAATGCCGTCATCCTGCGCGGCGGCTCGGATTCGCAACATTCATCGCGTGCTATCCATGCCTGCCTCGTCGAGGGCCTGAAGATTGCCGGCCTGCCCGAACACGCCATTCAGCTGGTGCCGGTCACGGACCGTGCTGCCGTTGGCGCTTTGCTCAGCGGATTGAACGGCACGGTTGACGTTATTGTGCCGCGCGGCGGCAAAAGCCTGGTTGCGCGGGTGCAATCGGAAGCGCGGGTTCCGGTGTTTGCGCATCTGGAAGGCATTTGCCATATCTATGTCGACGGGTCGGCTGACCTCGAGATGGCCAAAGGCATCGTCGTCAACGCCAAGATGCGTCGCACCGGCATTTGCGGGGCGGCTGAAACCCTGCTGGTGGATAAGGCCGCTGCTTCGACCCATCTTGAACCGCTGGTCAAAGGCCTGATCGAAGCCGGTTGCGAAGTGCGCGGTTCGCAGGCCGTTCGTAATGTGGTTGAGGGTCTGAAAGCCGCAACGGAAGATGACTGGCGCACGGAATATCTCGATGCCATCATTTCGGTTGCTGTCGTGGACGGCATTTCCGGCGCGATCGACCATATCGGCACCTATTCGTCCAACCACACCGAGGCTGTTATCGCCGAGGACCCTGTGGTGGTCGAGCGTTTCTTCAACGAACTCGATTCGGCCATTCTGCTACACAATGCCTCCACCCAATTTGCCGATGGCGGTGAATTCGGCATGGGTGCGGAAATCGGCATCGCCACCGGCAAAATGCATGCACGCGGCCCGGTTGGCGTCGAGCAGCTCACGTCGTTCAAATACCGCGTGCATGGCACCGGTCAGATACGGACCTGATAGTTGGCGGCCGAAACACGCCTCGACAGACGTTATCTCACCATGCCGCATGCGGAGCGCGGCATGGTCGTCGGGCTTTTCGGCGGCTCTTTCAATCCGCCGCATGCCGGCCACGCACTTGTCGCCGAAATTGCGCTTCGCAGGCTGGGTCTCGACCAACTCTGGTGGATGGTCACGCCGGGCAACCCGCTCAAAAGCCGCTCCGAACTGGCGTCTCTGGAAGATCGCATCGCTGCCTGCGAAAGGCTTGTCAGCGATCCGCGCATCAAGGTGACGGCCTTTGAAAAGTCTTTTGGGATCAGCTATACGGCCAATACGCTTGCCCGGGTGAAGGCGAAAAATCCGCATGTCCGCTTCATCTGGATCATGGGAGCGGACAACCTGAAAAGCTTCCATCGCTGGCAACATTGGCGGAGGATCGCCGAGACCTTTCCAATTGCGGTGATCGACCGGCCGGGTTCCACCTTGTCCTACCTCTCCTCCACCATGGCGCAGACCTATAGCCAGGCGCGCATCGATGAGGATGATGCGGGCGTTTTGTGGAAAAAAAGGGCGCCCGCCTGGGTCTTTATCCACGGTCCGCGGTCGACGCTCAGTTCCACGGCGCTCCGCAATAATCACAAATGATGTATGCGGCGGCCGTTGGAGGCTCCATATCTTGAAAACTTAATAGTTTGGTGCCACCTTAATAGGGTGACGCACAGATTCGCGTCGCCAGTGCCTGTTTTGTCATTCTTGGAAAGGGAAAACCTCTGACAACAGTACACGCCAAGGGAAGAGCATTTGTTGCCATCCCGAAGGGCCAGGACAGTGGCGCCGATGCCGCCGACCACGCCCTCGAAACCGTCCTCGCGAGCCTCGAGGACTCCAAGGCTGAAGATATCGTATCTCTCGACATTGCCGGAAAATCGGCGCTTGCGGACTACATGGTGGTAGTCTCCGGGCGATCGAGCAGGCATGTCTCGGCGATATGCGAGCATCTTCTTAAAGATATGAAGGATGAAGGGTTTGGAGGCGCCCGCGTCGAAGGTCTGGAGACCGGAGATTGGGTGCTGATCGATACCGGCGATATCATCGTTCATGTGTTCCGTCCGGAAATCCGGGTCTTCTACAACATTGAAAAAATGTGGGCGACGCCGGACATGCCGGAAGACACGCTGCATTGATGCGGTGAGCCTTTGACGCCGCACATCGGGCCTCCCGAATATCCCTTGTGATGTCGGGTCGATGTGTCTGGCCGGAAAGCGAGCCGGCCGCATAGGAATCCGCAGGCTATGCTGTTAAGAGCGTGACCCGTTGGGTCACGACAGTTACAGGTTTGCGATGCGGATTTCGATTTTTGCGGTGGGACGGCTGAAATCCGGCCCGGAAAAGGATCTTGCGACCCGTTATATCGAGCGTCTGGCCAAGACCGGCCCGGCGATCGGGCTGGAGTTTTCGCGTGTGATCGAGGTCGCGGAAAGCCGGGCATCGAACGCGGAAACACGCAAGCGCGAAGAAGCAGCGATGCTGGAAAAACATCTGGCTGACGGCGCGGTGCTCGTGCTGCTGGACGAGCGCGGCAAGGCGCTTGATAGCCCGGGCTTTGCCACGTTTTTTGGCGATCTGCGCGATAGCGGCAAGCGCGACCTCGTGATCGCGATTGGCGGCGCCGATGGTCTCGACCCCGCACTTTACGACAGGGCGGCGGCGGTTCTCAATCTCGGCAAGCTCACATGGCCGCACCAGATCGTTCGTATCCTGATCGCCGAACAGCTTTACCGTGCGGTCACCATCCTCTCCGGCCATCCCTATCATCGCGTTTGAGCCTGATCTTCATGCGGAAAATCGTCTCAATTTCAACATGAAGCTTGGCGAGACGGAAAGGTGTGCAAGGCTTTGCAGCCAGCCTTTTCCAGGCCTCTTGGAAGATTGCGGCAAAATCCCTAATATCGGCGCTCCTGCTTCGGCATCAAAGAAAGTTCAAATGGACAAGCGGTCTCAACGAAAACGCCACGCTGCCCTTGCGGGCGCGGTTTTCGCTGTGCTTGTCCTCGGCATTTCCCCCGTCGAACGCGCTTTTTCACGCGATGATGCGGGTGCAGCACCGGCTGGTGAGGGCGATTCGTCGCCGGAGGCGCTTCAGACGCTGGAAAAACGCCGCGACCAGAACCGCCAGGATCTGGAAGAACTGGTCGATAGCATCGGCCTTTCGGAAGACAAGACCCGCAATCTTCAGGAAAGCATTGCTTCCCTTAATCAGGACAGTGCCCGGATCCGTGACGAGTTGATCGCATCGGCTGCGCGGCGCAAGGCGCTGGAAACCAAGATCAGCGATGGCGAGGATCGCCTCGCCAAGCTTTCGATCCGCGAAGATGGCGTCAAGGCATCCCTGCGCGAGAGGCGTGGTGTGCTGGCGGAGGTTCTAGCCGCATTGCAGCGCATGGGCAGAAACCCGCCGCCGGCCCTTCTCGTTTCGCCTGATGATGCGCTGGCTTCGGTGCGCAGCGCCATTCTGCTCGGCGCCGTCGTGCCCGGCATTCGCGGTGAGACGGACAAGCTGGTGTCCGCTCTCAAAGAATTGACCGACGTCAGGCAGGCAATCGCTCGCGAAAAGGACGATCTTACGGGTATGATGACGGCAAGTCTGGAAGAGGAAAAACGCCTCGACCTGCTGCTTGCCGAAAATGACCGCAGAAATTCCCAGACGGCTGCGGCGCTGGAGGCGGAACGCAAGCGCTCCGAGGAGCTTGCTAGCAAGGCGACCAGCCTCGAGGGTCTGGTCGGTTCGCTTGAAAGCGAGATCAGTTCGGTGCGGGAAGCGATGGAAAGGGCGCGTGCCGAAGAGCAGCGCGTTGCCCGTCTTTCCGAAGCGGAACGGGAGAAAGAGCGTGCCGCAGCCGAGGCGGGAATGCCCGATAAAAACCGTATTGCGCCCGCATATCCGTTCGCGAGTTTGAAGGCAAAGCTGGACATGCCAGTGGCTGGAGATGTGTTGCGCCGTTTCGGCGATGCGGATGGTACGGGCCACTTTTCCAAGGGAATTGTCGTCGCGACCGGACCTGAGGCGATCGTGACGGCCCCGGCGGACGGCTTTGTTGTCTTTGCCGGAGATTTTCGCAGTTACGGCCGAATGATCATCCTCAATACGGGTGATGGATACCATGTGGTCATGACGGGCATGGACAATGTGAGGACACGGCAGGGAATGTTTGTGTTTTCCGGAGAGCCTATCGCCTCCATGGGTGCAAAAAGAGTAGCGAGTGCAGCAGCATTGGCGCTGGAAACCGACCGGCCAACGCTCTACATTGAGTTTAGGAAAGATGGTGTGCCGGTTGATTCCCAACCTTGGTGGACCGCAAAAAATACCGGAAGGGCGCACAATGATTCGTAAGGTTTCGCTTCTCCTTATCGGTGGGCTTATGGGCGCCACGGCGATGAGTGTGATTTATTCGGCGAGCATGCCGGCACAGGCAGCCGGGCCTTCGACCTATAAGGAACTGTCAATATTTGGCGACGTGTTCGAACGGGTGCGTGCGCAATATGTGACGCCGCCGGAGGACGACCAGCTGATCGAGAATGCCATCAACGGCATGCTCACCTCGCTTGATCCGCATTCGAGCTACATGAATGCCAAGGACGCCGACGACATGCGCACCCAGACCAAGGGTGAGTTCGGCGGTCTCGGCATCGAAGTGACGATGGAAAACGAGCTGGTCAAAGTGATCTCGCCGATGGACGACACGCCTGCCTCGCGCGCTGGCATTCTTGCCGGCGACTACATTTCGGAAATCGACGGCACGCCGGTTCGCGGCCTGAAGCTGGAGCAGGCGGTCGAAAAGATGCGCGGTGCAGTCAAGACGCCGATCAAGCTGACGATCATCCGCCAGGGCGCCGACAAACCGCTCGAATTCACCGTCATGCGTGACGTTATTGCGGTTCGCGCGGTCAAGTCCCGTGTCGAGGGCGATGTCGGTTATCTTCGCGTCATCTCCTTTACCGAGAAGACCTATGACGATCTCGAAAAGGCGATCAAGAAGATCAAGACGGATGTTCCGGCCGACAAGCTGAAGGGCTACGTGCTCGATCTGCGTCTCAACCCCGGTGGTCTGCTCGATCAGGCGATCAATGTTTCCGACGCCTTCCTCCAGCGTGGCGAAGTCGTTTCGACCCGTGGCCGTAACCCGGACGAGACCCGTCGCTTCAATGCCACGGCAGGCGATCTGACCGACGGCAAGCCGGTGATCGTGCTCATCAACGGTGGCTCGGCTTCGGCCTCTGAAATCGTTGCCGGTGCGCTCCAGGATCTGCGTCGCGCGACTGTGGTCGGCACGCGCTCCTTCGGCAAGGGTTCGGTCCAGACCATCATCCCGCTCGGCGAGGCCGGTGCGCTGCGTCTGACCACGGCGCTTTATTACACGCCGTCGGGCAAATCGATCCAGGGCACGGGCATCACGCCTGATATCAAGGTCGAACAGCCGTTGCCGCCGGAATTGCAGGGCCGCGTCACGACCGAAGGCGAATCCAGCCTGACCGGCCATATCAAGGGCCAGAGCGAAACGGACGAAGGTTCGGGTTCCTCTGCCTATGTTCCGCCGGAAGCCAAGGACGATATCCAGCTCAATTATGCGCTGGACCTGTTGCGCGGCGCCAAGACCGATCCGTCGTTCCCGCCGAACCCGGATAAGGCTGTGGTCAACAAGCAGTAAGATGGATGCGCCGGCCATCAGGCGCATTTTCTCGATTGCCTAACCGTTTGGACGGATCGTTCATTGCCTTCTGACCTGCGAAAACCGCTTTTGGGTCGACAGAAAAAAAGCGCCGGTATCAACCGGCGCTTTTCCGTCATTATGGTGCTGTCTGCACTTGCCGTTCTGACGATTGGCGGGCTTTCCGTCTATACCGCCCTGTCGCCCGGCAATTTGCAGAAGACGGCTGCCGGACCGGACACCCAGCCGCAACTCCCCGATGATGCTCCGAAAACGGCAGCAGCCGATGTGGCGGCTCCCGGCGACACGGCTGGCCTGAAGCCGGAAAGCGGCCGCTCCGGCGCCAATATAAACCGGGCGACGATGCCGGATGGCAATGTCGTGTCGGTCTATTCTCCCCGCCCCCGCGACAGCGACGGTCCGGTGCTGATGAGCGGCCAGACCTATGGTCAGGATCCGCGCATGGCGACGCGGCCCAATGATGCGTTGCTGGAAGAAACCGCGTTCGGCAAGTTGCCGGTCATCGGTGCCGATGGCTTGCGACCGATGGAGCAATATGCCCGGCCGTGGTCCGGTGCGCGGGGAACGCGGGTGGCGATCGTGGTCGGCGGTCTCGGCCTCAGCCAGACGGGTTCGCAAAAGGCGATCCGGGAACTGCCGCCGGAGGTGACGCTCGGTTTTGCCGCAAGCGGCAACAGCCTGCAGCGCTGGATGCAGGAAGCGCGCCGTGAGGGACATGAAATCCTTCTCCAGGTGCCGCTGGAGCCTTTCGGTTATCCCGGCACCAATCCCGGCCCGGACACGCTGCTGGCCGGCGATCCGGCGAAGGTCAATATCGACCGGCTGCATCGCTCCATGGCGAAAATCACCAATTATACCGGCATCATGAATTATCTTGGCGGGCGCTTCCTGTCCGAGCAGGCGGCGCTGGAGCCGGTGATGCGCGATATCGGCAAGCGCGGGCTGCTGTTTCTGGACGATGCCTCATCGGCGCAGTCGCAAAGTGGCGGGATTGCGAAAGCCATTTCCGCGCCGCAGGGCTTTGCCGATGTTCTGCTCGACGGTGAGGTCACCGAAGCCTCGATCCTGCGCAAGCTGGATGAACTGGAGCGGATTGCGCGCCGCAACGGCCAGGCGATCGGCGTTGCCTCGGCTTTTGACGAAAGCGTTGCCGCAATCGCGAAGTGGTCGCGGGAAGCCGGTGGCCGGGGTATCGAGATCGTCGGCGTTTCTGCGCTTGTTTCGCAGCAGGCGGGGCAGTAAACCTTCTGCGCAGCCATTCCTCAGCGCCTCCCAGGCGCCCAGACAGTGCGGGTTTCCAATGACAATCAAAGCAGAAGATTTGCCTTACCGTCCCTGTGCGGGGATCATGGTTCTGAACGCCGAAGGCCTTGTCTGGGCCGGACGGCGTATCAGGGAAGGCAATTCGGAATATGACGGTTCACCGCAATTGTGGCAGATGCCGCAGGGCGGTATCGATGACGGTGAGCGGCCTTTGACGGCCGCCATTCGCGAACTTTACGAAGAGACGGGCATGAAAACGGTGACGTTGCTGGCGGAAGCGAGTGACTGGATTCATTACGATCTGCCGCCCGAGCTGATCGGCATCGGCCTTAGAGGCAAATATCGCGGGCAGGCGCAACGCTGGTTTGCCTTCCGTTTCGATGGCGACGAAAGCGAAATCCAGATCGACCCGCCGCCAACCGGGCATACGGCAGAATTCGACGCCTGGGAATGGAAGCCGATGGAAAGCCTGCCGGAGTTGATCGTGCCGTTCAAGCGCGGTGTCTACGAGAAGGTGGTTGCCGAATTCCGGCACCTTTCCGGCACATAAAAAGGCGGCCAATGGCCGCCTTTTCCTTGGTCGATTGCGAAAGCTTATTCCGCTTCGTTGGCGGAATCGGCGTTGAGCTGGCCGTATTTTTCCGAACCGATCTTGCCGAGCAGTTCGAGCTGGGTTTCGAGGAAGTCGATGTGACCTTCCTCGTCGATCAGCAGGGCTTCGAACAGCTTCATGGAGACGTAGTCTCCGGCCTCTGAACAGATATCACGCGATTTCTTGTAGGACGTCCGTGCGTCGTATTCGCCAGCCAGGTCGGCTTCGAGCACTTCCTTGACGTTCTGGCCGATGCGCAGGGGAGCCAGGGTCTGGAGGTTGGGATGACCTTCCAGGAAAATAATACGATCGATGATCTTGTCGGCGTGCTGCATCTCTTCGATGGATTCCGCACGTTCCTTCTTTGCAAGCTTGGTGTAGCCCCAATCATTCAGAAGTCGGTAGTGAAGCCAATACTGGTTTACCGCACCGAGTTCTAGAAAAAGGGCTTCGTTAAGCCGCTCGATGACTTTTTTGTCGCCTTTCAATGTCCGCTCTCCTGTTATCTTCATGGAATCGCTTCAAGCGGGACATAAAATCAAAAACATCGGCTTCCGTCGAGTGGCGACGGGCGTGATATTCTTCCGTGGTCTGGATAATCAGATCGACGACGGTCGGGAAACAGCCGCAGCAGCGGCCGCGTTTCTCCATGGCGTGATACACCTTGGCCGGAACGATCAGCTGCCAACAGTCCTCATCGAGGAGCTCGTTAATGACGTCCCGGATATCGTGGTCGGTGATGTAATTGCAGCTGCAAACCAGCATGATCGACTGCCTGTATGACGCAACACGTTGTTTTCGTTCTTAAACCAAAACAGGAGACCCACTGTCAAGAAAAACCTCCAGCAAGACATCGGGAAGATTCCTAGACTCGTTCTAAACTATACGAAAACTATCGTATTTTCATTAGTTTAGCAGTTTCATTATTGCAGTGTTTTCCGATCAAGTTTTTGTGCGTGGCGGTAATATCAAGGTTGATATCACGAAAAGTTTACCGGATTTTGCCCCCCAACGAGAATGGGGTGCCGAGCTCAGGCGAAATATTGCCCGCCATTGGCGGTCATCGTGGAGCCGGTTATGAAACCGGCGTCGTCGGAGACGAGGAAAAGGACGCAGCGGGCGATTTCTTCCGGTTCGCCCAGCCGCCCGACCGGAATTTGCGGAACGATCCGTTCGGCCAGTACTTTTTCCGGTATCGCTCTCACCATCTCCGTGCCGATATAGCCGGGGCAGATGACGTTGACGGTGATATTGCGGCTGGCGCCTTCCTGGGCGAGCGCCTTGGTGAAGCCGATATCGCCAGCCTTGGAGGCGGAATAGTTCACCTGGCCCGCCTGGCCCTTCTGGCCGTTGATGGAGGAAATATTGACGATGCGGCCGAAGCCGCGGTCGCGCATGCCCGGCCAGACGGGGTGCGTCATGTTGAAGACGCCATTGAGGTTGGTGTCGATCACCTCGCGCCATTGCTGGGGCGTCATCTTGTGAAACATCGCATCGCGGGTGATGCCGGCATTGTTGACGAGAACCTCGACCGGGCCGAAGGCCTCTTCCACCTGCGCTATGCCTTTTACGCAGGCATCGTAGTCTCGCACGTCCCATTGAAAAGCGGGAATGCCGGTTTCCGTCTGGAAGGCCTCTGCCCTGTCAGTCGTGAAAGCGTAGTTGACGGCGACCCGGTAGCCGGCCGCTTGCAAGGCGCGGGCGATTGCGGCGCCTATGCCGCTCGTCCCGCCCGAAATCAACGCAACCCGGCTCATATGGCCTCCATTTCCTGAACTGTTTCAGCCGTGCTCAACGGCCACAGAAATGCGGCCAAGAGGAGACCGCTTCTATCCTATTGCCCGCTGAACCGGAATTGCTTTTTGGAAAGCCGCACGGCGGTTTTCAGAGCGCCTCGATGCACATGGCAACACCCATGCCGCCGCCGATGCAAAGGGTTGCGAGACCCTTCGATACGTTGCGGCGGCGCATCTCGAAAATCAGCGTGTTCAGGACACGCGCGCCGGAAGCGCCGATCGGATGGCCGATGGCAATCGCACCGCCGTTGACGTTGACGATCTCAGGATCAAGACCAAGCTCGCGCACCACCGCGCAGGATTGCGCGGCAAAGGCTTCGTTGGCCTCGACGAGGCCAATATCGCCGATCGACCAGCCGGCCTTGGCCAGCGCTTTGCGTGACGCGGGGATGGGGCCGGTTCCCATGATCTGCGGATCGACACCCGCCGTCGCCCAGGAAGCGATACGCGCCAGCGGTTTGATGCCACGCTTTGCGGCTTCCTGCTCCGACATCAGAAGTGCGGCGGCGGCGCCGTCATTGAGACCGGAAGCGTTACCGGCGGTTACCGTGCCTTCCTTGTCAAAGGCGGGACGCAGCTTTGCCATGGTTTCCAGCGAGACGCCGGAGCGGATGTGCTCGTCCGCATCGATGATGATGTCGGCCTTGCGGCCCTTGACCGTGAAAGGCACGATCTCATCCGAAAAACGGCCGGCGCTTTGCGCGGCTTCGGCCTTGTTTTGCGATGCGACAGCAAACTGGTCCTGTTCATCACGGGAAAGCTGCCATTGCCGGGCGATGTTCTCGGCGGTTATCCCCATGTGGTAGCCGTAAAAGGCGTCCGTCAGGCCGTCCTTCAACATGGTGTCGATCATCGTGAAATCGCCCATCTTCACGCCGCCGCGCAAATGGGCGCAGTGGGGCGCCATGGACATGGATTCCTGCCCGCCGGCAATGACGATGGCCGCGTCGCCGGTGACGATCTGCTGCATGCCGAGTGCCACGGCGCGCAGGCCGGAACCGCAGAGCTGATTGATGCCGAAGGCGGTTGCTTCCTGCGGAATGCCGGCTTTCATTGCTGCCTGCCGCGCCGGGTTCTGCCCCTCGCCTGCCGTCAACACCTGACCGAGGATAACCTCATCGATTTCATGGGCAGCTATACCGGCGCGCTCCAAAACCGCATTGATGACTGTTGCCCCAAGCTCGTGGGCGGGCGTGTTGGCAAAGCCACCATTGAAGGAACCGACGGCAGTGCGCGCAGCGCTGGCAATCACGATTGAAGGCGTCATCTGTTTTCTCCTCACTTGCGGGCGGAGACTGGCAAAGCTTTGAATACAAGTCAAATGCCGAAAGTTGCTTTAAAAGATGTTGCTAAAACGCGCCGGAATCTTGCGGAAAATTGCTGCGCAAAAAACAAACTGTTGCGATGCACAAAACATTTGTCACGGAGCTTGTTTTGCGCATACACTTCGCGCGGGAAGAGCAATAACACCAAAAAACAAGAAAATACCATCATCGCGAGGAGGCGGGCATGGCAAAACACGACGGCGAAACAATCATTAAAAAATATGCCAACCGGCGGCTCTACAACACCGGAACCAGCACCTATGTGACGCTGGACGATCTGGCGCAAATGGTCAAACGCGGCGAGGACTTCAAGGTCCAGGACGCCAAGTCATCCGAAGACATCACCCATGCGGTCCTGACGCAGATCATTGTCGAACAGGAAGCCAAAACCGGCAATACGCTGTTGCCCACGGCGTTTCTGCGGCAGTTGATCTCCTATTACGGTGACCAGATGCAGATGGTCGTGCCGACATTTCTCGAACATTCGATGAAAACCTTTTCCGATCAGCAGAGCCAGATGCAGGAGCATATGGCCAAGGCCTTCGGCGACGGTTCGCTTGCCCGCAATTTTCATGCGCCGCTGCAGATGATGGAAGAGCAGATCCGCCGCAATACGGAACTGTTCCGCCAGGCGATGCAGGGGTTCACGCCTTTCGCAATGCCGCAGGCGCCCAAGGAAAACCGCAAGCCGAATGCGTCTGAAATCGATGAGCTGAAGGCGCAGCTGCGCGCATTGCAGCAAAAACTCGATCAGCTCTGACGGAGGCCGGAGCATTTCGGGTCGGACCCCTCAATGCTCTGTTCCGGTTCTCTAGTTCGCCGCCCGTTCCGGGACGCGCAGCAACAGAACAAATCCCAACCCCAGAAATATGATGAGGGTGGCCATGCCGATATGGGCGGAGCCACTGATATAGGTTGCTATTGAAAAGGACAGCGTTGCCATGAAGCTGGTGGCGCGGCCTGAGAGCGCATAGATGCCGAAATAACGTCCAGCCTCGGACACGGTGATGTTGCGCGCCAGATAGGAGCGCGACGAGGCCTGAACGGGACCGAAGGCGAGGCCGATCAATATGCCATAGAGCAGATAGGCCTTTTCCGCGCCGGTTGCGAAGATGCCGCCATTGTCCGCTGTCGACAATTGTATCCAGCCGAACAGGGTCGAACCCTTTTCCGTCGAGACGATGCCAAGCGTGGCGATGAGCAGGAGAACCAGGCTGATGAGGATGGTGATCCGGGAGCCGAGTTTCTGGTCGACACGCCCTGCCGCGAAACAGCCCGCGATGGCGACGACGTTGAGGAGAATGCCGAAGAGGCCGATCTCCATCGTTGCCCAACCGAACATTCCCGCCGCAAACACACCACCCAGAATGAGCACGCCGTTGACGCCGTCCTGATAAAGCATACGGGCGATCAGGAACCGCAACAGGACGGGTCTGTTTCGAAGTTCGCGCAGGGTTGTCTTCAGCTCCGCCAGCCCCGAGCGGATCGCCGCTGCGAAGGGCAGGCCCTTGTCCGCATCAGGGGTGAGCAGAAACATCGGCAGAATGAAGATGAGATACCAGACGGCGGCGATCGGGCCGGTTATTCGGGCGTCCTCGCCGGTTGCCGGATCGAGACCGAAAAGCGGCTTGATGCCGGCGATCGTCAGCCCTGTCTGCGGGTTGGCGGCCAGAAGCGTTACCACGGCCATCAGCACCACCATGCCGCCGAGATAACCGAGACCCCAGGCAAGATTGGAAATGCGCCCGACATTTTGCGGATTGGTCAGTCGCGGTATCATGGAATCGTTGAAAACGATCGAAAACTCCGCCGCGATGGATGCGAATATCATGCAGATGATCGGCAGGATGATCGGCGAACCCGGTGCCGCGAACCAGAGGAATAAAAGACTGACGATCTTGATGGCGGCGAAAAAGGCGATCCACGGCTTGCGCGCGCCGGACTGATCGGCGATGGAGCCGAGAATGGGGGAGAAGAGGGCGATGATGATCGACGAAACCGTCGCCATATTGCTCCATGTCGCCTGCGCCGAAATCGGATCATCGGTGAGGCGGGCGACGAAATAGGGTCCGAAAACGAAGGTCGTCACGACTGTGAAAAAGGGCTGCGCCGCCCAGTCGAACATGACCCAGCCCCAGATGCCGCGTTTGGCAACCACTGTTTCCGCGTTTTGGGAGGGCACAGCCATTCATTGTCCTATCGGATATCGGGGAGAGACTGAAATGCGTGATGACGGTGCAACCGTCAGGTTTGTCGCCATCCGGGCGGGTAACCCGGATGGCGTTTGTCGGACGGTCGATCAGCGCGCCTGAACGATATCGCCAAGCAGTCCCGCTGCCACGGTCAGGCGGGCGAGGTTGGTATCGCCGCTTTCGCTGAGCGCGCCGAGTTCCGAGACGATGCGATTGACGCGCACGCGGTCGGCTGCATACCAGGCCTGAACGGGGTCCTTTTCCTTCGCATATTCGGTCAGGGCCGAGATGACGATCCGGCGTCGCGACAAGGCGATCTGGTCCTGACTGCGCAGAAGGGCGAGGCTCTCGTAGTGATCGGCCGGGGCGATGCGCTGGCTGGCATCCAGCAGGCGCGCGACGCGGAAGGTCGAGGAGACGGTGGCGTAGCTTTCGGCGGCGCGGGCAAGCGTGGTGCCCGCACTTTCAGCGATACGCATGATCTCCGGCACATAGACCAGCAGGGAAAGCGTATCCAGTTCCTCCAGAAGAGCGGAGGGAACGTCGGCGATTTCCGTGATGCCAAGTTCGCGACGATATTTTGCAGCTGCCGGCGACAGTGTTTTGATTGCGGTTTTCAGACGCTCGATTTCGGTCGCCATGTCGCTCGTTCCAGCACCCGCGCTCCCGGTTTGCAGGTAAAGCCTGCTTGCATCGGAGAAGATGCGGGTGATCGTGGCATAAAGCCCGTTCTGGACTTCTCCGCTGATCTTTCCGTCAAGCGCATCGATCTCGCTCCACAGACGTTTCAGGCCGAAACCATCCTCAACGATGACCGCTGCCTTGACGACATCGGCCGGCAGGAGGCCGCTCGCGTCCGCGAGTTTCTGCACGAAGCCCGGGCCCCCGCGGTTCACCACGGCATTGGCGAGCGCTGTCGCGACGATTTCGCGGTGCAGGCGATGCGCCTTGATATCGTCCGCATAGTTCTTCTGCATCTTGGCCGGGAAATAGTCGAGGAGGAGATGCTGGAGATAGGGTTCGTCGGGCAGGGGGCTTGCCACCAGCGCATCGAACAGCGTCAGCTTGGCATAGGAAAGCAGCACGCCGATTTCCGGCCGGGTCAGCGGCTTGCCTGCGGCGTATCTCTCGTTGAACTCGGCATTGTCAGGCAAGGTTTCCACCTTGCGGTTCAATTGGCCGGTTGCCTCCAGCGCACCCATCATGCGGCCAAGCTCTTCGCGATTTGCAAGCCCCAGCCGTTCCGTCAGCGAGATTGCCAGCGATTGCAGGTAGTTGTTGCGCAGCACCAGCTGGGCCACTTCCGGCGTCATGGAAGCGAGAAGCTGGTTGCGTTTCGGCATCGTCAGGCGGCCGCTATTGACGGCCGAGGCGAGCGCGATCTTGATGTTGACCTCGACGTCGGAGGAGTTGACGCCCGCCGAGTTGTCGATGGCGTCGGAATTGCAGCGCCCGCCGGCCAGAGAATAGGCGATGCGGCCCTTCTGGGTGATGCCCAGATTGGCGCCTTCGCCGATGACCTTGGCGCGCAGCTCGGTTGCGTTGACGCGGATCGGGTCGTTCGCCCTGTCACCCACCTCGGCGTTGGTTTCCACCGCCGCCTTGATGTAGGTGCCGATGCCGCCGAACCACAGAAGATCGGTCGGCGCCTTGAGGATGGCCGTCATGATCTCGAAAGGCGTGGCGACCGACTTGTCGATGCCGATGGCAGCCACAGCCTCCGGCGTCAGCGTCACGGATTTTTCGGAACGCGAGATGATCATCGCGCCGACTGACAGCGTCGAACGGTCGTAATCCTGCCAGCTGGAGCGCGGCAATTCGAAAAGCCGTTTGCGCTCGGTGAAGGATTTCTCGATATCGGGATCCGGATCGATGAAGATGTCGCGGTGATCGAAGGCGGCAATCAGCCTGATCTTTTTCAGCAATACGTGTAACTGAACGAAGCAAGTAC